>NZ_JAUSZN010000001.1:5020000-5627500 GCF_030817595.1 Neobacillus niacini
CTTAGAAGTGAGAATGCCGGTATGAGTAGCGAAAGATGGGTGAGAATCCCATCCACCGTATGCCTAAGGTTTCCTGAGGAAGGCTCGTCCTCTCAGGGTTAGTCGGGACCTAAGCCGAGGCCGAAAGGCGTAGGCGATGGACAACAGGTTGATATTCCTGTACCACCTCTTTATCGTTTGAGTGATGGGGGGACGCAGGAGGATAGGGTAAGCGCGCTGTTGGATATGCGCGTCTAAGCAGTTAGGCTGGTAAGTAGGAAAATCCGCTTACCGTAAAGGCTGAGCTGTGATAGCGAGGGAAATATAGTACCGAAGTTCCTGATTCCACACTGCCAAGAAAAGCCTCTAGCGAGATAAAAGGTGCCCGTACCGCAAACCGACACAGGTAGGCGAGGAGAGAATCCTAAGGTGAGCGAGAGAACTCTCGTTAAGGAACTCGGCAAAATGACCCCGTAACTTCGGGAGAAGGGGTGCTTTTTGAGGTGAATAGCCTCGAAGAGCCGCAGTGAATAGGCCCAGGCGACTGTTTAGCAAAAACACAGGTCTCTGCGAAGCCGCAAGGCGAAGTATAGGGGCTGACGCCTGCCCGGTGCTGGAAGGTTAAGAGGAGGGGTTAGCGCAAGCGAAGCTCTGAATCGAAGCCCCAGTAAACGGCGGCCGTAACTATAACGGTCCTAAGGTAGCGAAATTCCTTGTCGGGTAAGTTCCGACCCGCACGAAAGGCGTAACGATCTGGGCACTGTCTCAACGAGAGACTCGGTGAAATTATAGTACCTGTGAAGATGCAGGTTACCCGCGACAGGACGGAAAGACCCCGTGGAGCTTTACTGTAGCCTGATATTGAATTTTGGTACAGCTTGTACAGGATAGGTAGGAGCCTGAGAAACCGGAGCGCCAGCTTCGGTGGAGGCGTCGGTGGGATACTACCCTGGCTGTATTGAAATTCTAACCCACACCCCTGATCGGGGTGGGAGACAGTGTCAGGTGGGCAGTTTGACTGGGGCGGTCGCCTCCTAAAGAGTAACGGAGGCGCCCAAAGGTTCCCTCAGAATGGTTGGAAATCATTCGTAGAGTGTAAAGGCACAAGGGAGCTTGACTGCGAGACCTACAAGTCGAGCAGGGACGAAAGTCGGGCTTAGTGATCCGGTGGTTCCGCATGGAAGGGCCATCGCTCAACGGATAAAAGCTACCCCGGGGATAACAGGCTTATCTCCCCCAAGAGTCCACATCGACGGGGAGGTTTGGCACCTCGATGTCGGCTCATCGCATCCTGGGGCTGTAGTCGGTCCCAAGGGTTGGGCTGTTCGCCCATTAAAGCGGTACGCGAGCTGGGTTCAGAACGTCGTGAGACAGTTCGGTCCCTATCCGTCGTGGGCGCAGGAAATTTGAGAGGAGCTGTCCTTAGTACGAGAGGACCGGGATGGACGCACCGCTGGTGTACCAGTTGTCTTGCCAAAGGCATCGCTGGGTAGCTATGTGCGGACGGGATAAGTGCTGAAAGCATCTAAGCATGAAGCCCCCCTCAAGATGAGATTTCCCATAGCGTCAAGCTAGTAAGAACCCTGAAAGATGATCAGGTTGATAGGTCAGAGGTGGAAGCGTGGTAACATGTGGAGCTGACTGATACTAATCGTTCGAGGACTTAACCAATTTTAAAAAGCGAACTCGTTTTACACACTTCTTCTGAAATTATCTAGTTTTGAGGGAATGAAACCTCAAAATAAATAGTCTGGCAGCAATGGCGAGAAGGTCACACCCGTTCCCATACCGAACACGGAAGTTAAGCTTCTCAGCGCCGATGGTAGTTGGGACTTTGTCCCTGTGAGAGTAGGACGTTGCCAGGCTACCCCTTTGGGGCTATTTTTTTGCTCAAAAATTATTACGGCCCCTTGGTCAAGTGGTTAAGACACCTCCCTTTCACGGAGGTAACACGGGTTCGAATCCCGTAGGGGTCACCAAAGTTTTTTGCATCAACGAAAAACATCTTACCATTATACGGAGGATTAGCTCAGCTGGGAGAGCATCTGCCTTACAAGCAGAGGGTCGGCGGTTCGATCCCGTCATCCTCCACCATAGATTTTTCATGATAGTTAAAATGTGCCGGGGTAGCTCAATTGGTAGAGCAACTGACTTGTAATCAGTAGGTTGGGGGTTCAAGTCCTCTCGCCGGCACCATGCTTCTTACTACGTTGATTTTGCATCAGTGGAGCATGCGCAAAATCTCGAAAGGGATTTTAAGCAGAGAAAATGTGTTTAGAAAAATTTCATTATTAGAGCCATTAGCTCAGTTGGTAGAGCATCTGACTTTTAATCAGAGGGTCGAAGGTTCGAGTCCTTCATGGCTCACCAAAGTTTTTTCGCGTTAGCGAAAATAACTTTCCTTTTGCGAAAGCAAATAATTTCAAATATGCGGGTGTGGCGGAATTGGCAGACGCACCAGACTTAGGATCTGGCGCCGCAAGGCGTGGGGGTTCGACTCCCTTCACCCGCACTTTAAGTTTTTTAACTGTAAAATAACTCACTATAAATGCGGAAGTAGTTCAGTGGTAGAACACCACCTTGCCAAGGTGGGGGTCGCGGGTTCGAATCCCGTCTTCCGCTCCAATGTTGCCGGGGTGGCGGAACTGGCAGACGCACAGGACTTAAAATCCTGCGGTAGGTGACTACCGTACCGGTTCGATTCCGGTCCTCGGCACCATTTTTTGAATAGAAAATTATAGTTTAAAATGCGCCCGTAGCTCAATTGGATAGAGTGTCTGACTACGGATCAGAAGGTTATGGGTTCGACTCCTTTCGGGCGCGCCATATATAATCGGGAAGTAGCTCAGCTTGGTAGAGCACTTGGTTTGGGACCAAGGGGTCGCAGGTTCGAATCCTGTCTTCCCGACCATTCAAAACTATTAAATATATGGGGCCTTAGCTCAGCTGGGAGAGCGCCTGCTTTGCACGCAGGAGGTCAGCGGTTCGATCCCGCTAGGCTCCACTTATATTCGGAGGAATACCCAAGTCTGGCTGAAGGGATCGGTCTTGAAAACCGACAGGCGGGTCAAACCGCGCGGGGGTTCGAATCCCTCTTCCTCCTCCATATTCTTATTTTGGGGATGGATATAATTTAATAATTTTATTGTCGCGGGGTGGAGCAACGAGCATTGCTTCAATGAATTAACTGCGAGTTGTATCAATCGAGTTGCTGCTTGAATAGTCTTACTGAGATTGATACAGTCCTTACAAACTAAGGGCATGGATGTAATTAAATAATTTTATTGTCGCGGGGTGGAGCAGTCTGGTAGCTCGTCGGGCTCATAACCCGAAGGTCGTAGGTTCAAATCCTGCCCCCGCAATTAGTTTTTCAAGTAATACACTTGAAAAACATTGGTCCGGTAGTTCAGTTGGTTAGAATGCCTGCCTGTCACGCAGGAGGTCGCGGGTTCGAGTCCCGTCCGGACCGCCATTTTTTATATCAGTAGGTTAACTCTACTGTTGATATAGATATAGATTGTATGGCTCAGTAGCTCAGTCGGTAGAGCAGATTGCTCACTTCACTGAATGGACTTCCATGGCAATCTGCGAGAAAAACCGTGAGGTTTTTGGAGCAAAGGTTTGATTATCAATCAAACTTTAGGAAACTTTACTTGTGTGGCTCAGTAGCTCAGTCGGTAGAGCAAAGGACTGAAAATCCTTGTGTCGGCGGTTCGATTCCGTCCTGAGCCATCATTTTTTGAACTTTATTGGTCTTTTATATATGGAGGGGTAGCGAAGTGGCTAAACGCGGCGGACTGTAAATCCGCTCCCTCTGGGTTCGGCGGTTCGAATCCGTCCCCCTCCACCAAAGTTTTTTCACGGTAGTGGAATAACTAATATGGCGATTGTGGCGAAGTGGTTAACGCACCTGATTGTGGTTCAGGCATTCGTGGGTTCGATTCCCATCAGTCGCCCCATTAATCTTAATAAATTGGGATTGCTCTTTAAAAGTTTGGGCAGCATAGCCAAGTGGTAAGGCAGAGGTCTGCAAAACCTTTATCCCCGGTTCAAATCCGGGTGTTGCCTCCAAATTAAAATATGCGGGTGTAGTTTAGTGGTAAAACCTCAGCCTTCCAAGCTGATGTTGTGAGTTCGATTCTCATCACCCGCTCCAATTATGGGCCTATAGCTCAGCTGGTTAGAGCGCACGCCTGATAAGCGTGAGGTCGATGGTTCGAGTCCATTTAGGCCCACCAGAATTTTTTGCTTAGCATAATAATTCAACTTTTTGCCAAATATAATAATCAGAGTTATTCAACAGCAAAAACAATTTTTAATTGTTCCGCAGTAGCTCAGTGGTAGAGCTATCGGCTGTTAACCGATCGGTCGTAGGTTCGAGTCCTACCTGCGGAGCCATCTTTGAAACGTAGGAAAGTTAGCCTAATCCTTCTAAAATAATCAATATACATAATAAAACCACCTTTAAGAAAATGATCATTTTTTTAAAGGTGGTTTTTCTTATTTTTTTATTTAATGACCCTTCAGGAATGGTTTGCGCTTCTTTTATTGCCTCTTTGTACCTCGACTTCACTTTTTAACCCTTTCACTAAGGAGAAGCACATCACTACAAGTATAATCGCAAAAGGCAGGGCAGCCGCAATGGAGGCAGTTTGCAGTACGTTCAACCCGCCAGCTAATAGCAATACTGCAGCCAAAGCAGATTGTATGACACCCCATGTCATTTTAATTTTATTGGAAGGATTTAATGTTCCGCCTTCACTTAACATCCCCAATACAAAGGTGGCTGTATCGGCGACTGTTATATAATAAATTACTACTACCGCAAACCCCAAAATACTTAACACTGAACTTAATGGAAGATAATCAAAGAATGTGAAGATTGATAATGAAACGTCTTTGGTGATCTTTTTTGCCAAGTCATGGTTGCCTGAGTTTAGTACCAATTCAAGTGCTGAGCCGCCAAATATGGACATCCAGAGACATGTTCCGAGGGTGGGCACAACCAGTACGCCGATTACAAATTCCCTTACTGTTCTTCCTTTTGAAACCCTGGCAATAAACATACCGACAAATGGTGCCCAGGCAATCCACCAGGCCCAATAAAAAAGCGTCCAGGAAGCAATCCATTCTCCTTCACCGAAGGGCTTTAACCTTAAACTCATATGTATAAAGTCACTGATATAAAGACCCGTCGTATTAAAAAAAACTTTAATGACAGTCAGAGTGGGACCCACGATTAGAATCAGCAGCATAATCGCAAAAGATAGGATCATCGCAGCATTAGATAAGTACTGAATCCCTCTTTCTAAGCCTGTGTTGATGGAAATTATAAAAATAATGGTCGCGACAACAATCACAATCATTTGGACAAATAACTGATTGGGAACACCGAATAGGTCATGCATTCCGGCCGTCACCTGCATGGCTCCAAGACCTAAAGAGGTTGCGATACCAAAGACTGTTGCAAAGATAGACAGGATATCAATTGTTTTTCCAATCGGCCCGTAAATCCTATCTCCTAATATCGGATGGAATGCTGAACTTATAGCTGCTGGCAGCCTTTTGTTGTATTGAAAAAACGCAAGAGCTAGACCAATTACCGTGTAAATGGCCCATGGATCCAGGCCCCAATGGAAAAATGTATACTTCATAGCCGTATTTGCTGCGTCAATCGTATAACCTTCTCCATAAGGAGGAGATGTGTAGTGAGTTACAGGTTCCGCAACACTCCAGTAGACAATTCCGATTCCCATCCCAGCACCGAATAACATGGCAAGCCAAGATGCGGTGTTAAAATCAGGTCGGTCTGTTTTCTTACCCAGCCGAATATCCCCATATTTAGAGAACAATAAATAGATTGAAAAGATAACAAAGAAGAGGGTAGCCCCAAGATACACCCACCCAAGGTAATCAATCGAACCATTATAGATAATATCGGTCACTTTGGCGAGATTATCAGTAAAAAATACTCCCCAAACAATGAAAATGAGCGTAAGTAATAATGAAATAATAAAAACGCTGTTTCCCATATTCTTATTGCTGTCCATAGAAACCTCCTAGTAAAAACTCGGTGTTATGTAAAGTTTTTGGAAGTACATCACTTATCGAGGAGGTTATATAGAAATTCCCATTTTTCACTGTTCATCAACTCTTCCTGGGTAATCTCTAATCCGCCTCCAAGGTAAACGGTTTGGTCTTTAATTGCGACCACCATTGCCTCAAATATAGACACATCGTCTTTCTTCTTATAGATGTCTCCTAAGGATGGCAATTGTTCGCTGGTGGCAGGACTTAGGGCTCCGATGTCACTTAAGCTCTCGTCTTCATCATTTGCCTTGTCTTTATAATCGATAGGATTACCACCAGCAGCGCGGCCCGGCACCATTAATAAATACTCATTATGTTTAACCCCGTGGGAGTTACCTGTGATAACTCCTTTTTTATCCGCCGTTTCGACCAATTCAATTTCATTTAATGTATAGGTATCAAGAGAATCGGGCATTGGATTGTGTATTAAAATATAATCTCCTGCTTCTGCATTTCGTTCTTTTTTGAGCGTATATGCCTTATGATTAAAAATAAAACTGTCATTTTCCTTCGGCTTGTATTTTTCTACGCTTGCAGCATTGGTAATATGCTGAGTTAAATCCCTTAGCTTAATTAGATGCACGGACAGTTTATACATAGGTTTTACACCGTATACCTTGTGTAACTCATTGTTATAATAAACAAATTGTCCTTTTCTTACTTGATACAGTTTCACGGATCAATCCCCCTTCAACAACTCTATATGGTAAGCTGTATAATCACTTGAAGAAAATTTAATTCTATTATTAGGTTGTCTTAGAATTGAAAATACTATTCTGTTATAAGGAGAGGGGAAGAGAAGGTGGAAAAAGAGATACAGCCTAGTAAAGCCGGAAAAAAGGAAAAAAGCCGCTATACTATCGGTCAAGATAGTACAGCGACTTTTTTATTGAGAGATTAATTTCGAATCAAGTAATCGAATGCACCTAATGCAGCAGTAGCACCGGATCCCATAGAAATAATGATTTGCTTATAGGCACTATCTGTACAGTCACCAGCTGCATATACGCCCGGAATGCTTGTAGCACCATGCTTGTCCACAATAATCTCACCGAAGCGAGTGCGTTCAAGGGTACCCTCTAACCAATCTGTGTTTGGTACAAGACCGATTTGAACGAAAATACCTTCTAATTCGATGTGCTTAATTTCTTCTGTTTCACGATCCATATAGGAAATACCATTTACCTTGTCAGTACCGGTAATTTCTTTTGTTTGAGCATTCAGAATAACCGTTACATTAGGCAGGCTGTAAAGACGGTCTTGAAGCACTGAGTCAGCTTTTAACTCTGCTGCAAACTCAAGAACGGTTACATGCTTTACGATACCTGCAAGATCAATTGCAGCCTCAATACCGGAATTCCCGCCGCCAATTACAGCAACGCGTTTTCCTGCAAACAATGGACCATCACAGTGTGGGCAGTAAGCTACACCTTTATTTTTAAACTCCGCTTCACCTGGGACACCAACATTACGCCAGCGTGCACCAGTGGAAAGGATAACGGCTTTACTCTTAAGAACAGCACCGTTTTCAAGTTCAATTTCAATGAGTTCTTTCTTTTCTAAACGTTTTGCACGTTGTAAGTTTAAAATGTCCACGCCATAATCTTTCACATGCTCTTCAAGGCTTGCAGCAAGTTTCGGACCTTCTGTATATTTCGTACCGATAAAGTTCTCAATACCCATCGTGTCCATTACTTGACCGCCAAAACGTTCAGCGACAATACCTGTACGGATACCTTTTCGAGCTGCGTAAATCGCTGCACTTGCACCAGCTGGGCCGCCGCCCACAACCAGTACATCGTATGGATCTTTATCAGAAAGCTCCGCTGCATCTGGACCAGTGCCCATCTTCGCGAGGATTTCCTCAATGGTCATACGACCGCTGCCAAAACTTTCTCCATTTAGGAAAACAGTTGGAACTGCCATGATGTTTTTGCTTTCAACTTCAGCTTTGAAAACTGCACCATCAATCATGGTATGGGTAATACCAGGGTTGAGAATGCTCATTAAGTTTAAGGCTTGTACAACATCAGGACAGTTGTGGCAAGTCAGGCTGATATAAGATTCAAAGTGATATTCACCTTTGATGGCTTTGATTTGATCGATTACTTTTTGTTCTACTTTTGGCGCTCTTCCGCTAACTTGCAAGAGAGCCAACACTAAGGATGTGAATTCATGTCCTAGAGGAATACCAGCAAACGTTACTCCAGTGTCTTCGCCGATACGATTTACACTAAAGCTTGGTGTTCTCTCTAGTTCTGTTTTTTCAACCTTAATGTTAGATGACATGGTTGCCAATTCATCAATTAACAACAACATGTCGCGAGATACGTCATCGGTTCCTGCGTTGACTTTAAGAAGGACATCGCCTTCCATCAGTTGAAGATACTGGGATAACTGAGCTTTTATATCTGCATCTAGTAACATTATTATCTACTCCTTAAATTTTTCCTACTAGGTCAAGGCTTGGCTTAAGTGTTTCAGAACCTTCTTGCCATTTAGCTGGGCAAACTTCACCTGGATTGTTGCGAACGTATTGTGCTGCTTTAATTTTGTTAACAAGAGTGCTTGCGTCACGGCCAATACCGTCTGCATTGATTTCCATAGCTTGTACAACACCGTCTGGATCGATGATGAATGTTCCGCGTTGTGCAAGACCTTCTTCTTCATCTAATACATCAAATGCGCGTGTAAGCTTTTGAGACGGGTCACCAATCATGATATATTCGATTTTGCTGATAGCTGGTGAGTGATCATGCCATGCTTTGTGTGTAAAGTGAGTATCAGTTGATACAGAGTATACTTCAACGCCAAGATCTTTTAATGTTGCGTATTCGTTTTGTAAGTCTTCTAATTCAGTAGGGCATACGAATGTGAAATCTGCGGGGTAGAAGCAAACTACACTCCATTTACCTTTAAAGTTTTCTTCTGAAACAGTGATGAAATCTCCATTTTGATACGCGTTTGCTGTGAATGCTTGTACTTCTTTACCGATTAATGACATAGTATATTTCCTCCTAAAATAATTTTGAGAATGGTTTACATCAAATACTAATAACTAAATTAGAATAATTCTAATACAATGTTTATTATTATATAAAAGCACCCATCTTGTCAACCTTTATGTTTTATTTTTTCCATGCTTTGTTTCAGGGATAACCCATCTCATGTAATCGCCGCAACTTCATCATGCGAATTCTCAAGTAAGACCGCTTTTCTCATTAACTACATAATTAAAGGAAGTAAGAGGGAGGGAACGTGAAATCTCGTTTACACGCAAAAAAACCAACGGACAGAAATCCATTGGCTTTTTTAACTCTTATAAGTGAACTTTTTTAGGACGGAATCTTGGATCACTTTATCTGTCTTAATGATGGTACGAGCTTCCTCTGGCTTATTTTTTCTAATAATAGAAAAGAGGAGTTCCGCCCCAGTTTTTCCTAGCTTTCTGACCGGTATTTCTATACTAGTCAGAGAGGGGGATAGAAAGGGAATAAAACTCGAATTACTGTAACCCACAACGGATAGATCGTGTGGAATGGAAACTCCGAGTTCTGTTGCCGTTTTATAAATGCTGACGACTTTTAAATCATCAGTGGCCAACACGGCTGTAGGGCGGTTTGCTCCTAAAATCAGCTTCCTGGCTGCAAGGCTGCCTGTTTCTACGTTGTAGCCGCCGTCAATCAACCATTCTTCCGACACTGGCAATTGATGATCCTCCATACAAGCTTTATAACCATTTAGACGATCTATGGAAACATGGTATTCAAGTGGAGAGTGTATACAGGCAATCTTTTTGTGACCTTGTTCAATTAAATATTTTGTTAATTCATAACTATCATGGTAGTTATCGGTATCGACTGAATATATATTGTTATAGTTCCCATTGACTTTACCAATGACGACGATTGGAATATTAAAAACATCAAGCTGTTTGAACAATTCTTCATTAGTAGGCGAACTCAACATGATGATTCCTTTAATCATTTTTTCTTTTATTTTGGTGATGCACTTCTCGAGTTCATCCCTGCTATTTTTTGCAGTTTGCAAGATGACATCGAAATTTTCTTCTTCCGCTTTTTCTGCTACCGTCTGGAGGATTTCTGAGAAAAATGGATTGTTGGTTGTCGTCTTTGCAGACCGAGAGACAACCATGATAGCGTCAAAACTGGAGGATAGAGCCCTGGCCAATTTGCTAGGCTGGTAATTTAATTCTTCCATTGCTTTAATGACACGATTTCTGGCATCTTCAGAAATATTGTTCTGATTATTCAATACACGGGATACGGTTGATTTAGAAACATTTGCAGCCCGGGCAATATCATATATTGTGTAGCCCAATAAAGCTCCTCCTCTGTAGATGAATATACAAGATTTAACTGAATCCCATTAGATATATAATCACTTTATTTTATTAATATAGTCAATATACAAATTATATGGATGAAATTTAAATCAATCAACAAAAATATAGTAGTTCACGATTAATAGTTTTTACCAATAAATTTTGCATCTATTTTATTGACAGAAAGAGGTTTCTATAATATATTTAGCACGTGGGAGCGGTACCATATTTATTATAACCTATTTTTTTAAATATATTTGGGAGCGGTACCACGAGCACTATTATTTTTTTGGTTTATGTGGGAGCGGTACCATAGATCTCTAAAAGATATCTCAAATTGGAATTCTTTTATGTTATGGGCAGCGTTCCGAAAAATTTAATAAAAGTTTTAATGATAAAGAAATTAATTATGAAACTAACTTTCTATGAACTTGGTACTTTTTTTTATTCGATCTGGGAGCGGTACCACAAAGGAGGAGTCTATGAAAACGATTAAAGAAAGACTTTCATTTATTTATGAGGATTATGATGTGGATTCACTTTGGACAAGCATTGAGGAGCGTATGGCGAAAACAAAGGCGCTGCCCCTTAAGCCAAGGAAACAAAACTGGGATCAACGCGATGTGTTTCTGATTACATATGGCGACCAATTTCAGGAACCTAACCAACCTACACTAAACACTTTTAAAAAGATGTTTGATAAGTACTTAGCGGATAAGTTTGAGATTGTGCATATACTGCCTTTTTATCCATACTCGTCGGATGACGGTTTTTCCGTTATTGATTACAAGAAAGTAAATCCTGTCTTGGGTGATTGGGAGCAAATTAATGAGCTTTCCGGTTCTGCTCGAATTATGTTTGATGATGTATGTAACCATATCTCTGCCAAGAGTGACTGGTTTCAAGAATTCTTAAAAGGGAATCCGGAATATGAAAATTACTTCATTGATATGGATCCAACAATAGACTTAAGTGCAGTTACAAGACCAAGGGCTCATCCGCTGTTAACCAAATTCATTTTGGAAAATGGAAAAGAGAAGAATATTTGGACAACCTTCAGTGAAGATCAGATTGACTTGAATTTTGCTAATCCTCAGGTTTTGCTCGAGATGATTAACGTGTTGCTTTTTTACATTGAGCAAGGGGCAGAATATATTCGGTTGGATGCGATCGGATTCTTGTGGAAAGAGCCTGGCACAACATGTATCCACCTCGAAAAAACACATGAAATCGTGAAGATATTCCGCGCAATCGCCGATGAGGTTGCCAAAGGGACTGTACTGATTACGGAAACAAATGTCCCGCATAAAGATAATGTTTCTTATTTTGGAAATGGTAATGATGAGGCACATATGGTTTATCAATTCCCGCTGCCTCCACTTGTTCTTTATTCTATCCATAATGGTAATGGAACGGCGCTTTCGAAGTGGGCAAAGGAGCTTCCGCCAACTGGGCTGGATACAACCTTTTTCAATTTCTTAGCTTCCCATGACGGGATTGGGGTAAATCCGATTCGCGGGATTATTCCGGAAGAAGAGATTCTGTCTATGATAGAAGATTTGAAAAAAGAAGGGGCATTGGTCAACTACAAGAAAAATCCAGATGGGACAGAGAGCCCATATGAAATTAATGTCACCTATCTTGACGCGTTAAATCTACAATCCGATGATGATGATCTTCGTGTGAAGAGATTTTTAGCTGCTCATTCGATTCTGCTCGCTCTACCTGGAGTACCTGCCATTTATGTTCAAAGCATACTTGGTTCACGGAATGACAGGGAAGGCGTTGCAAAAACAGGTATGAACCGTTCCATCAATCGTCAAAAATACAATATGGCTGATATCGAAAAGGAACTAAATAACCCGGATACATTACGAAATAAGGTCTTCACTGAATTAACGAAAATCATTTCTATAAGAAAGGAAGAAACGATTTTCCACCCTAATAGTGTCATGGAAGTCCTTGATTTGGGAGAAAAGGTATTCGCCTTTAAACGGGTGGATGAAAAGGGAGAAAGCCTTTTAGTAATCTGTAACCTAGCGAATGAATCAGTAGATTGTGAATTAACAGGCCGCTTCATTGATCGTATTACAGGTGAAACTATCCATTGTGATTATTCCATTGCATTAAACCCATATCAATTTGTTTGGCTGAAGCCAGCTCATTAGGAGGAAAGAGCAATGATAAAAAAAGGATTGTTCGCATTCATTGTGTTGCTTGTGGCATCAGGGTTAACTGCATGTGGCAGCGGAGATGGAAATGACAGTGGACAGACAACCATCGAATTTATGCATTCATCTGTTGAACAGGAACGCCTGGCTGTCATTAATAAATTAGTTGCGAAGTTCGAAGAAGAAAATCCTGACATTAAAATTAAGCAAGTGCCAGTCGAAGAGGATTCCTATAATACAAAAGTTGTTACGTTAGCAAGTGCAGGGGTGCTTCCTGCCGTCATTGAAGTAGGACAAGATTATGCAAAAGTAATGGATAAGGATGAGCTAATCGATAAAAATGCCGTAACAAGCGTGCTCGAACAAGTGGGTCATGATAATTTTTATGACGGTGCATTGAAATTAGTGAAAACAGAAGATGGCAAAAGTTTCACTGGGATACCAATCAGTGGTTGGGTACAAGGCATTTGGTACAACAAAGAAATGCTTGCTTCCAAAGGATTTGAAGAACCTAAAAGCTGGGATGATGTACTAGCCATTGCAAAGGCATTTACAGACAGCCGTAACAAAAAATATGGAATTGCGTTACCAACTGTAGAAGGTGGATATTCTGAGCAGGCATTTTCTCAATTTGCGCTTTCAAACAATGCGAATGTCCTAGATCGGAAAGGCAATTTGAATATGAATACAACCGAAATGAAAGAGGCATTGACTTTCTATCAAGAATTATCGAAGTACACCATGCCAGGTTCTAACGATGTAACCGAAGTGAAGGATGCCTTCATGAACGGATCAGCACCGATGGCGGTTTATTCAACCTATATCCTTCCAGCTGTATATGAACAAGGTAAGGCAGAGAATATTGGTTTTGCGATACCAACTGAAAAAACAAAAGCAGTATATGGAACCGTTTCTGCATTGACTATTTCCTCTGGTTTAGAGAGTGAGCAAAATGCGGCCGCGAAGAAATTTGTTGAATTTATTGCACAGCCGGAAAATATGACAAGCTGGGTATTAATGTCACCAGGTGGGGCCCAGCCCGTTAGCAAACTCGTGGTCGAGAATGAAGTTTATCTTGCAAACGATGTCGTGAAATCCTTTGGTGACCTTTCAACCGAAATTGCAGCATCTTTCGATGATGTTCAAATGTTTGGATTAGTTGAAGGAAAGAACTTCCTGAAAATGGGAGATATAACAAGCTCAGGCGCTATTCCAACCTTAATCAATAGCATTACTGTTGGTGAAAAGAGCGTTAACAGTGAACGGAAAAGAGCGGAAAAATTTATTTCGGAAATTTTAGAAAAAAAATAAGTTGAATAGAGGGGGGGAGCCTATGCAAGAAGATTCCCTCCTGCTAGCAATATTTTAAAAATAAACATGAAACGGGGGGTACCATGAAAACGATAAAAAGGGAGAAATCAGATTTAAAATTAGCAATGGTTTTGCTTTTTCCAAGTATCTTCTTGGTGCTATTGCTTGTTGCGTACCCGATGATCTCCAATATCCAGATTAGCTTCTTTGACCAACCAATAAACCAGAGATTGAGTGCAACCTTTGTTGGTATTGAAAATTACATTTCAATTCTGTCAGATGGAGCGTTTTTTCAATCGCTAGGCATTACTCTTTTGTATATGATTCTCGCCGTGTTAGGTAGTACGACTCTGGGACTGGGTGTAGCCATTTTCTTTAATCGGCCATTTAAATTCCGGAAACTTTCCCGGTCGTTAATCATTTTATCTTATGTTACACCTTCCATTTCATTGGTGTTTGCATGGAAATACATGTTCAATAATGGTTATGGTGTGGTGAATTACTTAGTTGTAGACGTTTTTAACCTTGCTGACAAGGCTCCGCTTTGGTTTGATAATCCGGTCAGCAGTTTTATCTTAGTCGTAATCTTTGCTATTTGGAGATACTTTCCATATGCATTTATTTCCTTTTTGGCCATTCTGCAAACCATTGATACATCCACATATGAAGCAGCGGAAATCGACGGGGCATCTGCATGGGAGAAATTTAAAATTGTTACCCTCCCGGCTATTATGCCAGTGCTTATAACAGTAATAACATTGCGTTCAATTTGGTTATTCTATATGTTTACTGATGTTTTCCTACTTACAAACAAAGTAGACATTCTGGGGATTTACTTGTATAAAACAGCATTTGCCTTCAATGATCTTGGCAAAGCAGCATCTATTTCTGTTATTCTGTTTATCATTTTATCCCTTGTAATTATAGCAACACGAAAGCGGGTGAAATACTAATGGCAATGGCCAGAAGTAAAAAGAATCAGGTAATTAAGACAATTGGATTTTACACCGGTCTAATCGGCCTGTTAACGATTTCCCTTTTTCCTTTTTTCATTATGCTAATGACATCCTTTAAGTCTACAGAGGAAGCTGTTTCAACGAGCCCGACATTTTTTCCAAAAGAGTGGACGTTCAAGCATTTTATCGATATTTTCAATCCGGATATTTTTCCATTTCTATCGTATTTTAAAAATAGCTTAGTTGTCGCGATAACTGCAGCAGGTCTAGCCATTTTCATCGGAATCTTTGGTGCTTACGCTCTATCAAGGCTGAAGTTTATGGGGAGAACAACGATTAATGCAAGTTTTTATACGGTCTATATGTTTTCAGGAATCTTGCTAGTTGTTCCATTGTTCAAAATTATTTCCGGACTTGGGCTGTACGATACAAAAACCGCGTTAATCATTACTATGATCGTTCAGACACTTCCAACAGCGATTTTCATGTTAAAAAGTTATTTCGATACGATTCCAGAAGACTTGGAAGAGGCAGCCAGTATTGATGGTTTAAATCGTATACAAATTATTTTCAAAATCATTATTCCATTATCTTTATCTGGGATTATCTCAGTATTTGTTTATTCATTTATGGTTGCTTGGAATGATTACTTGTTTGCCTCGATTTTCTTGTCAGACTCGCTAAATTTTACCTTGCCAATTGGACTCAACACATTATTCAGTACACCGGATTATGTTTGGGGCAGGATGATGGCAGCGTCACTGATTACAGCCCTGCCGGTTGTGATTATGTACTCAATCTCTGATTACTTTATTAAAGGCGGGGCCACTGAAGGCGGAGTAAAAGGTTAATTTTTCAAAAATAATGAAAGAGGTTATATCGATATGAAAAAGCTAATTGCTGCAGCACCTAGAGAAGCTGCATTGGTGGAATATGAAGATCGTGAAATTAAACCAAATGAAGTCAAAATTAGTGTTGAATTTGCTTCTCCTAAACACGGGACGGAAGTAGTCGACTTCCGCGGAATCACTCCATTTATGGATGAGGATTTTAACGAAGAATGGCGCATGTTTATGCCCCGCGAAGAAGGTTCTAAACCTGGAATTGTGTTTGGAGAATTTCAGCTTGGCAACATGGTAGTAGGTAAAATCGTTGAGGTAGGAAGCGAAGTCACGGATTATCAGTTAGGGGAAAATGTTTGTACGTATGGACCAATCATGGAAACCTTAATCGTAAATGCTGTTGATAATCACCGCCTGCGCAAAATGCCAGAAGGCGGAAAATGGCAAAATGCCGTTTGCTATGATCCTGCACAATATGCGATGGCAGGTGTGCGCGATGCAAATGTTCGTGCTGGAGATTATGTGGTTGTTGTCGGATTAGGGGCTATCGGTCAAATCGCCGTTCAGCTTGCGAAAAGAGCTGGGGCTAGCATTGTTATTGGGGTTGACCCATTGGCAAATCGCTGTGAAATTGCTTTACGTAACGGGGCTGACTTCTGCTTTGATCCAACTTCCTGTGATGTTGGCTATGAAGTGAAAAAGCTGACGAATAAATTGGGTGCTGATTCCATTATTGAAACAAGTGGAAACGCTGCTGCACTTCAAGCTGCATTAAAGGGTATTGCTTATGGCGGGACGATCTCATATGTCGCTTTTGGTAAACCACTCCCTGCAGGGTTGAATTTTGGGCGTGAAGCGCATTTTAACAATGCGAAGATTATTTTCTCTCGTGCTGCAAGTGAGCCGAATCCGGATTATCCGCGTTGGAATAGAAAACGGATTGAAGATACTTGCTGGGAATTGTTAATGAACGGTTATTTAAATTGTGAGGATATTATTGATCCGATTGTCCGCTTTGAAGAAAGTGCAGAAGCATATATGGAATTTGTCGATCAACGTCCTGAGTTAAGCATCAAAATGGGAATCAAATATAACAAGTAACCATATGTGCCGCCTTTCATTAGGCGGCCCATTCATAGTATGAACACCAACTCTTTCACGGAGGAATAGACGATGAAATTAGGAACGCAAAATCAGGCATTTTTTCCAGAGAATATTAAGGAAAAGTTCCAATACGTAAAGGAACTGGGTTTCGAAGGCTTTGAAATCGATGGGAAACTGTTAGTTGACCAATTAGATGAAGTAAAAGAAGCGATTGCAGAAACAGGAATCCCAGTCACAACAGCATGTGGGGGATATGCTGGCTGGATTGGTGATTTTATCGAAGAGCGCAGGCTTAATGGGCTGGCTGAAATCAAACTAATTCTTGAAGCGCTCAAAGAAGTAGGTGGAAAAGGAATTGTTGTTCCGGCTGCATGGGGAATGTTTACTTATCGCTTGCCGCCAATGACTTCACCAAGAAGCCAGAACGGTGACCGGAAGGCTGTAACAGAATCTCTTATGTATCTTGACAAGGTAGCGGAAGAAACAGGGACGACGATTTTCCTTGAGCCGTTGAATCGCTATCAAGATCATATGATTAACACTTTGGCGGATGCGCGCAGTTATATAGAAGACAACGGATTTAAGCATGTAAAAATCATTGCGGATTTCTATCATATGAACATTGAAGAAGATGATATTTCTGAAGCGCTTCGTAAAAACCGTGACCTAGTCGGCCATATTCACCTTGCGGAAAACCACCGTTTTCAACCGGGCAGCGGTTCTCTCGATTTCAAGAAACATTTTAACACTTTAAAAGAAGATGGCTATGATGGTTTTCTTACCATTGAATGTCGTGTTAGAGGAAACGACCTTGATGCAGAATACAGACAGGCAGTCAAACATCTTAGAGAATCCTTACGTTAAAAGGAGGACACCGCGTTGAAGAAGAAAGTAGCGATTATTGGAGCGGGACAAGTAGCTGAAAAAGTCCATGTTTCTTACTATCAAATACGAGAAGAACTGGAAATAGTCTCAGTTGTCGGTCCAAATTCTGATAAGGTTGCCGAATTTGCAGAGAGAAATCATATTCCACGTTTTTATACAAATGCAGAAGAAATGTATGCTGCTGAGAAACCGGATATTGTGAGTGTCTGTACTCCAAACCGATTCCATTCTGAACATGTATTGCAGGCGATTGCCCATGGCTGCGATGTAATGTGTGAAAAACCACCAGCAATTTCTGCTGCTGAAGCAAAAGAAATGAAAGAAGCAGCAGAAAGTAACCAGTGTCTGCTTGCATATGATTTTCATCACCGCTTTGCGGAGGATGTATCCATTCTTCGTGAAAAAGTGAAGGATGGTGTCCTAGGTGATGTTTATGTGACGAAAGCAAAGGCTTTGCGCCGTTGTGGAGTCCCAGGATGGGGAACTTTTACGAACAAAGAAGTTCAAGGCGGTGGTCCTCTTATCGATTTAGGTGCGCATATGCTCGACGCAGCACTTTATGTGCTGGGTTTCCCTAAAATTGAGAAGGTTACGGCAAAAATGTATAAAAAGATTGGAACCAAAAAATCAAAAGGTACTCTCGGAGAATGGGATCCTGCTAAATTTGAAGTCGAGGATTCCCTGTTTGGATTTATCGAGCTCGAAGGCGGCCGCTTGTTACAAATCGAAACTTCCTTTGCTTTGAATATAAAAGAAGATTCTGTGATGAACGTAGAGTTCTTTGGTGACGAAGCTGGTGCGACGCTCTTTCCGGCCCAAATCTATACTGACGAAGGCGGCGAGCTTGTTTCGCTTTTGAATAGAGAAACGGCCGATCCTGATCGCCATCAAAAATGCATGGAAGCATTTGTGGACAGATGCTTAGGTAATGATGTTATGGTGGCAGATGGGAAACAAGGATATGTTATTCAACAATTAATCGAGGCGTTGTACCTATCTGCGGAAAAAGGTGAGAGTGTAACATTATGAAGAATAAACAAGTGATATACAATAATAATTTTGACTTGCACTCCCTAAATAAATTTTCGAGTGTTATGACTTTAGGAAATGGCTATTTAGGTGTCCGTGCAGCCTATGAGGAGTACTATACTGGTCAAACTCGCGGGATGTATGTGGCAGGTGTCTATAATAAAGCGAGTGCAAATGACACGTCAGATCTCGTCAATTTACCGGACATTTTTGGTATGTTGATTGAGATTGACGGAAAAATCTTTTCCATGCTAGAAGGACAAGTGCTTTCTTATCAGAGAGCTTTAATAGTAGAGACTGGTGAGCTAAGACGGGAGTTCATTTGGAAAAACAAAACGGGTGCCCGCTTTCAATTTGTTTTTCAACGTTTTGTTGCCAAGGACAGATTACATTTGCTTGCTTCAAAGGTAACGATTACAAGTTTGGACCAACAGGCGAGAATTAAGATTATTACCGGAATTGATGCCCAGCAGACAAACTTCGGCAGACAACATTTAATAGAAGAAAGTGTCCGTGTTTTTAACGAAGAGATTCTTCAAGGAGTCTATCAAACGACAGAGACTGGAATTACGATTGCGATAGCAGCAAGCATACATGCTCCAGTGGCAAGCCGGATTTCTTTTTCCGCAAAAAACCGTCAGTTGAATGCAGCAATTGTTCAGGATATTGCAAAAGATGAGCCCTTTGTATTTGAAAAAATCGGAACCGTTTACACCTCGCTTGAAAGTGAAAATCCAGAAAGTGATGGTTTAGCAGATCTTAAGGTAAATAGATTGCTAGGTTATGAGGCTCTGTTTGAAAAATCTGCAAATGCATGGCAGGAGTTTTGGCTGCAAAAGGGAATCGAAATCCAGTCTACAGATGAATTTGACCAGACTGCAATGGATTTTGCACTCTATCACATGGAGATTATGACGCCTGCTCATGACGAGCGTTTCAGTGTCGGTGCCAAAGGGTTAACAGGAGAAGGGTATAAAGGCCATGTCTTTTGGGACACTGAAATTTTTATTGCTCCTTTTCATCTGTTCACAGAGCCTGAAACGGCGAAAAAGCTTTTGCGTTACCGCTACCTCCATTTGCAGCAGGCAAAGGAAAAGGCGGCTCAAAATGGATATGAAGGTGCGTTATTCCCGTGGGAAAGTGCTTTATCGGGGAAAGAGGAAACACCGGAGTTTGCAGCGATCAACATACGGACCGGAACTCGGCAAAAGGTAGCCTCTTCACTAAGTGAGCACCACATTGTTGCGGATATTGCCTTTCTTGTTGTCCAGTATTTCCAAAACACATTGGATCAAGAGTTCATGAAAAATGAAGGCCTTGCACTGCTTAAAGAAACGGCACAGTTTTGGATTAGCCGTACAGTAGAAGAAGGTAACAAGCTTTCCATCAAAGATGTAATCGGGCCGGATGAATACACAGAGCACATTGACAACAACACCTATACGAATTACATGGCGTACTACAATGTAGAACAAGCCCTTTATTTTATGGATCAATTCGAGGATAGTGATGAACAGCTTGTCAGCCAGGGAATGGACTTTTTAAAACGTTTGTATCTTCCTGTGCCTAATGAAGACAAAATCATTCCGCAGGATGATACCTTCTTATCCAAGCCTGAAATTGACTTAACCCCTTATAAACAAACACAGGGAAGTCAGGCAATTTTGCTCGATTATTCGCGTGCTGAGGTCAATGAAATGCAGATTTTGAAACAAGCAGATACTGTCATGCTACTATATCTGTTCCCAGATTTGTTTCCAAAAGAAGTTGTTGCAAAAAACCTCCATTATTACGAAGAACATACCATTCATGACTCTTCTCTCAGCAAGGCGATCCACGCGATTGTTGCAGCGCGCTGCGGGGATGATGAAGTTGCCTATCGTTTCTTTAAGGAAGCATGCTTAATTGATTTAGGGCCAAATCCGCATTCCTCAGATGAAGGAATACATGCCGCTTCTTTAGGGGCTATTTGGCTGACTGCCATGTTTGGTTTTGCAAATATGTCACAAGCTGCAGGACGTCTTACTTTTAACCCTAAGTTACCAAAAAACTGGTCAGAACTTGCCTTTCCACTTACGTATCAGGGGCGGAAACTTACCGTCAAATTGACTCACGAACGTATCGAGATTGTGAAGCTTGCAGGGTTGGATTTAGATGTTGAGATTAACGGTGATCAATATCATTTGAGTGACCGAGTTGAAGCTGAAATTGAGAATTAGGGGAATGAGATATGGAAAAAAAACATATAGAAGCAGTTGTTTTTGATCTGGATGGAGTGATTACCGATACGGCACATTATCATTTCCTTGCGTGGAAACAGCTGGCAGAAGAAGTGGGAATTACGATTGACGAAGTATTTAATGAAAGACTGAAAGGAATCAGCCGTATGGATTCCCTTGAGTTAATTTTAATAGAGGGAAATCGGCAGAATGATTTTACCTTAGCTGAAAAAGAAGAAATGGCGACGAAAAAGAACCTTCACTACTGTGAGTTCTTAAAAGAATTAACACCAGAAGCTGTTTTACCGGGAATCCTGGAGTTACTTGCAGCAATCAAAGCAGAGGGGATTTCCATTGGCCTTGCTTCCGTTTCAAAAAATGCAGCAACGGTCCTAAAGGCGCTCCAGTTAGAATCCGCTTTTGATTACTGTGCGGATGCCGCTAAAATTAGCAAATCAAAGCCGGATCCGGAGATTTTCCTTACAGCCTGCAATGGACTAGGGGCGAATCCAGCCTATTCCATTGGCATTGAAGATGCTCAAGCGGGGATTGAAGCGATAAAAGCAAGCGGCATGTTTGCGGTTGGTGTCGGCAATTATCTGGAAGGTGCGGATTACAAGGTTGAAGCCACATCTCAACTTGGCTGGGAGATCATAAAGGAACAATACTTTACTAGATTATAATGTTAATAGGCCTGTAGACAAATGTTTACAGGTATTTTTTGTAGAGAAAAAGGGGGAGCAGGCAGTTGAATATTTTAGTTGCAATGGATTCCTTAAAGGGAAGCTTGTCATCGTTTGAGGCAAATAGAACAATAGCTGAAGGATTTTCAGCGGTTAGTTCGAATTTTAATATAGTCACCATACCGATTGCAGATGGTGGCGAGGGTACGGTAGAGGCGCTAGTCCATGCGACAATTGGACAATTTATTGAAAAAGTAGTTACAGGACCCTTAGGACATCCGGTGAACGCGCGATTCGGAATTTTAGGGGACAGGAAAACTGCTGTTATTGAGATAGCGGAAGCGTGTGGATTACCGTTAGTATCTGTAGAGAAGCGTAATCCTCTATTTACAACTTCCTTTGGTGTCGGGGAACTTATATTGGAAGCGATGGAACAGGGCTGCCATGAGATTATCATCGGTCTTGGCGGCAGTGCCACCAATGATGCTGGAGTTGGAATGCTACAGGCCTTAGGGTATCAATTTTTTACTCTGGAAGGTGAGTTTGTTGGATTTGGCGGAGTTGAGCTAAAGAAGATTGCAAGGATTGATCCGAGTGCTGTACCCAGACAGGTGAAGGAATTGAAGTTTCGTGTTGCTTGTGATGTAAATAATCCGCTATATGGCTTGAATGGTGCGGCTTATGTTTATGGACCGCAAAAAGGAGCAACACCAGAGATAGTAAAGGAATTAGATGAGGGCCTTAGAAACTTTGCTGCGGTGGTGTTCGAGCAGGCAGGCAAGGATCTGCAGCAGATTTCAGGAGCCGGTGCAGCGGGTGGTTTGGGAGCGGCTTTTACTGGGTTCTTAGATGCTGAACTGGAATCTGGTGTACAGCTGATACTTGATTACGTGCGGCTTGAGGAAAAGCTACATGGAGTGAACCTTACGATTACAGGAGAGGGGAAGTTGGATGGTCAAACCTCAATGGGGAAAGCCCCTGCCGGAATCGCTCATCTTTCAAAAAAACATGGAATCCCCGTGATTGCGCTTGCAGGAGATATTTCAGAAGGGAATCCTTCCTTGCATGAGTCAGGGATAACTTCGTTCTTTAGCATCGTAAGTGGGCCAGTTGATTTAGAAACAGCCATGGATCTAGAAGTAACCCGGTTAAATTTAAAGAGAACTGCTGAGCAGATAGGCAGGCTTTTAAAGATCGTTTAGCTTTAAGATTTTTTAAGGGGTAGTAGTGTAGTTGGGAGTGACCAATACGTTAGGAGCAAGGGTTTGGGTAACTGCAAGGAATCTAGATTGACCCAAAAGGGTCTGATTCCACGATAAGTTATAATCGTGGAATCAGACCCTTTTAGACATCTAGTTGATAGTAAGACATGAAAGAAAGGTGTTATGCATTATTTTTAAAGTCCTGAAAATGATATAATTCCTTAAATTCAACCCATTTCATCTTTCGTTTCAAATGTTCACGGAAAGAGTGGCTGCTTATTTCTTGATGCTGGCCATTAAGAAGTGAAATAAACCGCTGTAATCGAACCTGTACTAAAAAATAGTACTGATTGTTTGAATCTAATACAGGGATATCCGTGACTTTAATTTTCTGTCCAAAAGTATTTTTGAATTCCAGGCTTTTATATAACAAGATATCATCTTCTTTTTTCCAGTTTCTTTCTATTATACCTCATTAACGAGTTAAAGTATCAAAATATTGTTACTATTTAGTAGACATATTTTATATAAAAAAACCAGATTCATTTTCAGAATCTGGTTTCACAACTGGTTACGCTAATCTTACTTTAAAATCTTGATAGCCGAATTCACGGACAATACGACAGTCGCCGTCTTTGTCTTGAATAGCAATCGCTGGTAAAGGCATACCATTGAATGTAGTGTTTTTCACCATTGTATAGATGGCCATATCACCGAAAACTAAACGATCACCGCTCTTTAATGGCTGATCAAAAGAGTAATCACCGATTACATCGCCAGTAAGACAGGTTTGTCCGCCAAGACGGTAGGTAAAAGGCTTTTCACCTGCTTCGCCTGATCCAAACAATGGAGGACGATAAGGCATTTCCAAAACGTCTGGCATATGACAGGTTGCAGAAGTGTCAAGAATGGCAATCTCGATCCCATTACGATGGAGGTCAAGGACAGAAGTGATTAAATAGCCTGCATTAAGCGCAATCGCTTCACCTGGCTCAAGATATACTTCTAATCCGTATTTCTCCTGCATTCTTCTGATGCAGTTTTCCAGTCTCGGAATGTCGTAATCTTCTCTTGTAATATGGTGGCCGCCGCCAAAGTTAATCCATTCCATTTGTGGAAGCCACTCGCCAAACCTAGCTTCGACTGCATTTAGAGTGGTCTCTAAATCGTCAGAGTTTTGCTGACAAAGAGTATGGAAATGTAATCCTGAAACACCATCTAGTAAATCAGGACGAAAATCTTCTTGTCTTACACCGAATCTCGAACCTGGGGAACATGGATCATAGATTTCATGTCCCACTTGTGTTGAACATTCAGGATTGATACGCAAACCGACTTTTCTGCCAGCTGCAAGGGCTTTGTCCTTAAACTTTTCCAACTGGGAGAAGGAATTAAAAATAATATGGTCGCAAATAGAAATAATCTCGTCAATTTCATCTTCACGGTAGGCAGGGGCAAAGACATGATTTTCTTTGCCCATTTCTTCGTAACCTAGTCGTGCCTCGAATAATCCACTTGCTGTTGTTCCGCTTAAATACTTTCCAATGAGGGGATACATTGTTGTCATAGAAAAGGCTTTTTGTGCTAGTACGATTTTAGCTCCTGTACGTTCCATGACACCGTTCAGGATTTTCAGGTTCTTCTCTAGAAGACCTTCATCGACTACATAACATGGTGTTGGTAATTCTTCGAAACGCATCTTATCGAATGTGCTCCAACTCTTTTTCGTTTACTGGCTCATCAACAAGCACAGGATTAAAATCTTCTACCCATGGAAGTCCCCATTTGTTTAACTCTTCCATGAATGGATCTGGATTAAATTCTTCAATATTGAATACGCCTGGTTTATTCCACTTTCCAGTCATAACCATTGCTGCACCGATCATTGCAGGAACACCAGTTGTATAAGAGATCGCTTGGGAACCAACTTCTCTGTAGCACTCTTGGTGGTCACAAACGTTGTAAACATAATACTTTACCGGTTTTCCGTCTTTTTTACCTTGGAAGATACAGCCGATATTAGTTTTTCCAACTGTACGTGGTCCAAGAGAAGCTGGATCTGGTAATACAGCCTTCAAGAACTGAAGGGGAATGATTTGTTTTCCTTCGAATTCAATTGGTTCGATAGAAGTCATTCCTACATTTTCAAGAGCTTTAAGGTGTGTAATATAGCTTTGGCCAAATGTCATGAAGAAACGGATACGCTTAAGGCCAGGCATGTTTTTCGCAAGAGATTCAAGCTCTTCGTGGTAAAGCAGGTACATATCTTTTTGGCCAACTTCAGCGAAGTCATAAACGCGCTTAATTTCCATTGGCTCCGTTTCAACCCATTCGCCATTTTCCCAGTAACGGCCGTTAGCAGAAACTTCACGGATATTGATTTCAGGGTTAAAGTTTGTTGCAAACGGATAGCCATGGTCGCCGCCGTTGCAGTCAAGGATATCGATATATTCGATTTCATCAAAATAATGCTTTAATGCATAAGCAGAGAATACTCCCGTTACACCTGGGTCAAAGCCGCTGCCTAAAAGAGCTGTAATGCCAGCTTTTTCAAAGCGCTCTTTGTATTCCCATTGCCATTTGTATTCAAATTTTGCTGTATCTTCAGGCTCGTAGTTCGCTGTATCCATATAGTGTGTCTTTGTTGCAAGACAAGCATCCATAATCGTTAAGTCTTGATATGGTAATGCTAAGTTCATCACGATATCTGGTTTAACTTCATTGATTAAAGCGATTAACTCATCTACATTGTCTGCGTCTACTTGAGCTGTCGTAATTTTTGTTTTTGTTGTACCTTCTAATTTTGCCTTTAAATCATCGCATTTTGATTTTGTACGACTTGCGATACAAATCTCTTCAAATACGTCACTGTTTTGAACACATTTATGAACTGCTACTGATGCGACGCCGCCCGCACCAATGATAAGTGCTTTTCCCATTCTCCTATCTCCCAACTAAATAGATTTTTTTCCAACAAAAAAAACAAGTGAAAAAACGCTACGACAGCGCACAACACTTGTTTAGATATCTAATAAATATTATAAGCATAGTATCCCGTAAAGCATGGGTATACTCTTAGCATAAAAGTCCTAGGACATTATGAAAGAAAGCTCACTAATATTCAAAATATATCTTTATAGGATCAGAGTCTATATAGCAAATAATTACTTTTACTACTCTTATTGACCGTTTCACAAGTTGTGTGCATCTGCACTGGTTGTAAAGTAACCAACTTATAAAATTTGAGCTTTTAACTCAATCAATAAGGCAACTAAAGTTGCCAATCGGCATTTGACCCGGCTGTCCGTATGGCCTTAACTTCTTTAGGGAAGTGGTCAAAAATTATCTGCTTGGAAAGACTCAAAGATATAATGAATAACAGCTTTCCAATAACAACGCTATTTCATATTAGCAGAATATAAATATCACCGCAATAGACAATTTAATTTTTTTTCAAGAAGTTTCTTCTTTATTTTTCCAATTATATTTTGTGATTAACGCACAGTGAATTTATGATTGTTTATAGCCTTTATTCTCGGTTGTTTTACTGCTTTTTTTCACTCAAAAACACAAAAACCCATTAAAGGGTTTCAGTGTTAGTTTAAGATGGTTACCTTTAATTGCTTTCTTCCAAAATTGATGGCTTCTGATTTTGACGGGATAAAGACATCAATTTTATTTCCTTTAATGGCACCGCCTGTATCTCCTGCAATTGCTTCACCATAGCCTTCTACATATACTTTACTGCCGAGCGGTATAACAGTCGGGTCAACAGAGATGACCTTCTGATTTGGGTTTTCTAAAAGGTTGATCCCAGTGGCCGTAATGCCGGAGCAGCCCTCACAACTAGCCGTATAGGCTGTCGCTTCTACTGTAATTTCCTTTTGACTAGGTGCTGCAGCTTCTACCGCCGGTGCACTTTCTGTTGGTGCAGGGGCTTGTGCTTCCTCTGCGGGTGCACTTTGTGCAGGTGCTGGCGCTTGCTCCTCTACTGCAGGTGTACTTTCAGTTGTCGCTTCTGCTGCAGGTGCAGTTTCCTGTTTTGGTTGTTCTGTTAAATCGATATTAGTATTTTCGAAACCTTCAAAGATTACAAGATTTAATCCAGGATGGATAAGATCAGTATGTAATTGGTTCCATTCTTTCAATTGTGAAACTGTTACCTGATGATTCATGGCTATGTCCCATAATGTGTCGTCCTGAATAACCGTATATTGTATTTCCGGTGCGACCGTTAGTACATCCCCAGGATGAATAAGGTCAGTAGTAAGATTATTTATCTTTTGGAGATTTTCTAAAGACATGTTATTTGTCCGTGACAGAGCCCAAAGGGTATCCCCTTTTTGAACTATAATACTTTCAGCTTGGACATTAGCACTTACAGTTACTGAGAGTACAGCAACTGCTAAAATTGATACGAATTTCTTAAGCATTCTTTTACCCTCCATGTTCTTTGGTTGCTAATTTTTAATAATCGTAACATAGAATTTTCTGAGAAAAAGAACAAGGAGGTGTTAGTTCGGTTACATCCGTGGCATTTATATTGCAATAATATTTCTGAAATAATCTAGTAATCAGAAAATAATATTCGGAGAGAGGAGATTCACCAGCACCTTATTAATAGGTAAGAAATTGGATATGAAATTTTACACCCAATTTTAAAATAATTGCAT
This sequence comes from Neobacillus niacini, assembly GCF_030817595.1. Lineage (GTDB taxonomy): Bacteria > Bacillota > Bacilli > Bacillales > Cytobacillaceae > Neobacillus > Neobacillus niacini_G. The sequence continues at coordinate 5,047,490 of NZ_JAUSZN010000001.1, forward strand.
ATAAATTTTTCAGGTTTTCTTATTTCGATTCGTGTGTTATTTTCATTTAAATAGCTTTTAAGCATTGCAATTCTTATGTTCATAAAGGTAATTATCATTGATTATTCTCTTAATTTATTATATTTCAATAATTGCCACTATTAATTTTATCTGAATTTATGCTATATTATTAAAGTCATAACTTTATTACTACGGTAATATTAATAACTTTTATATGGGGAGTGAATGATATGAAAAAATTTGGCCTATTTACGTTGTTTCTGGTTCTAACTCTTTTTATCGCAGCGTGTGGAACCGATAAAACAGCGAGTGAAAGTGGTAGTAGTAAAAAAGTATATAAAGTTGGTGTTGATACAACTTATCCTCCGTTTGAATTTAAAGAAGGAGACGAATATAAGGGAATCGATATCGAGTTAATTAACGCGATTGCGGAAAAACAAGGGTTTGAAATCGAACTTTCGCCAATGGACTTTGGTGGAATTATTCCAGCTATGCAAGCTAACCAGCTTGACGTGGCGATTGCCGGAATGAGTATTACAGAAGATAGAAAAAAAATTGTAGATTTCTCATCACCGTATTTTGACGCGGGATTAATCGTTGTTGTTAAAGATGATAATTCAACGGTTAAATCCGTTGATGACCTTAAAGGGAAAAAAGTTGCTGTTAAAAAAGGTACGTCTGGTGCGAAATATGCAGTAGATAATGCTTCAAAACTAGGAATCGAAGTTGTTCAATTTAACGATAGTCCTGCGATGTTCCAGGAAGTATCAAATGGAAATGCAGATGCTCTAATTGAAGATTACCCTGTTATCACTTATGCGATTGCCCAGAAGGATTTAGGATTAAAAACTGTGGGAGATCGTTTAAATGGAGATCAATACGGAATTGCTGTATTGAAAGGTAAAAATCAGGATTTATTAGAAAAAATCAACAATGGGCTTGCTGAGCTTAAAAAAGATGGAACCTATGATAAAATTCTAAAAACGTATCTTGGTGAATAAAATAATAGGATTAGGCGTGCTTAAAGCGAGCGCGTCTTCTTTTTGAAAGGGGATGAAAAGGTGGATATTATTGTTTCTGCTTTGCCCATATTATTAAAAGGGCTTCAAGTTACACTCTATATCTTTTTAATTGCTATATTACTAGGTTTTTTAATAGGTTTAGTAATCGCCTTGCTGCGACTTGCGCCTCTTAAAATCTTAAACTGGATCGCAAAGGTTTATGTCGACGCTATTCGAGGAACGCCATTTATTGTGCAATTGTTCTTTATTTATTTTGGTATTAATTCACTTCAATTTATTTCCTTAAACAGTACGACTGCTGGGATCATTACGGTTGCAATTAATGCCGGAGCCTATTTTGCTGAGATTATAAGAGCAGGTATTCAATCGATTGATAAAGGACAAACGGAAGCGGCCAGATCGATTGGCTTTACTGGTGCACAAACAATGCGCTATATCATTCTTCCACAGGCATTTAGAAGAATGCTCCCAACCATTACGAATCAATCCATAATCAGCTTAAAAGATACTTCGCTTTTATCGGTCATTGGTATTGCCGATTTAACACAGCAAGGACAGATTCAAGCATCAGCCACATTTGAAGCTTTCAAGATTTGGCTGGCTGTAGGTGTCATTTACTTCATCGTCATTTACTTGTTAACACTTCTTGCTAATTTCGTTGAGAGGAGGTTTCAACTGCGATGAGCATGATCACGGTAAAAAACTTAAGAAAATCATTTGGTAATCTAGAGGTTTTGAAAGATATTAATGCAGAAGTGAAGGAAAAAGAGGTTATTTGTGTCATCGGTCCTTCCGGTTCAGGAAAGAGTACATTCCTACGCTGCTTAAATCGCTTGGAAGAGATTACTGGCGGACAGGTAGTCATTAATGGACATGATATTACGGACAAAAAGGTTGACCTTAACAAGGTTAGACAAGAGGTTGGAATGGTGTTTCAACAATTTAACCTGTTCCCTCATATGACTGTTTTAGAGAACATCACATTGGGTCCTGTTAAGATTCATTCTACAGAGAAAACTGCAGCGGAAAAATTAGCGCTGGAGTTACTCGATAAAGTAGGATTACGAGAAAAAGCAAATAGCTATCCAGGAGAATTATCCGGAGGACAAAAGCAGCGTGTTGCGATTGCAAGGGCACTAGCGATGAATCCAAAGATTATGCTTTTTGACGAGCCGACTTCTGCACTTGACCCTGAAATGGTCGGGGATGTTTTAGAAGTTATGAAGCAGCTTGCTAAAGAGGGTATGACCATGGTTGTAGTTACCCACGAAATGGGCTTTGCTAGAGAAGTGGGCGACCGTGTTATTTTCATGGATGGCGGCTATATTGTGGAGGAAAATGAACCGAACGCGTTATTCGGCAACCCTCAGCATGAACGAACGAAAGCATTTTTAAGTAAAGTGCTGTAAGTTCTCATTTAAAAAGGATGGTGCAGTTGTGCACCATCCTTTTTAAATTAAAGTGATTTTTTAATTGTTTCGATAATTTCCTTGTATTGTTCTTCTGTTAGATATGTTTTATCTGGGTTCATCACAAAAGTGGAACCCCATTCTTCTTTACCTTCGTATTTTGGCACAATGTGCATATGTAGGTGGTGCATTTTATCACCATACGCTCCGTAATTAATTTTTCCAGGTTGGAAAGCCTTGTCCACAGCGGCTGCAACCTTCTTCACATCGTTCATAAAAGCAGATAACTCCTGGCTATCAAGTTCATAGAGTTCTTTAACATGGCCTTTATATACCACATTACATCTGCCGGTATACGTCTGTTCTCTAAAAAGAAAAACCGTCGATACCTCTAGATCACAAATTTCAATCATAAGGTTGTCTCGTCTTTCATCCTTCATGCAGTACATACAATCTTTATTTAACTCCATCTTTTTCATCCTCGTCTATTTATGAATGTGAATCTGCCTTAATTTTATCCCTAATTAGATGAAAAGTAATTGTCTCAAAGTGTCGACTTTAATGAATATAAGCACAACAAAGGGATCCAGTTTGACTAACGATTATCTGTAGGTGCATTCTAATAATAATTATAGAATTGAGATTCCTTTTATTTTTTGCCATTAAAAAGGGGAGACGAAATGATGAAAAGCGATTTAATGGGTATGTTAGAATCACGTAAAGAAGAAATCATTGAAATCCGACGCTATTTACATCAAAATCCTGAGCTCTCATTTAAAGAGGAGAAGACGGCTCAGTATATTGCGGATTTTTATAAAGGGAAAGATGTTGATGTTCAAACGAATGTTGGAAATGGGTATGGCATAATCGTTACGATTAAAGGTGGAAAACCTGGGAAAACCATTGGTCTTCGTGCTGATTTTGATGCCCTTCCGATTGTAGAAGAAGCAGATGTTCCGTTTAAGTCAAAGAATGAAGGTGTCATGCATGCGTGCGGCCATGACGGACATACTGCTTTCTTGTTAGTTTTAGCTGATTGTTTTATCCAATTAAAGGATTCCATCCCAGGTACCATCAAAATCATTCACCAGCATGCAGAAGAGGTTCCGCCAGGCGGAGCAAAAAGTATTGTCGAGTCTGGCTTGATTGATGATTTAGATGCTGTTTATGGCATTCACTTGTTACCGATGGGACCAGCAGGGACAGTAGGTCATCATGCGGGGTATTCCTTTAATGGACGGGCATACATGAGATTGAAAGTGCAAGGAAGAGGCGGGCATGGTTCCTCTCCTCATCTCGCGAACGATGCGATTGTCGCTGCCGCACATTTTGTTACTGCAGCGCAAACCATCGTTAGCCGAAGATTAAGTCCTTTCGATGTGGGTGTCATCACCATTGGATCTTTTGATGGAAAAGGGACATTCAACGTGATCAAGGACAGCGTAGAACTTGAAGGCGATATCCGTTATATGACGGTAGAAACAAAAGAAACGATTGAAAAAGAAGTGAAGCGGATTGTACGAGGAATTGAAGAAGAATTTGGCGTAACCTGTGAGCTAACGTATACGCCAGATTATCCACCTTTATACAATGACCCAGAGCTTACCGCAATGGTTGCAGAAAGTTTACGAAGCATGAATGATCCAGATATAAAAGAAGTGAAAGAATTTCCGGCGATGGCTCCATCCGAAGACTTTGCTTATTATGCTGAAAAATTCCCGGCCTGCTTCTTTTACATTGCATGTACACCAAAAGGGGTTGAAGATCCTTATTTTAATCATCACCCGAAATTTGATATTGATGAAGATGCACTCCTAGTAGCCGCCAAAGCGGTTGGTCAGGTAGTTTGTAGTTATTATGAATTAAACTAAAGGTTATTACTTTTTTATTATAGAATGCGAGCTAAATGAAACAAGGATACCGTCTATTGATGGTATCCTTGTTTCATTTAGTTCGTTAAAATTTCGTTGATTTTTTCTAGCGCATCGCTGGATAGTTTGACTCCGGATGCCTTTATGGTTTCTTGGAGCTGCTCTGGACGGCTTGCACCCACTAGAGCACTTGCTACATTTGGTTGACGTAAGATCCATGCAATAGCGAGCTGAGCTAAGGTTAAATCTTCCGCATAGGCTACTGATCTTAATTGTTCCACTTTATCTAAATTTTCCTCCGTTAGGATATGGGACATGTTTGTGTTTGCTTGTGCTGCACGGCTTCCTTCTGGAACGTTTGCACCATTTTTATACTTTCCAGTTAGCACACCTTGTGCCAAAGGGGAGAATACCACTTGACCGATACCATGTTTTTCGCTGACAGGAATAATTTCTTTTTGAATATAGCGCTGCAGCATGCTGTAATTTGGTTGATTGACGACAATGCGGTCTAAAAGCTTCTTATCTGCAAGGTGCACTGCTTCGGTAATTTGTTCTGCTGTCCACTCACTCACGCCGACATATAGAACCTTCCCTTGGCGTACTAAATCATCCAATGCTCTTAATGTTTCATGTAATGGTGTTTCAGCGTGATAACGGTGGCAATAGTAAATATCTATGTAATCCATTCCGAGACGCTTTAAACTTGCATCACATTGCTCCATGATATGTTTACGCGATAAGCCTTGATATTTGGGCCATCTCCCATTTTTCCAAACACCTTTGTAGCTAGAACATAGGAACTCCTAGGATATTTGCTTAATGCCTTACCAACGACTTTTTCTGCTTCCCCTCGTATGTATACATTTGCTGTGTCAAAGAAGTTGATTCCTGATTCGTATGCTAGGTCAATCGAGGATACTGCATTTTGTTCTTCTACGTAACCTCCATATGTTAGCCAGCTACCTAAACTAATTTCACTAACCTTTAAACCGGTATTGCCTAGACGACGATATTGCATGTACTCATTCCTCCCATACTATTGAAATTCCTTAATATTGGTACTATACCATAATATGGGTTTGGGTGGGTACGCCGTGTACTTAAGTAAAATAGTAATGAAAGTCTGGAGTGACGGAAGAGCAGACAGAAAAAGCATTTGGGTCAAAGCAGGTGGTCTGGAGTGACCGAAGAGCATGCAGAAAAAGCGTTTGGGTCAAAGCAGGTGGTCTGGAGTGACTGAAGAGCATGCAGAAAAAGCATTTGGGTCAAAGCAGGTGGTCTGGAGTGACCGAAGAGCATGCAAAAAAGCGTTTGGGTCAATGCAGGTGGTCTGGAGTGACCGAAGAGCATGTAGAAAAAGCGTTTGGGTCAATGCAGGAGTTCTAGAGTGGCCGAAAGAAAAGGCACAGTCCATTAAGACCATGCCTCCATTGTATTACTTCCGTAGAGAGTTCAAGAAAACATTTTGTGCCGCAGCGACTCCTGCCCCTGGTTCGAAGGAATAGGAGTAGTCTTGTAAACCAGCTTCGATCAGAGAAACGGCTTGAAGGATATCACTTGGGAAGCAATAACCCATGTGACCAAACCGGAAAATCTTCCCTTGTAGATGACCAAGGCCGCCAGCAAAATCTAGGTGATATTTCTCCTTTAAGTGACCAATGAAGGAAGGTAAGTCCAGTCCTTCTGGTGCACATATAGCCGTAATGGTTGGTGATGCATGCTCATCGGATGTTAGCAGTCTGATAGAAAGAGCCCTCATCGCCTCACGAACCATATTCTTCATTAGTTCATGCCTTGCCACCGTTTGCGAAAATCCGCCTTCCTCATCAATCAAGTCACAGACAGCGGAAAGTCCCATAATCAATGAGATGGCAGGGGTGTTAGGTGTCATGCCTTTCTCTGCCCACTCACGATAGCTAAGTAAATCCAAGTAATAAGCGGGTTTATTCGTTTCCTCGATTATTTTCCATGCCCTTTCACTGACGCTTAACAGTGCCAGGCCAGGAGGGAGCATCATCGCTTTTTGTGACCCGGTTACTAAAATGTCAATTCCCCATTGGTCCATTTCTGCAGGAGCTCCGCCAAGACAGCTAACTCCATCGACAATAAACAAAGCGTCTGTATGAGTACGAACAACCTCTGCTAATTTTTCAATAGGGTTTAGAATTCCAGTCGAAGTCTCATTATAGGTTGCAAAAACTGCCTTTATATTTGATAACGGTTTAAGGAACTCAGTAAGATCTTCCTCCGTACAAGCCTTACCCCAACTCTTTTCGAGCTTATGTACCTTAAATCCGTATTTCTCACAAATAGACACGAAATAATTGCCAAAGGCTCCGACGGTGATAACCACGACTTCTTCGCCAGGGGAAACGGTGTTTACCGCTGCTGCTTCTAATGCTGCAGTACCGCCTGATGGAAGAAGTAGAATATCTTGTGATGTCCCGAAAATAGGTTTCACACGATTGGTCGTTTCTTGATATAACCGTACAAACTCTGGTGTCCGATGGCTAATCATGTCCTGGCTCATAGCAAGCTGAACTCTTTTAGGTATTGGAGTCGGTCCTGGGTGTCTTAGTATATTCGGATACATACATTTCCTCCATTTTGAATGATAGTTTTAAAACTTTTATTAAAAACATGGAATTTCATGGATATCTCTAATTCTATAATATTATAGCTTCAAAGGTAACCACAACCCTTTGTACGGTAATATGAAAAAGCTTAAGGATAGCCCAAAGCTTTTTCGTTTTAGAAAGCACCGGACCCGCCGCCTCCTCCGCTACTTCCTCCTCCAGAATCCGAGCCTCCTCTGCTCAAAGAAGATTGATAAGCGGAGTGGAAACTTGAAGAAGCGTATGGTCCGATGTAGATGATCGAGAAGAAGCTGCCATCATCTACGTAATCGTGATCCGTTGGGGTAAGTGCTTCGATAAGCTGATCATGTTTTCGATCTATTTCTTTGCTGCTGATTCCGAGCCCATAAATATAGGCGCGCATGCGATCATCTTCAGACCATTTCTCCCACTCTGTTTGTGGTAAATCTTTAAAGCGCACCTTAAATTGCTTCCAGTCGTATGCAATCTGCGCGCCTTCTAGTGTTTTTGGTCGATAGACACTAGCATAAATGATGACGGTAATTACTAATAGCAATGTCACGATAAAGGAAACATATAGCCCATAAATCAGGAAAAAGAAAATAAACGGTAGTAAAAGGATACTTGAAAAACCAATGAGTAACCGGTAAGTTTGTTTGTTTTCGTAAAGGGAGTGACTGTCAACCTCCTGTTTAACTGCTTGCCTCCATTCACTTTGGTACGTATTGTATTTCAGATGATTCTTCTTGTTCTTTGTAAAAGCTGTTAAGTCATTAAGATTAAAGATATGGTTTGCTCCAATTTTATCAAAAAGCAGCTCCATCAATGTATTTTCATGTTTCGATAGACATTTGGATCGGATTCTTTGAAACCTGATCATCTGCCGTTTTCGTTACATATCCTTGGCGAACTAAATCTAGTAATGCAGCACCCATGGCCCTGGGTTGAAGATAGTTGTTGTTAGTAAAATAGATGGTTGCAGGTAAACTCATGATTTGTTTTGGTACAGAAAGAGACGATATTCCCTCACGCATAAAATCATTTCTTATTGATCGTGCTGCTAACCAATCTCGCATCATTAATAGTAATAAAATAATAGTAAAGGAAGGGAGACCTATCGTGCTAATCGTTGAAAGTGTTTCCTTTGTTTTGGCGTCAGTTTCGGCATGGTCGATGAGTTCTTGCTTTGCATTAAGAATTTCCTCTTTCATCGGTTTATCAGCGGTGAGGGGCGCATTTGGAAAAAGGTTAGCAGGATAGGCTAGACGGATATCGGCATTCGTATTACTAGGAACATATCCTAATGTAAAAATGACGGACCCATCTTCCTGTATGGTTTCAGTAGTAAACGCCTCGTCATATCCAAAGGCAATGGCATCATCTGTCGACGCAGGAGGGTGAATCGTAATCGAAAGATCCTCATAGGAGGAATCATTTCTTTCATCAAAAAACGGCCAGTAAAATTGCGCAACGTCCTGGTATACCTCTATTCTATTTTCAATCGTGTAGTGGAGTTTCACTGTAATGGTTTCATCCTCACCTTTACGGTGAACCTTATATAAGTCATCTTCTTTTTCAATCCGTAAATTCTTACCGTTCTCAGTGGCAGTAAATTGGCTGATAGAAGCTCCTTCTTTCGGAACCACTTCACGGGTAATCCCGTTAAATTCTCCATCAAAATCATACGTATGGGTTTCTTCTACTTCTACATTTCCGTTGTTTTGTAAGGTTGCATCGATTTTTACATTGGTAATCGAAAACTCGACAGCTAAACTTTGGTGGGGAAAAGCGAATAATAAAACTAGTAAGATTATGCTAGTAAACCGCTTTTTCAACATATTAGTCACCTTTTTTCCTAGTAATATTCATACGATTGGAAGGGTAGTGAAGTTTCATGATATTTTCCAAAAATTGAAAAAAGATTATACCATGCAAGAGGGCAGCATATCTTAACAAGCAGGAAGTTCATTCTTCCTGTTTTTTGTTATCTTATCTAGCATTAATTATAATAAAGTTAAAACTTACCTATAGGGAGGCAGCGGCATGAAACGATTGGCAGTTTATTGCGGTTCAAGTTTGGGTGCTTCAGAGGCTTATAAAACAGGAGCCATAGAGTTGGGGAAAGAGCTCGCCAAACGGAATATTACCTTAGTTTACGGCGGTTCAAGTATCGGGTTGATGGGCGCTGTCGCTGATACGGTGTTACGTGAAGGCGGCCAAGCCATTGGTGTGATACCTAAGGTGTTAGAGGAACGAGAAATCTCCCATAAAGGGTTAACGGAGTTAATAACGGTTGAAACCATGCACGAGAGAAAAGCGAAGATGGCTGATATGGTTGATGGCTTTGTTGTTTTGCCCGGCGGAACCGGGACCCTTGAGGAGTTTTTCGAAGTATTTACTTGGGGTCAGATTGGCCTGCATAAAAAGCCGTGCGGTCTACTTAATATTAACCACTATTATGACCCATTAATCAGCCTGTTTGACCATATGATCGACCAAAAGTTTTTGCAAGAAAAGTTCCGTTCAATGGCAATCATTGAGGAAGAGCCAGCGGCATTACTTGATAAATTTTTAAACTATGAGGCTCCATCGATCAAAGCGTTTGAATAGGCATAGCGAAAGCAGTCACATGACTGCTTTTATTATTACCTAAAAGCTAGAATGGATAGGTAAATACAGATAGCGGCTACAGTGAAAAAGAGGATAGAAGTTAAACGATTCATCTTGAATTTAAATCCATACGCACAAAAAAAGATTGCTGCAGCTAATTTGGAAATGCTTTGATAAATCGGGGTATCTGAAAAGAAGGAACTGCTGAAAATGATTGAGGTAAGTAACGTTATGGAGATGAGCATTTTAAACCACAAAGGCTCTTTAAGAAAAAGTTGAAACATAAATTTAATCCGCTGCATGATGAAAACTCCCTTCAAGTTAATATATGGCAGTTATTCAAACGTATCACTTCTCTTTATGGTGGTATATAGTAAAAATCCTAATATGCTTTACTGGATGATCATTTCGTTTTAGTGTCGAAATCCACTAACCTAACTTCGACAAAAAATTTCCCGGAAAACTTTCGTAAATTCATTTTTTAATGGGCTTGAGGATGTTTTAATCAAACGCTTGTTTAAGGTGATGACTCTAAGACTTTGTCGAAAAAAGACCCATTGAAAATGGGTCTACTCTAAATTACTATGGCGTTTAAATGCAGCGTTGTGGTCCACTTTGTTAAGTGCACTGTATTGCAGACATAGGGTATCGAATACAATGTGAGCGCACTGGTCGAATAGGGAACCAAGCGGTTGAATCGTTTTCAATTCACTCTCACGACGATATTTAGTAGCAGCGGGGACGTGAAGAATGGTTGTTGCAGAATCTGCCAATGGTGATTCTGGATTTGCGGTAACAGCTACTACGGAACAGCCAAGAGTATGTGTCTTTTCAGCTGTCCAAACCACATTCTTGGTTGTTCCTGAACCAGAAATCGCTACTAAAAGGTCTCCTTCTTCAATAGATGGGGTGATTGTTTCACCTACAACATAGACGGCAGCACCTAAATGCATTAAGCGCATGGCAAATGATTTGGCCATCAGCCCGGAACGACCTTCACCAATAACGAAAATTCGCTTGGCTTTTTGCAATTGGCGGGCGATATCGTCCAGCTTATTTTCTTCTACCTGATTCAGTACAGTTTCGATTTCTTTAATAATAGTAGGAATGAATAACATGATTTATTTTGCCTCCACTAGTTTAAATTTGGCTGCTGCTTCTGCTGGATACTCTGCCTTCGTGATAGCGGAGCCTATGATCACGATGGAAGGATTTAGTGTTTTGCGTATTAAATCCAATGAATCGAGGGTAATTCCCCCTGCAGCAGCAATGGTCATATCAGGACCATAGAAGTTGTTTTCCACTGCACCATGATTGCTAGCCCCAAGCTCCTCTTGTTGATCCTTGCTTACATGCTCACAAAAAACAGCATTCTTGTATTTCATTAAATCTCTTTTTTGGTGCTCTGTTGTATTTAATAAATCAATCATTACGGTTTTATTGTATCGCCCTGCAACCTGCATACACGCCTCAATGGTTACAAGGGGAGACACGCCCATGACAGTCGCCACATCCGCTCCGGCTTCATAGCACATTTCAAATTCATAACGGGCATTATCAATCGTTTTTATATCGGCAACAATCGTTTTGGCAGGGAAAGCTTTTTTCAGCTCTCTAACGCTCGCCATCCCAAATTCCTTAATTAATGAGGTTCCGACCTCTATCCAATCAACGGAGTCCTCTACTTTTCTTGTTAATTCAATCGCTTCACTTATTTCCATCCGATCCAAAGCAAGTTGTATTTTCATCGGTTAAACTCCTTTTCGGTAGTAAATAAATCGATTTACTAAACCGGTTTATGAAATGATTATACTTCAAATGTAAGCGTTATTCAATAGAAAAGTAAAGAGGGTCTGGAAGGGAGAAGGAAGGAAAGTGCCTGCCAATAACTGTCCGTCTCAGGTGGACAGTGTCCACGAGCGGTGCCTGTCACCAGTGTCACCAAAACAGGCACTTACCTACTTGATCTCGCTCGGAAATACGATTACTTCGGGGGCATGATTTTCTTTGCGAATTTGTTGATAAAGGAGTTCGGCGGCTTTGGTCCCCATTTTTGCTGCTGGTTGTATGATAAAGGATAGGGTTGTCTCGAGCATTTGGGAGAAGGGGATGTTGTCAAATACTACTACATCTAGGTCTTTCCCAAACTTCATTCCTTTTTCTTTTAAGAATTCTCCAAGAGCAATAAAAACACGATCATTCGCTGCAAATAGGGCTGTTGGTTTTACATCTAATGAAAAAAGCTCTTCCAATTGCTTTTTCATATCGGGGATACTTGCTTCGATAATGTAATTTGGATTTACCTCAAAGCCTGCGTCATTCAAAGCTTTTTTGTATCCTTCCAATCTTTCTATCCGTGTGCTGACTGTAAGCGGCTGGACGGCAAAGGCAATATTTTTATGTCCGTTGTGGATGAAATGCTGAATGGCCTTGTAAGTGGATTCAGTGTTGTCGGTAATCACGGAAAACACATCAAGATTTTCTACTTTTCGATCGACAAACACAACGGGATAGCCTTGATTTATCATGATTTCATATAATTCATTATTTTTTCCTGTTGGAAAAATAATTAGCCCATCCACCTGTTTCGCCCGCAACATTTCAATATACTTCTTTTCCTTATCCGGATCATCATCGGCATTGCACACGATGGTCTGCAAATCATATTGATGAAAGAAATCCTCAATCGCACGGCTCACTTCTGTCGAGAAATAATGTGTTATATTCGCAACAATGATTCCAATAAGAGAGGTACGCTTCTGTTTGAGGCTCCTTGCTAAAAAATTGGGTTGATACCCTAGGGTGTCAATGGCCTCTTCAATTTTCTGCTTTGTTTTTTCACTCATATATTCATATCGTTTATTTAAGTATTGAGAAACGGTACTTTTTGATACACCTGCTTCACGGGCCACATCGGCCATCGTTACTTTTTCCATGCTATTTTCCTCTTTCCTATGGTTCATTGCTTTCATTTTAGCGACAAATCAACTATTTATCCAGTATCTTCGATGTACGGTCTTTTTTTGATAAAGAAAAGAGGACGACATATTTTTGTCATCCTCAACCATTATGCTAACCGCGCTACGTGAAATTATTACGCACTCATTTTCATAGCTGCGGGCTTGCTGCTATCCTTTTTTGCGACATTTACCGCCCAAACAGTCAAGATTGCAGATAGGAATAAAGATCCTGCCATAAAGATATAAGAAGCACCAAATCCACCTGTTGCACCGTTCAAATATCCTACAATATAGGCACCAACGAAGGATCCTAATGCACCCATAGAGTTAATCAGAGCCATTGCACCGCCGGCAACGTTACGCGGCAGGATTTCAGGAATAATTGCAAAGAATGGACCGTATGGAGCATACATCGCACCACCTGCAATGACCAACAGGGCAAAGGAAATCCAGAAGTGCTGTGTGCCAATTGCATACGAAGCATAGAAGGCGATTGCGCCAATTAATAGGAATGGCCAAACAAAAGCACTTCGGTTCATCATTTTATCAGAGAAATAGGAAGCAGTTAACATTAAAACAATGGCTAAAATATAAGGGACTGAAGACAACCAGCCTGTTGTAACAATATCCATATTTGGCGCCGCTTTAATAATAGAAGGGAGCCACATCACAAATCCATAGACACCAATGCTCCATAGGAAGTATTGAATGCTAAGTAAAATAACGGGTTTTGATTTGAAGGCTTCTGCGTAATTTTTAACCGGCTTAATTCCTTCTTGTTCTTTAGCTAATTGTAGTTCAAGGTCAGACTTTTCTTTATCGGTTAACCATTTTGCATCTTTCGGCTTATCATTGACTAACTTCCACCAAATAAACGCCCAAACGACAGCAGGCAGCCCTTCAATAATAAACATCCATCTCCAGCCAACCGATTCAACTAAATAACCAGAAACAATGGACATCCATAAAACAGTTGCGGGGTTACCAAGTATTAAGAACGTATTGGCACGTGAACGTTCTTTTTTTGTAAACCAGTTGCTCAATAGTACAAGCATCGACGGCATAACAGCGCTTTCTACGACTCCAAGGGCGAAACGAATGACGAACAGTAACTTCACATTCGTTACCATACCCGTGAACGTAGCAAGTAAGCCCCAAGCGATTAATGACCAAAAGATTAATACCTTGGCACTCTTTTTCTCCGCGTAAGCTGCACCTGGTACTTGGAAAAAGAAATAACCCAAGAAGAAAAGTGCCCCAAGCAGGGAAGAAGTGGCCGCTGTAATGTCAAGGTCCTTTGCTAATCCAGAAGCCGCTCCAAACCCATAGTTGGCACGGTCAAGATAGGCAAGACTGTAAGTGATAAAAGCAATAGGAATCAGATAAAACCATCTTTTTTTGGCAATCGTTTGGTTCATGTTAATTCACTCCCTGTAAATTATTTTCTATATATTTTTTTAACTGTGCTTTGGTTGGATAGCCATCGTTGTCACCAGGTGACTGAACAGCTAGTGAACCAATTGCATTTCCTCGCATAACCGCGTCATGAATGGAGATACCTTCAAGGAGTCCACTGATCACTCCGACAGCAAAACCATCACCTGCACCAACGGTATCGACGACCTTTTCTACAGGAAAGCCGAGTACGGTTCCTTCTTCGGTTGCTGTTTTATAAAAAGCACCCGCCGGCCCAAGCTTAATGACCACAAGCTCGACCCCTTTATCCAAGTAAAAGGAAGCAATATCACGAGGGTTTTTTAAACCTGTTAAAATTTCACCCTCAGCTAACCCCGGTAAAACGTAATCTGCTTGGAAAGCTACTTCATTGATTTCTTTTACCATTTCTTCTTGTGATGCCCAAAGAGTCGGACGTAAATTCGGATCCAAGGAGACCTTCCGACCATTTTTTTTCATAGTCGTTAACGCATGTTTGGCAAATGCTCGTGCACCTGTTGAAATCGCTAATGGAATCCCTGTCATATGAAGGTGTTTAGCGGCTGTGAAATACTCTTCATTAAAATCTCCTACAGTAAGATGACTTGCAGCGGATCCTTTACGGAAATATTGAACTTCAGGATCTCCTTCTAACACCATTGACTTTAATTGGAACCCAGTAGGGTACGTGTTGTCTAGCAAAACGTGGTCTATGTTGACGTTTTCATTTTGGAGACGGTTCATAATAAATTTTCCAAACGCGTCATTTCCTACTTTACTCGCCCAGCCAGAGCCGAGCCCAAGGCGGGCAAGTCCGATGGCGACGTTGGTTTCAGCGCCTGCAAGCTCACGGGTGAATTGGTTAACTTCATGTAAGGAACCAGGATGATTCGCCATGAACATCGCCATTGCTTCGCCGAATGTTACCACATCTAACTTTTTCATAGTAGTACCTCGCTTTCTGTGAACATTTGGATATACTCTTTTGTTCGTTCCTTTGGTTGTATGGGGAACTCAAGCGCTTTCACTAGATTGGAAGGGAGGCTGTTCATCACTTTTTCCCAGCTGTGTCCAATGTTTTTTTGAAGCGGCACGGTTACGAGTTCTCCGTTTTCCAAATTAACTTGTTTCAAATGAAGATACTGGACATATTGGGACAGCTGACTTAAAGCGTCGTCTATATCCTGCTTGGCATAGTACCAGTTTCCGGCATCAAATGTCATTTTAACCGGCACATTCTGTTCGGAGGCGCTTTCAAAAAATGCCTTTAAGTTGGAAACATTTCCGCCATACAGCGTTTGATCGTTCTCTACGAATAATTGAATTTCAGAATGCTGCTTCAAAAAGAAGTGGAGGTAGCTTAAATGGGATTGCTCTTTACTAAAATGTCCTAGTGATACTTTGACCCACTTGGCACCAAGCTTTTTTCCTTCTTCAAAAATGGCAGTTAACTCTTGTTCGTTTAACTGATGATTCGCATTCCATAATTCGACGGGTGCGGAATACACAGTAAAAAGTTGATGTTGTTCTATTTCTTGTTTCATGCTTTCTATCGGCGGAACTTGTTCTGAAAATAACTCGCGGCGAATCTCAATTCCATAAGCACCTGAACTTGCAATAAGCTTAATAAAAGAAGTTTGTCCTTTCTCTAAGACTTCGACTCTATCAAAAGCATTTAAAGGAACAATCACATTTTGCATGGTTATGACACCTTCTTTGAAGTAATTAAATATATCGATTTAGTAAACCGGTTTAGTAAATCGGTTTATGGATATTATAAACTCATTGTAAGCGCTATTGCAAGTAAAACTTTTAAAAAAACGGTTTGACAGAATTTTTCTAGTGGGGATGAATATAGGATGATAAAAATAGCGGACTTAATAGGAGGTTTTCTGGATAAGCCGAGTACATACGGCAATCACATGGGTTAGTGATTGCCGTATTGTAATTTACCGGGATGAAGGATTTTTATAGAAAGAATTTCACCACAATTTAAACAAATGATGTAGTTCTCTACTGCGCCCTTTGTGAAACTTTTTTCGATCAAACGAAGGCACTTGTGGTCAATGGCTTGCGTAAAGGAAGTTCCACCGCATTCTAGACATTTTTTTATTGTTAAATTCATTTAACACCCGCTTTACTAGAAATTTCCATACCAAAAGACGAAAAAAAGAACGTAATGTTACAGTGATAATAGGTAACATTCCATTCTATGCAGGTTAGGTGGGAAATTTGCATAAAAAAAGGGATTCAGCCGGTTGCCGAATCCAAAAAGAAATCTTATAAAAGGGGGTTTATGAAAGAGAGAGAAAAATGTTTGTCCTCTTCATGTATTTATCTTACCCCCTAAGTATGAACAAACTATGAACAAAGGTTTAAGGTTCTATTAATTTGAAGGTGACATTGTGGTTTAGTTTCTATGCCTTCATGCGTTCGGGAAGATTTTGAATCGATTGGACTACCATATCTAGCTTCGATTCAATCCGATATAGCAAATAGAGAGTCACAACGATTGGAAATCCTACCTCACTAATTAGAGGTATCATTTGCTCCACGAGATTTCACTCCTTTCTTTTAATAGAAGCCGGGCTTCCACTGGAACCCGGCCTCCTCTTACTCTATTAAATAATCTCATATTCGGTTACATTTCGATCGATAACCCGAGCTCCTTTCGCAGTAGCAAAATTACCGTTTGTAGAAGTGAAAACTCCTGACGCGATCATCTCTTCCATCGCCGCCTTCACCACAGATCCGTCAATCGGTTCCTTCGGATTGTCTATTGATAAACGTGCGGATTTACCAAACTCTGTCGTAAACTCCAACTCTAATGTTTTAGCCATTTCATTCACCTCCTAACACCATTTAATTTTTGATTACGCTAGTAAATCTGCATTGTCGACTCTCTCAATATTGCTGAGAGTGTCGTTGGATAAACCGATCAACGCTTGTGCTGCCTGGAATAGTTGATCAGCTGTCGCGGATTTCTGGATGTTACTAAGTGTCTTTGCTTTTAAAACAGGTTTTCCTTCGTCATCCATGCCAACTTGAAACACCAAACGTAACTTAGACGATGTTACAACTGCCTGTGCCATTGTCGATCACCTCCTTTCACCCTTTATATATATAAAAATAAGCGAAAAGGACATGGTCTGAAAAAATAAATCTCAGTTGGCGTATTCTGGAGTGACTGAAGATAAGAATGAAAAGGAGTTTGGGGCTATGCAGGCGATCATGGAAGGATATACAGTCGTTAGAAGTAAAAGAGACCAGCAAAGTTTTGCTGGCCTCTTACTTGTTAGATTAGTTGTTCTATTTTCTCGTTAAAGTATTCATTCATCAGGCAATCGAGTTTGATTGATAGACTTATATATTCGGAAGTATTTGGGCCACTTTGGGTAAATAATTCACTTAGTTTTATTTTTAACTCCACAATGTCCATTAAAAGTTTTTTGTTTTCAATTTGGGTCGATTTATTTGTTTTCATCATACACCTCGTATGTTTTTTTAGTAAATTGGTTTGGAAGGTGCGATGACTTGATTTACAAGTGCTTCAAATTTATGTTGGATAGCATTTTTCCAAAGCCTTTCCGATAGTAACATAGAACATCTTAGCTGTGAACACTGATTTAAATAGTAGGAAAATTGAGAAAAGGGTAAATGATACTGATATATCTTGATGCTGAAAACACCCTATAATTAGACATGATTTCGACAATAATAAGTTATTTTGTGATAACGTCTAAATTGCAACAATTTTCGGTTGAGGTTCAACCATTTAAAAATGGCCAAGCTTGAACTGCCCCATTAGCGAGGAATGTAAAAACTAGCAAATAAAGATTGATGGGGCTGAGATAATAACCATTTCTATCAGCTGTTCAACATTCCGTCATAACATTTCAAACAAACTGTGAACTTAACACTACAACCATGTTATTAACCTTCGAAATCCAATATAGTGTAAGTATAAAGAACAACGAAATATTGAAAGGCGGAATGACTTATGTTTAACAAATTTTTAAGAGAAAATAAGATTTCAGCAGCTATTTTAACCGTTATTCGTTTATACCTTGGCTACTCTTGGTTCACAGCTGGTTTTCATAAAATTACAGGTGGCTTTGACGCTTCAGGCTTTTTAAAAGGAGCAACAGCGAACCCCGTTAAAGGTCCAGATGGCAATATGGTTTATGCGTGGTATGTTGATTTCTTAAAAGACTTTGCACTACCAAACATCGATGTGTTCAACTTCATCGTTCCTTGGGGCGAAACATTGATCGGTTTAGGACTTCTATTAGGATGTTTAACAACAGCAGCAATGTTCTTTGGTCTAGTGATGAACTTCAGCTTTTTCTTAGCAGGAACTGTATCTCATAACCCAACTGACATTTTTTTAGGCTTCATCATCTTAGCAGCAGGCTTCAACGCAGGTAAATATGGTTTAGACCGCCGGGTGGTTCCATTCATCCGGAAAACAGCTAAGACTTATACTGAAAAAAATAAAGCAGCAGCCTAAATAATAGGAAAAAAAAGACGATTCGTTCTCCCCGAATCGTCTTTTTTTAATGCTTAAAATTACCTAAAAACTCTAGCGTGATTGGGTGAAAAGAAGCATTTTTAAGAAAAGCCGACAGAAAACGAAGATTTTGCTCGAATTTTGTCCGTGAATGCAACAATTCATATTCGTTGAAAGGGGGTGAAAATGTGCACTTCCGCCAATTTCTTATATTAGCACTACTGGTTGGTACAGCGATGTTTTTTCCAGACAATGCTTTTGCTGAGAAGAATGAACTTCGCCCTCAAAAGGGACAAGCTCCGGCTTCAATACAGGAACATGCACCAATACCAGAGCAGGCATCTGCACGAGAAGCTGCTTCAATTCCAGAACCTGCGACAATAGCAGTACCAGCAAAGTCTGAAGAGGCGAAATCGCTGAATAAGACGATTCCTGAACATGCTCGTGAAAACCAGGTACAAGCAAAACAACGACCAGCCCAAAATCAGGCTGCGGTAGAAAAAAGTTTGCCAGAGCAGGCCAATGGAAATATGAAGTCGGTGGTAAAGAAAGCTGAGAATGTTGCTCAGGTCAATGTTCCCGAACAAGCTGAGGCGGTCCGGAAAAATCATACAGTAGAAAAGTTGAATCCTAAAAATTCTATCCAAGCTACTGATAGTGAAGTAAAAGTCGAAAAAGTAAAGCCAGAAAAAGTAGATCAAGCTGTCTATTTGCAAGCTGAGGACTTAGACATAACAATGTCAGAATCCGTTATGCAGGAGCCACAGAAAGAACCTGCCACGAAGGAAGAGATTCCTAAGGTGAACCAAGTACTGAATCAATCACAGAGAAGCAACAGTTCTGGGGGTCAATCAAATGATCGGGTTAATCAAGGGATAAATAATTTAAGCTTTTTGGATAAATGGTTTGAATGGAATCATTACTTTGAAATCAAACTTGTCCAACCATACCTTTCACGGTTGCCAATGATGAATACTCAATGGGTGAATGCTCCGCCAGCACCGCCGCCGCAGGCAGCTCCTTTATTTACCAATGTCACCCGCAGCTAAAAGCCACGGATCATGATAATAAAAGGAGCGAATTAAAAAATGAAACATTACTTAAACCCTAATAAAGTTGCTAAATCTTTTGTACTTGCAGGAGCATTATCGTTTGGAATTTTTGCTGGAGGTCAATTTACTGAAGCAGCAGGTCCAGATCACGCTAAAGCTGAAAAAGCGGTTCAAGTGAAACCATCCAATAACGCAAAGGTTAATGTTGAGGTTAAACCAGTGGTTCCGGCAGCACCAGCAGCACCAGCGGTACAGGCTAAAGATGAAGTAAAGCCTAATGAAAATAAGGCTAGTAAGTCGCAGGCAAGCGTGCATGCAAGCGAAAATGCAAAATTGCATGCTGCCCCAAATTCAGCTGTTCATGGAAAGGGAGAAAAAGCTGATGATGTGGTGGTGGAAGAGGAAGTAAAGCAAGAAGAACCAGTTGAGGAAACCACACCTGTCACTGACCTTCAACCCGAAGCTGCAACGGATGTGACTGAAGCAGATACCACTACTGATTCTGAAGAAGCGGTTGACGTTGATCACGATGTAACTGTAAAAACAGAAGATGAGGATGACGCGGCAAAAGACGAGGAAAAAGAAACAGCTACTGACTCCGACTCAGTTGTTAGAATTGAAGATGAAGAAGATGAGGATGAAGATTCTAAAAACATCGACTTTGAAACAGATGCGATTGTAAAAACTGAAGATGACGAAGAAGCTGAGGTAATTGTAGAAGAGGAAAAAGTAAACCCATCTGCAGCAAACAAAGCAAAGTCACAAGCTAGTGTAGCAAGCGAAACTGCTAAAGCACATGCAGCAGCGAATTCAGCTGTACTTGCAGTAGCAGAAGAAGTACCTGCTGAGGAAGCTGTTGAAGTGGAAACTGGTGTTGAATCTGAAGAGGTTGCTGAAGAAGTAGTGACTGAAGAAGAAACAGTAGTAGTTGATACTGAAACAGAAGAAACTGAAGTAGTTGAAGAAGAAGCAGAAGTAACTGAGGTTGAAAAAGTAAACCCATCTGCAGCAAACAAAGCAAAGTCACAAGCTAGTGTAAAAGCAAGTGAAACTGCTAAAGCACATGCAGCAGCGAATTCAGCTGTACTTGCAGTAGCAGAAGAAGTACCTGCTGAGGACGCTGTTGAAGTGGAAACTGGTGTTGAATCTGAAGAGGTTGCTGAAGAAGTAGTGACTGAAGAAGAAACAGTAGTAGTTGATACTGAAACAGAAGAAACTGAAGTAGTTGAAGAAGAAGCAGAAGTAATTGAGGTTGAAAAAGTAAACCCATCTGCAGCAAACAAAGCAAAGTCACAAGCTAGTGTAAAAGCAAGCGAGACTGCTAAAGCACATGCAGCAGCGAATTCAGCTGTGCAAGCAGAGGCAGTAGAAGTTCCTGCTGAGGAAGCTGTTGAAGTTACGACCGAAGTTGGATCTGAAGAAGTTGCAGAAGATGTAGTACCTGCTCAAGAAGCTGTTGAAGTAGGAACTGAAGTTGTAACTGAAGAAGATGCTGTGGTCGAAATTGACTTAAAAAATTAATCAATATTAAATGAGAAACCGAAGGATTTTTCCTTCGGTTTTTGTATGTTTTTCTATTAATCTTAACATGTTAAATTAGTATATAAGTATTGTATTCTTTTCACACTGAAGTCAGAAGACGCTCCAGGTTCAGACACAGAAGCAACGGAATCCGGCAAACCTGTCAGAATTCTCCCTGATTCAGAGAAAGTTGCCATTTGATTCAGCAAACCTTTTTGAATATCCCCACATTGTATCATGCCTTTGTTTAATCTTTAAATTGCCAAATTAATTCCACCTGTAGAAAGTTATTGACTTAACTTTCTTATATTAAAATTGTCTCTTAATAACGTCCAGTTTGAAGGATATGGGTATCCTAATGCCCAGTAACTGATTCCGCGAAGGTTAAATTCTTTTGCTAAGTCGAATTTCGCTTGGGCGCTTCGGGCGTCTTCAAACCAAACTTCATGACCGCGTCCTTGTTCATCGACGTAGCGGAAAAATGGTGATTGGGTGAGGGTGTCATATTGAATGGCGGCTCCGTATTTTACTGCTCGAGCAACTGCTTCTTGCGTACTAAATGTTTCAGCCTCCTGCCCTTGAACATGCGGGGTAAGCCAATCTCGAGCATAAATTTGGAAGCCTAAGAATATTTTTTCTGCTGGCATAACTGATAGGGCATATTCCACGACACGTCTCATTTGGTTAACCGGTGAGATTGCTTGCGGCGGGCCAAGACGATATCCCCACTCATAGGTCATGAGCACAACGAAATCGGCAATTCGACCATGTGCCTCGTAATCATGGGCCTCATATAACAGACCGGCTTGTGTAGCACTCAATTTTGGAGCTACTGCGGTTGAGACAAAATAGCCTCTTGGATGAAGGCGGTCGACGGTAAGCTGAAGAAATTGATTGTAATTCACCCGGTCAGCCGGTAATACATTTTCAAAATCAATGTTTACTCCCCGGTATCCCTTTTCCTCCATAATCCGGAGAACATTGGTAATGACTTTCTCTCGTATTTTCGGACTAGCCAAAATGGTATGGGCTACATTGGAGCCGGCTGCAGTTGAAGTGAAGTTTGTAATTGACATCATCGGTACGACGTATTCTGCTTTGGCGGCTTGAATCATTAAATCGTCGCGTACTGGCTGCAAGTCCCCGCTTTCATTAATAAGATAGGCAAAAGGACTGGCATACGTAAGGAAGTCACCAAGTTCATGTATGGTTTGGGCACCTGAGGCGTCTGCTTGATAGGAATAAGCATTTACTTCAATGGTTGGTTTCTGCACTGGAATTCTTAGTTGTAAACCCGGGTAAATAAGGTTTGGATTTTGTATCTGATTCTCGCTGATAAGAGCTTGAACGGTAACTCCATATCGGTTAGCCACTTGCCATAACGTTTCTCCCGGCTGGATGGTGTGGATTCTTGACGGAATTAATAGGCGGGTTCCAGGATACAAAACATTTGGATTGGTGATTTGATTTTCCTGGATAATTGAATTAATTGTCACACCATATTGTTGTGAAATGGACCATAACGTTTCACCGCTTTTTATGACGTGCCACGTCCCTGGTACTGGTACAACTAAAGACTGTCCAACCACCAGCTGGTTTGGGTTTTGCAGACCGTTTCCTTCGATAATTCCATTCATACTCACATTATAACGATTGGCAATTTGCCAAAGTGATTCACCGCTTCGGACAACATGTATAACCAAAAGATCGCCCCCTACTTTTTCATCAATAATGTACTATATGTAGGTAATGGGCATTGTGTCATCTGTCTAGATAAAGGAGTTTTTTCGTTATTTATAGAAGAGTAATACCGAGATTAAGGCGTATGATTGTTTCTACCTATACTATAAACGGGGAAAATTTAAAGTTGCTCTCCAACGACGCTAAATCTGGTGTGTTCAACATTCTGCCATAACATTTTAAACAAACTGTGTACTTAACACTGTTCCCATGTTATTAACTATCAAAATCCAATATAGTGTAAGTATAACGAACAAACAAATTATGAAAAGGCGGAATGACTTATGTTTAACAACAGCAGCTATGTTCTTCGGTTTAGTAATGAATTTCAGCTTCTTCTTAGCAGGAACAGTATCTCATAACCCAACAGACATTTTCTTAGGCTTCATCATCTTAACAGCAGGTTACAACGCTGGCAGAATCGGTTTAGACCGCTGGGTAGTACCATTCTTTAACAAAACAGTTGGAAAAACTAAGACAAAGTCAGCTGCATAAGTGGTCACAAAAAAAGACGATTCGTCCCCCTCGAATCGTCTTTTTGCTATTCCTTATACATACCTATTCCGACCGGACAACATTCCAAATACCACAATGACCATTGAAACGACAATCAAGGTAACGATGGGAAGGGTCCAAGAATGCGCCATATCATATAAATAGCCAATAAACAAAGGACCCACTGCTGCAAGGAGGTAACCTGTTGATTGTGTCATTCCAGATAACTCAGCAGATTGATTGGCACTCCGAGCACGAAGACCAATATAGCTTAGCGCTAAGGGAAAGGCTCCTCCCAATGCGAATCCAATTAAGGCAATACTCATGATTAAAACCGGATACGATGAACCTAACAGTAATCCACTATAACCAACAATGGAGAACATCCCTAACATGAATGCAATCCATACCTGTGATTGAGAACGTCCTGCGAGGACGGGAATGAAGAAACTTGCCGGTAATCCTACTAACTGGGTAAAGGAAAGCATCCAGCCGGCTGTTTGCATACTCATTCCATGACTATGCAAGATCTCAGGCAGCCAAGAAATGGTTACATAAAATAAAAAGGACTGAAATCCCATAAAAATGGCGATTTGCCATGCCAGAGGAGTGCGCCACATGGTATTGGAGGCGGAACCCTCCTGCTGTTTTATGGCTCTCGAATTGTCCCTTACATTATTTTTTCGAAGAAGTATCCACACTAGGATTGCCACTACCACTGGTATGGTCCATACAATTTGTGCCCCTTGCCACCCAAGGCCCAAATCGATTGCTAAAGGAATACTGATCCCTGAGGCTAAGGACGCAATTAATCCCATCGATGTTGAATAAACACTAGTCATTAAACCGAATTTGTGTGGAAACTTGTCCTTAACCACCGCTGGCAACAAAACATTTCCAATTGCAATTCCCATTCCCGCCAAAAGAGTTCCGGTGAAGAGGAAAAAGGTCATAGGGATTGACCGGATCGCAATGCCAATTAAAAGAAATGATAACCCTATAATTAAGGTTAATTCATTTGTGACCCGAGACGCTATTTTGGGAACGAGTGGAGACATGACCGCGAACACCACTAAAGGCAAGCTCATCAATAAACCTGCACTCCAATGTGCCAGACCTACATCCTCCTGAATCATCCCCACTAACGGTCCGAGCGATGTAATTGCTGGGCGCAGATTAAAGGCGATAAGAACAATCCCGGCAATAAAAAAATATATATAAGTTGATTTTGTATTTGCTTTTGATTCCAATAACTCCAAAAAAGCAACTCCTCTCTATAAAACAAACCTTATAAATTATAGCACAATCAAGATAAATCCCATTACTTTTTACCGGTAGTAAATCAACTTGTCCTCACCATTCTTTACTCAATCGAATAAGCTAGTGTGATAGACAGTTATCGAAAGGGGTGGCATTGTGGGTAGAAGGTTAAAGATCGCGATGATTTCACCAGGTACTTTTCCGATTTCTGGTGGAAGATCTAGTTCGATTGAGATGTTAATGAAGAAACTGGCAAGTCTTTTTCAAAAAGAGGCAGATGTTTTTATGTTTGGAAAAAGGTTTAGGAAGCAGCCTGAATGGGAAACGAAGGGTTCCATTACTTACTATCGTTATACCTCCTCCAAGGGGAAAACGTATATTAACCAAAGTATTGAGCAGCTGAAGGTATTAAAGCCGGATATTATTCACATTGAAAATCGCCCTCGATTTGCCAAGGCCGTCCGTTTAGCAATCCCAAACGCCAAAATCGTCTTGGCTCTCCAGTCTACACTATTTATGTCCCGGCCGTATATTGGCAAAGAGGAATTGGTCACCTGTTTGGAGAGTGCCGATGCGATTATCGTTAATAGCCATTTTTTAAAGAATTATATGATAAAAGAAACGCTGTGTTCTGCTTCCAAGATTTCCGTTAATCATTTAGGAGTAGACACTGATCAATTTCAACCTAAATGGCATCATGAACAGAAAGCCAAGGCGGAACTGTTAAAAAAAGAATGGGGTGTAACAGATAGGAAAATCCTCCTTTATTCCGGCAGGCTCGTTAAAATCAAAGGTGTTCATCATATCCTTGCGGCAATGCCTGAGTTGGTAAAAGTAGACCCTTCGATCGTCCTAGTTATTGCAGGAAGTTCTCTTTCTCCAACTTCCGACAACCTTGGATATGAAGCACGTTTACTTGAACTTGCTGAAAAAGTGAAGGGTCATGTGATATTTGCCTCTTTTATAACTCATGATGAGATCCACACTTGGTATCAAATGGCGGACTTGCTTTTGGTCCCATCTGCCGCTGAACCATTCGGACTTGTGAATGTCGAGGCAATGGCAGTAGGAACTCCTGTTATTGGAACAAACTCAGGGGGAATACCAGAAATCATCCAACATGGAAAAACAGGTATTCTTATTGATCCAGAAAGGGTGGTTCAGGAACTAACTTGGCAGATTCTCAAATTGTTTTCTCGTCCTGAAAAAATCATGAAGATGGGCGTGGACAGCGCCATACACGTTAGAGCGAACTTCACCTGGGTTCGTACTGCGCAAAGGCAGTTAGCCTTATACCGAGACTTACTAGAAAAAAGATGATAGTAGTCAATTCATCCAAACTCTTTATTTCAATGAATCATAGTATGTGTAAGGATTCAAAGGGGATGTCCACTATGAGATGAGAGAGGAACGAACAAATGGTCAATCAGGACTTTTGGAAAAATAAAAATGTATTTGTTACCGGTCATACCGGGTTTAAAGGTTCATGGCTGTGTTTATGGCTTCATTCTTTAGGAGCCAACGTAATTGGATATAGTTTAAAGCCGCCGACCACACCTAGTTTATTTCAGTTATGCCAGTTGGAACAGCTTATCCCGACTCACTATGGTGATATCCGTGATCAAAAAGCATTAGAAAATGCTCTCCACTCAGCGACGCCGGATATTGTGATTCATATGGCAGCACAGCCGTTGGTACGTGCCTCTTACGTAAATCCGGTTGAAACTTACGCAACCAATGTGATGGGAACGGTGAATGTACTAGAGTCAGTGAGAACAGCGGTGCAAAAGGGAATCAACGTTAAAGCAGTGGTCAATGTGACGACAGATAAATGCTATAGCAATCAAGAATGGCCATGGGGATACCGGGAACATGATACGCTCGGTGGCTATGACCCGTATTCCAATAGCAAAGCATGCTCTGAACTCGTAACGGACGCGTATCGGAATTCTTTTTTTCAGGGTGTAGTTGGGATTGCGAGTGCAAGGGCAGGTAATGTGATTGGCGGAGGAGATTGGGCGGTTGACCGCTTGCTTCCAGATTGCTTTCGTACACTGCAAACTGGGGGAACCATAAAAATCCGTAACCCTCATGCAATTCGACCTTGGCAGCATGTATTAGACCCATTAAGCGGCTATTTATCCTTAGTAGAAAAGCTATACACCGATGGACAAAACTTTGCCGAAGGCTGGAATTTCGGTCCAGATGATGGGGATGGGAAGACGGTGGAATGGATTGTAAAGCAAATTTGTGCGAAATGGGGAACCAGCGCCACTTATGAAGTGGGGCAAGGACCGCACCCGCATGAAGCCCATTATTTACGTCTCGATTGCTCGAAGGCTAAGTTCAAATTGGGCTGGTATCCGAGATGGAATGTCGAGCAGGCAATTGACAAAAGTGTGGAATGGACAAGGGCTTATTTAGCCCAAGAGGATGTTAAGGCTGTCTGCTTACAGCAAATCGACGAATATTTAAAAAGCTAACCAACGAAAGGGGGAGAACTATGAAAGTCGTTATACTCTGCGGAGGAAAAGGCACGAGAATGAGCGAAATCACCGATGAGCTTCCGAAGCCGCTTACAATGATCGGGGATAAGCCGATACTTTGGCATATTATGAAAATTTATCAAAACTATGGTTTTAATGAATTTATTTTATTACTCGGTTATAAAGGCGACAAAATCAAGGAATATTTTATGGACTATGAATGGAAGAATAATAGTTTTACGATGGACTCCTCTACTGGTGATATTAAAATCTTAGGTCCGAGGGAAAAGTGGAAGATTACGTTTGTTGATACCGGGTTGAATACCATGACTGGAGGCAGAATTAAGAAGGCTCAGAAATATATCGGGGATGAAAGTTTCCTTTTAACCTACGGTGATGGACTATCTGATGTTAATCTGCAGGAGTTAATTCAATTTCACAAGGCGAAAGGAACGATTGCCGCTGTAACAGGGATTAAGAAAAAGAGCCAATTTGGCACCTTAACGGTCAATCAGGGGATCGCGGAATCCTTTGAGGAAAAAACGGAGACAGACGGAATCATCAATGGGGGCTATTTTGTGTTAAGTCCTGAGGTCTTCAACTACCTAAAGGACGATGACCTTTGCATATTCGAAGAGGAACCATTGAAAAAATTAACCCAAGACCGTCAATTATCTGTCTATCTTCATGATGGATTTTGGACAGCTATTGATACGTATAAAAATGTATTGGACATCAATGAGATGTTGGAGAAAGGGAACATTGCATGGAATCCGAAGCTAACATGAATGCCACACTGGATTCAGAGAATGTTTTTTGTACCATTTTATCGAAAACACGGGTTTATCAGGGCCTTGCGTTACTTGCGAGCTTGAAAAAGGTGATGGCCCAGGGATTTGTACTCTTTATCCATTGTGTAGACTTAGACTCTTATAAACTATTGAAAAAAATGAAACTAGATAATGTGCATTTTATACGAGAGAAACGACTAGATGAAAGCATTCGTAATCTAAAACGAGAACGA
Organism: Neobacillus niacini; assembly: GCF_030817595.1. Taxonomy (GTDB): domain Bacteria; phylum Bacillota; class Bacilli; order Bacillales; family Cytobacillaceae; genus Neobacillus; species Neobacillus niacini_G. The sequence goes on from NZ_JAUSZN010000001.1 coordinate 5,075,484, forward strand.
AGGATCCATGAATACTGCTGGACGTTAAAGCCTGTGATTTGTGACTATGTGCTGACAGTGTATCCTTCTGTCAAACGTATTACCTACCTCGATTCAGATTTGTACTTCTGGTCAGACCCAACATCCATTTTTAAAAATCAGCCTGACTGTTCGGTGCTGCTTTCCATTGAAGAAAAATACCGGCCTAATATGAACCAAAGAATTGTACAGAGAAAAAGTAAGATAACTGGAATTTATAATTCAGGATTTATCTCTTTTAAGAATGATGAAATTGGAGTGAAGGCGTTAAAGTGGTGGAGGGAGAAATGCTTGGAGGCATGCAGGATTGCACCAGAAGAGGGTATTTTTGGAGATCAGAAATATTTAGATGATATGCCCTCCTTATTCTCTACTAGCTGCGATATTGCAACACCAGGTGTTAATGTTGGTCCTTGGAATGTATTAAAATATCAATTTTCAAATGTGAATGATTCGGTTTGCATTGATGAACATTTGCTTGTTTTTTACCATTTTAGTGGTTTAAGAGTCGTGGCAAAGGACAAAGTCGAGTTTGTTTATCGAGTGAATCGGAGGAAACTCCCTTTTATTTATTCGCTTTATATCAAAGCAATTGCGGAAGCGATTGAGTTAGCAGCAAAAGTAGATCCTGACTTTAACGGCCTCGCAGATGAAGCAGCATTGCAAAGATATTGGAATTAAGGCGGTGAACGAGTATCAAAATAGATCCTCCTATGGGTTACTACAGTCGTACAGTTGATTTTATAAATGTCTATAAGAACCAATCTGCTGCCGCACAGTACAAAAGATTCCATGTCGACCGTACCATTATGAAAAATAAACCAAATGGAGTCGAAGTGATTAATTGGCACTACCATCCGCATTTGCCTAGACAATTCGTCGCAAGGATTCCTTATGGGCGTGTTTGGGGATGGAATGGAAGTGTCATTACACCTGATAATAAGCTTTTATGGGATGTTTCGTTTGAGTATCTTCATACTCCTAAGACGCATCCAATATTCCAAAACAAACTTCCTTCAATATCTTATATCCCAGAAACGTTAGCCGTCATCACCTCCCAAGTAAGTTTCAATTACTTCCATTGGATGTTTGATGTTTTGCCACGGTTAGAATTACTGCGCAAAAGCAACCTTGATTATGACCGAATTGTTATTAATCGAGGAAAATACTTTACAAAAGAGAATTGTGGATTTCAGAACGAAAGCTTAAAACTACTTGGTATTTCACAAGACAAGCTAATTGAATGTAATCCAGAGACTCATATTTTAGCTAAAAATTTAATTGTTTCTTCCATGGCGGGCTATTCCGCACATGTACCGAAAAATGTCTGTCAGTTTTTAAGAAAAGAATTTTTAGAAAAGATCACAATGCGAAAAGAAAGTAAATATAAACGGATTTATATCAGTCGTGAAGACTCAACTCATCGAAAGGTATTGAATGAAGAAGAGGTATTTTCCATTTTAAAAAAATACGGATTTAAATTGATTAAATTATCGGCTTTGTCATTTGAAGAAAAAATCAAGCTGTTTTATGGTGCAGAAGTGATCGTTTCTCCACACGGGGCGGGGCTTACGAATCTTATCTTTTGTAACCCAGGCACTAAAATCGTTGAAATGTTTACGCCCACGTATTTAATGCCATGCTTTCATATCATTAGCAATCATATGGATCTTGATTACTATGGTTTGATAGGGGAAAAGATGCCGCTGGATGAAAGTCGCAGCAACCATAAAGATCCCATAGTGATTGATATTGATAAGCTGAAAAAAACGCTTAAATTAGCAGAGATCAGGTAGGGATTTTTTAAAAGAAATGAGGTGTTAGGAATGGAAAGTGCCTACTGCAGTCTTATGACGAAAAGCAGATTGTATCAGTTTCTTGCTCTGTATGTATCTCTGAATAAGGTCAGAGCGGGGAATTTTATGTTTTATGTCCTCTGTGTGGACGATGAAACCTACCGCTTGTTAAAAAAATTAAATTGGAAAAATCTAACGGTTTTTCAAGATACAGAACTTGGCGAGGATATTTTAGCCTTAAAAAAAGAACGAAGAATTCATGAATATTGCTGGACGCTGAAGGCGTTATTTTTGGAGATGGTCCTTACAAAGTATCCTGAACTGATGCGTGTGACCTATATGGATTCTGATTTATATTTTTGGGATGATCCTGAAATCATTTTTAATAAGCAGCCGGATTGTTCGGTTTTGTTATCAAGAGAAAAAAAATATAGGCCAGAATGGAAGCCAAATTTCATTAAGAAGGTTACGAAATTAACGGGAGAATACAATTCGGGCTTTATCAGCTTTAAGCGCGATGAGATGGGGATGGCCTGTTTACGTTGGTGGAAGGAACAAACATTAGAGGCGTGTCGAATCGACCCTAGACATGGGATATTTGGTGATCAAAAGTATTTGAATGAAATGCCTCGCATTTTTTCAAATATATGCGATATTAACACGCCCGGCGTCAATATCGGTCCTTGGGATTACCGCAAGTATACCTTTTCGGAAAACGATGATCAAATATATATCGATCACATTCCGCTTATTTTTTTCCACTTCAGCGGGGTTAGAGTCAAGAAAGGTGATAATAGACTGGAGCTTGTCCATGAATGCGAGGTAGATACTCCATTTATTTTCAACCATTATCAAAAAATGATAGCGGATCTCATCACGATCATTCAACATATTGAGCCTGAGTTTGACGGCTATGCAACAAAGGAAGACTTACAAAAGTATTTCTAGTTTTCAAATGGAGGAGGTGCAGGCAGTGGAAGACCTTAAACGACTATGTAGGGAATATGGAATTGGTGATTTGTTAGAGGTGGAGGATCTTCTCGGAGGCGGTTATATTAACGCAAATCTTAAGATTCGTACTAGTAAGGGGAAATTCGTTGTGCGAATCTTTCTCAATGGCGTTGAAAAACACAGGCTTCTTTATGGGTATTTCATTGTTTCAAAGCTTTCTAATGAAGGTGTTCCAGCCCTTTTGCCACTCCTGAATAATGAAGGTTTATCTTACACGAATTATAAGGAGTTTGTTGTACAGATTACTCCTTTTGTAGAAGCTTCTCGTTTTCTATGGGTCCCTAAGCAAGCCTTTCATAGTGGGAAAATGCTACGGCGGATGCACGAAGCTCTTACCTGTATTGAGGTAAGTCCGAAACCAACGGGCGCTTACCTCTATTATCAGCTTGAACCCACCACCATGATGAAGGAATTAATTAAAAATGGTCATACCTTACCAAGTCATGAGGTAACTGTTTTTAATGAGTTTTATAGCTTGTTAAAGTCTCCTAGCTTCGACATAAGTAACCTGCCGAAGACGATCATTCATGGTGATTGGAATCCAAGTAATCAATTGTATAACGTGAATAAAGAGGTTTGCAGTTTCATGGATTTTGATACCCTTCAGCGGGGGGAACGGGTATTTGATGTCGCGTATGCTCTTCATTTTTTCCTGATCCAGCGCCGTAATGAAATGGTGACGCGGGAATTTTTGAAAGGGTATGGGGCTTTGACGCAGGGGGAAATTGATGTTCTTCCGTTTCTAATTGCCAAAATTAGCTTGTTCTTTGGGATATTGGTTAAATATGGAGAGTTTCAGTTTGAGAGAAATCTAGACCAAATGAAATGGGTAATCTCTGAGCAAGGCAGAAATAAGATTCAAGAATTCTGCATAAGAGAATCGTAACCCTATTGGTGGAAGGCTGATGTGAATGCAGAGCTGGAAAAATAAAAATGTATTTGTGACTGGCAGCACAGGGTTCGTAGGAAGTCATTTGGTGCAGGAACTACTGCGATTAGGCGCAAATGTAACTGCGCTTGTTAGAAAACCACAAACACATGACACAATAAATTTTGTTTTGGGGAGCTTGGATGATTTTCAGGTAATCAAAAAAGCCCTCGAAGACGATGAAATAGATACTGTTTTTCATGTGGCAGCACTAGCGGTGGTAGGGGAAGCGCACCTCAATCCTATGGCAGCATTTGAGACAAATATCCGCGGAACCTGGAACATATTAGAGGCTTGCCGGCAAACCTCGGTTAAAAGAGTAATTGTCACTTCTAGTGAAAAAGTATATGGTGATAACGCAATTCCGCCCTATGTTGAGTCCATGCCATTGGCCGGGAGACATCCTTATGACGTTTCAAAAAGCTGTGCGGACTTAATAGCAGCTATGTATTTTCATACCTATCAGCTTCCAGTTTGTATTGTTCGCTGTGGAAACTTGTTTGGTGGTGGAGATCTCAATTTTACCAGGTTGATTCCAGGAACCATTCAATCCCTTATTAAAAATCAAGCACCAGTGATCAGGAGTGCTGGCAGCTCGGCCAGGGACTTCTTTTATATTGAGGATAGTATTCGCGCTCATTTACTTGTTGCCGAAAAAATGGAAAGCAGTCCAATTGCAGGCGAAGCCTTCCATTTCAGCTATGAAAGACCGCATACTGTTTTAGAGGTTGTAGAGGAAATATCAAAGTTGATGAACAGTGATTTAATGCCGATTATTCAAAATCAAAGTAATCTTGAACCAAAACATGAATACTTGAGTGCGGCAAAAGCCAGGAATTTGTTGGACTGGAAACCGATGTTTGATTTTGAATCCGGTTTGGTTAAAACAATCGAATGGTACCAAAAATACTTTGAAGACCATGTGGACTGCTAACAAATGCTGTTGCAACTAGTGTGTTCAACATTCCGTCATAACATTTCAAACAAACTGTGAACTTAACACTATACCTATGTTACTAACTATCGATTTCTACTATAGTGAAAGTATCAAGAATAAGTTAAATTTTGAAAGGCGGAATGACTTATGTTTAACAAATTTTTAAGAGAAAATAAGATTTCAGCAGCTATTTTAACCGTTATTCGTTTATACCTTGGCTACTCTTGGTTCACAGCTGGTTTTCATAAATTAACAGGCGGATTTGACGCTGCCGGATTCCTAAAAGGAGCGATTGCGAATCCTGTAAAAGGTCCAGATGGCAATATGGTTTATAGCTGGTACGTTCACTTCTTAGATAGCTTTGCTTTACCAAACATTGATGTGTTTAACTTCATCGTTCCTTGGGGCGAAACATTGATTGGTTTAGGACTACTACTAGGTTGCTTAACAACAGCGGCGATGTTCTTTGGTTTAGTGATGAACTTCAGCTTTTTCTTAGCAGGAACTGTATCTCATAACCCAACCGACATTTTCTTAGGCTTCATCATCTTAGCAGCAGGCTTCAACGCTGGTAAATATGGTTTAGACCGCTGGGTGGTTCCATTCATCCGTAAAACTGTTGGTAAAGCAAAAGTAACAGCATAGCGTGTAACAACAAAAAAGACGATTCGCACAACTTGAATCGTCTTTTTTGTATTATTTCACTGCTTCGGCAAGCAAATCCACGATATGAACAGCACGCATTTTATTAGACAAGCCCTCGCGCTCAATTCCTAGCTGCATTTGCAGCAAGCACCCAGGGTTAGCCGTTACGATGGTGGTGGCATGTGTGGCTTTTGCCTGGACCATTTTATAGTCGAGCATGACCATCGACATTTCGGACTCGACGATATTATAGATACCAGCAGACCCACAGCAGCGATCGGCTTCTTTCATTTCTTTGAACTGTACCCCTTTTATCGAACCCAACAGTGTTCGTGGTGCGGAAGCTGTTTTCATTACATTTCGTAAATGGCAGGAATCCTGATAGGTAATAACTTGAGCAGGAAGTTCTAGTTTCACTTTTTTATGAAAAGAAACAGCCACGAGTATTTCAGAAATATCCTTTATCCGCGACTTGAACTTAGTGGCTCGGTCTTTCCAAACAGGGTCATCCTTCAACAGGTGATCATAATCAACAAGGAAAGCTCCGCATCCGCCGGCGTTGGTAATGATGAAATCTACGCCCAAGTCTTCGAATGCCGAGATGTTTTTCTTAGCAAGCTCCTTTGCCGCATCTTTCTCACCGCTATGCCCGTGCAAGGCACCACAGCAGGTTTGCTGCTTGGGAATGACAATCTCACAGCCAGCTAATTGCAATAATTTCATAGTAGCGTCATTTGTTTTCATGAACATCGTATCCATCAAACAGCCGCTGAAAAATGCTACCTTATGAACTTTCTCCGCAATCGCCGGCAGGTGCTCAGGTCGGTTTTTCATTTCTTTCATGGTGGGGACCTTCGGAAGCACTTTTTCCATAGTAGCTAAATTGTCAGGCAACAACCCTAAATAGCCTGTTTTGCGCGCAAGGGTTTGAATCCCGGAACGCTGATAGAAACCTAGAAGGCCGACCATATTACGCATACGATTTTGATGAGGGAATAACCCTTCAAATACTGTTTTTCTAACAGCTCTGACAGGTAAAGAGTGTTTTTTATTTTGATTAATGATATCTCTTGCTTCTTCAAGTAAATGGCCATAATTAACGCCGGAAGGGCAGACGGGTTCACAGGCACGGCAGCCAAGGCAAAGCTCGAGTGAACGCTCAAAATCCTCATCCGGTTCAACGATTCCGTCGACGACTGCTTTCATCATCGCAATTCTGCCACGTGGCGAATGGGATTCTTTATAACCTGATTCGATATAGGTTGGGCAGGTTGGGAGACAAAATCCGCAGCGCATACAGTTTAAGAGCTCATCCTCGTTCATCCGCTCTTTGAATTGCTGTTGAATTTTTTCTTGTTCGAGTAAGGTTGTCATCTTGTAATCACCACGCGTTTCTTGCTGTCCTTCGCAAAGACTTTCCCAGGGTTCATAATGTTATTGGGATCAAAAGCCTGCTTAATCCCCATCATCGCAGCGATTCCTTCTTTTTTCAGTTTCCACTCGAGGTATGGCGCCTTCATCGCGCCGACTCCATGCTCGCCGGTAATCGTTCCGCCTAATTCAATTGCTTTTTCAAAAATTTCCGCGAAGGCCTTTTCAACTCGTTCCATTTCATCATGATTTCTTGCATCCGTTGCACAGGTAGGGTGGAGATTACCGTCACCAGCGTGGCCAAAGGTACAAATCGTCAACTGATACTTTTCAGTAATTTCATTAATGGCTTTCACCATATTGGCAATTTCTGAGCGAGGAACGGTTGCGTCCTCTAGAATGGTCGTTGGTGCTAAACGAGCAACTGCCGAAAGTGCCGCACGTCTTGCTGTTCTAAGCGCCATGGCTTCCTCTTCTGTTGCCGCAATTTGAATCGATACGGCATTCTCCTGCTTACATACTTCTGCAATTTTGGCTATATCGCGTTCAACCACTTCAGGCGGACCATCCTGTTCAATTAAAAGAACTGCTTGGACGTCTGTTGGAAGCCCGATTTGAGCATAATCTTCGACTACTTTTAATGTAGCCTGATCCAAAAACTCGAGCGTGGTCGGAATAATCTTATTGGCAATAATTTTTGATACAGAACGAGCAGCCGCGGAAAGGTCCTGATAAAGAGCGAGCATCGTTTTCCGCGTTTCCGGCATTGGAATCAGCTTCAAGGTGGCCTCAGTAATGACACCAAGCGTTCCTTCAGAACCGACAAACAAACGGGTTAAGTCGTACCCAGCTACATCCTTTGCGAGCTTTCCGCCTGTGCGAATGATATCGCCATTTGGCAGAACAGCCTCAAGTCCAATGACATAATCTCTGGTTACGCCATATTTAAGACCGCGCAAACCGCCTGAATTTTCATTGATATTGCCGCCTATCGTAGAGATTTTCATTGAACTTGGATCGGGTGGATAGAAAAGACCTTTTTCCTCAATTGCATGAATCATATCCAGCGTAATCACACCAGGCTGAACGGTAACGGTTAGATTTTCCTCGTCAATCTCAAGAATTTTGTTCATATGTTTAAAAAGAAGAACGATCCCGCCTTCAGTTGGGCAAGTTCCTGCACACAGGTTAGTCCCAGACCCGCGCGGAACAATCGGAACTCCGTATTGATTACAAATCTTCAGGATATCTGATATTTCCTCCGAATTTCGCGGACTAATCACAGCGTCAGGCATTGACTGGAAGTTAGGTGTTGCATCATAGGAATAGACTAAACGTTCTATTTTAGAATCATCGAAGTTTTTTTCCGTAACAATGGATATCAATTTTTGTTTTACTTCATTCGAGAGCATGCTATTTCCCCCAATTTCGTACTATTTTCATACTATCTAAAGTATAAAAAAAACAGGCCTAAGCCTGCTATAGAGAAACATACAAAATATTTACGTATTTATATTAATCTTTTGGTTATTCATCCAAAAATTGAACGCCGAGATACAAACAAAACAAGTCCTGAATACTGTTTGGGTTTAAATGAGTCAATTCTTCGATTTTTTTTAAACGATAATGGAGTGTGTTGATATGAATGTGTAAGGATTGGGCCGTATTTTTCAACGAGTGATTCTGTTTAAAGAGTTCAACCAATGTTTCCAAAAGGTCCTTTTCTGTTAACAGCGGTTCAATGGTCCGATGAATGTATTCAGCTTTTATTTCTGACGTTATTTCCCCTGTTACCATTTCAAGGATTAATTCTTCATCAAAAATAATTCCTCTAATCCGTCTAGCCAGTTTCAACGCTCGTTCTGCCTGACCATAGGATTGGCTCAGATTAGACGGCACTGAACACTGACCAACACCAGCATATGCCGTTATCCCGAAGCTATTTTTAATAAATTGAAGAAAATGTTCTAGTCGATTTTTTATGGACACTGGTTGAACGGAATCGGAACAATCTAGTAAAACAATGATTCGTTCGTTTCCTGACCTTGTTACCACATCATTCTTATTTTGTGTAAAGGAGTTCAGAATCGAAGACCACACATCCCTTGATAATGGGTGCTCTCTTTGTTGAAACTCGATGATGATTACAGCACGACGGAGTTCTAGATTGATCGTCAGTACTCGAGCGCGTTGAAGGATATTGGGACTCGGTTCTTTTGCCTGGAGCCACTCAAGAACGAAGGTTTCCATTGCACGGGAATGATAGTCAAACTGTTCACCATAATAATTTTCGCTGATTAACAGCTCCGTCATTTTGCGGATGATTTCACCAAAAGGGGTGACCGTTTCGGGGTCACCGGTAATCCCGATAACACCGATGACTTCCTGCTGAAAGAATATCGGGAGATTGATACCGGACTTTACGCCCTTTAATTGTGATGTTTCATTTTCGGTGATAATCAGTTTTTTCTTCTGCTGTGACGTGATTAATGCACCTTCATGGAAGGTACCTATTCGACTGCGATTGGTACTGGCCATGATTATGCCCTGTGTGTTCACGACAATAATTTCTTCTGTTATTAGTTTTTGTACTTCCCTGACAATTTTTTCAGCGAGTTCTGGTTGAAGCATGTACAGCACCTCCTGCCATTGATTAAAATTTAATTTTATTAAATACTATAAACATATTGAAAAAATAGTGCAAAGGGGAGAGTATAATGGCATATAAATTATTAGCAACCGATTTGGACGGGACATTATTAAATGAAAATAGGGAGATTGATCGGGAAAACATTCAAGCGATCCATGAATTTCTAGAACAAGGAGGACGGGTGGTTATTTGCAGCGGTCGTTCCCCACTTTCAACAAGGTGGATTGCCAATAGCATTGGTCTAACAGGAGAACCGATCATCGCTTACAATGGTGCAATTATTCTCGATGAAAATGGCAAGATTAGTGAGCAAGCGGTTTTCGAGCATGACCACTTGTTGAGTTTCTGGGAATTGTGTGAGGGAGAAGGCTTCTACGCTCATTTTTATGAAGGAGATACATTGCTCGTTCCAAAAGAAACGAAATGGAATAAGAACTGGATTGAAAATAATATCCCTTCCCTTGAAAAAACAGGCGGAAGAGCAACAGATTTAGAATACTATCGCGGTCAATGCCAGGTGAAAATTGTGGATAACTTTTATCGATACATTAAGTCAAATCAACCTGACATCACGAAAATTGCCGTGTTTGATGAAGAGGGAAGACTTGCTGATTTTTCAAAAGTGATTGGTGAACAGGTTAGCGGGATGGAGGTTAGCAGCAGTCTCAACTTTTTAAATTTGGAGATATCACCTTCAGGGGTAAGTAAAGCCTCCTCACTTTTAAAATTAAGTGAGAAATACGACATCCCCATCTCCCAAATTGCTGCGATTGGAGACAATTTTAACGATTCACTGATGCTTACCACTGCAGGACTTGGAATAGCGATGGGCAATGCACCGGATGAAGTGAAGGCACTTGCCGACCAGGTAACGGGAAGTAATCAAGAAGCAGGAGTTGCACAGGCGATTCGTCGTTATTTATTATAATAGCTTTGTTAAAATTCATAGTTGATTATCACAGCGGTATAAAAGGGCGATGAAAGACAAATCAGGAGAGTTCTCCGTGGGATTAGTCCTTCATAAGCATGATGAAAGACAAATCAGGAGAGTTCTCCCTGAGATTAGTCCTTCATATGGGTTTCCGTGAGAAAAATCAACATATGTCTTTAATAGAGGCTTTAAAATAGATTTTGAAATGATATTTTAAAATTTTAATATAATTATTGAATTATTATTTCATCGGCGTTATAATGAGGTTGTGGAAATCGCTTACAACTAGAAAAAAACAGGAGGATACGGAAATGATCGAAGAAAATCTCGAATTATTAACGACCGAGTCCCGAAATCAAAAAACCATGCAGATTGATACGGCCGAGGCCATCGATATATTAAGAATCATGAACGAACAAGATCAATTGGTAGCACTGGCTGTCAAAGAAGTCTTACCAGAGGTAGAGGCAGCGGTTCAGTTTGTATTTGAATCCTTTAAAAACGGCGGCCGCCTGATTTATTTAGGTGCCGGCACGAGCGGCAGATTAGGTGTCCTGGACGCCGTTGAATGCCCGCCTACCTTTAGCACCGAACCTGAAATGGTAGTAGGTTTGATGGCTGGAGGAGAAGGTGCCTTTTTGAAAGCTGTGGAAGGCGCAGAGGATGACCCTGAACTGGGTGTGAATGACTTAAAGCAATTAGAACTGACTGAAAATGACACGGTAATTGGCATTGCTGCAAGTGGAAGAACACCTTATGTGATTGGTGCCCTTCGCTATGCACGAAGCATTGGAGCAAAAACCGTTGCGCTTTCGTGTAATAAAAATGCCGCGATTAGTAAAGAAGCCGACCAAGCGATTGAGGTCATTGTCGGTCCAGAGGTTCTAACAGGTTCAACTCGTTTGAAATCAGGGACCGCTCATAAAATGATTTTGAACATGATTTCGACATCATCGATGATTCTTTTAGGAAAAGCCTATGAAAATTTAATGGTTGATGTAAAGGTGAGTAACTTAAAGCTTAAGGAACGTGCCATTGGGATTATCCGTAAAATTACCGGCGTTTCTTATGAAGTCGCTTTAGAGACATTGGAAAAATCAGACCTGCAGGTTAAAACAGCAATTGTTATGATTTTGACTGAAACAACTAAACAGCAGGCGGAAGAGTTATTAACAGCAGCAAATGGTTATGTAAAAATAGCGATTCAGAAAAAATGATAGGGTTGAAAAGGTGGTAATGAGTGTGGCAGCAGGCGGATTAAAAATGCTCCAAAATATGCTGGATCAGCTTCCGGCTTCCGAGCGAAAAATTGCACAATACATTCTTGAAAATCCACGAAGTATCTTAAACAGTACCGTTAATGATATCGGGACCCAGGCGAAAACCAGCGGAGCTGCAGTCATTCGCTTATGCAAGTCACTTGGATTAAATGGTTTTCAAGATTTAAAGGTTAGAATTGCCGGAGACTTAGTAAAGCCTGTAGTGGAACAAGGGTATCGTGACATTGAACCAGGTGAATCTTATTTTTCCATCGTCCAAAAGACAACCAGCAATAGTATTCAGAGCATCCGCGATTCTGAGGAGATTATCAATTATGAGGAATTGGAGCGAGCGGTTCAAACGCTGCTCCATGCTCAGAATGTCCACTTTTTTGGAATAGGCGCTTCAAATATTATTGCAAAGGACGCACAGCAGAAGTTCCTGCGGATTCAAAAAAATGCAACCGCTTTTACCGATACACATCTTGTTGCAACCTTGATTGCGAATGCGGGTAAGGATGATGTTGTGTTTGGCATCTCGCATTCCGGTGAAACGGCTGAAGTGGTGAAAGTAATGGCACTTGCGAAAGAGCGCGGCGTGAGGACGATTAGCTTGACCAAATACGGACAGTCCGCAGTTGCATCTTTAGCAGATATTAAACTGTTTACCTCATATTCTGGGGAAGCACCTTTCCGAAGTGCGGCGACATCATCACGTCTTGCCCAGTTATATATGATGGATATTTTGTTTCTATCCATGGCCACGGTTCAGTACGAGCAAACAATTCAAGCCATTGATCAAACAAGGGATGCAATTCGGTTTATTAAAGAAGGGAATTAAAACTTGTAGGGGGTGATGTGAACACTATTTACACCTTGTTGAATGGGGAAATAGATTCACGTGATTCAGGTTTAAAAATACAACAGAGAGTAGGGGAAATTCATGGCTGGAGAAAATAAAATTTTAGCTGAAAAAATACTCGAGCAATTAGGCGGTTCCACTAACATTGGCAACTACACACATTGTATGACAAGACTTCGCGTAACACCGAAGGATGAGTCTGTTGTCAATAAAGCTGCGCTTAAGAAAATCGACGGAGTTCTTGGAGTGGTAGAGGAGGAAACCCTTCAAATCATTCTTGGACCAGGAAAAGTAAACAAAGTAACGGAAGAGTTTGGTAAGTTGATCGATGCTGGCGGGGGAATCAATTTAAAAGAGAAAGCAGCGAGCACAAAGGCAGAAATCAACAAGAAGAATGCAACACCATTTAAAATGTTTTTACGCAAAATTGCTGGTATCTTCATTCCATTAATTCCAGCGCTAGTGGCGTCAGGTTTAATTACAGGGATCACAAAAGCGATTGTTCAAGCAGGCTGGTTAGCAGGTGATTCGCAGCTAGCAACTATTCTTTCAGTTATCGGCGGTGGATTATTCGGTTACCTGGGGATTTTAGTTGGTACAAATGCAGCAAAAGAATTTGGCGGTTCACCAGCACTTGGTGCGATTGCCGGTATCTTAATTATTAACCCGGCTGTGGCAGGTATTCATTTGTTTGGCGAAGATTTACTTCCTGGACGCGGTGGTTTAATCGGAGTTCTATTTGCAGCAATTTTTATCGCTTTAGTTGAAAAACGAGTACGTAAGTTTGTTCCAACAAGTCTTGATCTTTTCGTTACACCAACTGTGGCTTTATTGGTTACTGGTATTGTTACTTATCTTGTTTTTATGCCGCTTGGTGGTTTCGTTTCAGATATTATCACAAAAGGGTTAACTTCCTTACTTGATATGGGCGGCGTTGTTGCAGGTTTCGTTCTAGGTGCAACGTTCCTTCCGCTTGTTGTAACTGGTTTACACCAAGGTTTAACACCGATCCACTTAGAGTTAATTAATACAATCGGTGATGACCCGCTTTTACCAATTTTAGCGATGGGTGGAGCAGGTCAAGTAGGTGCTGCGTTTGCCATCTACCTTAAAACAAAGAAAACACGTTTAAAAAGAGCGATTGGCGGCGGTCTGCCAGCAGGTATTCTTGGTATCGGTGAGCCGTTAATCTTTGGTGTTACCCTTCCATTAGGTCGTCCGTTCCTTACAGCATGTTTAGGTGCTGGTATCGGCGGAGCGTTCCAAGCACATTTTGGAATCGCAACGGTTGCGATCGGAGTATCTGGGTTACCACTTGCGTTCCTAGTTGTTGCAGGTCAGGTTCTCCTTTATTTAGTAGGGGTATTAATTGCCTATGCAGCAGGATTTGCGTTTACGTATTTGTTCGGTTTCAAAGATGAGATGGCTGGTGAGTTTGATTGATCGGCATTTCCTTCTATCTAAATGATCCTTTAGCAGAAGAACGAATAGAATTGGCTGGAAAGCTGGGTGTGAAGCGGGCATTTACCTCGCTTCACATTCCAGAAGAATCTGGTGATTTAGCGGGTCGTGCGATGATGCTGCTTCAATGTGCGAAGGAAGCTGGGATAGAAGTTTATGCTGATGTGTCTTTAAAAACCCCAGGTCATTTGGGACTAGATAGTTTATTTGATTTAAAATCACTAGGGGTCAGCGGCCTTAGACTTGATGACTTTTTTGAAAATGGGTTGATTTTGAAACTGGCGCGAGAATTTAAGCTTGCGCTGAATGCCAGCATTTTATTTGAGGATGATATTCGTGCATTGCTGGATGGCGGTTTAAAAGCGGATCAGCTTTTGGCTTGGCATAATTTCTATCCAAGGATTGAAACAGGATTATCCGATTGGTTTTTTCAGAAGCAAAATGAACTTTTTGGGAAGTATGGAATACCAGTGAGCGCCTATATTCCTGGTGATGGGGAAAAACGCGGTCCGTTGTTTGAAGGACTTCCAACCTTGGAAGATCACCGTGAGATGAATCCGTTTTTGGCGGCTTTGGAATTGTTCCATTTTGGCGTTGAGGATGTTTATATTGGTGACCCAGAGGTTAGTGAAGCGCTTCTTAGGAAATTAATCGACTTTGATCGTCATCATAGTGTCGTTTTACGGATTGAAGGGTTTCAAGAAGGTGAGTTTAAGCTCCGCCCTGATTTTTCCCGTGATGTCTTACGGCTGATGGATACAAGAAGTGTCGACCCTATTGGACCTAGTAATACCACTGAGCGTTTTGTTGGAAGTATTACACGAGATAATGACCTTTATGGACGATACCGCGGCGAAGTCCAAATCGCACTTTGTGACCTGCCCGCCGATGATAGGGTAAATGTTATCGGAAGAGTAGTCGAGGAAGATATCGTGCTTCTTTCCTACCTGAAACCTGGTCAAAAGATAAAACTTATCCATGGATAACCGATAAGAGGAGTATTGGTATAATACTTTTTGAAAAAAGTGCACGCAGTCTGCGTGTGCTTTTTTTGTTTGGGCAAATATAAAGAAAGGGAGGGATTATGTGGAAGAGTTACAGTATTTAAATCCGACCGAGCTATTGGAGAAGATCTATGACACGCTTTGTTCTGAATTTGAGGATGAGGCTCACTACGACAATGAAAAGGATAAACAAGATATAGAGGTTACCAAAAGACGATTAACGAAAAAAGTGTTTAATGAATTCGTCGTCGATGATGAGTATTTTTTAACGATGGATTCGAAAACCTTTAAAGAGCGGTATCATTTGTATGAAAAAGACCTGCTTAAAATGATTACAGGCTGCAGCGAAAATGGAGTACCCTACGAAAAATTTATTCGAATTATTGATGATTTATTGGCCAGTGCCAATCATAGACTTAATGCATTTGAACAGCTAAATGAGGAAATCACCAGAATAAAAGCAGAAAAGGAACAAGAAGAACAAGAACCAGAAGAAGTGATAGAGGAAGAAACAGAGGAGGAAGAGGAAGCTTAGAATTTACTTCATAAGGGAGAGCATAAATGGATTTATTGATGTCCGTTTTATTATTAATTATCGGTTTATTAATTTCAAATGTGATTAGCCATTATATCCCCTCCATTCCAACTGCCTTAACTCAAATTGGTTTTGGGGTTTTTATTGCACTTTTATTTCGTGATATTGCACTTGAAATCGAAACAGAGTGGTTCTTATTACTATTTGTAGCACCACTTTTATATAATGATGGACGGCATTTTCCACTTGAGGAATTGTGGAAGATGAGAGCCCCTATTTTTGGCAATGCCATTCTTCTTGTTCTATTAACCACGATTGGCGGCGGGTATTTCATTCATTGGCTGATTCCAACTATTCCTTTAGGAGCAGCTTTTGCATTAGCAGCCATCCTATCACCAACGGATCCTGTAGCAGTAAATGGGATAGCAAAAAGGATTCGGATTCCAGAAAAAATCTTGCATCTGGTAAGAGGAGAATCACTCATCAATGACGCTTCGGGTTTGGTTGCGTTTAATTATGCCGTAGCAGCAGTAGTGACAGGTTATTTTTCGCTGGTTGAGGCGGTTTTTGATTTTACCTACATGTTTTTAGCAGGGGCTTTATTAGGATTCTTACTTGGGGTACTTATTACATGGATACGATTTATCTTACGGAAACAAGGCATTAATGATGTTACCTTTCATTCGTTATTACAGATTATGACCCCGTTCGTGATTTTTATCATTACAGAAGAGCTTTTACATGCCTCGGGGGTAATTGCGGTGGTCGTAGCTGGTATTGTTCATGCGTTGGTAAAAGAAAAGACGGAAGCCTTGTCAGCAGAAGAGCAAGTTCTGACAGAAAATATCTGGTCAATTATTTTATTTGTGTTAAACGGGATTGTATTTCTTCTATTAGGATTAAACATACCTTTCTCGATGATGGAGACTGTCGCCAATCCTAATTATGGGAATTGGTTAATCATTGGTTATGTTTTGGCGATTGGCATTGTTATCTTGGGAATTCGCTACCTATGGTCGTACCTTTTTTCTACCTATGAGTATCACTTCGTTAAAAGCAAAGAGGTAGAAAAACCAAACAGTAAGACTACTTTAATCACTAGTTTAACAGGGGTTCGCGGAGCTGTGACCATGGCCGGAGTTCTTTCAATTCCATACGTTATTATGAGTGGAGCGGTGTTTCCTGAACGATCCTTGATTCTTTTTTTAGCTGCAGGAGTGATTCTATTTACCTTACTCGCTGCAACTATATTTTTACCGCTATTAAGTAAGGAAGAAGAGGTCATAGGGGAATTAGAGGATGAGATTGGTTTAAATAAAGCAAAGAAAAAGCTTATGCTATCCGCGATAAAAAAACTCCACCTTGAAATGAATGAGGAAAATGAAGCAGTAGCGTATGAACTCATTGGGGAGTATAAGGTGATGTTTCAGCGATTAAAACCAGATCCTGCTTCGGATGAGCGATACACTGATCATTTTCAACAAAAGATGAGAGAAATCCGGTTATTCGCGTTAAAAGCAGAGCGAAAATATATCCGCGAGGAAATGGAAAAAGGCGGCATGGATCAAAACGTGTTTGAGTCATTCGAAAAGTCTCTTGACCATCGGGAAGAGGCACTGTCGAACAATGCTCAATATGGAATTGTGTATCTACTCGGGAAAATGATCAGAGGCTGGAAGAAGTTCAGGGGTCAGTATCCTCGGGACAGACAGACTAGAATAGCAAAATTGCGGATGGGACAGGACATTCAAATAAAAGCGTTGCAGGCAGCTCTTGATAGTTTGGAAACATATGCAACCGAACATGAAAGAGCAGAAATGGTCAATTTTGTCATTTTAGACTACAGGCGGTTGATTAATCGCCTAAATACCACAACATCCGAATTCAACGAAAAAAGAGAAGAACAAAAAGAAGAACTGCGGCTCAAAGTCATGGACATCGAACGAGCTCAAATCCGCAGCATGTACGAATCTGGCGAAATCAACCGAGACCAAGCCAAAGAACTGCGCCGCTTCATCAACTACAACGAAAGCATCACCCTGAATGAACATGTGGAATGAGCGTTTGGAAAAGGTGCCTGTCACCGCTCGTGGACACTGTCCACCCCAGATGGACAGTTCTAAATTAAGCCTCTCCTTTTTCATATTGCTGATGAATCTGGAAAGGAAAAGGATAAAAGGAGGATGATTGGAATGAAGATGAAAAGGTTATTGATGATGTTGCTTTTAGGCTTTTCTCTTTTCACTATAACCGGTTGTGGAAGAGATGAGCCACCTGAAGAAGGGGAAAAGATTGAGGATGTAGAGGAAGAGGATGAAATTGGTGATGGCGAGGTTGATGATGAGTAAGGGTTAAACCCTTCATATCATCACAAGATAGAAGGAGTGCCCTTAACGGCACTCCTTTGCTTTATCCTATGGGAGGATATTTCCCGCGGCACGGTAGATTTCGTACCACTCTTCGCGTGTTAGATGAATCTCACTTGCCCTGCAGCATTCCATCAACCTGTCGACATTCATCGTACCAATTACTGGCTGCATTTTGGCTGGATGACGCAACAGCCACGCAATGGCGATAGTTGTATTAGTCACTTCATACTTAGCGGCAATTTCATCAATTTTCTGGTTTAATTCTGGGAACTTTTCATTACCAAGGAATACACCTTCAAAGAATCCATATTGAAATGGTGACCATGGCTGAATGGTGATGTCGTTCAGTCTGCAAAAATCAAGCACACTGCCATCGCGATTAATCGCTGAGTCGTTCTCCATATTTACATTAATACCATTGGAGATCATGTTCGCGTTCGTAATACTTAATTGAAGCTGGTTGGCTACAATGGGCTGCTTCACGTATTTCTGCAGCAGTTGAATTTGCATTGGATTTTGGTTGGAAACACCAAAATGGCGGACCTTTCCACTACTCTCCAAGATATCAAATGCCTCCGCTACTTCCTCAGGCTCCAATAGTGCGTCCGGACGGTGCAGGAGCAGCGTATCCAGATAGTCTGTTTTCAAGCGTTTTAAAATTCCATCGACGGAGTGTAAAATATGTTCCTTTGAAAAATCGAACATTCCTTTGCGAATACCGCATTTTGATTGCAGGATGATATTTTCGCGGACATCAGCATTCATATGTATAGCCTCGGCGAAGATTTCTTCACAGCTTCCACCGCCATAAATATCCGCATGGTCGAAGAAGTTCGCACCTTGCTCTAATGCTGTTTGGACAAAGCGTTCAGCCTCGTTCTTTTCAAGTGAATTGATCCGCATGCAGCCGACCGCTACAACCGGTACCTCTAAAGTGCTGCTTCCTAGTCTCATTGTTCTCATCATCTATGTCCTCCATTTTAAAAAAATTCGGTACATCATTATACAAGTTCGATATTACCAATCGATATTCCTACCTATTTTGACACATAAGCCTGAAAGTATCAAAATTCACTCCCAAATTGTTCTTGTTATTCCTGGTTTTCACGTACTAGAGACTAGCAATATTTAAGTGCTATAATGAATTATTCCTATTAATAAAAAAATTGTAAGTGTTTCCGGGCTGCTTTTTTGAAGGAGGGTGGCATGTTTTTTTCATTACGCAATCGTTTATTACTTATTTTTACATGTTTGCTAACGATTCCATTTGTGATTCTATCAATTATTATTCCTAGCTTTTTTACGTCTGTTATTCGAGAACAAACTCAAGAGCTGACCATAGAAATGATGGATCAGTTTTCACTTTATGTTGATTCCGTTACTACTCAAGCAGAGGATTTGGGCAAACAGGTGCTTGTTAGCCAGACCACGCAAGAATGGATTAGATTAAATAGACAGGGTGCCGAGAAGGAAGAAATCGATTCATTGATGAACCAACTTAAACAGGATCTATCCTCGATTATGATTAACAATTCTAATGCTATGTCGATTTCGGTGCTGCTTGAGGATGGGACTGGGACTTGGGGCGTTCATCCCTCACTCCATGAAACAGATTGGTATCAGGACTTTACCCAACATAATCAGGCCTATGTTAAGTCACATTTAGATCCATTTCAGCAAAGTCATGAAATGCAACAAAAGAAAATCAATAGCTATATTTTGCCCCTCATTGATACTAATACGATGATTTCAGCAGGGGTCATTAAGGTGAATTTTCCTTCTGCTTTACTAGAAACCGCTCTAAATAAAATAACTATCGGACAAAATGAACATACCTATTTGTTAAATCAGCGGGGTGAAAACATTTTGTCAGGAAAGATAGAGACTCCAAATTCAATCCTGAAACAAAGTTTAAAGCAAATCACCACTAGCGATGACAAAGAAGGGCTAATTGAAGCTGCTTATCAGAAGGAGAAGTATTTAGTTTTCTTTCAAAAGTTGCCAGTAGGGGATTGGATCTTAGTCAGTGAAGTGACAGAGTCCGATTTATTCGCAAGAGCCAATCATTTACAGCGAAACCTTCTGATAACAAGTGCAGTCCTTTTTTTCATTACGATTGTGGCTTCCCTGATTCTGTCTAACAATATTACTAGTCCCTTAGGAAAACTAGCAAAAGCAATGAGATTTATCGAACGGGGAGATTTTTCAGGGGCAAAACGTTTTATGCCGCACTATAAATCTCAGAGTAATGAAGTAGATTACCTCATTAATGTTACGGAACATACGATTGATCAATTACAGAATTTAATTGAAACAGAATATGAAGCCAATTTGCGCAGGAAGGATGCGGAATATAAAGCCTTACTATTACAAATCAACCCTCACTTCCTCAATAACACTCTTGAAATTATTGGAAGTTTAGCGCTTCAAGGGAAAAATAAAGAGGTCATGAATGTAAGTGTATATTTAGGAAAAATGCTGAGATATTCTCTAAATACAAAAAGCAATATTGTGTCGTTAGGTGAAGAAGTAAACTATATTAAAAGTTACACAAACATATTAAAGTTAAGATATGAGGACACCATTGCGATTCAAATGGATGTAGAGCCAGAAACCGTAACAATCCCTGTAATAAAATTTATTCTACAGCCACTTGTGGAAAATGCTGTGAAATATAGTTTTAGTGAAAAGACGTTTGCAGATATTTTTATAAAAACTGAAGTGGTTGGAAGTCAGCTTTGCCTATCAGTGGCTGATAAAGGGATGGGAATGTCTGAAGAGCTCATTTCGGATTTATTATCTACAGCAGATGAAACCCTAAACGTATTGGAAAGCAAAGGGAACAGCATTGGGCTAAGAAATGTACTTGGACGATTAAAACTTACCTATGGCGATGACTTTTCCTATCGAATTGAATCTACAATAAATGAAGGAACGAAGATTATATTGCTGATTGATTTGAAAAGGGGGGGTAGACAGGATGAAGGTATTAATCACAGATGATGAGATTCAAATTCGAAAAGGATTACGCTTAAAAGTAGACTGGGAGGAAGAGGGATTTCAAGTTGTAGAAGAGGCTTCAAATGGGAAAGAAGCTCTTGAAATCCTCCAAACCAAGGATATCGATGTAGTGATTACGGATATGAGAATGCCTATTATGGATGGAGTAGAATTGGCTAAACGCTGTCATCAGGATTATCCCCATGTAAAAGTCATTGTTTTATCAGGTTATTCCGATTTTGATTATGTGCGGAATTCACTGCAGCAAGGTGTAAAAGACTACTTATTGAAACCTGTTGCACCTGATGAATTAGTTGAAGCATTGAGGAAAATACGGAAAGAAGTGGAGGAAGAGAAAAGAAAACAAGTTGAAATCGCGCAAATGAGCAGACTCGTTCATTCTCATTTACAAGAATTGCAGGAACAATTTATCCTTCATTTAGCAAAAGAAGAAAGATTACAGCTTCCGATTGTGATTGAAAGGCTTGAGCAGCTTCAGTTAGAAGAACTGGCAAATGAGAATGGAAAAGTACAGTTCTTCACGGTGGAAATTAGAGAAAGCCACGATCCTGCCCGGCTAGAGGAACTAAGAGTTCCATTTCAATTGTTGTGTAAGGAAATCGCGCAACAGCAAAATACAACCTATGTGTTTACGGATCCAAGCTATCCCAATATGGTTCAATTTTTACAGCTGGTTGATTCCAATTCTTCAACGATCAATCATTTTGTTTTACAACTTCAACAATCCGTTAACAAGCTATTAAAATTAGAAACAGTCATTGGTATTGGTGCGATTGTAAATGGACTTTCAGAATATAGGAGTGGATATATATCCAGTTTACTTGCTTGGAGCCAAAGTCAACTTGGATCAAAGTCACAGATTATCGATCAAACTGCTGCAAGCGAAGAGGTGTTTGACTTTTCTCCGGATTTTGAGAGACGGATAACCAATTCAATTGAAAATGTAGATTTCGCTGCCTTTAAAGATAATTTGCAAATTGTTCTTGAAGGGACAGAAGGACGTTCGGTTATGTCATTTTCCTTTGCGGCTAACCAAGTGCTATTTATGCTGGGTTCATTAGCCAAAAAGTATGATGTCGAGACGAAGGACATTCAAAATACGATCTGGAATTGCCAACAAAATATATGGAAGCTTTATTCTCAGCATAAAGTGAAAGAGGACTTGATTCAATTGGCCTCATTAATTATCGAAAGAGTGCGTCTTGCTCGTTTTTCTAATAAGAAGCTAATTGATAGTATCCGCCATTATTTGGACCAGCACTATGCAAGTGAAATATCCCTTACCACCTTATCCGCTTTGTTTCACATTAATAGTGCCCATTTATCGGAAACATTCAAACAACAAGTCGGTCAGAACTTCAGTGATTATCTGGTTAATTTGAGAATGAAACATGCCAAACAATTGCTTAAAGATAACCAGCTGAAAATCATTGATGTCAGTAACTTAGTTGGGTTTTCAAACTCAGGGTATTTTAGCACGGTCTTTAAAAAACACGTTGGACAAACACCTGTAGAATTTCGCAACTCGATAGGGGAATAGGTCGGTTTGTAGGAAGGAGGAGATTTAGGTGAAGAAATGGTTAACACTCATCATTCTTTTGGGTTTAGTGGGATTTGCCTTTTTTACTTTATCAGGTAAAAGTCCAGATAATGAGAAATCGACAAAACGAGTTGAGCTGACCTTTTTACGGAATCTAGCAAATCCAGCGTTTAATCAGGCCTATGAAGAGATGGTTGCTGCTTTTGAAGCAACGCACCCCACTATTAAGATTAACATGCAATCGATGCACTGGGGAAGTGAATACGAATTAAGATTGCGTACTGAACTGGCGGCAGGAAACCATCCTGATATTATGGCGATTGATAGTCCGAACCTCGCTCTTTATGCAAATTCTGGTTCGCTATTATCGATTGATTCCTATATGAAAGAGGAAGGGAATATTGAAGATATTCCTGAAGGAGTATTAAAGGGGTTAACCTATAAAGATGAAATTTACCTTGCGCCCATTGTAGAATCGAGCATTGCCTTATTTTACAATATGAATATTTTCAGGGACGCTGGAATCCCTTTTCCTTCAGGAAATCCTGAAAATCCATTGACGTGGAATGAAGTGCTGGAGATTGCTAAAAAAATCAACAATCCTGCAAAAGGTGTGATAGGATTAGACCCGGCGCAAGGATTTAATGTCGGAGAAGGTCCTGCTTATTTTAAAATGCCGATCCTTTGGCAGTTTGGAGCAGATGTAATAAGTCCAGATGGATCAACCGCAGAGGGGTATCTCAATTCTAAAGAAGCATTAGAAGCCTTGCAATTTTATCAAGATTTATATTTTAAGCATCGAGTAGCGGCGGTTGAAATGCCTCCGACTCCTCTTGAAACAGACAAGCTTGGGATGACGGTATTGGGCTCTTGGGCGATATCAGAATTGCAGCAAACTCCTGGTTTTGTGCTAGGAGAAGATTTTGGAGTCGCCCCGCTGCCAAAGGGGCAATATCAAGTGGTCCCGAATGGCGGCTGGGCGCTTGGGATATCATCCAAAACCAAGCATCCAGAGGAAGCATGGGAATTTGTGAAATTCGCTACAGGGTATGAGGGTTCGAAATTGTTCGTGGCAATCTCCGGTGACTTACCTGCAAGATATTCCGTAGCAAAAGACTTTCCTGAACTCAATGAATATCCAAAAAATATCTTTGTCCAACAAGACCAAAACTACTCGAAAAGTCGACCAGTAACTCCAGCCTATCCAGTCATCAGCGAAGCGATTAAGGATCTATTTGAAGATGTCGGGCTAGAAGGAAAAAATGTCGAAGAAGCCGCAAACATAGCTGTCGAGAAGATTAATAATGGTTTAAAGGATATCAAGAAGTAATCCTCTAGTCTTAGTGGCTAGGGGATTTTTGCTATGTATGTGAGCATGAATTCTAGTGAATACGCATTCTTGAGAACAATACTTTTTATGTAAAAGCTCGATTAGTCCTTAAGCAGGGGGATTGAGGTCAAAACAGGCGGGTGCCCAAAGAGGGTTGTCCTCAACAAGGGGTATTGAGGACAAAACTAAAGAGTGCCCGGAGAGGATTCGTCCTCAACAAGGGGTATTGAGGACAAAACTAATGAGTGCGCCATAGAGGATTTGTCCTCAATCAGAGGTATTGAGGACAAAACAGCAAGTTCCCAAAGAGGATTTGTCCTCAATCAGGGGGATTGAGGACAAAACTAAAGAGTGCCCAAAGAGGATTTGTCCTCAATCAGGGGGATTGAGGACAAAACTAAAGAGTGCCCAAAGAGGATTTGTCCTCAATCAGGGGTATTGAGGACAAAACTAATGAGTGCCCAGAGAGGATTAGTCCTCAACAAGGGGTATTGAGGACAAAACTAAAGAGTAGCCAAAGAGGATCTGTCCTCAACAAGGGGTATTGAGGACAAAACTAATGAGTGCCCAGAGAGGAGTTGTCCTCAACAAGGGGTATTGAGGACAAAACTAGTGAGTGCCCAAAGAGGATTAGTCCTCAACAAGGGGTATTGAGGACAAAACTAATGAGGGCCCAAAGAGGATTTGTCCTCAATCAGAGGTATTGAGGACAAAACTAATGAGTACCCAGAGAGGATTTGTCCTCAATCAGAGGTATTGAGGATAAAACTAATGAGTGCCCAGAGAGGATTTGTCCTCAATCAGGGGTATTGAGGACAAAACTAATGAGTGCCCAGAGAGGATTCGACCTCAATCAGGGGTATTGAGGACAAAACTAATGAGTACCCAAAGAGGATTTGTCCTCAATCAGGGGTATTGAGGACAAAACTAATGAGTACCCAGAGAGGATTTGTCCTCAATCAGGGGTATTGAGGACAAAACTAATGAGTGCCCAGAGAGAATTTGTCCTCAATCAGGGGTATTGAGGACAAAACTAATGAGTACCCAGAGAGAATTTTTCCTCAATCAGGGGTAGTGAGGACAAAACTAATGAGTACCCAAAGAGGATTTGTCCTCAACAAAAAAGTATTGAGTGCCAAAACCCAAAGGTAGCAATAAGATATGTCTCCAATCAATCTACAAAATACCTAGAATATAAAAATATCCTTAAGACACTGTCTTAAGGATAAAAATACATGCTACATTCATTCATAAAATGCCCATTGGCCAAGACCTGTAATTTTAAGGTTCTTTCCCAGAACTCTGCTTATTCTTTTCCTAGAATCGACTACGCCACACCATTCATGAATAACGTTTGTCGTGATTTTTCTCTCGGGAAACAGAAGCTTGAATTCTTCTACATTGCGCATTACGGCGACTGTTACCATTTCTTCGCCTCCACATTTACCACAGATCAATTTCTTCCCAACTATCGTCACTGAAAATGAGTCACATTTGCAGCAGGTTAACCCTTTTTTCAACGTCTCATAGCTATAGTTAGGAACCTGGATTTTGGGAGGTACTGTTTGGTGCAATGAAATGAGCTTGTCCGCTAGATTTACATGCGACTGATTGAGCCGTGAAGGCTTCTGGTCTAATTTCTTCATAAAGCTGTCCAGTTTGGTCGGAAGTATAAAAGGCAGGTCAGGTGGAGTTTGATATAACGTAAACTGGGGGTTAATGAAGATGACGTAGGCTTCAATGGTAAGCTTACTTCCAAGCGATTGAAGAAGATTACTTAGTAATAACTTACCTCGTTTTAGTTGGTCAAGCGGGTTCTGGATATCTCGTCCGCTTGGTGTTTTAAAATATTCATCACCATAAACGTACTCACCTTCGAAATTCTTCACATCAAAAAGGGAATAGGTCTCTTGAAATATGAGGGATGAATCCAGTTGAAAACTAGACTTGTTATGCTCCAGCTGCAAATCGTTCAAAATATGGCAGCTACGCTTTAGCTTCTCCGTCAAGACATCAAACTGTACTTCCCCTTGAAAACCTTTCTCTTGGTTTTGATAGTACCTTTGATCATCCTCAGTTAATTTCATTCGTTTGTTTAAAATACGCAAAACCTTTAATATCAAAGATTCACTCCTGGCTTTATATGGCGGCATATCCCACATCCTTTCTCCATCCTATCATACCGAAAAAATAGTTTGAAAGCGATGTCAACTCCCGAAAATTTTAAAATACCTCAACCAAAAATATTAAACTCTTATTTCTCCCCATTTTGTTATATTTAACCCAAGTTGAAAGTGCTTTCAACGGATTATCTGAATAGGAGGGTAAGAGAGTGGAAGAATTAGTAAAAGCAGAGCAAACCATACCGGTTAGTAAACCAGCAGCAGCAACAAAACTAAGCAAAAACCTGACTTACATTAAAAAGAACTACATTCTTTATTTGCTTATTGCTCCTGCCGTTATTCTTACAATTATCTTTAAGTACATCCCCATATACGGGGCGACGATTGCCTTTAAAGATTTTAGTCCGATCCGGGGGATTACGGGGAGTGAGTGGGTAGGTTTTAAACATTTTACAAGTTTCCTAACGTCGCCTAATTTCATCGAAATATTAATGAACACGATTAAGCTAAGTTCCTTTGAACTTTTGATAGGATTTCCTATTCCTATTATATTGGCTCTTATGTTAAACCAACTCCGAAAATCGAGTGTGAAAAAGAATATTCAATTAGCCCTCTATGCACCACATTTCATATCAGTAGTGGTGGTTTCGGGAATGGTCTTTCTTTTTCTATCACCGGTTGGACCTATTAATGCATTGTTATCAACATTTCTAGATAAGCCGATTTCATTCATGTCTGACCCGGATTATTTTAGATCCATCTACATCTGGTCGGGAGTTTGGCAAGGTGCAGGCTGGGCTTCGATTGTTTATGTTGCCGCACTTGCGAACGTTGACCCGCAGCTTCATGAAGCTGCGACACTTGACGGGGCATCACTTCTTCAACGAATCTGGCATATTGATCTTCCAACGCTTAAGCCAGTAATGGCCGTATTGTTTATCTTAGCGGCTGGAGGCATTATGGGAATTGGTTTTGAAAAAGCTTATTTATTGCAAACACCAATGAATTCGCCATCATCAGAAATTATCGCTACTTATGTTTACAAACGAGGGCTGCTAGCAGGTGATTATTCGTTTGCAACCGCAGTTGGATTATTTAATGCCGTTGTGAATGTAATTTTACTCGGGGTTGTCAATCAAGTGGTTAAGAAACTAAACGAAGGCGAAGGACTCGTTTAAGGAAGGAGGAAAAGTATGAACAACCAAATCAAACATCCAAAGGGCGACCGAATTCTTCTTTTGACCAATAATATTCTACTAACCATTATCGTTCTTGCCATTGTGGGGCCACTATTATATGTCTTTTTATCGTCTTTCCTAGAACCGAATGCAATCATTCGAAAAGGACTATCGTTAAATGCCTCTGATTGGTCATTAGAAGGTTATACGCGACTCTTTACGGATGACACCATTGTGAGAGGATTTATAAATTCACTTCTTTATTCAACTGGATTTACGATTGTGACCGTTCTCGTTTGTCTCTTTGCCGGATACACGTTATCGGTAGAAGGCTTAGTTGGGAAAAAAGTATTTATGGTTTTCTTCTTATTTACCATGTTTTTTGGAGGAGGATTAATCCCGACTTATTTTGTTATTCGTGATTTAGGGATGCTGAATACAATTTGGGCCATTATCCTGCCTGGTGCTGTTAATGTCTGGTTTATTATTCTCGCTAGAACATATTTTAAAGCGGTTCCAAATGAGCTGAAGGAAGCAGCAAGAATCGATGGCGCCTCCGATTTAAAAATCTTTTTTAAAATCATTTTACCTTTATCGAAACCGATTATCTTTGTACTAGCTTTATATGCCTTCATTGGACAATGGAACGCCTACTTCGATGCGATGATATACCTGGATGATCGAGAATTACATCCGCTGCAATTAGTATTGCGTTCGATTTTGATTCAAAACGAGGTACAGCCAGGAATGGTTGCGGATGTAGAGGCAAGGAACGAGCTAATGAGGATTTCAGAGATGATCCGCTATTCATCGATTGTGATTGCAAGTTTACCGTTATTGATTATGTACCCATTCTTCCAAAAGTATTTTGAAAAGGGAGTAATGGTTGGTTCTCTAAAATAATACAAAAAAGTGAGGGTTTATGATGAAAAAAAGAATGCTTACAACCGCTTCAGCTCTACTGCTTTCAGGGTCATTACTTTTAACTGGCTGTACCAGCAAAAGCGGCGGCAGCGAAAGTTTCTCTTCTAAGGATTATGGGCTTAAGGATGTAACCTTCCCATTGAAAGAGGAAAAAACCTTAAAGATTATGACATCCAGTTCACCATTAGCTCCTGAGGATCCAAATGAAAAGTTAATTTTTCAACGATTAGAAGATCAAACGGGTGTGAAAATTGATTGGAGAAACTATACAACTGATATCTTTAATGAAAAACGTAATTTAGCAATTGCCAGCGGTGAGCTTCCAGACGCTATCTTTAATTCAGGTTTTAGCGATTATGAATTATTGAAGCATGCAAAGGATGGAGTCATTGTTCCGGTTGAAGATTTAATTCAGTATATGCCAAACTTACAAGCTGTTCTTGAAAAAGCACCACAATACAAATCAATGATGACGGCGCCTGATGGTCATATCTATGCATTCCCATGGATTGAGGAGTTAGGTGAAGGAAAAGAAAGTATTCACTCCCTTGATGCATTTCCATGGATTAATATGGAATGGTTAAACAAATTAGGGTTAGAAGTTCCAAAAACAACCGAAGAGTTAAAGCAAGTATTAATCGCTTTTAAAACACAGGATCCAAATGGTAATGGTGAAGCGGACGAGATTCCAATGTCATTCATTATTAATGACGGCGGACAAGATCCACATTCTTTATTTGGTGCATTTGGTCTAGGTGATAACTGGGATTTCACGGTTGTCACGAACGATGGAGAAGTAAAACTTACGGCGGCTGATGAAAGCTATAAAAAGGCCATTAGCTGGTTCAACGATTTATACAATGAAGGACTAATCGATATCGAGGCATTTGAACATGATTGGAATACGTATCTAGCAAAAGGCCGAGACAAAAAATATGGTTTGTACTTCACATGGGATAAAGGAAATATCACTGGAATGGGCGATGATTACGATCTGTTAGCTCCATTAAAAGGTCCAGAAGGACATCAGAATGTTGCGAGAACAAATGGAATGGGCTTTGACCGCTCGCGTTTAGTGGTAACATCGGCAAATAAAAACCTTGAATTAACAGCGAAGTGGATTGACCAGCTTTATGATCCATCTCAATCCGTACAAAATAACTGGGGTACGTATGGTGACGAAAAGCAACAAAACATTTTTGGGATGGATGAGGCAACAAAAATGTTAAAACACCTTCCATTAGAAGGTACCGCTCCAGTTGAATTAAGAGAAAAAACATCTGTCGGCGGGCCATTAGCGATCTTAGACAGCTACTACGGTACTGTCACTACAAAACCAGATGATGCTGCTTGGAGATTGAACTTAATGAAAGAAGTAATGGTTCCTTACATGGAAGCCGATAATATTTACCCACGTGTATTTTTCTCAATTGAGGACCTCGATCGACTTTCTGTAATCGAAACGGATATGTTTGCTTTTATTAAGAGAAAGCGTGCGGAATGGATTGCAAATGGCGGTGTTGAAAAAGAATGGAATGATTATCTAGCAGAATTAGATCGACTTGGACTACAAGAATGGCTAGAGATTAAGCAAAAAGGTTACGATCGAAATCAGGAATAATACCCGGTAAATGGTCTCAAGGCTGTACAGGTGCTTTGGCAATTGTACAGCCCCTTTTTACTAATTTAATAGAATAAGGAGCGATATAAATGATAAAAACCTATAAAGAGCAGTATCGTCCACAATTTCACTTTTCACCGGAAGAAAAGTGGCTGAATGATCCGAATGGAATGGTCTTTTTTAACGATGAATATCATTTGTTTTATCAACATCATCCATATGGTACAACATGGGGACCTATGCATTGGGGACATGCGGTAAGTAAAGACTTGATTCATTGGGAGCACCTTCCGATTGCCTTATATCCGGATGAACTGGGAGCTATTTTTTCAGGGAGCGCAGTCGTCGATTGGAACAATACCACAGGATTTTTTGAAAAAGATCAACCAGGATTGGTTGCGATTTATACGAGTGCCGGCACTTACCCTGATTCTGATCGACCACTTCAGCAACAAAGCTTAGCTTACAGTAAGGACAATGGAAGGACGTGGGTAAAATATGAAGGAAATCCTGTCCTTTCAGACGTTAACATTACCGATTACCGTGACCCTAAAGTTTTTTGGCATGAAGAGACAAATAAATGGGTGATGGTTCTGGCTACAGGTCAAACGATTACGATTTATACTTCTCTTAATCTAAAAGAATGGGATTTTGCAAGTGAATTTGGGCATACTGCCGGTTCGCATGATGGCGTTTGGGAATGTCCTGACTTATTCAAACTTCCAGTGGATGGCGGACAAGAAAAGTGGGTAATGATTGTAAGTATTGGTGATAACGGTCAATCACTAGAAGGCTCCAGAACACAATATTTTATCGGAGAGTTTGATGGAACCACTTTTGTGAATGACTATGACGATTCGACGATTCTTTGGTTAGATTATGGCCGTGATAATTATGCAGGTGTGAGCTGGTCTGATAACCAAGATGGAAGACGTATTTATCTTGGCTGGATGAGTAACTGGCGCTATGCTAATCAAGTCCCAACTAAGGCGTGGAGAAGCGCAATGACGTTACCAAGAGAACTATCCTTAGCTGCAACTGAAGCTGGCATCCGCATATTTCAAAAACCAGTAGCTGAAGTTAAAGAGATTAGAAAAGAAACGGAATCATATCCAATAATATCAGTTGAATCAGGGAACGCGGTTTCAATCCCGTTAGCTCATTCTTTAATGGAACTAACGATTGAGTTTGAAAAAGAAAGTTCAAGCCAATTTGGATTAATCATACGGCACTCTGAGGAAGAAAAAACCGTAATTGGTTATGATGCAGTAGAAGAAAAGCTATTTGTTGACCGCACACAATCTGGAGAAAATAGCTTTTCGACGTCCTTCCCAGCGGTACAAGAAGCACCATTAAAGTTGGAGGATCAAAGGTTAAAACTCCAGTTATTTTTAGACACTTCCTCCATTGAGGTATTTGCAAACAATGGTGAGGCTGCTATTACAAGCTTATTGTTTCCGTCTGAATCAGGGGGAGAACTTATTTTGTTTTCAAATGAAGGGACTACAAATGTGTTGGAATTAAACGTAACGGAACTTGATTCCATTTGGAGCAAGTAATGTAAGCATGGAAGCTCTAATCGGTTAATTGGTTAGAGCTTTATTTTTTAAAAGGATGGTGTTTGGTTTGAGTTCATCAATTATATGCATGGGTGAATTATTAATCGATTTTTTCTGTACCGATGTGGACATTAATTTAATAGAAGGGCAAAATTTTCAAAAACAGGCTGGGGGAGCGCCGGCAAATGTCTGTGCGACGATTGCGAAATTGGGAGGTACTGCTCTTTTTAGCGGAAAAGTTGGGAATGACCCATTTGGGCAATTTCTAAAGAAGACTCTTGATGACGTCCAAGTAGATACATCGATGGTTGTGTTTGATAATATTCACCCAACCACATTGGCCTTTGTATCCTTACAGGCAAACGGCGGAAGAGATTTTGTATTTAATCGCGGGGCAGATGCCTTTTTAATGGAGGAAGAAATTGATAGAGATAAGCTAAATGAGGCTGAAATTCATCATTTTGGCTCTGCCACTGCTTTATTAAGCGATCCTTTTCAAGCTACGTATTTTCATGTAATGCGCAATGCAAAGGAACAAGGTAAGTTTATTTCAATTGATCCTAATTACCGAGTAGATCTGTGGAGAAACAGAATTTCTGAATTTATCGAGTTAGCAAAAGAGGGAATCTCCTTAGCTGATTTTGTAAAAGTCAGTGATGAAGAGCTAAAACTAATTACAGGAATCGGTAATCTAGCTGAGGGAACAAAATATCTTCACGAATTAGGGGCAAAAGTAGTTGCAGTAACATTGGGAAGTGAGGGAACTTTACTGTCAAATGGGGAAAACAGTGAAATTGTCCCAAGTGTAAAAATAAAATCCATTGACTCCACCGGTGCCGGTGATGCGTTTGTTGGCGCGACCTTATTCCAATTTGCAAAAGATCACCCTACGATAGAAGACTTTGAGAAACTTAAAGAAATTATTTATTTTAGTAATAAAGTAGGTGCTTTAGTATGTACTAAGGTGGGGGCAATTAATGCAATTCCTACGTTAGAAGAAATATTATCTTTGTGATCCTCATAACAAAAATTGTTGTTCAAACTTCCGCCATAACATTTCAAACAAACTGTGAACTTAACACTATACCCATGTAATTAACAATCAAAATCCAATATAGTGTAAGTATAAAGAGCAAACAAATTTTGAAAGGCGGAATGACAAATGTTTAACAACTTTTTAAGAGAAAATAAAATCTCTGCAGCTATTTTAACTATTATTCGTTTATACCTTGGCTACTCTTGGTTCACAGCTGGTTTTCATAAATTAACAGGCGGCTTTGATGCTTCTGGATTCTTAAAAGGAGCCACAGCTAATCCCGTTAAAGGTCCCGATGGCACTATGGTTTATGCTTGGTATGTAGATTTCTTAAAACACTTTGCCCTTCCAAACATTGATGTCTTCAACTTCATCGTTCCTTGGGGCGAAACGTTAATCGGCTTAGGACTTCTTCTAGGATGTTTAACAACAGCAGCGATGTTCTTTGGTTTAGTAATGAACTTCAGCTTTTTCTTAGCTGGAACAGTTTCTCATAACCCAACAGACATCTTCTTAGGATTTATCATCCTAACAGCAGGCTACAATGCTGGAAGATATGGTTTAGACCGCTGGGTGGTTCCATTCATCCGCAAAACAACTAAGACTTCTACTACAAAATATAATGCAGCAGCCTAACTAGTAGGCACAAAGAGACGATTCGCTCCCCCCGAATCGTCTTTTTGTGTTAAAAAAGGAGTTGTGTGGTGAAATGTTGAATTTATAAGACTGGTAATTGTAAAAGTAAGGAGCTATCATACTATGAAAATTTCTAGCGAATTCCAGGAGAAAATTATTAACGCATTTGGCCCCGCTGGAGAGGCTTGGATAGAGTCTTTAGAGCAAAGAGTCGAAACTTATCTAGAAAAATGGGAGTTGAAGAGTGAAGGGCCTGTTGATAATCTTTCTTATAATTTCGTTATAAAAGTGACGGATTCAAATGGAAATCCATTGATTTTGAAGCTAGGAGTACCAAATTTCGATACTCGTAATGAGATGGTGACGCTTCAAATCTATAATGGGGAAGGGTGTGCAAAGCTTTTAAAGTCTGACCCTGAAAATGGCGTCATGCTGCAGGAAAGACTCATCCCTGGAAAAATGCTTTCTGCTGAAAGTGATGAAATGGTTGTTTTAGAGAATTTCATAAAAGTTTGGAAGTCCATTCGCAGACCTGTACCTGATGGAACCTCTACGCCATCCCTTACACATTGGTTTGAGGGGCTAACACGCTACCGTAATGCTGGAGGTGGTCCTATTTCATTGGAGCATGTCCAGTTAGCAGAGGAGTTTTTTCAACAAGTAATGAAAACTTCGGAAGGACCCCAGCTGCTTCACGGCGATCTGCACCATGAAAATATTCTCTATTCTGAGGAAAAGGGCTGGATGGCCATTGACCCAAAAGGTGTCGCAGGCGACCCATATTTTGATGTGATTTCTTTTTTAATCAATCAATTAAAATCAAAGCCCGATCCAAAAAGCATCCTGAAACTTCGTGTCGATACCATCAGCGAACAGATGGAGCTTGATCGCGGGCGATTGCTAAAAGCTGCAATTGCACTAGGAACACTCTATGCATGCTGGGGTGTAGAGGATTTAGCGGATTGGGAAACCACCTATCAATGTGTAAAATGGTTTATTGAATTTTTAGAGTAAGGAAAGGCGATTCAAATTTGAATCGTCTTTTTTCTACCCAATAATACCGAATGAACAGTAACCCAGCTAAATAGAATGAAAGGGGGACATTTTTTTAAAAAGTCATAGTGAATGGTGGTAATAGAATGAAGGAAATAACCATTGACCCTTATATCCACGTTCGTATGGTAAAAAGTTTTGAATACGACCCGAGGGGAAAGAAAATCAGCTTTATTTCGGATTTTACAGGGGTCCCGCAGGTATGGGAGCTTGACCGGGAGGACAGGTGGCCGGCGCAAACCTCTTTTACGATGAAAGGAATCACTTTTATTAAATATATTGCTGGAACGTCCGACTTGGTTTTTGGGATGGATGCGGATGGCGATGAAAAAGAGCAGCTATACTTATTAAAGGAGAATGGTGATAAAATCGCTCTGACCAACTCACCTGAACATCTTCATTTATTTGGCGACAGCTCACCGGATGGGAAATGGATTGCTTGGTCTAGTAACCGTCGGAATCAAGAATATTTAGATATATATATTCAAAATCTGGAGACCTTGGAAATTCGCCGGGTTTTTACCCAGGACGGAACGTATATGGTGGAAAAATGGTTTCCAGATGGGAAATCGCTTTTAGTAAAAAAAGCAAACTCTCCCCTTGATCATGATTTAGGGGTATTTTCACTTTCTACCGGAAAAATGGACTGGATTACTGCGCATAAGGGTGAAGCCAGTTATAAGGATTTTCATTTTAATAAGGAAGGGGACCATCTATATTTTTTAACCAATCAGGATAGTGAGTTCTTTGGTCTCGCCTTGATTGAGTTATCTACAAAACAATTTACCTGGCTGGAGAGAGAAAAGTGGGACCTTGAAGACCTAGCTATGAATAAGGATAAAAACAAATTAGCTTTTTCCGTCAATGAAGGTGGAATTTCAAAGGGCTGTCTCATTGACCTGGACCGAAGTAAATTATATACATGGAATACACCCATGGGGGTGATTTATAATCTCAGATTCTCACCGAATCAACAAAAGCTGGGCTTTGTGTTAAATGGACCAGCCCATCCTCCGGATATATGGGAGGTGGACATAAAGACGCTCCAAGCGAAGCGGCTTACCTATATCTCGCGCACCCCCATTCTTGAGGAAAAACTAATTGAGCCTGAACAAATATCGTTCCTATCCTTTGACCAGCTTCAAATACCTGCCTTTTACTATAAGCCCAATCGTAATGCTGACAAAGCCCAGGTGGTTGTCTATATTCATGGAGGACCGGAAAGCCAAAGCCGTGCGGTGTACAGCCCCTTTTTGCAATATTTCATAAACCAGGGTTATGCAGTGGTGGCCCCTAATATTCGAGGCAGTACTGGTTATGGGAAAACCTACACACATCTTGATGATGGGCGAAAACGAATGGACGCGGTAAAGGATGTAATTTTTTTAATGGAATGGCTGAAAAAAACTGGGGATATCGACACTAAAAAGGCAGCGATTGTCGGAGGGAGCTATGGCGGATTTATCGTCCTCGCTGCCATCAGCCACTTTCCAGAATTGTGGGCAGCGGCGATTGATATCGTAGGTATGTCGAGTATCCGAACCTTCCTGCAAACAACCAGTCCTTGGCGAAAAAAATTGCGAGAGGCCGAATATGGAACCATTGAAAAGGACGGTGATTTTTTTGACCAAATTGATCCTCTGAATCATGCGGATAAGATTAAAGCACCGCTAATGATTATTCATGGAGTGAATGACCCTCGTGTTTCCATCCAAGAATCAGATCAAATTGTTAGCAAACTAAAGAAACGTAATCATCCTGTCCAGTATATCCGCATCGAAGAGGAAGGACACACGATGATGAAGTTAAAGAATAAACTAAATTCCTATTCAGAGATGGCGGAGTTTCTTGAAAAATATTTAGGGAAGTGATGATTTTTCATAGGATAATAGTAGGATTTTGTAGGAAACTTCTAATCAGAACAAATGTTTTGTTGTATGATAAAGGTTACATTGAAAATAGAGGTGGATGTAACTTTGAATGGTACCGCACATACAGCAATTGGAGCCGCAACAGGATTTATCGCGGCAAACACCTTTCATTCCTCTCCGACTGAGACCGTGATTCTCGTTGGACTAGGAGCAGTTTCGGGATTAATGCCTGATTTAGATATTGATGGAAAGCTACGCGGTAAAATTACCCTATCCCATAAAGTGATTCGGTTGGCGGCATTGTTTATTGGGATTCTAATGGTCTTTTATAGTTTCTATGAGGGCAGCGCAGTAGATAAATGGTTTGGTATCGGTAGTGGTCTGGTGATCATAATTGTTTCTTCCCTGATTAAACAAAAGCATATGTTAACCATCACTGGAATTGGCGTGCTGGCAGGGGGAATCTCGTTATCGGAGGTATGGTTAATTCTGCTTGGAATTTATATCGTCATAGCGTCCATCACCTCACACCGCAGCTATACTCATTCTATCTTGGGCGTCATTTTCTTTGGGATAATTGCATCAAAACTAGAGGGATCAATTGGAATCGACGGCGTTTTCTATGCCTGTCTGGGGGGATATATCAGTCATTTAATGGCCGATTTAAAAATATTACCGTTTAATAGACGTGGTATTAAGCTGTTTTTACCTATTACAAAGATAGAATTATAGTTTAAAACATAAAAGCTGGTGACAGGCATCTCCTCAAAAACAAACAAAGTGTCCACACCACGTGGACACTTTGTTTGTTTTGTCCACGAGTGGTGACAGGCACCGCATCAGGCACCGCTTTAGGATACATATCCAGCGTGCTTTGACAGCCGGGAAGCTAGGTCGATTATTTCTTCGATGGCTTTTTGTTTTTTTGTTTTCCAGCTGTTTTCCATCATGGTGAAGCTGATTCCATAGATTAGCTTATTTTCGTGGTTGTAGATTGGGGCGGAGACACAATAAAATCCTAGGGCTGCTTCTTGTTCTTCACAAATATATCCGACCTTTTTGGCCGCTTCAATTTGATGCCAAAGTTCTTCCTTATCCTTTACCGTAAAAGGAGTCGACTGGTCTAATTGCTTATTCGCATAGAGATTTTGAAACTCTTCATAGCTAAATTGAGTTAATTGGATTTTTCCAATCGCGGTTGCATGAGCTGGGAATTGCATCCCTGGGTCTGACATGAGGCGGACGCGGGAATCGTTTTCTTCCTTTGCCAAATAGACGATATTGGTTCCGTGCAGTGTTCCCATTTGGATCGTTTCATCGATAACCTTTACCGATTTTGACGCTTCTTTATAAAATAATTCCAAGAGATTAAACTTGCGAAAATAAGCGGCACTATATCCGCCTAAAGTGGGTCCTAATGTATAGGTATCCCCATGATCTTTTACAATCCACCCCAGCGTTTCTAACGTATTTAACAGTGAAAACATGGTACTTTTATTAATATTCAAGGCCTTTGAAAGGTCTATTAATCTGTGCTTTCCTGGTTCCTTCGCTATTAAACCAATGACGAGATTGGTTCGTTCAATCGCAGGAACCCAATATTTTTCTGACAAAGTATCACCTTTTTTCAAATTCTTAAGTATGTATATGTTTTATTATAAATGAAAGAGGAGGATAACATGTACAGGGGAATAGAATAATGGTAAAAAAATAGCTGCCCAGTTGCTTTAAGCGACTGAACAGCCATACTTCTTATGATTGATGTTGAGGAACAATAATAGAATTATCCTCTAAAATACTTCTAACTCGTTCTAGCTTTTCTGTGCTGACTGAACGAACCGGAGCTAAAACTTCTGTAGAAATGTCAATTCCCCGTAAGCGAATCGCTTCTTTTACCACATTCATAAACGGAGAATCGAGTTTGTATAAAGGTAGTAAGGCAGCGAGTTTTTGGTGCTGCTCTATTGCTTTTGCATAGTCGCCATGTTTAAAGGATTGATAGATTCCTACTGAAATTTCTGGTGCAAAAGACGCTGTTAAAGGAATTGAACCGTCACCGCCGAGTGCCAATGTATTAAGGAGGTGCTCATCATATCCAGCGAACACAGCAAAATCCGGTCGTTCGGACTTAATGACTTGAATTAATTCTCGTGTGTGTCCTACTGCTAGAACGGTGTCCTTGATACCTACGATATTCGGGTATTGTTTTACAAGTTTTAACACAAAGTCAGCTGATAGATCCTGTCCCGTTAATTCTGGATAGTTATAGATTAAAATCGGCAGGTCGACATTCTCAGCTATTTCTGCATAATGTTGAAAAAGACTTTCTTCCGTCAGCTTATAGTAAAAAGGATTTACTACAAGGACACCATCAGCGCCAATGCTTTTTGCATGAAGGCTCAATGAAATTGTTTCATTTGTACTTGGGGAGCCTGTTCCAATTAAAACAGGGACAGTCCATTTACATAACGAGTGGTAAATTCAGCAACTTCTTTTCTTAACTCAAATGGCATTTGTCCAAACTCTCCGCCTGATCCTAAAACGAAAAGCCCATCTACTTTTGACTCGATGAGAAAATCGATTAGATTTCCCATCCCATTTTCATCCAGTTTACCTTCTTTAAACAAAATGGTTGGTACGGGTGGAATAACTCCTTTAAATAAAGTAGCCATGGAAATCCCCTTCCTTTATTTTAAATATTAAACCTAGGTTTAATATACTAAACTACTAATATTTTAACATATATTTGGTATTTGTTACCACGGTTTGTTTCATAATTTTGAGAAATTTAAGCAAAGGGAAGGAGTTTATGAATTTTTTTGAATTTTTGGTTGATAGTATTTTTTATGTTGAAAAGAGGTCACATGGATTTGTTCATGTGACCTTTTCTTATGGAGACCTGTCAATTATATAGAACCCGCGGTTTGCAGGACTTGTTCGTGAATCTCGTTTTCTGTGACTGTATAAATACGTGGAACACGTTTTCCAATTAAACACACAACCTCATAATTAATCGTTCCCATCAAGAGCGCAATCTCATCCACAGATTGAAATGCTTCAGCATTTCCACCAAAAATAATGACTTCATCTCCCTGCTGGCACGAGGGTAAGCTTGTTACATCAATCATCGTTTGGTCCATGCAGACGCGACCCGCTACGAGAACCTTTTGTCCATGTAGAAGAAATTGTCCACAGTTGGAAAGTTGCCTAGAGAGCCCGTCTGCATATCCGATTGGGAGTGTAGCAATGACCCTTTCATTTGAAGGAATATAGGTGCATCCATAGCTAACCGGCTGCGACTTGGCTACCTTTTTAAGACCCGCAATTTTCGTTTTAAGTGTCATCGCTTGCTGAAGTGAAATGGGATGTGCCTTTAACGACACGTCGGGATACAGGCCATACAAGCCAATGCCGACACGGACCATATCTAGGTGCATATCAGGGAAGTTCATTGTCCCAGCGGTATTGCAGCAATGCTTTAAAGGGATAGAAATTTGGTTTTCTTCTAAATAGGTAATGACCGAACGAAATCGCTCGAATTGCTGACGCGTATAGGATGGATCCTCACTATCGGCGTTAGCAAAGTGGGTGAAGATACCTTTAATTGTGACAAAAGTTGAATTAGCTGCTTTGTTTGCTAAAACAAGTGCTTCTTCCTTTGTTTGAACACCAATTCTTGTCATTCCGGTATCGACTTTTAAATGAATGAAAACCGTTTTTTGAAGCTCTTCGGACTGAATAATAATTTCGTCAAGGACTTCCTCACTAAAAACCGTTAGATCAACCCCTGCAATAATTGCCTGCCGGATAGAGCGGATGGGAGTATAACCCAATACAAGAATGGGCTGAGTTATCCCTGCCTCACGCAATTCGATCGCTTCATCCAAAATCGCCACTGCTAAGTAATCCGCGCCCGCTTCTACAGCCGCTCTCGCCACCGGGACTGCCCCGTGCCCGTAACCATCTGCTTTGACCACAGCCATTAAGCCAACACATTCTCCAATGTGTTTTTTGAATTCTTCCGTATTATGTCTAATCGCGTCCAATGAAATATCCGCCCATGTATCTCGATAACTATGTTGATTCAAGAATCTCCCTCCCAAGTTCCCCTATGAAAAAACCCTCAAGATAAACTTGAGGGTACCAAGATGGTTAGTTCAATACGATTTCTTTTTCCAATGCTTCTTCCACTGGTACATATACATAGTTTAGGTCTCTTGCTACCGCTTCATAAGTAATTTCGCCGTTAGCAACGTTCACTCCAAGCTTTAATGCTGGATTTTCAGAGATTGCACGCGCTACACCTTTATTCGCGATTTGCAATGCATAAGGAACAGTCGCATTTGTTAGAGCCATTGTAGATGTTCTTGGAACCGCTCCTGGCATGTTCGCAACGGAGTAGTGGACAACACCATGCTTTTCAAAAGTTGG
Organism: Neobacillus niacini; assembly: GCF_030817595.1. Lineage (GTDB taxonomy): Bacteria > Bacillota > Bacilli > Bacillales > Cytobacillaceae > Neobacillus > Neobacillus niacini_G. Next base: position 5,115,584 of record NZ_JAUSZN010000001.1, read on the forward strand.
GTTATCGTGAGTTGTTACATGATCAATCGTTTCAACGCTTCCGCCTTGGTCAATCGCAACGTCAACGATTACAGAACCAGGTTTCATCGTTTTAATCATTTCTTCAGTTACTAGTTTAGGAGCCTTTGCACCTGGAATTAATACCGCACCGATTACTAAGTCCGCTTCTTTCACAGCCTCAGCAATGTTAAATGGATTTGAAATTAATGTTTTAATTTGGTTTCCAAAGACATCATCTAAATAACGAAGACGGTCTGCGCTTAAGTCAATAATCGTTACATCTGCGCCTAAGCCAATCGCCATTTTTGCCGCGTTTGTTCCGACAATCCCGCCGCCAATGATCGTAACCTTACCACGGCTAACCCCTGGAACACCTGCAAGCAGAATGCCTTTACCGCCATTGAATTTTTGTAAAAATTGTGCCCCGATTTGTGCAGACATACGGCCAGCTACTTCGCTCATTGGTGTAAGAAGTGGCAGCGTACGGTTAACCGATACTGTTTCGTAAGCAATCGCAATAACACCGCTGTCTTTAAGTGCCTGAGCTAAAGCAGGCTCTGCAGCTAAATGCAGATAAGTAAATAATACTAAACCTGGACGGAAGTATTTGTATTCACTGGCAAGAGGTTCTTTCACCTTCATGATCATTTCAGATTGATTCCAAACATCAGCTGCTAATTCTATTAATTCTGCACCTGCTTGAGCATAATCGGCATCAACGAAACCGCTTCCAATTCCAGCCCCTTTTTCAACTAATACCTTATGTCCAGCCTGTATAAATGAAACAACCCCTGCTGGAGTTAATGCCACACGGTTTTCATTGTTTTTAATTTCTTTCACTACGCCAATAATCATTATCGGTATCCCCCTTGGAAGTCTTTAGTGAGTTTTTCTGACTTTAGAATAATCCTTTCAAAACCATTTTTCTTTGTTTAGAAAGTAGAAATAACACGATTCTATTTGTGGAATTACACAAAACGTTCACAAATTCCTTGCTATAAAAGGAAAAATGACAAGGCTTACAAATTAAAAAAATCAAGTTTTGTTTTGTTGGAATTTTCAAACAGATGGTGAACACCTTTTAGGTGTCACCACTATTTTTTGAACTTTTCAAGTTTAAGGTCTAGATAGAGGGATATTTTTTGGTTTGGGTCTTTTAGATTAATTTCACCGATTTCGGATATTCGTTTGAGCCGATAGTTTAGCGTGTTTGTGTGTACATTTAATGCATTTGCGGCTTCATGGACATTGCTGTCTTTATTTAAAAAAACTTCTAATGTTTCGACGAGGTCGGTGTTATTTTTTTTATCATATTCTTGAAGCCTTTTTAGAGAATAGTTTTCATTCTGGTCCGTACCAGCTTTTTCTATCAAAACATCAATATACTTATAGATTCCTAAGCTTTGGTAGCCATGGATTTCTTTTGCTTCACTAGGGAATTTTCTTTTTACCGATAATACGGTTCGAGCCTCTTTGTATGCTTTTTCCACTTTTCCTAAATCACAATAAACACTGCTATAGCCCTGAACGATTGATTCAATTCCAAATCGTTCTTTCATCTTAACAACAAACAGCTCACAAAATGCATTTAGTTTATTCACCGGCTGCTGGTTCCCGTCAAGAGCAATAAACAAAATTAATTGTTGATGGTCAATGGTGTGCAGTAAAATCTTTGGCAGTTGAATTGTTTTTAACAGATAGGCTATCTGCTTTTCATCCTCTCGTCCTAATTCCTTTGAAAATTGAAAAACGGCAACACCAAATAGTGTAGGAGGCGAAATTTGCAACGCATGAAACTTATTTATAATTTCTTCATTGGAAGAAAGATGACTTGTTAACAGTTGCCAGAAAAACTCTTGATATTGTTCTTCTTTTTTATTTTTACGGTTTTGCAGTTGAATCAATTTATTTTTGGTTGCGTCCGCCGCTCGCTTTAAACAATCCATTTCTTCGTCGCCTAGTGTTTTTTCAATCTCTAACGCCCAAATGAAGCCGAGTACTTCATCATTTTTCCAAATGGATACCGCTACTCTATTTCCTAGTCCAATCTCATCCACCGTCTTAACCCTTACTGGTTCACGGCTGTTTAACAAGGAAGGAATGACCCCTTCCTTCCATAAGGAATTGATGACTTTTTCCGGTACCCGGCGGCCGATGATTGTGGCAATCCTTGCCGGGTCGGTCCGATCATCATGGGTACTGTAGGCAAGGAGACGATGGTTCGCGTCTTCTATGGTGATCGGACAATGTAAAACTTCACTTACCATATCTGCAAATTCTTCTAGACTATCAAAGCTTGCGCGAAACGGATCATTTTTCATAAACTACCACCTTTATCAATGAGATTGTGCACAATGTAACGTATTTGTCATTTAAAACAATATTCTTTTAATAGATTTGTATTTATTCTACAATATAAAATGTTCACAGATATGTTATATTAATTTCACAAAGTTTTAACTTTTGTTGGTTTTAAAGACATTGTAAACGCTATCATTTAGAAAAAGAATAGGAGGATATTATTTAAATATAAACAGAAGTTTTATTTAGAATAATATTGTATCTTTTTTGGTGTAAAAGGGAAATAGGAGATTTAAACTAAATAGGGGGTAGACTATGCAAAAAAATCCAAATCAATTACAAAGAGGTTTAGAAGAAAGACATATCACGCTGATGTCACTAGGAGCAGCAATTGGGGTAGGTCTGTTTCTAGGGTCTGCAACTGCGATTAAGCTTGCGGGACCTGGTATTATTCTCGGTTATGCTTTTGCCGGTATGATTATGTTCTTTATTATGAGGGCACTTGGTGAGATGGCGATTCAAAAACCTGTTGCCGGATCTTTCAGTCAATATGCTCGTGATTATTTAGGCGCGCTGCCTGGTTTCCTAACAGGATGGAATTATTGGTTCTTATGGGTTGTAACTTGTATGGCCGAGATTACAGCAGCAGGAATCTACATGGAGTATTGGTTCCCAGAAGTACCTCGCTGGATTTGGGCACTATCAGCACTAGTCATCATGGCTTCGGTCAATTTTCTAAATGTAAAAGCGTATGGCGAACTTGAGTTTTGGTTTGCATTAATAAAGATTGTGACCATCATCTTCATGATCGTAAGTGGTATTGGCATGATTGTGTTTGGAATTGGTAATGGCGGTATTGCTACTGGTATCAGCAATCTTTGGGAGAATGGGGGAATCCTTCCAAATGGTATCACTGGGGTATTAATGTCCTTACAAATGGTTATGTTTGCTTTCTTGGGTATTGAGATGATTGGGATTACCGCCGGTGAAGTAAAGAATCCGGAAAAAACATTATCTAAAGCGATTGATAGCGTTTTTTGGCGAATTCTTATCTTCTATGTAGGGGCATTGTTTGTCATTATGTCCATTTATCCATGGACCGAAATCGGTGCTGAAGGCAGTCCGTTCGTATTGACCTTTGATAGGCTTGGAATCCCTGCAGCAGCAGGAATCATCAACTTTGTTGTCTTAACGGCTGCACTTTCATCATGTAACGGGGGTATTTTTAGTACAGCCCGTATGTTATTCAACTTAGCTGAAAATGATGAAGCACCGAAGGGGTTTGGCAAATTAAACAAGAATGGTGTTCCAAGTACTGCTGTCTTAGTAACGGCAGGTGCCCTTTTAGTAGGTGTTGTTCTTAACTATTTGGTACCAGCAAAAGTATTTACATGGGTAACAGCTATTTCAACGTTTGGTGCGATATGGACGTGGTCTATGATTTTATTATCACAAATTAAGTATCGTAAGGGTTTAAATCCAAATCAAGTAAAAGGCCTAAAATATAAAATGCCGTTATTCCCATTCACTTCCTACGTTTCTTTAGCATTCTTACTTCTAGTAGTAGGATTAATGGCATTCTTCCCAGATACTAGAATCGCGTTAATCGTTGGACCGCTTTGGCTAGGAATCTTAACGGCCTTCTATTATGGTAAGGGGTATCATAAACGAGGGAAACAAAATGAGAATAAAATTCAAAAAGTGATATAAGTGGTGCCTGTTGCCACTTAAAATTAAATTTTCTATATTGAAAGCGTAAGTGGGCATAGGTCCATTTACGCTTTTTTATTTATTGTTTTGACTTTATTAACTCATACTGTTAGTAAAAGTCAAAAAAATGAAACCGTTTTAAAAAGACCGTAAATTATCGGATATTTTTTAAATTTTTTCGGATAGTGAAAAAAATGGAAACCTTTACAATAATAAATGTAAGCGATTGATATGAATAAGGGGGAAACACCATGAAGAAGCTAGGCGTATTAGTCTTAAGCTTGTTATTACTATTTTTAACTGCATGTGGCGGTGGAGAAGAGAAAGCTTCTGGGGAGGGTAAGGTCACAGAACTGACAGTTTGGAATGACTGGACTGAAAATCGCCCGGAATATAAGGTTTATAAAGATATCATTGCTAAATTCAATGAAGAAAACAAAGATAGTATCCACGTTAAAATCGAAAGTATTCCACATGATCAATATGAAACAAAGCTAAGAACACAAGCAGCAGGAAAGCAATTACCGGATATGTTCCGGGTATGGCCTGGTGCACGTATTCAGCCTCTAGTTGAAGGAAAAGCGTTACTTCCTTTAAATGAAATCCTTGATACGTGGGAAGGGAAAATTCCAGAAGGTATCATGAAAGATTATGCAGTTGACGGAAAGCAGTACGCGATTCCAGCAAACATTAGTGAAACTAGCTTGATTTACTATCATAAAGATGCAGTGAAGAAAGCAGGATTTGAAGAATTTCCAAAAACGTATGATGAGTTAAAAGAGTTAATTAAGACTTTAAATGACCAAAAAGTAACGCCCATTGCACTAGGTAATAAATCGATTTGGCCTTTACAGTCTGTTTATATCTCAACGATTGCAGATCGTTTTACTGGCAGTGAGTTCTTACCAAGCACTTTAAGCGGAAAAGGCTCTTTTACGGATGAGAACTTTGTGAAAGCGTTATCGGTAGTTGAAGAATTAGCGAAGCTTAAAGCATTTAACGAAGATTTCAATACCATTGATGAAGCTCAATCTAGAACAATATTTAATAGTGGTGAAGCCGCTATGCACTTCGCAGGTTCTTGGGCAATTGGACCAATCCTAGAAGGTATAGAAAATATTGATAATATCGGCGTTGCTCCGTTCCCAAGCTTTGGCGGCGAAGGAGATACGGCAAAAATTTCTGGTGCAGCGGGCGGCGGTATCGCTCTTAATGCTGAATTATCTGGTAAGAAGAAAGAAGCCGCATTTAAATTCTTAGAGTACTTCTATGGTGATGAGTTGTACCAAGGATTAGCTAAGTCTAATATCGTTGTTCCAGTACAAGTAGAAATGGATGATAGCATTCCTGAAATTTACCAAACAGCTAACGGATTTGCACAAGGTGGTTTAGCACCCGTTTATGATGCAACGTTAACACCTGAGTTAACAGACATGATTAACAATGGCTTACAATCTATCACAATCGGTGAAAAGACACCTAAGGAATTAGCTGAAGAAATGCAGAAGGAAAACGAACAAGGAAAGAAATAATCTTTTAAAATACAGGTTGCCTCTTCTAAGGCAACCTGCATTTCATAGGGGAGATAAATATGCAACTAACTGGGAAAAGTAAAGCGGCTCTTATTATCGGTTTATTGCCGGCATTTTTGATTTATACCGTTTTTGCTATCTATCCGATTTTCCAATCGTTTTATTATTCCTTTATGGAATGGGACGGTTTTTCGGAAATGGAATTTATCGGTCTGCAAAACTTTGAGAATCTTTTTCAAGATACATTATTTTGGAATTCAGTAGGTAATAACATATTTGTTGTCATCGCCTCAGTCTTTGGACAGATTCCGATTGCGTTATTTATAGCTCTTTTGTTAAATAGAAAAATCAAGGGCTTAAAGATTTTCAGAACCATCGGTTTTCTTCCTGTTGTCTTATCAACGGTCGTGATCTCGCTTACATGGAGCCTCATTTATAATACGAAGAATGGCATGATTAACGAAATTTTAAGGGCTGTTGGCTTAGACTTTTTGGCACAAAACTGGTTAGGTGATACAAAGTGGTCGATGGTGGCTGTATGTATTACGGTAATCTGGCAGTTCGTTGGGCTCTATTTAATTATTTTTCTTGCAGCCTTGCAAAACATACCGGAAGAAGTAATGGAAGCGGCAAAGATGGATGGAGCCTCTGAATGGGTGACTACATGGAAAATAACCATCCCTATGATTTGGGACACGATTATCGTTGCGATTATATTGTGTATTTCCGGTAGTTTAAGAACCTTTGATTTAATTTATGTTATGACGCATGGCGGACCGTCTCATTCTACCGACGTTATGGCGTTGTATATGTTCAATGAGACATTTTCGAACCTGAAATATGGTTACGGCAGTGCGATATCCGTATTTATTTTCTTCTTCAGTCTCATTTTGATTGGAATTGTAAAAAAAGTTCTTGGTCAAAAATTTATTTGATGGGGAGGTGCAGTAAATGGAAACAACGATTAAGAAAACAACGCGATCTGCATTGCCGCTGCATCGAAGCACAAGGAATATGAGTGTAAAAAACACCCTCATATATGCAGTATTGATCATTTTTTCGGTGATCAATGTTTATCCTATTATTTGGATGATTATCAACTCTTTCAAGTCAGAAAAAGAATTTGCGGTGAATCAATTTGGTTTACCAAAGACTTTGGTTATTGATAATTATATAGAAGCGTGGGGTACCGCTAATTTAGGCGTTCTCTTTAAAAATAGTATTTTTATATGTTTACTAGCAACTATTCTCACTGTGTTAATCGGAGCGTTAGCTTCCTATTTTCTAGCAAGAATAGAGTTTAAGTTTAAGAATGCCTTGTATACCTTCTTTATTTTTGGGATGTTAATCCCAATACACGCTACCCTTGTTCCAATGTTCATTTTATTGAAAAATTTGGGATTATTAAATAACCCTATTACCTTGTTATTTCCGTACATTGCCTTTCATTTGCCAATTACGATTTTTATTTTAACCAGTTTTATGAAGGCTTTTCCAAAGGATATTGAAGAATCAGCGATTATCGATGGATGTGGAATCTTCCGGATATTCTGGTCCATTATTTTGCCGATGTCCCGTCCAGCACTAGCTACCGTTATTATTTTGAACTTTATTTATAACTGGAATGAGTTCTCGTTTGCTCTCGTATTACTTAATGATCCAGCCCTTCAAACATTGCCGTTAGGTCTTGCAAGTTTTGCTGGTCAGTTTACCGTTAATTATGGGGCACAAATGGCAGGTTTAACGATGTCTATGATTCCTATTATCATTTTCTATTTATTCTTAGAAAAAGAAATTGTAAATGGTATGACAGCTGGTGCCGTAAAAGGATAAACTAAAAGGTAATAAAATATAAGGCTGATGTGCATGATTCGAAATTGGGGATTAAAAAACAAATTTGTTACCGTATTCTTACTCTTGATTACCTTACCAACTGTGATAATTGGCTGTATTATTTACTATCAAACTACTACCGTTTTTAAGCAGCAGGCTGAAAAAAATGCGGTTGGTAAACTAGAAAAAAATGAAGATAACTTAACATCCATCATTCGTGGGATCGAGAATATGTCTTCTTATATGATTTATGAAAAAAACTTCCGAACATTTTTTACCGCCCCGGAGGAAGATCTTAATCAACCTGCGTATAAAGAGGCAGTTGCAGGAATTAATGGATATTTTACCTTTCAGCTTATGAGTCATAGCTATATTGACTCGATTCTATTAGTCGCCAATGATGGACATGTTTTAGAAATAGGGAGCCACATAATCGGGAATGAAGTCAGGCTGAACCAAGAATCAAGGAATCTTGAAGGTGCTCCATTTTGGAGCAATACCTATCAAGTGATGGAGAATGGATCTGCAAAAAAGAATGTTGTTAGTTTATCAAGGGTGATTAATGATATTAATCATATCGACACATCTATCGGAATGGTAAGAATTCGATTAGACGAATCTAAGCTATATAAGACGATTGAACCTAATACGATCGACCAAACTGGTGATTATTTTGTATTGAACAAAAAAGGAGAAGTTGTCCTGCACCAGGATCCTTCATTAGCCGGGAAACCATTTCCTGACAAGAATGTAACGCATTGGATTGTAAATAGTAAAAATAGCACATTGAAAATCAATGTTGAACAAAGTGACTATCTACTTGTGAAAAAAGCAATTGCAGGAACAGATTGGGTTTCGATTGCAATGGTGAATGAGGGAGAAGTGGTTAAAAGTTTATATAATGTCCGCGGTTTGTTTGTTTTTATGATTTTCCTTTTATTAGCGCTCGGGGGAATAGCTTTTGTTGGATTTTATCAATCCTTTATCCGAAGGATCGTGGAATTGACGAAGCAAACGAAGCAACTGGGAGAAGGCGATTTCAGTGCTAAGGTTCAAATCTCCTCACAAGACGAGATTGGGAAATTAGGACTCCGATTTAACCAAATGGTCACCACGATTCAAAATTATATTAATCGAGAATATAAGTTAAAGATTAAACAGCGTGAATCGGAATTGAAGGCTCTTCAAAGCCAGATTGATCCACACTTTTTATACAATACGCTGGACATGATTCGCTGGACAGCACGGTTAGAAAAAGCGATGGAAACAGGTCAGTTAATTGAGCGTTTATCCAAAATATTTCGTATGAATTTAAATATGGGAAAGATGTGGGTAAAGGTAGAGGAAGAAATCCAGTATATTCAAAATTACCTAGAGTTACAAAAGAGTCGAATCGGTAAGCGTTTGAATTATAGCATTTTTTATGATGATCAAATAAAAGATGTCTATATTATTAAGCAAATTTTACAGCCCTTAGTAGAAAATAGTATCCTTCATGGGTTTGAAAATTTGCCTAGACAGGGTGTTATCCAGATTCGAGCGTTTAAGGTGAATCAGGAAATTTGGATGGATGTAATCGATAATGGCTGGGGATTTAAGAATAAGAAACAGGTTGAAGATGATAATGGGAAAGGCAGCTATGCGATTTCTAATCTCATCGACCGCTTAGAGATTGCCTTTGGTGAGGAGGCAAAATTCGAGGTGTTAGATTCTGAGGTAGGTACATGGATCCGCTTGAAAATCCCTATATCCAAGAATGGAAATAGTAATCAAATTTCAAATGAGACAGGTGAGTAGTATGCCCTTTAAAATGCTAATCGTTGATGATGAACCCATTATTTGTCGTGGTTTGCAACAGACAATTCCGTGGGATGAATATATGGTGGAAGTTGTTGACCTTGCGTACGACGGGGCGGAGGCTATTCAGAAGATTAAGGAACATGGTGGCATAGATTTAGTATTAACCGATGTCAGAATGCCGAATGTTGATGGCTTGAGATTGGCAGCATTCCTTGCAGAGAACTATCCTGATATTCGGACGATTATCATAAGTGGGTATGACGATTTTAAATATGCACAACAGGCGATTCAATTAGGTGTAAAGGATTACTTATTGAAGCCGGTAGATGTAGATGAGCTTTTACGGGTCATCACAAAAATTATTAGTACCTTACAAGAAGAACGAAAATCTGCACAGCAAATCTATCAGATGAATTTACAAAATGCTATTTTTCATCTAGTTTTGGATTTACCTGATACGACTCCAAACCACTCGAGTTTATTTGCTGATGTGCGTATTTATCCCTTTGTTACGATGTTAAAAGACTATAAAAATAAAACAAAAGATCTTTCTGAGGAAGAACTGCAAAACTTGAATGTGGATTGGGAAAACCAAGTGGAAAATTCGTTAAGCAGTCAGGGGTTTGCAAGTGTATCGGTGTTTACGAGTAAAAACGTCTTACTCACTTGTGTGACAAATAATTTGTCTGGTTTTACTCAAGAGAATTTGGATTTTCAAGAGTTTAATTGTGTCGTTAATGATACTGACATTACAATAGGTCAGCTGAATGAGGTTTATCTAAGATTAAATGAAGATACTCGATATCTTCCTTTTAGTGAAGGTGGGCTTGTTGTCAGTCCTGTAAGTGAATCATTGGCTAATAAGTCAAAGGCTAACGACTGGTTAATGGATAGGGCAGAACAATATATCAGAACCTATTATGCCTCAGCAATCAAGGCACATGAGGTAGCGGACGTCATTAATATTTCCCCTAATTATTTCAGCTCATTATTTAAACAAAAAACTGGCAAGAGTTTTAATGAATATATTAATACCTTGCGTGTTGACGCAGCAAAGCAGCTTCTTGAAGAAACGCCTTTTAATGTAAATGAAATTGCGGAAAAGGTCGGCTATCGAGAATATAAGTACTTTGTTGATGTTTTTAAAAAGTTTACTGGCTATACGCCAACCAAGTATAGAAATGTAACAGCAAATAATATCAATCAATCATAAGAGTTTCTTATGGAACTGGAGGTAAGTAGCATGCAAAAGAAAATGAATGTACCGAAGGACTTTTTTCTTGGAGCAGCGGTGTCTGCATGGCAAACGGAAGGATGGTCTGGTAAAAAAGAGACTCAGGATTCCTTTCTAGACATGTGGTATAAAGAGAATAAAAATGTTTGGCATAACGGATATGGTCCTGCTGTAGCAACTGATTTTAAAAATAGATACAAAGAAGACATTGGTTATATGAAACAAATTGGTTTGCAAAACTTTAGAACTTCGATTAACTGGTCACGTTTTTTACTAGATTATGAAAATGCCGTGGTAGATGAAGAATATGCTAGTTATATAGATGATATGATCAATGAGTTAATTAAGAATAACGTGAAGCCGATGATCTGTCTTGAACACTATGAACTTCCTGCATCTTTATTTAAGCAATATGGCGGATGGGGATCGAAGCATGTAGTAGACCTATTTGTTAAATATGCAGAAAAAGTGTTTGAGCGTTATGGCGATCGCGTTAAGCATTGGTTTACTTTTAATGAGCCGATTGTCATTCAAACACGTGTCTATTTAGACGCAATTCGTTATCCATTTGAACAAAACACACAAAAATGGATGCAATGGAATTTTAATAAAAGTTTAGCAACGGCTAAGGTTATTCGTTTATTTAAAGAAATGGGCTTAAAAGATAAATATGGTGCAAAGATTGGTAACATCATTAACCCAGAAGTAGCCTATGCTCGTTCATCTGCTGAACATGATCAAAAAGCGGCACGTATCTTTGATCTATTTTACAACAGAATTTTCTTGGATCCCTCGATTAAAGGGGAATTCCCTACAGAATTGTTCGAATTAATGAACAAGCATGATATTGCTTTTGAAGCAACAGCAGAAGAATTGCAAATCATTAAAGAGAACACTGTGGATTATGTGGGATTAAATATCTATTTCCCATACCGAGTGAAAGCTCGTTCATCCGCTTGGAATGAAGAAACACCTTTCCATCCTGCCTATTATTATGAAAGTTTTGATTTACCAGGCAGAAAAATGAATCCACACCGCGGTTGGGAAATCTATCCTCAAGTTATGTATGATATCGCTATGCGCATGAAAGAGGAGTACGGAAATATCGAATGGTTTATTGCCGAAAATGGGATGGGTGTAGAAAATGAACACCGCTTTAAAAATGAAGAAGGCATGATCCAAGACGATTACCGTATTGAATTTATTAGTGATCATTTAAAGTGGTTGTTAAAGGGTGTTGAAGAGGGCTCCAATTGTACTGGCTATATGCTTTGGGCATTCAGCGACAACGTGTCTCCTATGAATGCCTTTAAGAATCGTTATGGCTTGGTTGAAATTAACCTCGAAGAAAATCGAAACCGTACGCTTAAAAAATCTGCTTATTGGCTAAAAGAAATTATCGAAACAAAACAATTTGAAGCACAGGATGACAATATCTATAAATAAAAAGCTACCTAGGGGCGTTTCTTAAGATGAGTAAATATTTAGCTTTTGATATCGGCGGAACATTTATTAAATACGGATTAGTTACCGAACATGCTGAAATCCTAGAGAACAATAAAGTGAAAACACCTGGTACATTAGATGAACTGCTATTGATTATTAAAAATCTTGCAGAGACGAATTCAGATATAAAAGGAATTGCGATTAGTGCACCTGGTGCTGTTTCGGATGAAGGCGTGATTTATGGTTCCAGTGCCATTCGTTATTTACATGGACCAAATATCAAAAATTTGGTTAATGAGCTAACTTCACTGCCGATTTACTTAGAAAATGACGCCAATTGTGCGGGATATGCTGAGATTTGGAACGGCGCAGCTAAGGGGAAAAAAGATGTGCTTGTTATGGTGATTGGAACCGGGATTGGCGGATCGGTGTTTAAAAACGGCCAATTGCATAAAGGGGCCAATCTCCATGGCGGCGAATTCGGTTATATGCTGCTAACTGGTGACATTCAAGACAGCAATGATGTTTGGAGCAGAGCGGCTTCAACCGCTGCACTGGTGAGAGATGTCGCGAAAAGAAAGCAAATCGATGTAGAGTCTATTTCTGGTGAACAAATTTTTGAGCTAGCTGATTCAGGAGATACAGATTGTATCGAAGCTATCAATCATTTCTATCACTTATTAGCCGTAGGGATTTATAACCTGCAGTACATTTATGATCCTGAAGTGATTGTTATCGGTGGTGGAATCAGTGCAAGAGACGATCTAATTGATGGAATCAATGGGAAGCTGGATAACATTTTATCAAGAGTGGACCTAGCGAAGATTAAACCGGAAATCGTGGCATGTAAGTATCGTCAAAATGCCAACTTACTAGGAGCAGTATACGGTGCTATGCACACTAGATTGAAATAGATTTTTAGTTAAAACCGCTTGGGTTCTAGTCATCCAAGCGGTTTTTGCTTAGCCTTTCTGAAAATTATGAGATAAAGCAAGGTGTTTTCTGGTATAATATAATATTAAGAATATACTTTTGAACAAAGCAAGGAGAGGGAATTTTGGAAGGTTTTTTTGGCTTGGCTTTAAATGTCATCCTCACCATTTATCTAGTCATTGATTCTAAAAAGCATGGTAAGAACCCTGTTCTGTGGGGGATTCTTGGTGTCGTTTTCGGTGCGATTGCTTTAGGGATTTATTTAATTCGAACAGATAGAAAGTTAGTCGGCTGGATCGTTACCATTCTAAGTATTATCGGATATTTAGCTCTAATCCTAATCGTTGGCTTGGCAATACTATTTACAGTCGCGGGATTTTCATAAGAAAAAGGAAGGGGATTCCCTTCCTTTTTTCTATAAGATTTGAAAGTATAAAATTTCCGACTTTGAGAATTGTCTGGCTTGGAGCGCCTAGGGGCTCGGGGTCATAAGCATGTCTAGTTGCGGCTCCTTGGGACTCGAGTCATAAGCCGTCCCCTAGGAAAAATTGAACTGCATTTTTCCCTGAAGAAGGCAAAAAGCGCCTTCTTGCAGGGTTCGTCTTATGCCTTCGTCCCAGGGCAGTCGCCTCCACATTTTAGACAATCCGTCAAGAAGGTAAAAACCAACCTTCTCGCCGGCTCGTCTTATGCCTGTCGCCCCTAGGAAAAATTGAACTGCATTTTTCCCTGTGCAAGGTGCTTCCGCTTTTCTTATCTAGCGGCGACAATCGATTTTCTTTTATACAACAATGCTCCCAGCATAAAGGACAGTGCACCCCATATGACCAACACTCCGATCCCAAACCAAAGTGTACTTGAGAACAGACCCGTCTCATAAACCATACTATCTCTCAAGCCTTCGGCAAAATAGGTGAGAGGCAGGAGATTGGATACCGGCTGCAGCCACTCCGGCATGGTTTCAACCGGAAAGAAGACGCCGCTCAAAAACATCATGAGGAAGCTGACAATGTTTGCTACACCCATATACGCATTTTGTGTTTGGCTGAAAGATGAAATGAGGTAGCCTACGGCATTGAAAGATAAAGCACCTATTAAAAAAACAATAAGCAGGCTGGAAAAATTGATGTAAAGGTTTGCTCCAAAGATGAAAACTCCAATTAACGATAGCAGCAGGATTTGGATAATACTGAATAACAGCCGCATAACCATATCACTTAGGCCAAATATCCCCATATTGGCAGGTGTCATCCGCAGCCTTTTAATCAAGCCTTTTCTGCGCATTTCCACTAAATCGACCATTCCAAACAGTCCGCCTTGAGCAATCGATAAGGCAATCATCCCGGTTAAAAGAAAATCGGTATAGTTTAATTCGTTACTTCCACTCGTAACGGATTCAAACTGAATATCAAAGGTAGGGGCTGCACCGACAGCAGACAAGTTTGCCTGTTGAACAATTTTATCAAGAATCGCTGTAAGGGCTTGTGTTGTCACCCCTTTTTCATCTTCCTTGTTAACGACAAGTACGAAAGACGTGTCTTCTGCCGATTCTGGCAGGACAATCGCCGCGTCGACTTCTTGATCTATTACCCCTTGCTCGGCCGTTTCTCGGCTCACCGGCTCACCTGATTTTACATCAAGGATGGGAAGTTGATTGATTTGCGTTAATAGCATTTCAGATGTCGGATTTGGATTAGCTGCTACAATCGCTATTTCCGATTGAAATTCATCATCTGAACTTCCACTAAAAATCACCATAAAGATAACCATTAAGATAACAGGGAAGAAGATTCCCCAGAACCATGCTTGTTTTTCACGAAGGGTTAATTTTAACTGTGCCGCAAACATTTTTTTAAACTGGTTAAAATTGCTCAAGTTAATCCCTCCATTCCTTACCGGTAAAGGCAATAAAGACATCCTCTAGACTCATTTCACGTATGGAGACCTGTTCCACTTGATAGTCCTTTTCCTTTGTAAACTTAAACAACTCTAAAAGTGTATCCTCAGGCTTAATGGTCCAGAGCTTTAATACCTCACCTTCACGCTCTATACGAGCTACAGAGCTAAGATTGTCCGCGAAAATAGCAGCCTCTTCAGCCGCTTTTTCTCCATCTAAGAAGGATAGGCGAACTTCTCTTTCCTTTGTTAATTTTTCAATGAGGGCTGACGGGGTATCGATGGTAACGATATTACCTTGGTCCACAATACAAACACGATCGCTCAGTTTTTCTGCTTCTTCCATATAATGTGTGGTTAGAATAGTCGTTTTACCTAACTTTTTTAGTTCGAGGATAATGTCCCATATGTGACGGCGTGCCTGTGGATCAAGGCCTGTGGTCGGTTCATCAAGGAAAATAATATCGGGATCACTAATCATCGCCAGTCCAATCGCGAGTCGCTGGCGCTGACCGCCTGAAAGTTTCTTTACTTGATTTTTACGATGGTCGGTTAGGTTAATCAGTTGAAGAATCTCTTCCGTTGGCCTTGCCCTTTCGTAGAAAGTGGCAAAAAGATCTAAATTTTCTTCTGGGGTTAATAAGTCAAACATCGCACTGGATTGAGGTTGAACGCCAATTTTCATCTTTATTGCAACAGCATGCTGTCCCCAGTTCATGTCCCCAAAACGGATTTCGCCATGGTCAGGTGTTACCAAGCCTTCAATCATTTCCAGTGTGGTCGTTTTTCCTGCTCCATTTGGCCCGATGATGGTGAACACTTCTCCTGCCTCCACAGAGAAGCTAATGTCCTGAACAGCCCTGATTGATCCGAATGATTTTTGTAAGTTTTTCACTTCTAGAACGTTCATTTTGTCTCCTGCCTTTCCTTGCAGCTTCGGACTATTGCCCTGTTTCTCTATATGTTCTATTTAAGGAAATCATTCGAACTTTATGCTAAATTCGCTGGAGTTCTTGCTGTTCAACATTCCGCCATAACATTTCAAACAAACTGTGAACTTAACACTATCCCCATATTATTAACTCTCGAAATTTAATATAGTATGAGTATAAAGAACAACCAAATATTGAAAGGCGGAATGACTTATGTTTAACAATTTTTTAAGAGAAAATAAAATCTCTGCAGCTATTTTAACTATTATTCGTTTATACCTTGGCTACTCTTGGTTCACAGCGGGTCTTCATAAACTTACAGGCGGCTTTGACGCTTCAGGATTTTTAAAAGGAGCAACAGCTAATCCCGTTAAAGGTCCAGATGGCACCATGGTGTATGCTTGGTATGTAGATTTCTTAAAAGGCTTTGCCCTACCAAACATTGATGTCTTCAACTTCATCGTTCCTTGGGGCGAAACATTAATTGGTTTAGGACTTCTATTAGGATGTTTAACAACGGCAGCAATGTTCTTTGGTTTAGTAATGAACTTCAGCTTCTTCTTAGCAGGAACAGTTTCTCATAACCCAACAGACATTTTCTTAGGTTTCATCATCTTAACAGCAGGATTCAACGCAGGCAGATACGGTTTAGACCGCTGGGTAGTACCTTTCATCAACAAAACAGTTAGCAAAAATAAAGCAAAAGCAACAGTATAATACAGGCGGCAAAAAGACGATTCGCTCCCCCTCGAATCGTCTTTTTTTACTGAATAGCTTATTTTTTATCAACTTTTATTTCAAAAATAGCTGGTGCTTTTCCTTCCGGCCATTCAATCTTTAGGTCTATCACAGGCGGGATATGATCCGTTGAGAAAAATTGGTAGCCAGAATCAACCGTTCCAAGATTTCTCCAACCTTTTGTCGTTCTAACAGAAACCTTACTGCCTGATAAGTCGTTTTGATTTTCTAAAATAGTGATCCCCGTTACAGTTTTTTCTGCTTCCCCAATGTGATAAAGAATTTCACCAGCTTCTGTTCCTGCCGGTTTGAATTTCGTATTGAGATTGCCATCGATTAGGTAATCCTTGGTATTTCCGTTTATATTTGCTGCAGTGGTTGAAATTGTTGGATTATTGACCTCAGGGTAATACTTGCCATCATTGATGACCAATTCCTGCATCCGCACCCACTTATCTGAACCAACCTTTGTTCTTGTCATCTTAAACCTTAAGTACTTGATCTTTTGATCTAAATCTCTGACTTCTTTTGCTCGGTATGGGGATTCGTGCTGGTCAAATATCGCTTCGGCCAGGTCTGCATTTGCAGCTTCACCCTCATTTGGACCATCTTGGCTGCCAAAGGTCATGACGGTGGTCCATTCGTTTCCATCTAATGAAGTCTCAATAATAGCGTGTCTTGGGTAATCATGCTCGCCCTCATTAATCACTGCTTTTAGACTATTAAGTGTAATTTCTTGACCCATATCATAGGTAATATACTTACCGGCTGTTTGACTATTCTTAAACCAACCAGGCGTATTGAAGTCGCCATCAAAGAGGCCAAGTGGGTTTTCTACACTTGTATAATTTGTTTCTTTGACGGATTTAGGCTCAACCTCAAAGGATGTTACGGTTAGACGATCTAATGTAAACTCTACGGGTTTTGCTTGGTTATTAAGCAGCCTAATATATCTGGCATCAGCGGGAGCAGCGTCGCTTTTTACCTTCTCCCACTTTAAGCCATTTAAGGATGTTTCTAGTGCTAATACTTTTACAGTAGGGGATTCAATGTCCAATACATCCTTGACTCTGCTTAATTTTACGCCTAGGTATTCGCCTTTGTTTAGCGTAATTGAACCCGCCGCATTAATGGAAGTGGTTGTCTTGTTTTCTGTTAGTTCAACGTTTTTGTACGCTTCTACATTCGTAAAGATACTAGCTCTTGTTTCTGCCTCTTGAAGTTCCAGCAGTTGTGAAACCTTTGGTGAAATTTTAGACTCTAAGTTATCGGTAAATGGCTGCAGCCTCTTTTTTGCTGGTTTTGCTTTCATCGTGCCGCTTAATAATGGTCGATCATAGTTTAAGCTTTGCTGACGTAAGGCAGTTGCTTTTGCATAGTGATTCCAGGTGTCTGATTTATTCCCTTCTTCAATGGCAAGGTCTGTTTTAATAAACTCGATGTCAGCTAATACCATGTCTCTTAACGCTTTGACAAATGGCGCTAACTCTTCCTTTAACTTTTCATTTTTTGTTTTTGCTAAAAATTCGTTTGCGGCGTCAGCAATGATTTGCAGCTGTGCAATTGCTTCGGGTGCCACATCTTTTAATGATTCCGTGTTATTCACTTTAGAAGTAATAGAATCTAACAAACTCTTAATATCTTCACTCTCTGACAGTTTAAGTCCATTTGGATCGGCATCGGACATATGTTTTGCTAAGGTATGAAACTCATCTGCTGCTTCTGGTTCGATATAGTGAAAGCTGTCCTCCCAGCTTTTTTGTGCATCAAACTTTTCTGTATTCCACGCATAATCAGCAACAGCGAATATGGCAATTTTTGAGGCTTCAGCTTCCTGCATCGGGTTAGTCACAGCACCAGCGAGATTTTCAATGCCAGTCTGAAGCATTTCCCCTTTTCCTAAAAACACCCGAGACATATCGACATCATTAACAGGCCAGTTGAGCCAGAATAATGGATCTCTTCGTGTTACACCGCCATTACTTCTGTTCTTAAATACATCAATGGTCGACTGGACAATTGGGGCACAGGTTGTGGAACCAGTCCAGAAGATTTGTATATTTTCATCAAATCCCTTTTCGTACGCATTTAGCTCGGCAGCATTCCACGCCCAGCTGGAATTATAGCTTGCCGGACAGTATAAGATATCATAAACATCGCCTTTTGCCTTTGCCCATTGGGAGACAGCCTCCATCAATTGGACCACATAATCAAGTGGAAGATTTCCAACGTCATCACCGAGTACACCGAATTGACGTACCCCCACATCATATAATTGATCGAACTTTGCCAGCATTTTTTCTGTATTTTCCGGAAGTAACTCCATAGCGGCTTGTTGCCCTTGTGTTCGAGCAATATGTGCCACCTCTCCTAATGGGGAGATTGTCCAAACAAAACGAGTTTTTGTCTCATTCCCTACTTGAGCCATTTCGCCAATTTCAGCTAACATTTCTGCTGGATAAGGCTCTCCCCATTTTTCTCTATGATATGGGTCGTCCTTTGGTGCAAAGACATAGGAAGTTGCTTTAAATTGACCGCCAAACTCCATGAGTGACATACGGTCCTCATTGCTCCACGGAATTCCGTAGTATCCTTCAATAAAACCTCTGATTTCTGTATTGGCATAGTCGTTAATGGTTAAATGCCGGACAACCTTGTCAGGGGATTGTGCCAGGATAGAGTTTAATGTCACCACACCATAGAAGCTTGCGTCTGTGTCTTTACCTAGAATTGTAATCGCATTCTCTTGAATGTCTAATTGGTAGGCGTCAATTTTTGAAAAATCGCTGCCCTCGCTATTTATATTTGCTGCTGCATGGGAATCTACTGGACCATTTGAGCCTTTTGTTCCTACTAAAATATTTATTTTATCATCTGCTGGTTTGGTCCCAATTTCTGGGGTGGAGTAGCCATTTTGTTTAAAAATCGTTTCTACTTTTTTTCTTGTAACGGAGTCTATGGTGTTGTCGTAAATGACTTGAATGGTTTTGTCTAATGTAAGAGAGCCTTCATGGTAGATTATATCTTGGGGTAAAGGGTATATTTCATATTCCATAGGTGAATCCTCCTGTGCTGCTGCAGTAAAGGTGCTCATGCTCATTACGGTTGAAAACAACATTGTAAAAATGATGGATAAATTGAGCCAAAACTTGGTTTTCAAAAAACATTCCCCTCTTTCTTTTGAAATTTTAAGCCTATGTTTTTTTGCAATCCTCCTTTTCCATTTTTTATATTTTGGTTGTTTGCTAGAAAATAAAAAGGCACAGAAAACTCACGAGAAATAATCTCGTTCTGTTTTCCATGCCTAGTAGGATCCAGTCACATGAAACCAAATATATACCATAATTCTAAAACGCTTACATCATGAAGGTCAATGCATTTCCTATATTTGGTAATAAAGTACCACGAAGAAAAATCTAAGTAGGTGAAAAGGAGTAACTGATATTCTAGCAAACATTATCACCTCAACTTGCTTCTTTAATTTAGACAGCAAATCTATTAATACTCCACTATTATAAAAATGGACCGAATTTTATAATAATTGGAAGTGCTTCCATTTTTGAGGAGCAATAAATGTTAGAGGAGGAGCAATATGAGAAGAAAAGGAAGTAAGTTGTACCGCCGCATTTTATCTGCATCGGCTGCAATCATGTTACTTGGTTCAATGGGTGCCCCTGGGGCAGAAGCCGGGGTTAACGGGGATGGAACAGCCGGCGTCAATGAGAACTATGCGGACAAGCTCAGTCTAAAGCCGCTGGCACCCGCTTTCAACGTGGATTCACTCATGGAATGGTCTCCTGAAAAGGATCCTGATGCAGAATTGAACCGCGCCAGCGTCCCTTTAAACGAGGACCGATTCAAAGGAGCTCAGATTAATCCATTAGCCAATCCAAAGGCTGGTATCACCTCTGCAGCAATCACAACGTGGAATCATGATGAAGCGAGTTCGGTAGGCAGCAATGACTTTAATGTATACGCTTTCGATAACTGGCAGCTGCTAGATTCTTATATTTACTGGGCAGGAACAAATGAAGGGATTTTCGCCATCCCTACACCAGATATTGTGGATGCCGCTCACAGAAATGGGGTGCCTGTTTATGCAACACTTGGATTCCCATGGGGCAGATCAGCTGAAGGACTTGCTGAAATAGAAAAGTTTACAAAGCAGACTTCTGACGGAAGTTTTCCTGTTGCAGACAAGATGATTGAAGTAGCCGAGTATTTTGGATTTGATGGATATTTCTTTAACCAAGAAACGTATGGCGTAAATCAGCAAACAGCTGAACGCATGAATGAAATGATGCGATATATCAAACGGAAATCCAACCTTAATGTCAGCTGGTACGATGCTCAGGACAATAAGGGAAACGTCAACTATCAGGATTCCATCAACAGCCAAAATGACATGTATGTGAAGCCGGCAGAGGATGGGGAATACGCCGTTGATGAGTTCTTTTTAAACTATAACTGGAATACCAGTAAGATTAACACAACCGTTGAAACGATGAATAGTCATAACCGGAATCCTTTTGACGCCTATGCAGGTTTCGAAATTCAACAGAATTCTTATAATACAAAGATTAACACGGAAGCACTGTTGGATGAAAAGAAACAGCCAAAGGTTTCCATCGCGCTTTATACACCAAACTCGACAATGGGGCTGGCAGAAAATCCTGCTGACTTCCACGAAAAAGAAAAAAATCTCTGGACTGGACCGCAGGGTGACCCAACCCTTGCAGATGATTCAGCCGATTGGAAGGGAATGGCTCGATTTGTAACCGATTCGTCTGTTATTCAGGAAATGCCTTTTACCACAAACTTTAATAGCGGCCATGGAAAACAATACTTTATTAATGGAAAAATCGCTAGTGATCTTGAGTGGAACAATCGCTCAATCCAGGATATTATGCCAACCTGGCGTTGGTGGATTCGCGGTGAAGGCAGCCGAATGAATGTATCCTATGATTTTGAAAAAGCATATAACGGTGGTAATTCACTGAAATTTAGCGGTACGCTCGATGCCAACTCCGAAAATGATACTATGCTTTACAGCACCAAACTGCCGATCACCGACAGTACAAAGGTCCGCGTGATCTATGAAAATCAATCAGGTGCAAATGTTTTGCTTGGTGTAGCATACAGTGAAGATTATTCGCGGGATAACATGAAATATTATTCACTTCCAGCGACAGAAAAGGGCTGGCAGACTGCCATCGTTGATTTGGGAGAAGAGGCAGGAAAGACGGCGTATGCAGTAAGTCTAAAAATTAGTAACTCTGAAAAACTTGAAAACTATGCTTTTCATTTAGGTCAGCTATCCATTTATGATTCAGCTGAAGAGGTTTTATCCAAACCAGCAGATGTGGAAATTTTAGAAGAAATGACGATGTCAGCATTTGAGGCGGAAGCCCGTCTAGGGTGGACCGAGCAGAAGAACGTATTGCATTATGAGATTTACCAAGAGAATGCCGATGGGGTGGAAACACTTTTAGGCGTTACACCAAATAACTATTTCTACACACCAAATATTACCCGTACAAATGAAAACGCTTCGAGTAATAATCGTACATCCATAAAAGTTGTGCCGGTCAATCAAGATTATGTACGAGGTGGAGCTGCTGTTGTTGACTTTGATTGGGGAATGGGTACGGATGCTACGGAGATTGAACAAAACCCAACCTCTGAGAATGTGGTTCTTGGCGCGCAAGTAACAGATGTGTCCGCAGAAAATGATGCTGAGCCTGCTGCGAAAGCATTAGATGGAACAGCAATCGGTAATAGTAAGTGGTGTGCAACAAATGCAAAGACTGGTTATATGACCATTGATATTGGTGAGGAGAAAACAATCAAACGCTGGCGCGTCGAACATGCTGAGTATGGCGGAGAAGCAAGTAATATGAATACCGTTGATTTCGAGCTGCTTTATAAAAATGAAAACGGGGATTGGGTCAGTGCAAAAAGGATTACAGATAATACGAAGGCTGTGACCGATATTGTTTTAGACCAGCCTGTCACGGCTAGAGAATTTAAGCTTCAGGTCTACAATAGTGGTACTTCTCCTTGGGGTGCGATCCGGATCTATGAATGGCAAATGTTTGAAAGTGACGCGCTGCCAAGAACGGAAAATATTATGATGCATTTTGCAAATGCTGAAAATAATACAGGTGCAAATGACCAGGTGACAATTGACAGAGTTCAACTGGGACAAACCGTTAGATTATATAACTCCTTGGAAACTAAGAATGTTCTAGCAGAAAAGGCTGCTGAAAAAGACGGAACGATTTCCTTCGAACAGTTGGATTTTGGACTTGAAGGCGGCAGAGTCTATTATACGGTTCAAAACGAAGGTGAGAGAGAAAGTCTGAGGTTCAGCACAGCTTACTTGAATGAAAAGGTAACGGAAGTGATGCTTCAAATCAATAACCTTCCTGCCGTTGCGGATTTGACGTTAGAGGATAAGGATATCGTCAATGATAGTAAAGTTGCCTACAACAAGCTTCACCCAACATTAAGAGAACAGGTCGCTAACTATGATACCTTGGTTCAAGCTATGGATCGTATACAGGAATTGAAAAAGAATTTTAATAATGGAAGCAAAAAAGGGGAATAGCGGGAAGCTCTGAAACTCACATTCTTCTGACACCAAAAGGGTCTCGTTTTTCACTGTAAAAATGCAGTGAAAAACGGGACTTTTTTAATAGATCATTCATTTTATGGATTAATTTTATATCGACTGTAATAACTTTATGACTTGCCGCTATTCTATTGCTGTTTACGTCTGGTTTTCTTATTGTAAGTACTAGAAGTATTTTATTTATTAATAATGACAGCGTTTTCGTTCTTTAGAAATCATTAAAGGAGTGGAAGTCTCGTGAACAAGACAGCCCATATTATATCTCATTCCCATTGGGACAGGGAATGGTACTTACCTTTTGAGAAACATCGCTATTATTTCATACAGCTTATGAATAATCTTATTGAACAGTTCAAAAAGGAAGGAAGCGGCTTTCAATCGTTTCATCTAGATGGCCAAACGGTTCTGTTGGAGGATTATTTCGCGGTTCACCCGGAGAATCGTGAAATTGTAAAGCAATTAATAAAGGAGAAAAAGCTTCATATCGGTCCTTGGTATGTACTGCAGGATGCGTTTTTAACAAGCTCCGAAGCAAATGTTCGAAACCTGCTGATTGGTATGAATGATACGAAAGCCTATGGACATGTTTCAAAAATAGGTTATTTTCCGGATACTTTCGGTATTTATGGGCAGGCACCGCAGCTTTTAAAGCAAGCGGGAATTGACACAGCTGCCTTTGGCAGAGGAGTGAAACCGACCGGCTTTAATAACACGGTTTCAGACGTTCCTGACTATGAATCACCTTATTCCGAAATGATTTGGAAGTCACCTGATGGCTCAAGTGTTTTAGGAATCCTATTTGCCAATTGGTATTCCAATGGGAATGAAATTCCGGTGGATGAAGAAGAAGCGAAAGCGTTCTGGGATAAGAAGCTCTTAGACTCTGAGAAATATGCCTCAACGAATCAGTTGTTGTTTATGAATGGCTGCGATCACCAGCCGCTGCAAAAGACGATTCCACAGGCGATTGAAACGGCATCTGCCCTATATCCAGATTATCAGTTTAAGCATTCTAGTTTTGATGAATATACGGAAGCGTTAGAAAAGGCACTGCCTGAGCAGCTGCAAGTAATTGAAGGGGAATTGCGCAATCAGCGGACAGATGGCTGGTCCACCCTTGTAAATACTGCATCAAGCCGTATTTATTTGAAGCAAATGAATCACCACTGTCAAACTCTTTTGGAAAAGAACGCTGAGCCGCTTGCGGCCATGTTAGCTTTAGCAGGTGGCACCTACCCGCGGGAATACATCCGCTTTATGTGGAAATCATTGATGAAGAATCACCCGCACGACAGTATTTGCGGCTGTAGTGTCGATGAAGTCCACCGTGAAATGGTGACTCGTTTTGAGACTGTAGCGCAAATGGGAGAGGTATTTGTTGAGGAAAATGCAGCTGCGCTTGCACAAACAGTTGATACTTCACATACACCTGAAGGCGGTATTCCGCTAGTTGTCCTGAATACAACCGGATGGGAGAAAAATGAAGTCGTTTCAAAAGTAGTCGATTTGGAAAAAGTGTATTTTTCACAAATGCACTTTGAAGATATTCCCGTTTATTTGCAGGATAAACCAATGGCAGGATACAAACTGGTTGATGGTGAAGGCAAATCGGTAGACTATCAGCTTGAAAGTTCTGCCGTCGAATTCGGCTATGACTTACCAGATGATAAATTCCGTCAGCCGTTTTTTGCCAAACGTGCAAAGCTTTCGTTTTTCGCAAAGGGAATTCCTTCATTTGGTTTTAAAACATTCTACCTTGTGCCAGGTGCCGAAGAAGAGCAGGAGTTTGTGTCTTCATCAGAAACCCAGTTCGAAATGGAAAATGAATATGTTCATCTACAGTTTCATGAAGATGGCAGCTATGACTTAATGCATAAAGATACCGGTGAGTCCTTCCATCGTCTCGGAATCTACGAAGACACTGGCGATATTGGTAACGAATATATGTACAAGGAAGCTAAGGGGCTTGAGGCTATCACAACAAAGGATGTACCAGCGGAATTTAGATTCCTAGAAAGAAGTACACTCAGAACAGTCCTAGAGTTTACGCACAAATTATTGATACCGGTTTCTGCAGATGATCGCTTAGCGATGGAACGGAATAGGCTTATTTGGCATAAGGAAAGAGAAGCCGGAAGATCGGACGAAATGACAACAATCACCATGCAAACGGTTGTCACACTTGAAAAGGGAATGAAGGGTCCGGCATTTAAGCTGATTATTGACAACCAAGCAACCGATCACCGTCTGCGTGTGTTGTTCCCAACCGCTTTACAGACCGAAACACATAAAGCTGACAGCATTTTTGAAATTGTAACCCGCCCAAATAAGCCAGAGAAGGAATGGGAAAATCCGAGCTTTTGTCATCACCAGCAGCACTTTGCCAGCCTGGCGGATGAAAGAATAGGATTAACCGTAGTGACAGATGGTCTGCAAGAATATGAAATTCTCCCGGAGAATGGCACGATTGCCGTAACCGTGCTTCGATCAACAGCCGAGCTCGGGGACTGGGGTTATTTCCCTACACCTGAAGCACAATGCTTAGGAATGCAAACAGCAGAATGGCAAGTGCTGCCGCATGAAAAAGATGTCATCCAATCGCAGGCATATGTCGATGCGTATCAATACAAAGTTCCTCTTGTGGCTGTTCAGACAAGCATCCATAAAGGTGACTTACCGGAAACATATCAATTTGTTCAAACAGAATCCAATGGACTGGTATGGACATCAATGAGAATAGCGGAAGAGCATGATGATGTAATGATTCGCTGGTTTAATCCAGCCGAAGAAGAGGCTAATCTTAAGGCTGATATAAAGGATTATGAATCCTTTAAGAGTAATATCCTTGAAGAAAATACAGACGATACCCAAGATTCATATGTAGTAGGAAAATATGAAATCATCACACTTGGTTTTCATAAAAAGAGATAGGAGCGGAAAAAAATGACGACAGTAATTCCTGAATCCATGCAAAAACTGATTCAACATGTAAAAGAATTTTTCCCAGAGGATGAAAAATTGCAGATCATGTTCGAGCAATGTTTTGTTAATACGTATACCACTACGTTGAAGAAACAAGAAGATGGGAAGACATTCGTGATTACCGGGGATATCCCGGCGATGTGGCTGCGAGATTCAGCCGCACAGGTAAGACCTTATTTACTGGCTGCTGAAGAGGATGAAGAATTGGCTACGCTACTCGAAGGGGTGATTCGCCAACAGTTTGATTTTATCTTGCATGACCCCTATGCCAATGCGTTTAATCAAACAGCAAATGGGAAGGGACACCAATCAGACCTGACCAAGATGACACCGCATATTTGGGAGCGGAAGTATGAAATTGATTCCTTGTGCTATCCCATACAGCTTGCCTACCTATTTTGGAAGTCAACCGGACGCACGACTCTTATAAACGATACGTTCAAACGGGTGATAGAAACGATTATTCATGTATGGCGGACAGAGCAGGATCATGAAAATCATTCACCTTACCGCTTTGAGCGTACGGATTGCCGTCAGTCTGATACGTTAATCCGGGAGGGCAAAGGAGGGCGGGTTGTTCCAACGGGGATGACGTGGAGTGCTTTCCGTCCAAGTGATGATGCCTGTACTTATGGCTACCTTGTCCCGGCTAATATGTTTGCAGTAGTCGTCTTAGGGTATGCAGCGGAAATGTGTGATGTTCTTAAGGATACGGCATTAAAAGAAGAATGCCTAAAGCTTCGTGAAGAAATTCAAAAGGGTATTGAACAATACGCTAAGCTGGACCACCCGATTCATGGAAACATGTTTGTATATGAAACGGATGGAGAAGGAAGAGTGAATGTAATGGATGATGCCAATGTTCCGAGCCTGCTTGCAGCACCGTACTTAGGCTATCTTCCATATGATGATCCGGCGTATTTAAACACACGGTCCTTCCTTCTAAGCAGGGATAATCCATATTATTACGAAGGAAAATATGCAAATGGAATTGGCAGTCCGCACACTCCTGATCATTATATTTGGCATATCGCGCTGGCGATTCAGGGGATGACCACAACAAGTGAGGCAGAGAAGCAAGAAATTTTAGCATATTTTAAACAAACAGATGGTGAAACCAATTTTATGCATGAAGGCTTTAATGCAGATTGCCCTGAAGAATTTACAAGAGACTGGTTCGCTTGGGCAAATACGATGTTTAGTGAATTTGTTTTAAGTTTAACTGGGAAAGCAGTAAAAGGCAGTCCACTTTATGACCAATTAATGAAGAGCCATAGTAATCTATAAAATTATTCAAGTTAATACTTTGAAAGGGTGATGGATTATGAAAAAAGTTCCATGGATGATAGTTGTTTGTGAATGGATCTGGAGGGCAATCTTGGCGAATCTATACTGGGTTGCCTTTACCATCCTTGGGTTAGGGGTCTTTGGCTTTTTTCCAGCATCCATTGCCCTGTTTACCATTGTCAGGAAGTGGCTAAGGAAAGATAGTGATATACCTGTCTGGGCGACGTTTAAGCAAGTTTATTTTAAAGAATGGAAAAGAAGCAATAAAATAGGCCTTGTATTTTACAGCATTGGCCTTTTTCTCTTTATTGATATTCGTATTGCAGAGCAAGTCATGACGGGTATTTTTGCTAGTTTTCTATTAATTATTTTATATATCTTAGTATTTGTCTTTCTATTGGCTGTTGGTAATTTCCTTTCGCTCTATGTCCATTATCAACTCTCAACGAAAGAATATATAAAACAATCCTTTCTATTTACCTTAACGGGATTACCATCCACGATATGGATCGGAGCAGGATTATTCGTTATTGGCATGCTTTTACTTAGGATGCCAGGCTTACTTCCGTTTATTTCTGGAGTTGCTCCTGCTTATTGGATGATGAGAGTCAACTTAAATCGATATAATCTGCTAGAGAAAAGATTGTCTGGGTCTTAATGGGATGGGCCAGCTATTGTTTAGAAAAATGGAATGAAATGAGGGAGAAGATGAAACTGCACCTAACAGGAGACGTAACCTCCATAGTGGAAGGGCTTAATCTTGTAATGGAGAATTTAACGGTTCAACTTTCAGAGGATGGCTATCCAGTATATGTGAAACAGCGAAAGGGTCCATTGCATGTTATGAATCACAATGGCCAGGCGGAAATTAGCTTTGAGAAGCCTATTCACTTTTTTCGCGGCTTAGGATTATTCCTTGAACATTTTAGTAAAGAGACAGAGTTTGACTTGTCAGAGAATCCACAGTTTACAATGAGCGGTGTTATGTTGGATGCGTCTAGAAATGCAGTGCCAACACTTTCTGATGTAGAACAGCTGCTGCAAAAAATGGCTTTAATGGGACTAGATACCTTAATGCTATATACAGAGGATACGTACGAGGTAAAGGAACATCCTTATTTTGGATATATGCGGGGAAGATATTCGGCTGAGGAGTTAAAGGCATGTGATGACTATGCGGTGAAATTAGGGATTGAAATGATCCCTTGTATTCAATCACTGGGCCATTTACGGGAAGCGCTTAAATGGAATTATGCTTCCAATTTTAAAGACACAGATGACATTTTATTGGTTGATGAGCCAAAGACATATGAATTCTTGGAAAACTGTATAAGGGCAGCCTCTGAGCCTTTCCGTACCAAGCGTATTCATATCGGAATGGATGAAACGTTCCAGCTTGGCTTAGGGAAATATTTGGAGAAACATGGTTATGAGAATCATATTGATATCATGAATAGGCATTTGAAAAAGGTTGTTTCTATTACGGATAAGTATGATCTAAAACCGATGATCTGGAGCGATATGTACTTTCCGTTGTTTCAGGAAAACAGCAAATATCGAGATGAGTTCGGCAAGATTCCGGAAGACATACTAGCTTCCATCCCTGATGTAGAGCTTGTTTATTGGAATTATTATCGGAGAGAACAGGAAGTTTATGAGCAGGATTTTCAACACCATAAGCTGCTAGGTCAGACGCCGATTTTTGCCGGCGGTGCGTGGACATGGAATGGGATTGTCCCAAACTATGGCAAAGCTATTGCAACGACAGAGGCTGCTATGGCTGCGTGTAAAAAAGAGGGCATTAAAGAAGTGTTTGTTACACTGTGGGGCGACAATGGAGCCGAAACACCATTCTCTACATCATTGCCGATCTTACAATTATTTGCAGAGCACACCTACCATAAGGAAGTCACACTTGAACAAACAGCGAAGCGCTATTCCTTCTGTGGTGAAGGAAACTTTGAGGATTTCATGGTCTTGAAGAAGTTGGATGAAACCCCTGGCGTCATGAAGGACAATATGAATACATCAATGACCTCTAAAGTATTGCTGTACCAGGATATACTAATTGGATTATACGATGAAAATAGTAAAGGATTATCCTTAGGTGAGCATTATGAAAAACTAGTTTCTGAGATTGAAAAAGCAAAATACAACAACCCAAAATGGGAAAGCCTATTTGACTTTTATGAGCAATTGGCAAGGGTTCTAAGTGTGAAGGCGGAAATCGGAATTAAGATAAAAGAAGTTTACGATCGGAAAGATTACGAGCAAATGAAATCATTCCTTAAAGAACTTGATTGGATTCAAACCAATGTCAATCTGTTACGTCAAAAGCACCGAAAAATATGGTTTGAATCGTACAAGCCATTTGGCTGGGAGGTCATCGATATTCGATACGGCGGCGTCATTACCAGAATTGACTCAGTAAAATATCGGATTCAAGAATGGCTAGCGGGCAGGATTACTGCTATTGAAGAATTAGAAGAAGAACGATTACGCCATGATGGGCCTTGGGAAATTGTTGACGGCTTAGTTGGCGGCAATGTTTATCATCGTATCGTCACTGCAGGAAACTTTTCATTATAAAGGATAGAAATATCTAAATGGGGTGATTGGATTGTTTTTAACGGAAAGAAAGTTTGAAGCGCGTATTCGGGAATTAGAAGGTTACCGTTATCGTGATTGCATAACGATTGATCAATTTATTACACAGGAAGACGACGGCAGGGTTGGGGCTTACCCGCCGGTATCTTACGATGAAAACAGTGTCATGAAGCTGGGCGATTATTGGAAAGGCCGCGATCGATATATTTGGCTGCATGCGGACGTTGATTGTCACCTGCCAAACAATAGCAGGCAGGTTGTCGGCCTGTTCTCCTTCGGAAAGACTGGCGGTGGGAATAATTCAGGGTTTGAATCATTATTATTTGTAAATGGAAAACCCTATCAAGGTGTCGATTCCAATCATGAAGAAGTTCTTTTTGATGAACAAACCGCGAGTGGGCCGCTCACGTTAGATTTTAGACTTTGGTCGGGTCTTGAGGGTGGAGGAGTTCCGGTTGACAATGAATTCAAACTAGAGATGGCGAAAATCGGCTGGCTTGATAAGCGGGTGGATAATTTATACTACACCCTTTTGGCAGCGTATGAAGTATTGATGGAAACAGGTGAGGGGGAGTCAGCCTATACGATTTTGAAGCAGGTCATTTCTGATGCCTTACAGCATATTAGTTGGACGGAACCTGGGAGTCATGAATTTTATGAATCCTGTTATGCTGCGGAGGAGAATTTAACCAAGGCACTTCAATCGATTGACAAATCATCAGAGATAACGGTGCACACTGTTGGCCATACACATATTGATGTTGCTTGGCTTTGGAGATTAAGAAATACGAGAGAGAAGTCAGCACGATCCTTCTCGACTGTTTTGCATTTAATGAAGCAATTCCCTGAATATTTATTCTTACAAACACAGCCGCAGCTTTATGATTATATTAAAACGGATTATCCTGACATCTATGAACAGATGAAAGCTAGAATTGCGGAAGGCAAGTGGGAAGCAGGGGGTGCGATGTGGCTGGAAGCGGACTGTAATATTCCTAGTGGTGAGTCACTTGTCCGCCAAATTCTGCATGGAAAAGCCTTCTTTAAGGAAGAATTTGAGGTTGATTGTGAATATTTATGGCTGCCCGATGTGTTTGGGTACAGCTGGGCATTGCCACAAATCTTAAAAAAATCAGGCATCAAAACGATGATGACAACGAAAATCAGCTGGAATCAATACAACCGCATGCCACATGATACCTTCTATTGGAAGGGAATCGATGGTTCAGAGATTTTAACACACTTTATCACAACACCGGAACCATGGAACGGTCCAGACTCTTGGTTCTACACGTATAATGGCTTTATTACAGCCAAAACGGTTAAAGGAGCATGGACGGGCTATCGGGATAAGGACCTGTCAAAAGATCTGCTGCTTTCATACGGATATGGCGACGGCGGCGGCGGAGTCAATCGCCACATGCTTGAAATGCGAAGCAGACTGGACATGATGCCTGGTATGCCGAATGTAAAGACATCAACGGCTGGAGAGTTTTTTGAAAAGCTCCACCAAAATGTAGCGGAGTCTAACGGCTATATCCATAAATGGGATGGCGAATTGTATCTGGAATACCATCGGGGTACGTATACAAGCCAGGCGTTTATGAAACAAACAAATCGTAAATTGGAACTTTTATATAGAAGAGTTGAATTCCTATCTTCCTGGATATCTGAAAATGGCGAGTGGATTGGCGATAAGGAGCTTAAAGACGGTTGGAAAATAATCTTACGAAATCAATTCCATGATATTATTCCAGGTTCGTCTATCCATGAGGTATATGAGGACGCGAAGGAAGAATACAAGGAAGCGCTAGAAATAGGGGAAGGTGCAGGTTCACGCGTGATCAATAGCGGGATTGAACAGGCTGACCGTTCTGTGGTTCTATTTAACGCTTCACATCATAAGGGAATGAGAAATGTAGTAATCCCTCAATTTTCTGATTTTCAAGCGGGGGGATGGAAAGATCAAAACGGAACCGTATTATCACATCAAAAGCTTCCTGCTGGCTGGCTTGTTGAAGTGGATACACTTCCATCCTTTGGTGCCAAAACATTATCTTTTGAACCACAGGAAGCTGATCGAGAAAAGAAATCAAGCTTTATCTATCATGACCGGAAATTAGAAACACCGTTTTACCTTGTTGAATGGAATGAATTCGGCCAGATGACAACGATTTACGATAAAGAGGCAGGACGTCATGTTCTAGCCGAGAATGAAAGAGGAAACGTTCTGCAAATTTTTGAGGATAAACCACTTGCACATGATGCGTGGGATATTGATCTCTTCTATCAAGAAAAAATGGAAGAAATCCGCAAACTAGTCTCATTTGAAGTAGTTGAAAATGGCGAACTTGCCTTTACGATTCATGTTAAGTGGAAGTATCATCATTCTGACATTTCGCAGTCGATTGTTTTTTATCAAAGTGAGCGCAGAATTGATTTTGACACAAGTGTGGATTGGCACGAAAAGAATAAATTGCTAAAGGCTGCTTTCCCTGTAGATGTTCGAACAACGGAGGCAACCTATGATATCCAATTCGGAAATGTAAAGCGTCCTACGCATTGGAATACGAGCTGGGACATGGCCAAATTTGAATCAGTTGGACACCAATGGGCTGACTTATCAGAACCGGATTATGGTGTAAGTTTATTGAATGATTCCAAATATGGCTATGACATCAAAGAAAATACAATCCGTTTAACCTTATTAAAATCTGCGATTCATCCTGACCCAGAAGCGGATCAAGGAACCCATTCTTTTGTTTATTCGCTGTACCCACATATCGGGGATTGGCGGAAAGGAAAGACAGTGGAAAAGGCTTGGGATCTCAATGATCCGATTGTTGCTGTAGAAGGGAAATGGACAAAAGAAGTGTCATTCCTTGATACAAATTCTGACCATGTCTGGTTTGATGCTGTGAAGCCGGCTTATGATGGCAACGGAATTATTGTCCGCTTGCATGAATATGAGGGACGAAGAGGGAAGGTTTCGCTTGACGTTGGAAAAAACATCACTTCATGGGTAGAAACCAATCTAATGGAAGAAGCAACGGCAGAATTATGCCAATTGCCGATTGAGTTTGACATTAAACCATATGAAATTAAGACAATAAGAATCTTGTAATTTTAAAAAATATGACCAGCTGGCAGTTACCAGCTGGTCATATTTTTTCATCTCGAAGATCTAAATTTCAGTTATCTAAGATTTTTGCACTTAATCCCAAATTAGTCAACTATAAATAGGGCTCTTTTCACTATAGAATAAAGGTATGGAAGTGCTTACAACAACTGAGAGGAGGATAAATATGAAAAAAATACTGAGTGATATTTATAAAAACCGAATCTGGCTGTTAATGGTTCTGCCTGGAACGATTTGGCTACTATTATTTTCTTATTTACCAATGTTTGGACAAGTTTTGGCTTTTAAGAAATTCAGAATTCACCCAGATGGTTTCTTTGCCAGTGTTATTAACAGTGAATGGGTTGGCTGGGAAAACTTCGAATATTTGTTTAGTACAAGTGATGCATGGATTATAACCAGAAATACCTTGGTATACAATATTATCTTTATTGTAGTGGGGTTAATTGCGGCTGTGGCAACGGCAATCATGCTTAGCGAGCTAGTGAATAAGAAGTTATCAAAAATCTATCAAACTTCCATCCTTTTTCCGCATTTTATCTCATGGGTTATCGGGAGCTACTTTGTCTTCACATTCTTAAGTACAGATCACGGCCTATTAAATCATGTTCTTAGCTGGTTCCATATCGATCCGATTTCATGGTATAGCGAGTCGAAGTATTGGCCGTTTATTCTAGTGTTTATGGCCCTATGGAAGGGTGTCGGTTACGGGAGTATCGTGTATTTAGCGTCCATCGTCGGGATTGATCGAGCATATTATGAAGCAGCCATGATTGATGGTGCCTCGAAGTGGAAGCAGATTAAGCATGTTACCCTGCCAATGCTGAAACCATTAATGATTATCCTTACAATTATGAATATTGGAAGAATATTCAACTCTGATTTTGGACTCTTTTATCAAGTGCCAAGAGATTCAGGGGCACTGTATTCAGTTACAAATGTTATCGATACATTTGTATACCGCGGCCTTATGAATTTGGGCGACATTGGTATGAGTACTGCAGCAGGTCTATATCAGTCAGCCGTTGGATTTACCCTTGTCATCATTACGAACTATATTGTAAGAAAAGTGGATGAGGAAAGTGCATTATTTTAGATTATTTAATAGGTTTTGAGAATTGGCTGGCTTTGCACCTAGAAGCTTGCGCTTTTCTAAGAAGGGAGGGAAGGTCGCTTAGCGGCTAAACTATGCCAAAGAAACTGCAAACTCAATCATCTATCGCTTTGTCACAATCAACGAATGATATGAAAGGGGGTGGGGCAAAGATTTTAAGGAAAAAGTATAGAGACCCTCAACACCTGCACCCAGTCGTAAATACCATTATTAGTGTATTACTAGGAATTTTAGCGGTCATGTGCATTTTTCCCTTTATCTATGTCATCATTATTTCGTTTACTAGTGAAGAGAGTATAGTGAGAAATGGTTTTCAATTGTTCCCGAAAGATTGGAGCATTGATGCTTACCATTATCTATGGGGAATGAAGGCGCAATTCTTCCACTCTTACGGTGTAACAATTTTTATTACGATTGTTGGCACAATTATTAGTGTATTTATGATAACGTTTTATGCTTATGCCATTTCAAGACCACAATTTAAGTATCGTAGATTTTTCACGTTTCTAGCATTTTTTACTATGCTTTTCAGTGGCGGTCTAGTACCTACTTACATTGTTGTCACCCAGTTTTTAGGTTTGAAAAATACCATTTGGGCATTGATTCTGCCCCTTGCAATGAATGCGTTTTATATTATCATTATGAGAACCTTCTTCTTAAAATCAGTATCTGAGTCGATTTTAGAATCAGCAAGGATTGATGGAGCAAGTGAATGGAGGATTTTCTTCCAAATTATCTTCCCGCTTTCCTTACCGGGAATTGCGACGATTGCCTTGTTTAGTACATTAGGTTATTGGAATGATTGGTTTACGGCGTTACTGTATATCGATGAACCCAATTTAGTACCTTTGCAATCACTACTCATGAAAATCGAAGCAAATCTTGAATTCATGAGGCAAAATATGGATGTAGCAATCATGCAGCAAAGCTTGTTTGATACGATTCCACAAGAGTCAGCTAAAATGGCCATGGTCGTCATCGCCACTTTACCAATTGCAGTTTCGTACCCGTTCTTCCAAAAGTACTTTATTAGCGGACTGACTATTGGCGGCGTTAAAGAATAAAAATTTTAGAATGAGGAGAATTTGAAATGAAAAAAAGATTAATGCTTCTTCTTGCATTCGTTCTTACCATTGGTACGATTCTTTCAGCGTGCAGCGGTAAAGAAAATGCTACCTCAGACAAAGAGGGAAAAGATGGTCAACCATATGAAATTAAATGGTACACAATTGGAACTCCACAGAAGGATACTGCTAAGGTATTCGAAGAGGTAAACAAATATTTGAAGGAAGAAATTAATGCTACAGTAAAAATGACCCAAATTGATTGGGGAGATTGGGCACAAAAATCGCAGGTAATGATTAATTCAGGGGAACCATTTGATATTATTTTCACTAATGGTACTGAATATGTTCAAAATTCCCAAAAAGGTGCATTCCTTGCGATCGATGAGCTGTTAAACAAGGAAGGCAAAGAACTAAAAGAAGCGATCGACCCATCGTTATTAGAGGGTATTAAGATTGATGGAAAAATTTATGGTGTTCCTACTAATAAAGAGGCGGCAAGACAAACGGTTTATACATTTAATAAACGTCTTGTTGACAAATACAACTTTGATATTTCAAAAGTACAAAGCTTAGAAGACCTTGAGCCAATGCTAAAAGTGATTAAGGAAAATGAACCTTCTATTACACCAATGGCAACATTTAAAGCGTATCTTCCATTTGACTATGTCTTTAATAATGAAATGCCATTTGCGTTCGCAATTGATGGTGACAGAGAGCATGTTATTAACCAATTTGAATCTGATTTAGCGATGCAAACCTATAAAACGATGCATAATTATTATAAGGCAGGATACCTTAAAGAGGATGCTGCAACGAGTAAGGACAGCTGGCCAATGGATGTGGAAAACTGGTTTGTCCGCATGGGAGATTCCCAGCCATATGCTGATGCATTGTGGTCACGTGCAGCTAAATATGATGTAGTTTCTGTACCAGCTGAAGAACCAACTACTTTTAATGATTCTGTATCAGGTTCTATCCAGGCTATCTCAGCAACATCAAAAAATCCTGAAAAAGCTATGGGATTCTTAAACTTACTTAACACAGATCCATATCTTCGCAACCTTGTTGATAAAGGAATTGAAGGAGTTCATTACGAAAAGAATGAGGATGGAACGATTAAAGATCTTCCAGCACGTATTGAACGATACAACTTGCCAACTTATTCTTTAGGTAACCATTTCATCCTTAATCTATATGAAAACGATCCAAAAGATAAATGGGAAAAATTCAAAGAGTTTAATGAAGCTGCAAAGCCAGCACCAACACTCGGTTTCCACTTCAACAGTGACCCAGTGAGATCGGAACTTGCATCGATTACGAATATCTCTAAAGAGTTCTATCCAGCCTTGGCAACAGGATCTGTTGACCCAGAAGAATACTTGCCAAAATTCAATAAAAAGTTAGAAGAAGCTGGAATCGATAAGGTGTTAAAGGAAATACAAAAGCAATTTGATGAGTGGAAGAGCAAACAAAAATAATAAAAAAATCAAGCTGAGCGGCCACTCTCAGCTTGATTTTATTGCAATTGGGGAATTCAAATGGATATCAGAAGAAAAGGCAGATTCACTCAAAATATCTTTAATAAACTTTTTTTAACCTCGTCTCTAACAATCATTGCGACTGTTATTATCTTAATCGTGACGATTACCAACTACTACTCAGATATTATTATTCAAAAAGAAATCAATATCAATACAAGGACAATGGAAAGGGTAGAGGATTACTTTTCCGCAAAGGATGCTGATATTGATCGCGCCAAAAGGGATTTGTATGTGAATGGGGACATGATTGATGATATCTCCTTTGCCCTTAACAATGGGTATGAGGAATATTTAAAATACCGTTTGGATAAATTTTCTGAAAGTCAATCATTTGTTCCAAGTAATATTGATACTTATTTAAATGCTTATTTCGGACAAGACCCTGATATTAATGCAGTTGGTATCCGCTCGTTTGAAAACCCTTCGATTGAGTATTTGCACATCTATCATAATTTAAAATGGAATAAAAGCGTAGTAGTTAACCCCTCATCAAGCTTAGAATCTTCACTTCTTTCAAGAGGTATTCCTAACCTTAGTGGAGATGGGCTGCCTAAAGGCCGAAAGTTAACGAATACGATTACCAAAAAGATGATTATTAATAATCCATTTTTGTTGAAGAAAATTGGTGAAATTACCATTTTCTACTCCACTGACCGTTTAGACAAAATTGTTAAAAAGCATGATGAATCCCCTGCTTCTTTCTTTTTGATAGATGGGGAAGGGAGTGTCGTTTATTCGTGCAATAATGGTGAAGTTCCCTTAGAGCTAATCGATCAGATAAAACCGGAAACAAATGAGATAAAAATGGATTGGCAGGATAGAGGTTTTTATATAAATACGATAGCGAACAAAGGAGATTATACCTATGTCAGTGTGATTCCTGATAAAGGTTGGCAAAAGCTAACGATTATCAGAGGCACCATGTGGATTGCGATCATCTTTTTCATCATTATCTCTATTTTAATCACTTATTCCTTTACTCGAAATTATTCACGGCGAATTCATAACATTGTTTCGATTATTCGCCAGGTTGAAAAGGGAAACTTAGATGCAAGGATTCCAAAATCGAAGCATGAAGATGAACTATCGAAAATCGCTGTTAATATTAATTCGATGTTAGATGAATTGAATAATTATATTGAACAATTTTATCTATTAACTCTAAAGCAGCAGGAAGCGGAATTAAAAGCACTTCAGGCACAAATTGATCCTCATTTTCTATTCAATACGCTAGAGGCCATTCGGATGGTAGCGGTCGTAGAGGGTTCAAAAACTTCTAGTAAAATGATATTCCATTTATCCAAACTGTTCCGCTATTCGTTAGAATCGATCAATACAGTCCCTTTATATACTGAGATTGAGTATGTGAATCAGTATTTAAAATTAATGCAATTTAAATACCCTAACAAATTACAGGTTTCCTTTGATATTCCCAGTGATGTTGAACGAACACCTGTGCAAAAATTAATTTTGCAGCCAATCATTGAAAATTATTTCGTGCATGGTTTTAAAAAGGATCGGACAGATAATCAGTTATTTATACGTGCTAGGCATCTTGGTGATTTGGTAGAAATCAGTGTTGAAGATAATGGTAAAGGGATGACAGAGGAAGAGCATTCTAGAATTGTCCATCATATCAATTCTGAAGAGGGGGATGAAATGAAATCCATTGGATTAAGAAATATCCATCAACGACTAAAATTGAAATACGGAAATCAGTTTGGGATTTCCTTAAATAGCATCCAAAGTAAAGGGACGATTGTTACCCTGTCAATTCCAGTAAGGGGGACCAGCCATGTATAAGGTACTTCTTGTCGACGATGAACCTTTAATCACAATCGGGCTTAAGGCGTTGTTGGATTGGGCGGATTATGGCTTTGAGGTTGTGTCTACAGCTGAGAGTGGCGAAGAAGCTCTATCCTATCTAAAAGAAAATCAAATTGACATTCTAGTTACCGATATAATGATGGCAGAAATGACGGGTTTAGAATTAATAAAAGAAGTGAAAATCCTTCAGCCGAAAGTAAAATGTATTGTTTTAACAGGATACCAAGAGTTTGAGTTTATTAAGCAAGGGTTATTGTTAGGGATAGAAAACTATTTAGTGAAGCCGGTTGATGAAGAAGAATTATTAAAGACCATCCGAAATGTAGGCGATAAATTGAATGCCGTGACAGAAGGCAATCAGGAACAGGAACCGTCAACACTGAAGGATAATACGTTATGGCGTTTTTTAAATGGTGAAATTGATAAGAATGATTGTCTTGAAAGGTTGTCCTTTTACAATATTCAATTCAATCAGCCATATTATAGTGTATCGATCTTAAGTTTTGAGAATTATCATAAGGCTGAGATTTCCAAGGATATTAGGAATTATATTGAAGAACAATTTTCAGCGCTATGTCTATATAGCCCGAATCAGGAATTACTGATTATTTTTGGAGGTACAAGCGAAGAGGAATTAATCCAATTCAACCAAAATCTTGTACATGATTTTAATAGTGAACAAAGTAAGGCAGGTATATTCTATTTATCGATGGGAAAGCCGGTTAAAACAGTAGAGGATTTAGAAGAGAGTTTTGCGATTGCAAGGGAATATAGTTTACTTCAATTATATTCAAATCCTAATGTACTTATTTCTGAACGTTTAACGGTAGATAAACAGGAGGAAATGAAAAAGCAGCAGGAATTCAAAGATAATATTGTAAAGTTGATATTGAAAGCGGATGAGGAAGCACTAAAAATGCTAGATTCATACTTTCAGGATATAACGAGTAAATCATCCTTTGTTTCACCCCAAGCAGTGAAAAAATACACCTATGATTTAATTTCTTATATCCATTATTCGCTGCAGTGTGACGATCTTTCCTATTACACAGCTGCTGTCGAAAAGGTTGTCTATAGCAAAGACATTCATCAGATGATGACCATTTTAAAGGAATATTGCCGAGAATTAATTCTATCCATTCTTAATCAAGTAAATATGCGCAGTCCTATTGTACAAAATGTCCTTGATTTTATACATGTGCACTATGATCAAGGAGTCTCATTAAAAACATTGGGTCAGCAGTTTCATGTCAATGCCATTTATCTGGGACAATTATTTCAAAAAGAAGTCGGTGTTGTTTTCTCTGAGTATTTAAACCGATATCGCTTGGAAAAGGCAAAGGAACTTCTCAAAACAACCCATTATCGAGCAGGTGAAATTGGCAAAAAGGTTGGGTATTCCGATACCACTTATTTTTATAAACAGTTTAGAAAAACGGTGGGCACGACGCCAAGCGAATGGCGAAAGATTTAAATCCCTTTTGGTAATAAAAAAACAAAAAAAGAGACGGTGATGAACAATGGACAAACCTATACATGAAAAAAACCTTACCTATCGTTTTCCAAAGCACTTTTGGTGGGGAAGTGCTGCCTCAGGCCCGCAAACAGAAGGTGCGGCCTTGATTGACGGTAGAAAAGCTAGTATATGGGATTATTGGTATAGCATAGAGCCGGAATGTTTTCATAATGAGGTAGGACCGGTGAACACATCCGATTTCTATCATCGCTACAAAGAGGATATTCAACTTATGAAGGAAACGGGTCATAATTCCTTCCGCACCTCGATTCAATGGTCAAGGTTGATTCCGGACGGTGTGGGCAAAATTAATCAACAGGCAGTGGATTTTTACAATCAGGTCATTAATGAGTTAATTGCCAATGATATTGAGCCGTTCATGAACTTATACCACTTTGATATGCCCATGTGCATGCAGGAAAAAGGCGGCTGGGAGTCCCGGGAAGTTATCGATGCCTATGTAAACTT
Organism: Neobacillus niacini; assembly: GCF_030817595.1. Taxonomy (GTDB): domain Bacteria; phylum Bacillota; class Bacilli; order Bacillales; family Cytobacillaceae; genus Neobacillus; species Neobacillus niacini_G. The sequence continues at coordinate 5,156,121 of NZ_JAUSZN010000001.1, forward strand.
TGCCGAAACCTGCTTTTCCTTGTTTGGGGACCGGGTAAAGCATTGGTTTACCTTTAATGAACCAATTGTTCCTGTTGAGGCCAGCTATTTATATAATTTGCATTTTCCAAAAGTAGTAGATTTTAAGCGAGGGGCACAGGTGGCTCACAATACGATTGTTGCCCATGCGAAAGCGGTTGCAACATTTAAAAAGATGCATCTTGATGGCCAAATTGGGATTATCTTAAACTTAACGCCCTCCTATCCAAGAAGTGAGGAAGCAGATGATGTGAAAGCTGCTCATATTGCCGATTTGTTCTTTAATCGAAGCTTCCTTGATCCGGTAACAAAAGGAGAATACCCGAAGGAGTTAATTGATATTTTAAGAGATAGAGAGCTATTGCCGGTAGTAGAACAGGGAGATTTGGAAGTCATTCGTAATCATCCCATAGATATTCTTGGTGTGAACTATTACCAGCCGCGCCGTGTGAAAGCAAAGGAGCAGCCGGCAGCAAAAGACGTTCCGTTTATGCCAGAACATCTCTTTGATCCGTATTTGATGCCGGGGCGGAAAATCAATCCGCATCGCGGCTGGGAGATTTGTGAAGAAGTCATATACGACATTATGATCGATATTCGCGATCATTATGATAATATCCCTTTCTTCATTTCAGAAAATGGAATGGGTGTCGAAGGGGAAGAGAAATTTCGAAATGAGCAGGGTTACATCGAAGATGATTATCGTATCGAGTTTATCCAGGAACATTTGAAATGGGTTCATAAAGCTCTTGAAGAAGGAGCAAATTGCCTTGGATATCATCTTTGGACATTTATGGATAACTGGTCATGGACGAATGCTTATAAGAATCGTTACGGATTAGTAGAAGTAGATTTAAAGAACAATTTAAAGCGAACGATTAAGAAATCAGGCAGATGGTATAAACGGTTGTCTGAAAATAATGGCTTTTAATAATATAATCGAGCAGGGCGTAATCCTAGTAAATCTATTCATTCAGCAAAAAGGAAGTGGCAGGAAATGGAGAAGTATCTTTTAGGGATTGATTTAGGAGGAACAAATTTAAGGGTCGCAGTCGTAACATCTGACGGTCAACTGGTAGAAGAAATGAATGTAAAAACAGAAAGTGAAAAAGGCCCTTATTATGTCATCAACCAAATGATTAAGCTTTGTGAGAAAATCATGCGGGAACGAAACATTGATGCCATCGGAATTGGATCCCCTGGTCCTTTAGATGTAAAACAAGGCATAATCCTAAGTCCAAACAATTTGCCTGGGTGGGACAATATCCCATTAGTAGACATGTTAGAGAAGGTTTTACAGAAAAAAGTTGTCCTTGATAATGATGCAAATGCAGCCGCACTTGCCGAGGCCATCATTGGCGCTGGTAAAGGGAAAGAGTCTGTTTTCTATATTACCGTTAGTACGGGAGTGGGCGGCGGCTTTGTCTTCCGGAAGCAATTGTTGCAAGGTGCGAATTTTTGTGCCGGTGAAATAGGCAATCTCATTGTAGACTCAGACGGACCGTCGCACCATGCCTTGAATGTTGGCGCCTTAGAAACATTGGCTAGTGGGACAGCAGTGAAAAAACGTGGAAAAGAACAGCTTGGAATGACAGGGCATGCAGGAGAAGTATTCGCACTGGCCATGAACGGAGACCCAGAAGCGCAGAAGATTGTTGATCAAATGATTACGTCCCTGGCAAAAGGGATTGCAAACATTGTTCATACGGTTGATCCGCATATTATTGTACTTGGAGGCGGAGTAATGCAGTCAAGGGACTACATTATGCCGTTGCTTGTTGCAAGAGTGAATGACTTCCTATATCCACAGCTGCGGAATAAGGTGGAAATGGTGAGTGCTTCCTTAGGTACAAAAGCGGGTGTGATTGGGGCGGCTTTATTGACAAAACAAGCAGCGTTTTAGTAAGAGGGGGCTGACCATGAAAGCTTATATGGTGTTTGATATTGGAGGAACGTATATTAAATATGCGGTGATGAATGAGCAGGGAATGAAGTTAGAAGGCGGGAAGGTTCCCACTCCTCAGGAAGGATTAGAAATATTTCTACAGAAGGTCTCTGACATTGTAACGCAGTATCGACAGTCTTATGCTTTTCAAGGGATTGCACTAAGTTCTCCGGGTGCAGTGGATGTGAAAAGCGGATATATCGGGGGAGCAAGTGCTATTCCTTATATCCACGGTGTACCCATGACAGACATGATAAGAGAGCGAACAGGTCTTGACGTTTCGATAGAAAATGATGCGAACTGTGCAGCATTGGCAGAAGGCTGGCTGGGAGCTGCCAAAGAAACAGATTACTATATTTGCATCGTTATTGGCACGGGAATTGGCGGAAGTATTGTGGTAAATCATACTATTTTGCGCGGTGCTTCCCTTCACGGGGGGGAATTTGGGTATATGATTATGGGGGACCCGCTGCAGAAAAATCCACTGCAATCTACCTGGAGCAGGGTCTCTTCTACATATGCGCTTGTAGAAGGTGTGGAAGCGAGAAAATCACTTGCAAAAGGTACACTGAATGGCGAAGATGTATTTCGTTTGGCTGAAGGTGGAGACTCCATTGCGAAAGAATCCATTGCCCATTTTTACAAAAAACTGGCAGTCGGTATCTATAATTTGAAATATACACTTGATCCGAAAAAGATTCTAATCGGCGGGGGAATTAGCAAACGCTCAGAAGTTATTGAGGGGATCAATCAGGAATTGAAGCAATTGAAGGATGAAATCTCTAAGCTCGATATTACGGTTGAAGCCTGTCAATTTGATAACGATGCCAATTTAATTGGTGCCTTATTTCACTTTTTAACTATCAAAAAGCCAAAAAGTGGTTTCAACCTTACAAGGCAGGATAAATAGAAATCTACTGGAACGTTGAAATTAATAATCAATTGGAGGTTAATTATGTATAAGAATGAGCCGATTTTTTTACAGCCGGTGTTTCAGGAGAGAATTTGGGGCGGGAAGAAGCTAAGAACAGAGTTCCATTATGAGATTCCGAATGATCTGACTGGTGAAGCGTGGGTGATTTCTGCGCATCCGCATGGCCCGAGCATGATTACCAATGGTCCGCTTGAGGGGAAATCGTTAGCCGATGCCTGGAATGAACATAAGGAGCTTTTTAATAAAAAGGATGACGACCAAGGGGAGTATCCATTACTTGTGAAAATTTTGGATGCTGCTGATGATTTATCCGTTCAAGTTCACCCAAATGACCAATTTTCCCGTGAAGTGGAAGGCGTGCCTTATGGAAAAACCGAATGCTGGTACGTGCTAAGCGCCGAAGAAGGGGTGGAGCTTGTATTAGGTCATTATGCCAAGACAGAAGAGGAATTGGCAGAGATGATTGATCATGGTCAATGGGACAAGCTTTTAAGACGCGTGAAGGTGAAGGCGGGTGATTTTGTCTATGTTCCGAGCGGTACGATTCATGCGATTGGAAAAGGCATCGTGATTCTTGAAACACAGCAAAGTTCTGATATTACTTACCGTGTGTATGACTATGACCGGAAAGATGCGGCCGGCAATACACGTGAATTACATCTTGAACGATCTAAACAGGTGACAACCGTTCCACATCAGGATGCCGAAGTTAAACAGACTGAAAAGGTTAATGGCGGTTTAGTCGAAAAGAAATTAGTGGAGGAACAGTATTTCACTGTGTATCACTGGGAGTTGAACGGGCAGGCTGATTGTGAAATGGATAAAGACTTTTTACAAGTGAGCGTTGTAGAAGGTATGGCCGCTATCACAATCGACGGAAAATCCTTCGACCTTAAGAAGGGTACCCATTTTATCCTTCCACATGGTGTTCGTCAATTCAAATTAGATGGAAAAGCTGAGTTTATTGTTTCGCATGAATAAACAAACCAAAAAGACCCTAGGGAAATAGGGTCTTTTTTGGTGTCGTGCACCATTCCTTTTAGTAACGCAAGGACTGTCCCTTGTCTCATTTAAAATGTAAATTTTCAATGAACTAATTATAGAAAGGGTGGAAAAACCTTATTACATTTTTCTAGTCCATTGACGGAGCATACGGTTCGGAATATTGTAGGAGAAAAGTGGATTGATAGAGTATTCAAAAAAATGACAGCGCTATCCATATCTTAATAGGGATGGTAAGGGTAGAAGGAAGCCCGCTCAAAAAAGCTTCAATATAAAAACTAGAATAGGAGAGATGGAAAATGATTGATTTGAAGAAAAGCCAATTGTTGATGGCTGTCTTTTTCGGCATGTGTTTCATCCTGTTATGGCCGAATGCAAGCTTTGCAAAACAACCAGAATCATCTTACTGGTATCCCGAACAACTATTAAACTGGACTCCAGAGAAGGATCCAAGCGCTGTGTTTAACCGCAGCCAGATTCCACTGGCCAAACGGGAAGTGTTATACAAAGTCAATGACCATGCACAATCTGATGCAAAGTTAGTGGCTTTGTCTGCTTTAAACCCTACGACGAGCGGGGTGCCTTCTCAAGGCGGGAGGGATTTTTATGCAAATACCTTTAGTTATTGGCAGTACGTTGATCTCATGGTGTACTGGGCTGGCTCTGCCGGTGAAGGCATTATTGTGCCGCCAAGTGGAGATGTGATTGACGCTGCCCATAAAAACGGCGTACCGATTTTAGGAAACGTTTTCTTCCCTCCTACTGTTTATGGCGGAAAGGCTGAATGGGTCAACCAAATGCTTGCTCAGCGGGCTGATGGATCCTTCCCGGCAGCGGACAAGCTGTTAGAAGTTGCAAACTACTATGGGTTTGACGGCTGGTTCATTAACCAAGAAACCGAAGGCGTAAACGCTCAGACTGCTGAAAAAATGCAGGAATTCCTAGTGTATCTTCAAAAACATAAACAGAAAGATATGCAAATTATGTGGTACGATTCGATGACGAAGGATGGTCAGATCAATTGGCAAAATGCTTTAACGGATAAAAATAGCAGCTTTTTACAGGATGGCAACAAACGTGTTTCTGACAGCATGTTTTTAAACTTTTGGTGGCGCGATCAGCAATCATCCGCTGCAAAAGCGAAGGAACTCGGCAGAAGCCCATATGACTTGTTTACTGGGATTGATGTGGAAGCGAATGGAACAAGCACAAATATTCCATGGCAGGGAATCTTCCCTGAGGGCAAAGCACCTATAACATCTTTAGGAATTTATCGTCCGGACTGGGCTTTTAAAACATCTGAAACAATGGAACAGTTTTATCAAAAGGAAAATGAATTCTGGGTTGGCAAATCCGCAAATCCTGCCTCAACAAATGATAACGGTGCGTGGAAAGGAATGGCACATTATTTCACGGCCAGAACCGCCATTGAGAAATTGCCATTCGTCACTCATTTTAATACAGGAAGCGGCAAGTTTTTCGCTGTCGATGGGAAGCAGGTAAGCGAACAGTCATGGAATAACCGCAGCCTGCAGGATATTCTCCCGACATGGCGCTGGCTGAAAGAGGGCGGACAAGCTGTTCACGTTGATTTTGATTGGGAAACTTCTTATTACGGCGGAAGCTCATTAAAGCTTTCAGGGGCCATTGATGCAAACAATCCAACACATATTAAACTTTATAAAACCAATCTGCCGATTCAAGAGGATACGGAAATCGCACTGACGTACAAGACAGATTTAAAAAAGCCAAACATGAAGCTTGGTGTCAGTTTCATCGACACTCCTAATCAATTTATCTATTTCGATGTGAAAAAACAAAGTCTTAATCAATGGATAACCGATTCGGTTAAACTGAAAAAATTTAGCGGTAAAAACATTGCAGCTATCTCGCTTTTAATTGAAAGTGACAACGAGGTGAAAGATTTTACAACAAATATTGGAGAAATCAAGGTTTATAACAAGCAAGAGAAGCATAATGCTATTCATTCTCCAAAGCAAGGAAAGGTAAGTAAGATTGAGTTTACCAAAGGGATTTATGCAGATGTCGCGCTTGCTTGGGAGCCGTCTGCTTCCGATGTGAGTCACTATGAAATTTACCGGATGCTGCCAAACAATGAGAAGGAATTTGTCGGTGCTACACCGAATCAGGTGTATTTCCTTTCCAATTTAAGGAGGGATGGGAAAGAAACTAGCACCAATTTAGAAATTGTTGCGGTGAACCAAGAATTCAAACGAAGCAAGCCTACCACTGTTACATTTGAATGGCCGCCATATCCAAAGCCAGAAGCAGATTTCGGGGCGGATCAAACGGTAGCGGCACCGGGAGAGAAGATTCAATTTTACAATGCATCTTCAGAGGTAACGGAAGCTGTGGAATGGCATTTTGAAGGTGGAACACCGTCTGTGAGCATGGAGGAAAACCCGGTTGTCACCTATGAGAAAGAAGGCGTTTACCCTGTTACCCTAATCGCGAAAAACAGTGAGGGTGAAAGTGTCCTGACAAAAGAAGCAATGATTACCATTTCCGAAGCTGCCAAGGATATTAAAAATGTTGCGTTGAATAAGATTGCCATTGCGAGCGGACAATGTGCTCCAAGTGAAGCGGCACAATATGCTTTTGACGGGAACGTAAAAAGTAAATGGTGCGCATTAGGGGATGCCCCTCATTGGCTAAAGGTGGATCTTGGCGGTCAATATGCTATTTCAAAATTCGTTGTTCGCCATGCACAAGCAGGCGGGGAGCCGGGTGCCTTTAATACCCAGGCATTCAGAATTGAAGTTAGTACGGACGGGGAAAACTGGACAGAGGAAGTGAAGGTAACAGATAATACAGGGGCTGTCTCAGAACACAGCATCACCTTGACAAATGCACGCTATGTCCGATTATGGACTGACAAGCCAACACAAGGCGGCGACCAAGCTGCAAGAATTTATGATTTCGAGGTTCATGGATTTCAAAAATAGTTTCCGATATCTGTAAGGGGTTGGGCCTTCGCTGCTTTTATCCAGCGGGGGACTGCCCTTTTTTTAAATGTTCAAAGTTTGCGGCTCCTACGCAGACAAATCAACAGCCAAGTTTAACATTGTTAAAAATTTCGGATACTGAAATATTAAAATACCGAAATATATTTGGGGTTTTCATTATATGATTAAAGGTATGAATTTTATCTCAAAGAGGAGGAAGCAATGTCAGTTTTTAAAAAATTAAAGTCGTTCTATCTTCCTTATAAAAAGGATTTCATCTGGTCAACGCTCTTTTTAATGATTATGGCTGGGATAACGGTGGTTTATCCAATTATTTTGCAGTTGACCATTGATGAAGTAGTGCTAGGCGGGCAATATAGCTGGGTGCCATGGATTTCCTTAGGATTTATCGTGGTGATGGCAGTCAAAGGATTGTCTGCCTTCATTCAGCATTATTTAGCGGATATGTTTGGCATTAAATCCGTGTATAGTTTGCGAAATGCCCTGTATGAGAAACTGCAGCGATTGTCATTTAGCTACTATGATAATGCAAAGACAGGAGATTTAATGTCTCGTTTAACCGCAGATGTTGAAGGTTTTCGTTTTTTTGTATCATTCGGTTTTGCGGAGGTTCTGCGTTTTGTCATTGTAGTAGGAGCCAGTTTATGTGTGATGTTTTACTATTCTGTTTCCCTTACTTTGGTTACCATTATGGCTTTACCGTTTATTAGCATTGCGGTGTACAAATTCGACAAAGCTGTACATCCCGCTTTTCGTGGAATTCGCGAATCATTTGGGCGCTTAAATACAAAGGTACAAGAAAATATCAGCGGCATCCATACCGTTAAAGCTTTATCCAAAGAGCAGGTGGAGATTGAACGGTTTAATCAGTCCAATCAAGACTACAGGAGCAAACAGCTTTATACCGCTTCCATTTGGGCGAAATACTTCCCACTGATGGAGTTAATTGGGAATATTTCAGTTGTACTACTACTTGGTTTCGGCGGCTATCAAGTCATCAATGGCAGCTTAAAACCAGGTGAACTTGTCGCATTTTACAGCCTTATTTGGTATATTTTATGGCCGATTATGCATCTCGGTTTCACCATTAATATGTTTTCTCAGGCGAAGGCTTCCGGTGAGAGGCTCTTAGAAATCTTAGAAGCCAAGGAAACGATTTTTGATGAAGAAGATGTAAGGAGCAGCGAAAAAATTGATGGTCATGTTGTATTTCAGAATGTAACCTTTCAGTATCAAAATGAGGATACACACGCTCTCTGTCAGATCAGTTTCGAGGCACCTTCAGGTTCAACCATAGGTTTAATTGGAGCCACTGGTGCTGGAAAGACCAGCATTATACAGCTTCTGTCACGCTTTTACGAACCGACGAGCGGGGATATTCTAATCGATGGCCGGCAAATTAAGGAATATCGGTTAAAGACCTTAAGATCCCAGATTGGAGTAGTATTGCAGGAGACCTTTCTCTTTTCATCAACTGTTAAAGCAAATATTGCTTATGGGAACCCGGAGGCATCAATGGAAGAAATTACCGATGCGGCTAAACGTGCCGATGCTCATGACTTTATTATGGAGCTCCCAGATGGATATAACACGATGCTAGGGGAGAGGGGAATGGGTCTTTCTGGGGGGCAAAAGCAGCGGATTGCCATCGCCCGTGCCATCTGTACGAATCCAAGTATTCTCATCTTAGATGATGCCACAAGCGCTGTGGACATGGAAACAGAATTTCACATTCAACAAGCACTTCAAGAAGTCATGAAGGGGAGAACAACCTTTATTATTGCCCACCGTATTTCTTCGCTGCAGCATGCAGATGAAATCTTGGTATTGGACAATGGAAGCATTGTTGAACGGGGAACACATGAGCAGCTTCTCGCTAGTAATGGAGCATATCGAAGAATTTATGATATTCAATATCAGGACCAAAAGACCATTATGCAGAATGCAGCAAGGTAGGTGAAAATATGGAAGAAATTCAGAGGAAAAAACAAATATTGGAGCGTTTTCACTACTCACAGGATCAGGTGATTGATAAATCATTTAACTGGAAACAAATGTGGCGGTTATTACAATATATAAAACCTTATGCAAAGAATTTACTGCCGCTTTCGTTCATGACGGTAATCATTTCAGCAGCGATCCGTTTACTTATTCCGATATTAATTGGGGTGTATACCCTTGACCGCGCACTCATTGAAAAAGATACAAATCTGTTAATTCAGCTTGTAAGTATCATTGCCGGGTTATATGTATTGTCCTATATCGTCAATGCATTAAGGATCCGCTGGATGAACCAGCTGGGGCAAAATGTCATTTATGATTTGCGCAAACATTTATTTACACATGTACAGTCCTTATCCCACCGATTCTTTGACCAGCGCTCAGCCGGGTCTATTCTTGTGAGGATAATGAATGACATTAACTCCTTGCAGGAGTTGTTTACAAACGGGGTTATCAATCTATTAACGGATTTTCTCTTATTGATTGCCACTATTTTTATTTTGTTTTCAATCAATGCGAAACTTACGATTGCCATCATGGTCATCCTGCCGATCATGTTTTTCATCTCTACAAACTTGCGCAAAAAAATCCGCCTGTCTTGGCAGCAGGTGCGTTTAATCCAGTCAAAGATAAACTCACATTTAAATGAAAGTATTCAAGGCATTCGTGTTACACAGACATTTACACAGGAATCAGAAAACAACCAATTCTTTAAGGAGATGAACAAGGATAACTTCGAAACATGGCAGCAGGCGGTCCGAAAAAATGCCATGTTTGGCCCATTTGTTGAAATAACAAATGCTATCGGAACAGCTATACTCATCTGGTATGGGGCGGTTCTTATCATGAATGGGGAATGTACCATTGGAGAATTTGTCTCCTTTGCCTTTTATTTAGGAATGTTCTGGGAGCCAATTTCCAGGCTGGGTCAGTTGTATAACCAACTTTTGATTGGAATGGCGTCATCGGAGCGGATATTTGAATTCTTAGATGAACGGCCTTTGGTGGCAGAGGCAGCTAAACCATTGGTGCTTCCTTCCATCCAAGGAAATATTGATTTTGAGGATGTAGAGTTCTCCTATAATTCTGACCGAAAAGCGTTAAACGGCGTTTCTTTTTCTATCAAAGCAGGTGAGACAGCAGCACTTGTTGGGCACACGGGCTCTGGGAAGACGACCATTGCGAATTTAGTCAGCCGATTTTATGATGCGACTGCAGGTGTGGTCAAGATTGATAACCATCCGATTCAAGAACTGTCTATTGCAAATCTCCGTTCACAAATTAGTGTGGTCCTGCAGGATACATTTATCTTTTCAGGGACTATTATGGAAAACATTCGGTTTGGGAATCCACGGGCGAGTGATGAAGAAGTAATTGCCGCAGCACAAGCGGTAGGGGCAGACACATTCATTACTAAGCTTTCCAATGGCTATCAAACAGAGGTGGAAGAGCGGGGGAATGTTCTGTCTGTTGGAGAACGGCAGCTGCTCTCCTTCGCGAGGGCACTCTTAGCTTATCCAAAAATTCTAATCCTTGATGAAGCAACTGCTAGTATTGATACAGAGACCGAAGTTAAGATACAAAATGCACTAAGGACTTTGTTAAAAGGAAGAACAGCGATTATGATTGCACACAGGCTCTCAACCATTAGGGAGGCAGACAAGATTATTGTCCTAGACCATGGGGAAATTCTGGAGCAGGGGAATCATGAGCAATTAATGGAGAAGCAAGGGGTTTACTATGAATTGGTAAGGGCGCAATACAAGATGTAAAAGCACCGCTTAAAGTAGGCAACAAAAAGACGATTCGTCCCCATCGAATCGTCTTTTTTGATCTATTGTACTTCTGTAAGTAGTTCTGAAACTATGAATGTGGCTTCCGTTTTTTGTTTTACTTCCTCGACACTAACTCCACTAGCTGTCTCAATAAGGACCATACCTTCTGGTGTAAAGTCAAAGACGGCAAGATCGGTAATGAGGCGATGTACCACTTGTTTTCCGGTTAGTGGAAGAGTGCATTCTCTCTTAATTTTCGATTCACCGTGTTTATTGACGTGCTCCATTATAACAACCACCCGTTTGGCTCCATTAACAAGATCCATCGCCCCGCCCATTCCTTTGACCATCTTTCCTGGAATCATCCAGTTAGCCAGGTCGCCGTTTTCGGACACTTCCATGCCGCCAAGGATGGCAAGATCAATATGGCCGCCGCGAATCATCGCAAAGGATTCAGCACTATCAAAAAAAGAAGATCCCGGAACGGTTGTAATCGTTTCTTTTCCTGCATTAATCAAATCAGGATCTTCCTGACCATCTATCGGGTAAGGACCAATACCTAGCAGTCCATTTTCTGACTGTAATAATACGTTGAAATCCTGAGGAATCTCATTTGCTACAAGTGTCGGCATTCCGATTCCAAGGTTAACATTCATTCCATCCTTAATTTCCTGCACCGCTCTTTTTACAATTGTTAAACGAGTGTCACTCATTTTCATCCGCTCCTTTTTATCGTATTATGCCTGAACAACTGTCCGGCGCTCAATGCGTTTTTGATAGTTGGTGCCAACTAAAATACGCTGTACGTAAATTCCTGGTGTGTGGATTTCATCTGGATCCAGCTCTCCCGCCTCAACGATTTCTTCCACTTCTGCAATCGTAATTTTGCCTGCCATCGCTGCGAGTGGATTGAAATTGCGTGATGTTTTACGGTAAACGAGGTTGCCAAGGGTATCCGCTTTCCATGCTTTCACAAGCGCAAAGTCCCCAACAATTCCGCGTTCAAGCAGATAGGTTTTTCCATCAAATTCCTTTACTTCTTTTCCTTCTGCAATCGGGGTTCCAATACCTGTTGCTGTATAAAACCCTGGAATCCCTGCACCGCCAGCTCGTATACGCTCTGCAAGGGTGCCTTGTGGTGTCAATTCTACCTCTAGTTCACCACTCAAAAATTGCTGTTCGAAAATTTTGTTTTCTCCAACATACGATGACACCATTTTCTTAATTTGCTTGTTTGCTAGGAGCAGACCTAAACCCCAGTCATCAACCCCGCAGTTGTTACTGACTACCGTTAAATCTTTTGTTCCTTGTTCCTTTAAAGCTTGAATCGCATGTTCTGGGATGCCACATAAACCAAACCCGCCGACAATTAAAGTCGCACCATCCTGAATGTCTGAAACCGCTTCCGAAAATGAGGTAACTAATTTACTAGATTTCATCAATATTCTCCCCTTTTAGTCTGAATATTCTATTACCTACTAGTTTACATGCCGTTTATTTATAAGTAAAATACATAAAAAGAATAAATAATATGAATATCTGGAATAAATGGGGGAGCAACCTGTGGAACTTCGCGATTTAAGGTCTTTTATTGAAGTAGTGATTCATCAAAGTTTTACAAAAGCGGCGGCACATTCCTATCTTTCACAGCCTTCTTTCAGTAAGGCAGTAAAAAAGCTAGAGGAAGAATTGAACGTAGAATTGTTCGACCGCTCCACCCGTCATTTACGTTTGACAGATGCCGGACAGATTGTTTATGAGCAAGCACAAAAGGCAGTGGAGTCACTGTCTGAGATCACCAACCTTCTTGACGACTTAAAGAATGTTACATCTGGTGAAATTAGAATAGGGATTCCACCGCTAATTGGCACATTGTTTTTTCCAACTATAGCGATGCGGGTTCAGGAAAAATACCCTAACGTTTCTCTGCATTTAGTGGAAAGAGGTGCAAAACTTATCGGTCAGCTTGTTGAAAACGGACAGGTCGACCTCGGCATAATCGTACTGCCAGCTGACACATCAAAGTTTAATGTGCAGCCATTCATCACAGATGAATTTGTTCTTTATGTACAAAAAAACCACCTGATGGCTAAAAGAAACACCGTTGAAATCAGTGAGTTAAAAGAAGAGAAGTTTATTCTTTTTTCAGATGAGTTTACGCTGCATGACTATATTAAAAATGTTTGTATAGAGGCAGGTTTTATTCCGGAGGTCTCTTATCAGAGTTCACAGTGGGACTTAATACTAGAGCTTGTTTCTTCACAGTTTGGCGTAACATTGCTGCCAAAGTCTATTTACAGTAAACAAAATAATCCTAATGTTCATATCGTCCCACTTGCAGAGCCAACATTGTACTGGAGACTTGGCATTATCACGAAAAAGGATGCATACCACTCGTTTACCTTGAGAGAGGTATTAAAGATGTTTTAAAATGGATTGCCCAAACTTGGAGTAAAAGATTTAAAAAAGGTGACTTTCAGTTCTAGACTGAAATCGCCTTTTTTATTTTGTGCTCATTTAGTAAAAATATGGATATGCTTCCCGGGTGGTTTTATGTGTTAGGTAAAACTCTCCTTTATAATATCAATTTTTACTAAAATTGATTGGTAATTTGTTTACTGAGATATATATGTAAAAATTGAATGATTTTACCCTATGTTCCAAGAAATACTACTAAAAATCCTAGAATTGTTCATATTTTACTGTGATAACAGAGTATAATTCTACCAAACTAAAGAATTTGACTATTATAAATATATAAAAACATTTTTAGTAAAATATTAAATGAAAGCATTTACTTTTAGTAAAACTGTCATTATAATAATCCTATAAACTACTAGGAGGGATAGAATGAACGTACCAAAGAGAATGAAATTGTTTTTCCTTTTTACTATTGTAGCCACACTGCTGTTATCCGCTTGCAGTTCATCCGATACAAACGGAGAGAAAGCGGAGGATGGGAAAGTAAAGTTAAGGTTTGCAACGTGGGATGTTGGTGACGATGTCGAGTTGCAACAAGGATTAATCGATGAATTTAATGCGAAAAATAGCGATATCGAAGTAGTTTTGGAAGCTTACGGCGGCGATTATGACACGAAGATTACTGCAGGAATTGGTGCTAAGGACGCTCCGGATATCATGTATATGTGGAATTATCCGCAATATAAAGATGCTCTAGAACCGCTTGATTCTTATATTAAGGATAGAGGGGAAGAGTACAAGAGTAACTTCTATGAAGCATTATGGAACTATAACTCCGTTGGAGAGGATATTTACGGTCTTCCTGTAGGTTATACGACACATGTTGTTTACTATAATAAAGATTTATTTGACGCAGCAGGGCTTGAGTATCCACAAGCTGGTTGGACATGGGAAGATCTACAAGCTGCAGCTAAGAAACTAACGAATAAGGATAAGAAAATTACTGGATTTGCTTTCCCAGGTCAACCTGACCCATATGATTTTGAGATGTATTTATGGGGGAATGGTGCTTCTTATGTAGATAATAAAGGTAAATTAGATGGCAATTTGAATTCAAAGAAATCAATTGAGACGTTTAAAATGTTCCAAAATATGCTGGAAGAGGGTATTGCGATTACCACAGAAGGCTGGGGTGATACTGAAATGAAATCAGGCAAAGTAGGTATGTTTATTAACGGTGCCTGGTACCTTTCCGCTTTTACAGAAGCTGGAATCAACTATGGAGTTGTTGAAATCCCTGCGTTTGGTAATAATCCAAGTGCTAGTATCGTAAGTTCTTCTGGTATTGCAATGTCCAAGGATTCTAAATACAAAGAAGCTGCCTTTAAATTTATGGAATTTTGGACAGGCGAACAAGCAAATAAAGCACGACTATCCTTTGAACTTCCAGTATTAAAAAGTGTAGTTGAATCAGAAAAGCTCCAAGAAGATCCAATTAAGAAAGTATTCTACAACATGCTAGAACAAAGTGAAGGATATACACCAACATCGTTTGTAACAGAAGACTGGAGTAAACTATCTGACGATTTAAGTTTAGTGTTTGAACAAATCTTTAATCCAAGTACTCGTGTTGATCCTAAAGAAGCTTTAAATAGTGTAGCTAAGTAAGATATTGCCAGTGAGAATATATCATGGCAGCATGATATATTCTCATTTTTTTAAATAATCTGTCGGATTCAAAAAGGTCACACCATTAAGAGGGAAATATATGTTTACTAAAAAGAACAAACCAAAAAAATTCACATTAGTCCGTAAAAGAGTGCCATTTTTATTTATTTTACCGTGGATCATCGGTTTTATTGTTTTCACTTTAGGACCTTTGGTTTTTTCATTAATCATGAGTTTGTTTGATTGGCCGATTGCCGGTGAAGCGAAGTTTATTGGCTTTGATAACTTTAAAACGATGTTTACGGCTGATCCACAATTTTATGATTCGCTCGTGATCACCTTGAAATTCGCCTTAATATTTGTGCCATTAAACCTCTTAGTTGCTTTGGTGCTCGCACTCCTTATCACTCAGCCAATTAAAGGAATTAAGATATTTAGGACAATCTTCTATCTGCCGGCAGTTGTATCCGGTGTAGCAGTGTCCATTATATGGGGTTGGATGTTTAACTCTGAATATGGAGTTTTAAATTATATATTATCTTTGCTTGGAATTGAAGGACCAGACTGGCTTATTGACCCTAAGTGGGCAATCATAACGATTGTAATTGCAAGTGCTTGGGGCGTCGGGACGATGATGTTGATTTTTTATACCGATATTAAAGGAATTCCTTATGAAATGTATGAAGCTGCATCCATTGATGGTGCGGGTCCTATCAGACAATTTATTAGTATTACCATTCCAACCATTACACCAACCATTTTATTTAATGTCATCACATCTGTTATCGCCGCATTACAGCAATTAACGTTAGTGTTGTTATTAACAGGTGGCGGACCTTTAAAATCGACGTATTTCTATGGACTATTCGTTTATAACAATGCATTTAAACATCATGAACTCGGTTATGCGAGTGCAAATGCTTGGTTTATGTTTATTATCATCCTGCTGTTGACGATGTTAATCTTTAAGTCGTCCTCTGCGTGGGTATTTTATGAGGCTGAAGTGAAAAAGGAAAGAAAGGGCAGGAAAAGAAAATGAAGATAACCCGAAAACATAAAATCATTGTTTACAGTATTCTTGTCCTTTTTTCGCTCTATTTTCTATTTCCTTTTATATGGGCATTTATCACAGCGATTAAATCAGAAGCAGAAGTATTTAGCTTTCCACCTAAATTCGTGCCTGATGTACCACTTTTAAGCAATTTTATCGATGCTTGGAATAGCCAGCCATTTGGTACGTATTTTAAGAACTCTATGATTGTAACCGTATTGACAACAATTGGTCAGCTTATCTCCTGTTCCTTGGTTGCGTATGGTTTTGCTAGATATGACTTTAAATATAAAAACATTCTTTTTATGTTGCTTTTATCAACGATGATGATTCCATGGGATGTTACGATGATTCCGCTTTATATGGAATTTAATATGTTTGGCTGGATCAATACGTTAAAACCATTGATTGTCCCTGCCTTCTTCGGCTCAGCTTATAATATCTTTTTGCTAAGGCAGTTTTTAATGAATATTCCTAAAGATTTAGAGAATGCAGCCAGAATCGATGGAGCAAACGAGTTCCAAATCTTTTATAAAATTTTCTTACCTATCATGAAGGCTCCATTAACATTGATTGCTGTACTAAATATCATTTTGGTTTGGAACGACTACTTAGGTCCGCTTATTTATTTGAATGACCAATCCAAATATACGATGGCACTTGGTTTAGCTTCATTCCAAGGCGTACATGAGCTTCAAATTATTCCCATTATGGCAATGACACTCGTTATGATCATTCCGCCAGTCATCGTTTTTGCCTTTGCGCAGAAATACATTGTTGAAGGAATTAGCGGCTCTATCAAGTAATAAAGTTCGGAGGAAGAAAACATGCAACGTGAAATGAAAAGATGGGAAAATATCCATCTTACAGCACTACACAGGCTTCCTGCACACACTGATTTTTACAGATACGGTGCGTTTGATGAGGCATTACAATATAAAAAAGAAATGAGTAAGGGATATTTGTCACTTGATGGTGAGTGGAAGTTTCTATTTTTGGAAGCTCCTGAATTTTCCCCAGTTAACTTTGAAACTGAGGAATTCGAAATTGAAGATTTAGATGATATCACTGTGCCATCTTGCTGGCAATTACAGGGATATGGAAATATGCATTATACAGATGTACTATACCCTTTTCCCATTAACCCGCCATTTGTACCGCAGGATAATCCAACAGGAATCTATTTTAGAGAAGTTCATCTAGAAGATATAAAGGAAGAAGAAAAAATCATCGTTAAATTTAACGGTGTTGATTCTGCTTTCGATCTCTATGTAAATGGTCATCATGCAGGCTACAGTAAAGGCTCAAGAATGCCATCAGAGTTTGATCTTACTGAGTACGTCCGAAATGGAAAAAATAGATTTACAGTTAGAGTTTACCAGTATTCAGACGGAACCTACTTAGAAGACCAGGATATGTGGTGGCTTTCAGGAATTTTTAGAAGTGTGGAACTTTATAGAGTGAATAAAGATACACTTCAAGATGTTTTCATCGAAACATTGCCGGATGCAGATTTTAAAGATTTTACGTTAAAAGTAACCGGAAAGTTTTTCACGAGTGAAATTCAAGCAGTGAAGGTGAAGCTTTGTCAAGGAGAGAATGAGGTAGATTTCTTCCTTGTAAAAGTGGTTAATGGCGAATTCCAGGTGCTAAGAGAAATGGTGGATCCATTATTATGGAATGCTGAGGAACCAAATCTCTATATGGCTATTTTGGAGTATGAATTAGCTAGTGGTGAAAAAGAAATTGTTCCGTTGCGATTTGGAGTAAGATCAATCGATATTATTGAAAATGAAATCAGAGTGAACGGAAGAAGAATCTTCTTTAATGGTGTAAATCGCCATGATTTTAATCCGAGAATGGGCAGAACCGTAACCTATCAGGATATGCTTCAGGATGTACTATTAATGAAGCAGCATAATGTAAATGCTGTAAGAACCGCCCATTATCCGAATAATGATGTTTTTTATGATCTGTGTGATGAATATGGACTCTATGTTATTGATGAAGCAGATCTTGAGTGCCATGGCTTTGAAAACACAGGGAATTATAATTGGATCAGTGACAATGAATTATGGGAAAAACAGTATGTCGATCGTGCAGTTAGAATGGTGAAAAGAGATCGAAATCATCCAAGTATCATTATTTGGTCTTTAGGCAATGAATCTGGTCAAGGTAGAAACTTCACTGCTATGTATCAAGCGATAAAAGAAATTGATTCTACTAGATTGATACATTATGAGGGAGATCGACATGCTGCCTACAGTGACATATATACGACGATGTACACGAGACTAAAGGCGCTTGAAGAAATTGGGCAGGATTCTGAAGGGAAAAAGCCGCATATTTTATGTGAATATGGCCATGCGATGGGAAATGGACCTGGCGGGCTGACAGAATATCAAGAAGTGATGAGGAAATATCCTCGTTTACAAGGCGGATTCGTATGGGAATGGTATGACCATGGAATCGAAAGTGTTGATGAAGATGGAAATGTCTATTACCTATATGGAGGGAATTATGGAGATTTCCCTACGAATGGAAACTTCTGTATTGATGGGCTCGTATTCCCAGACCGGACACCATCACCTGGGCTGATTGAGTACAAAAAGGTTATTGAACCGATTGTAACGGAAGCAGTAGACCTTAATCAGCTGAAGATAAGGTTAATAAACAGATATGATTTTAGAAACCTAGAAGGTATCCAGTTGCACATTAAGGTAGAATCGTTTGATCAATTAATAGAAGAAAAGAATATGACTCTCCCAAATATCCCTGCACAGGAAGAGATGGAAATAGTGTTGCCATTGAATCTTCTGGAAGCCTTAAAATATGATGATGTTCGGATAAAACTAAGTTACTCGGAACCAGAGAATACTTTATATGCAAACGCCGGTCATCTGATTACTAGTGAAAGTTTTTTACTAGAAGCAACAAAGGTGAAGAAAATAGTTGTAAGCAAGCATGGGGGTGGACCAATGATTTCCATCAATGAAAGTTTTAGTCAATTGACGCTAGAGAATGACCATTTTAAAACGGTTTTCTCTAAAGTTTATGGTGTCCTTGTATCCCATAAATTAAATGGGGAAGAAATTATCGAAAAAGGTCCGGAACTGACACTTTGGAGAGCGGTTATTGATAATGATATGTATAAGAAGGACGCGTGGATTAATAAATACTTTTTAAAAAATGCAAAGGAGCAATTGGTTTCGTTTAATTATCAAATGAATGAAGACTTTGCAGATATAGAAATCCATAAATATTTATCAAGTGTCAATCAAGCATGGGGCTTTCATTTGACTTATCATTATCGGATCAACCAGGTGGGTGTGTTAAACCTTCAGTTGAAAGGCTCTAAAATTATTAGAGGGAAAGAGATTCCTGAATTACTGCCTAGAATCGGAATTACGATGCACCTTAACAAAGAGTATAATGATGTAACTTGGTATGGGAGAGGCGATTCTGAAAGTTATCAGGATAGTAAAAGAAGCCAAAGTATTGGCCTTTACCATAAAAGTGTGGAGGAAATGCATACCGATTATGTTTATCCGCAGGAAAATGGCTCAAGATGTGATACCTCTTTCCTAGCAGTATCAAAGGGGAATCAGTCAATTCTCTTTAACTTTAAAGAAATCAGGGATTTTACCATCCATGATTATGAAACAAACGCATTGGAGGACGCGATGCACCGGGGGAAAATAAAAAAGTCACCATTCAATGAGTTAACCATAGATTATCGACAAAGCGGACTCGGAAGTAATAGCTGCGGTGAGGAACAGCTTCCAGCCTATCGGGTGGGAGTAGAAGACTTTGAAATCGGGCTGGAAGTAAGGAGCATTCCTAAAGATGATTTAGTAGAAGAGAGTAAATTTTTCAGAGTTAGATAAATTTTAAAAAGGCAGGGGAAACCCTGCTTATTTGAAATAGGTTACAGCTATAGATGATTAAAATGACAAGGAGAAATAGGATGAAATTAGATATTAAAGAAATACCCTTTTCGCGGTTTGGATCCTATTTTTGTATCTCAGAAGAAAAGGACTCTCATGCTGTATATATAAGAGACGTTCATGGCGGGGACGATGCACCATCAAAGCTTTTTCAAATAGATATTGTAAAAGATGGAGTAGAAAATGAATTTGAAGTACGTGCTTCAGAGGTATCTCTTTCCTTCTATTTAAAGGACCAATCGGAACGTGTTGCTGAAATCATCATTCCTGAAGAGGATGAACTCCATATTGAAGTTCAGAATGTGGAACTTAGATTAAGAGCGACAAAAGGGAAATATGATTCATTAATGGAACTAGAAGCTGGAATGTACGAATACCACATCTATCCTAAGGAATTAAAATTAATGATCATTAACCTCAATGGTGAAATGGTTGCGGATGCACCATGGAATATTATTGGAAATGATTATATTGATATGCGCTTAAAAAATGGACATTTCGTGATTGAAAGTTATCGAACCGTCTATCAAAAAAAAGAATACCTTCCATTTAGAGGAGGGAAAGAACAAGTAGAAGTTCTATACAAAGAATGGTTTGATTCCATGAGAAAGGGTTATGCACAAGCGGAATATCTGCCTTCCTTGGAAAGAGCTTCTTATATAACATGGTCGAGCGTTGTTCATGCGGATGGGGCTCTAAAGGATTATGCGATGTATATGTCAAAGCTGTGGATGTATAATATCTGGTCATGGGATAATTGCTTTAACGCATTGAATTTAGGCGAAAAGTATCCTGAACTCAGCTTTGCTCAATTAAAAATTTTCATGGACACTCAAGATGTATCCGGTGCCTATCCTGATTTTGTGAATGACAAGTTCATTTCTTACAATTGTATCAAGCCGCCGATATTTGCTTATATCTATGAGCAGCTAATGGAGAAAAATGACTACTTTAAGGACGAAAAGCGGTTAAGAATGGTTTATGAGTCTACGAAAAAAGTCATGACCTATTATAAAGAATATCGTACTTTCGAGGGCAGGCTGCCACATTATAAACATGGGAATGATTCTGGCTGGGATAATGCTTCCCTGTTTCATGTGGGGATGCCGGTGGAAGCACCAGATCTTGCTAGTTTTTTAATTCGTTCGTTTGATATTCTCTCCTCCTTTGCAGAAAGGTTGGGAGAAAAAGAGGAAGCAGAGCAATTTAAGAATCAAGCAGACACTTTATTTAACCTACTACTTGAGAGACTTTATGATGCAGATGGCTTTTTTGGGCGGGTTGGCAAGAATGGTGAGAAAATAGAAATCAGAAGCAGTTTAATTTTAAGACTTCCAGTAATCATTGGCTATCGCTTGGATAAAAGCATAATGGATTGCTTAGTGTCTGACCTTGAAGGCAACTTTGAAACAAAATTTGGCTTGGCTACTGAAAGCCTAACGAGTAACTATTACCGGGAAAACGGTTATTGGCTCGGTCCGATATGGGCTCCTGTTACCTTTCTTTTTATCGATGCGTTAAAAAATAATGGTTATGAAGAGACCGGAAATCGTCTTAGAAATAAGTTTTTAAACCTTACGCTAACTGGCGGGATGGCGGAAAACTTTGATCCGGTAACTGGTAAGGGATTAGTAGATACATCCTTCACGTGGACATCAAGTGTATTTCTACTGCTGTTAGATGATCAACTTAGGGGGGATTAAATGCAAAAGTATTTTGGAGAAATCGCTCTTACGATTACAGCTATTATATGGGGAAGCGGATTTGTTGCCAGCGCCATCGCATTGGACCACTTTACTCCCTATCAGATTTTAGCTGGAAGGTTTATTATAGGGACTCTGATTTTGGGTGTAATTTTCCATAAAAAGCTGAAAAATATAGATAAAAGTACTATGATAAAAGGGGCAGTATTGGGAATCTTTTTATATTTGGCCTTTGCGCTTCAAACGGTGGGCCTTCAATATACAACACCTTCAAAAAATGCTTTTTTAACAGCAGTGAATGTCGTGATTGTTCCTTTTATTGCCTTTGTCATGTATAAGCGAAAAATTGATATGTACGAACTAGTTGGCGCTATTTTAGCTATGATCGGTGTTGGGGTATTATCACTTAAACTCTCAGCTGACATAAATATTGGGGATTTGTTGACACTAGGCTGTGCCTTTGGATTTGCGTTCCATATCTTCTATACGGCGAAATATGTTAAAGATTCAGATCCTATTCTCTTAACACTCATTCAAATGATAACAGCGGCAATCATTGGGAGCATTGTTGTTGTATTAAAAGGGGAAACATCTGTTGTGATGGAAAAGGAAGGGTTGTTCTCGCTCCTTTATCTAGGTGTTTTTTCAACGACAATCGCCTATTTATTGCAAACTGTTGCTCAAAAAATGATTACCGAAACAAAGGCAGCGATTATTCTTTCAACAGAATCATTTTGGGGTATGGTATTTTCCGTTGCAATCTTGGATGAAGCAATGACGATAAAAATGGTGCTTGGCGCAATCCTTATTCTAGGTGCCATCATCATTTCAGAGACCAAATTACCTTTTTTAAAAAAGAATAGATTAAAGGAAATACGTAATTGGATTACAGCGAGATAAAAAAACAAGCAGGCAGGGAGAAATAATGGCCACAATAAAAGATATAGCCAATTTAGCTAATGTTTCAATCACTACTGTTTCAAGAGTGTTAAATTATGATGAAACATTAAATGTCTCTCCAGAAACAAGAAAAAGGGTTTTTGAAGCAGCTGAGGAATTAGCCTATGTGGTAGTTCCGAAGAAGAAGCAAAAGAGCAAATGGAAAATAGGGTTATACGATTCTTTCTCACTTGAGGAGGAATTAGTTGATACTTACTACTTGTCGATAAGAGTTGCCTTGGAAAAAAAGTTAAAAAGCAGAAGCATTGATTTTTTCAGAATTGATAAGGAAGGCAATGAGGGGAATCTTAATAAGATTGATGGCATTTTATGCCTAGGAACCTTTAAGAGCAAGGATATTGAAAAAATAAAAGGTTTTAATAAACCATGTGTCTTTGTTGATTCAAATCCGGACGAATATTATTTTGACTCCGTTGTCATCGATTTCAACTCTGCGACCCGAAATGCTCTTAACTATTTAACAGAATTAGGCCACGAGAATATTGGCTTTATTGGCGGCGTCGAAACAGATATGTATGGGAATCGATTTAAAGATTTGAGGCAAGATGTTTTTGAAAATTACTTGAAAGAAAAAAATATTTTCAAAGAGGAATTAGTTAAAATTGGTGGATATGATCCGAAGGATGGTTATACCAACCTAAGAGAAATGTTAACATCAGAAACTAAGCCAACTGCTGTATTTGTTGCCAATGATACGATTGCCGTTGGATGCTATAAAGCAGCCTATGAACTTGGGGTGAAAATCCCTGATGACTTGAGTATTGTCGGCTTCAACGATGTGGCGACAGCTCAATATATGGTCCCACCGCTAACGACGGTTAAACTTTATACCGAAATTATGGGTGAAACAGCTGTTGACTTATTGGTCGAAAGACTTTCCTCAAAAAGGGAAGTTAGTAAAAAAATAACCATCAATACGAAGTTAATTGTAAGAGAAAGTGCTTCAGTACCAAAAAAGTAAATTTAAACACAAGCGCCCAGCGACAAGGTTATGTCACTGGGCGTCTTTTTATTTGGATTCTGCTGCTTTTCTTTCTTTAAATTCTTCTTTGATTTGAGTTAATGTATCAGCGTCTGTAATCAGTTTTAACGCGGTTAGTGCAAGAGCTTTAGCACCTGTAATCAGAGCTTGGTCTCCTTTAGGGGAGGCTGCTGCTTCTCTAAATGGTATCGTATGTGCAATAAGGTCGCTAGCACCAATTTTGATATAAGGATGAATAGTTGGGACAACCTGGCTGATGTTTCCTGCATCAGTTGAGCCGATGCCTTTGTCTTCACTTTCAACCACGGTTTCACCTAGTTCTTCCACGATTTCCTTGAATACGGCATTATAACTATTATTTAATAGAAGGTTATCGACTTCATTTTGGAAGGCAATAACGTTTAACTTTGCCCCTGTAGCTAATGCCGCACCTTCAGCCACTGCTTTTACCCTTTGTGTAACTTCGTTCAAACCAGTTCTTGTAGCAGCACGGATGTAAAATCGTGCCTTTGCATATTCAGGGATAATATTTGGTGCGTCCCCGCCATGGGTGATGATTCCATGAATCCGTACATCGCCCGGCAACTGCTGCCTTAAGGCATTGATTCCATTAAACAACTGAATGACTGCGTCAAGTGCATTAATTCCTTCATGCGGATTGGCCGAGGCATGTGCAGGCTTTCCGATGAACTCAAAGTCTAGTGGATCGACAGCCAGAGATGAGCTAGTTAGACGTGTCTCACTATTCGGGTGGATCATTAGTGCTGCGTCAATTCCGTTCACTAGTCCATGCTTAACAAAGCTGCCTTTTGCACTGCCGTTTGGACCGCCTTCTTCTGCCGGAGTACCGAATACAACTGCTTCTCCGCCTGTTTCTTGTAGAACCTTACTCAAGGCAATGGCTGCAGCAACACTAGTGGTTCCGATAATATTATGTCCACAGGCATGTCCTAGGCCTGGGAGGGCATCGTATTCAGCTAGGAATGCAATGGATGGACCTGGTTTTTCTGACTTTTTACGAGCAATAAATGAAGTCTCATGTCCGGCAACCGCCTTTTCAACCTCAAAGCCTTCTTTTAAAAGAATATCGGTCAAAAGGGCAGAAGCAAAAAATTCTTCGTTGCCGATTTCAGGGTTTTCATGAATTTTATGGCTTGTTGATAGGTAAAGCTCTTTATTGTTTTCTACATTTTCAATGATTGTTTCTTTTAATACTGTTAAGGATTTAGTAGGTACTGTCATCATTTCTCCACCTTTTCTAGAAAACTACCAGCCTATATTGCTAAGTGGCACGAATGTTGGAATCATGTTGCCTTTGTACTCTTTTTCAATAAATTCTGCTGTATCTTCAGATTGGTAAAGTTCTGCTAATCTCTTATAGGTTTTGTTGTCTTTGTCTTTTTCTTGGACAGCAATAATATTGAGGTAAGGAGTCGCTGTTTCACTTTCAACAAAAATAGCATCTTCTAATGGGCTAAGACCTGCATCACCGGCAATCCCGTTATTGATCACAGAAGCGGCAACGTCTGGTAATGCTCTTGGTGTTTGTGCTGGTACCATTGGAACGAATTCAATGTTTTTAGGGTTTTCTTTAATTTGCGTTAGATCACCATTTGGATCGAAATCTTTTGGTAATTCAATGAGTCCAGCTTCTTGAAGAAGTAATAATGCACGGCCTTGATTGGATGCATCGTTTGGAAGGGCAATCTTTGCACCATCTGGAATGTCTTTCACATCTTTGTATTTTTCAGAGTAAATTCCCATTGGGGCAAGGACGGTAGTCGCGATTGGCACTAGGTCTAAATTGTGTTCCTTAATAAATACATCAAAATAAGCAACCGTTTGGAATGCATTAACATCAATTTCGTCTTCTGCTAGAGCAGTGTTGGGAGCAACGTAATCAGAAAATGAAACGATTTCGATATTGATTCCTTCTTTTTCAGCCTTTTTCGCTACAAAATCCCAAATGCGTGTATCGGTTCCGCTAACACCAAGCTTAACGGTAGTGGATTCTTTACCCTCTGATGTTTTCTCAGCGCACCCAGCGCCAATAATGGCTAATGCAACAATAATGATGGATAATAAAAGTTTTTTCATCGTATGTTTCCTCCTAGTTATCTTCGTCTAATTTTTTTTGCTGCTATATTTCCAAATGACTGTAGACCTTGTACGATCACAATCAGAATTCCCACAGTAATCATCATCGTAACGGTATCAAAACGCTGGTAGCCGTATGTAATCGCCAAATCTCCAATTCCACCGCCGCCGACAGCGCCAGCCATTGCCGAAGCACCAACAAGACCAATGGTCGCGATAGTCAAGGCAAGAACGAGTGAGCTGAGTGCTTCCGGAATGAGGAATTTACTAATAATTTGCCATGGGGTTGCGCCCATTGCCTCTGCTGCTTCAATGACACCAGGATCAACCTCTAGTAATGAATTCTCTATCAATCTAGCAATATAAGGTCCTGCATAGAAAACGAGAGGAACAACTGCTGCTGCGGTTCCAATCGAAGTTCCAACAATCAGTCTTGTTACGGGGATCATTGCCACTAATAAAATAATAAACGGCACAGATCGGAAAATATTAATAATTCCATTCAATACATTAAAAACCGGAAGATTCTGAAGCAGATGTCCTTTCCGTGTTACGACTAACAAAATTCCCAGCGGCAGTCCAAGGATGGTTGAAAACAAAAGTGAAAAAGCAACCATTTGGACCGTTTCAATTAAAGCAGAAATAATTTGCTCTGAGTTAACTAGCATGTGCTGTCACTTCCTTTATGCTGATTTTCTTCTGGTTGATGTAGGTTAATGCCCGGATGATTTCTTTATCAGAGCCTTGGAACTCCACAATTAAGTTCCCAAACGGTGTTCCTTGAAGCTCAGTAATCGTTCCGAACAAGACATTGATATGAATATCAAACTGTTTGGCAAGTTCGGAGAGCAGGGGCTGACCGGCTGTACTGCCTACAAAGTTAATTCGGTAAACCTTTTGCATTCCGTCATGTTTTTGGATGATATTTTTTATAGAATCCGGGATCTGGTCGTTCATGACAGAGCTAACAAAGTTCTTTGCTGTCTC
Source organism: Neobacillus niacini (assembly GCF_030817595.1). Taxonomy (GTDB): domain Bacteria; phylum Bacillota; class Bacilli; order Bacillales; family Cytobacillaceae; genus Neobacillus; species Neobacillus niacini_G. The sequence goes on from NZ_JAUSZN010000001.1 coordinate 5,182,599, forward strand.
CGTTTTAGGAGATGAAAAGACGTTAAACACCGTGCCTTCTTCAATAATTTTACCGGATTCAATCACTGCCACTCGGTCGCATATTTCTCTAATGACCGCCATTTCATGGGTAATGATTAGAATGGTTATGTTGTATTCCTTATTGATTTTTTTCAACAGCTGTAAAATGGAACTGGTGGTCTGTGGATCTAGTGCAGATGTAGCCTCGTCGCAAAGCAGAATCGAAGGCTGTGTTGCTAAGGCTCTTGCAATGCCAATTCGCTGCTTTTGCCCGCCTGAAAGCTGGTCAGGATAATAATCCGCTTTGTCGGCTAACCCGACAAATTCTAGTAATTCCTGAACGCGTTTCTTAATCGCATCCTTGGAAACTTTGGCTAATGTAAGGGGCATTGCCACATTGGCAAAAACCGTTTTTGAGTTTAATAGATTAAAGTGCTGAAAAACCATTCCAATATTTTTCTTAATCTCCCTGACTTCTTTGACGGACATAGAAGTGAGGTCATGACCATCCACAATTACACTACCTGAAGTCGGACGCTCTAGTAAGTTTACACAGCGGATTAGAGAACTTTTACCGGCACCGCTAAACCCGATTACTCCGAAAATCTCTCCCTTATTAATCTTCAAATCAATTCCATTCAGTGCCGCAACCTGCTGCCCGCCACTTTCATAAACCTTTTTAAGATTCTGAAATTCGATCATGGTGTATCTCCCCTTTTAAAAAAATAAAAAACCCTCTTCCTGGAAATAAGAAGAGGGCATGCCGCTGCAAAGCAATCGCAAAAATCTCTTCTTATCTCCCAAGCCTGCTGCTTGCTGGATTTGGCACAGAATCAATGATTCCGCTGCCGAGGTGTCATAGGGCCAGTCCCTCAACCTCTCTGGATAAGAAATATTATTCAGTTAAAAGTAAAAACCCTCTTCTTATAAAAGAAGAGGGCAAATTGAAATAATCAGCGTCCTCTTCTTATCTATCAAGTCGCACTTGCTGGATTTGGCACAGAATCAATGATTCCGCTGCCGAGGTGTCATAGGGCCAGTCCCTCAACCTCTCTTGATAAGAAGTATTTTTACTTTATTCATTTTTTGAACTTGTTAATTAATTTACTGTACAGAAAGTGAAAAGTCAAATCCCTTTTTAAAATAATAATTAATTATTTAGTTTTAAAACGTTTCCAACGCTTATATATAGGCATTTTTAAAATTTAAAAAAATTTATTGCTGGCCTTTGCTAAAACAATAAAAGAAAAAGAGAGCGATGATTTTCGCTCTCTTTCTTGAACTTTAAACGACTATCTTCTTTTTACCAAACAAAGGACCCCATGGATGATTAACACAAGTGAGAATAAAAGGACAGCTATGACACCAATGAGGAGAACTAACGGACTAAGCGGTGCAAAGAATCCAGTTAGCTCCACCCTTAATAAGGCAAAACCTGCAAGGATACATAAGAAGTATAAAAACGGACTGCGATCTAATATACTCATTGCATATTCACTCCTTTCTGGGGGTTAATTCATTACTATTCATTAAAGGAGTATTTTATTTACCAGAATAACAATTCAGTTAAAAATAACTATATTTTTGGAAATTTAATCCTCCTGTTCAGGTGGATGGAGTAGGTCTTTAGGCATTTTATCTAGACGAGGATTGATATGTGACTATATGAACAAGGATTTGGAAAGTATAACGTTTAATTAGTCACCTTTGAAGGAGATCATCTATCCATGTGGAAGCTGGTATTTATATTCTTTTTTATTCTTGTTATGATTGGTTACCTAGTTCCAAAGAGATTGAGTAAAATTGAATTATATACAACGAGTCTTTTTGCTTTGGTATTTGGTATCAATGTAGATTTGGTTCTCGTCTTTAAATACCATTTGTACGGATATTTTGGTGAAGGTTTTCAATGGCTGGGGTTTGTGGGAGAATTTCTTTATTTTATTCCGGTCAGTATTTTGTTTTTAAACTATTATCCCTTTAAAGGGACCAACAAACTGAAACTTTTATATATCCTTGCATGGTCAGCAGGATCCTCCATTATTGAATTTATTGTTGAAAGGACTCATTTTTTTAACTATACAGGCTGGAAAATCTGGTATTCCCTCTTTCTATATCCCTTTGTTTTTCTCATCTTGGTGTCTCATTTAAGGTTGGTTAGGAGAATTATAAAATTAGATCGATAAAAATGGGGGTTGGACTCAACTAATCCAACCCTCTTGACTTAACCTTTATCAAAATGCCTCCGCACTTTTCTTCACTACTTTTTCCGCTTCAAGCTCCGGATGGACCCTTCGTATGACGGCAGGTCTTAAAAGAGTAAGGACTACACACACACATACTCCAGATGACAGGAGCAGAACCCATTCTGCAGGAAATACATCATATAGTAATCCATACAGCACCATACCTAATGGTGATAAAGCCATTGCTACTGTTTCAATGAGCGAGAACACACGCCCCTTATATTCATCGGCAATTTGTTTTTGCATCATTACCTGGGTTGGCGTGTTAACGAAAACAATACACACTCCTAATAGGAATTGAAGAAGAATGAAGTAACCAAACATGATGGTATAATTCATGGTGAAAAGTAATGGGAGAGTGGTACTCCCCATGATGACCCCCATAAGAATAATGCCTCTTTTTGAAACCCGTAACGGAAACTTTATCTCTTTTCGAATAGAGAGATAAATCGATAACAGCAGCATACCGACCGCAAAGGCACCTTCCGTAAAACCAAAATGATGGGAAAGCATTTTTAATTTTTCAATAAGAATAAACGAATATCCAACCTGATAGGCACTGAAAAGGAAATTAACTAATAATGCAATCCAGATAATGGTCATTAACATCGGCTGTAATTTTAAATAAGATACACCCGCCTTCATTCCTTGCCACATGGATTCTTTCTGTTTATCCACTGTTTCTGACTTTTGAGAAGCAAACAATGTGAAATTCATCGTGGCGTCTAGAACGATGGCAGCCGTTGAAGCGGCCATATAAAAGATGAGGAACACTGGCATGGAAATCACTCCATACAAGAGGCCTCCGACTGCTGGAGAGGCAATAGCCGCAAAGGATACGGACATTTGGTTTAATGACATGGCTTTTTGAATTCTTGCTTCGTCCACAAGTCCTGTTATAGAAGAGGTGAACGCTACGCTGGAAAACATGGATGTTAGGGAGAGGAGGCAGGTAGTGATATAGATTGCGGTTAGAGATAATCCTAAGGTGACACTGACGACTAATAAACCCCCGATGGCCAAGGTCGTCGCTATTTGTGAGATAATGGCGATTCTTTTCCGTGGGTACTTATCGATGATATAACCTGCAAATGGCGCTGCGATGGTACGAGGTAATACATTGCAAATCAAGTTCAACGCAAAACTCTTTGCCGAACCTGTAGCCTGCAATATATAAAAACTAATGGCAAATGAATATACCTGCGATCCAAAAGATGCAATTAGTTTGCTTATGGTAAAAGTCCAAAGATGATACGTGGCTTTTTTCAACTTCATACTGTTATTCATAAAAATCTCCTCTTTTCATTCAGTAAGTTTAATTTAATTAAACAAATTATAACATGAAGTTTTTACCAAATCAAACATAAAGTTTAATTTAATTAAACAAATTTATTTTTATCTCGTTTATATCTTTCAAATCATGGGTAAGTTTAATATAATTAAACAAAGAAACGTTTTAAGGAGTTGCTCTTTACATGTTAGGGGACCGAATACGAAAATTGCGAAAGCAGAAAAAGCTGACGCTTGAAGCACTAGCAGGACAAGGACTTACCAAGGGCATGCTTAGCTTAATCGAGAACAATAAAGCACAGCCCTCTATGGAGAGCCTTGCCTATATTGCTGAGGGATTAGGGGTGGAAGTAACTGATTTATTAGAGGAAGTCAGTACATTGGAATTAAGAGAAGTTCTTGAAAAAGCAGAAAAGCTGTACAATGAAAAAAAAGATAAAGTCGGTGATAAATACCAACAGCTTTTAACCCTTATAGATCCCTATATAAGGAACCTTCCACAAGGGTATGAGGCAGCACGGTTGTTAGACATTTATAGTAGGAGTCTATATGAAGAAAAACAATCTGGCTGGGAGGAGTTATCTAATCAAGCTGCAAGTATATATGACAAAATGAATGTAACAGCAAATCGTGCGCAAATTGCAATATTCCGTTCTATGGTAAAGTTCATTGAACATGATTATTCCAAAGCATTAGAGATATTACTGAGCGAACGTACGGAAATTGAATCCAATCATGTCTTTATTGACCCCATGACACGGGTTGACCTTGACTATACAGAAGCGATTCTTCATTTTGCAGTGGGTGATTTTACTGCGGCAACTCACGTGATGGAAAATGCCTTAATTTTTTCAAAAAAGCATCGAATCTTCTATCGCGCTGATGATTTATACAGAATTGGTGCCGGACAGGCTATGATGTTTAGTGATAAAGAAAAGCGAGAGCATTATTTACGTAAGTTAAAGCAATACGGTGATTTTGCTGAGGATACATTATCCATCCTCGTTCATAATCTGCTCATTGCTATGACTTTAATTGCTGAAAACAAAGAGTACGCCAGGGCGCTTGAAATCCTTGACCAGTACTTAGGCAACCCCCAAGAAGAAGAAGTGGTGGAGTCGCTTTATAGAATGGAAAAAGGAAAGGCTTTATATGGTCTTGGAAAATTTAGGGAAGCGATTCATGAATTTGAAAAAGTAGAGACTCCGACCACTACTCACCATCCATTTGATTTATCACTTTTTTATGTTCGTTATTCATACAAAGCTTTATGCCATTTTAAACTTGACGAAATGGAAAATGCGCTTCAATCTGCCGAATTGGCAGTGAAGAATTTCGAAAATATCCCATCTTTGCCTTTCAAGGAATTTGCGATTGAGACCTACACTGCTATTCTTGCAAAAATAAACCCCGTACAAAACTAAGTGTACGGGGTCCTTCTTTTGTTTGAATCTAGCTCCAGATTTAGTGTTAAATTCCACGTTCAAATCCTCGTTTGAACTTAGGTTTTATTTTTCGGTCGAACGTTTTACCCACACCAAATTCGAGAGTACTATTAGACTCATTTCCAATCACTTTAAAACTATCCTTTGTAACTTGATAGGAAGGAACTTCATGTGTATGTTTAGCTTTTTTCTTTTGAGCTTTTGGAAGTTTATATAACACTCCGACTTTTACTTGCTGAACTTCCTTCACTCCTTGGATAATCAGCTGCATTGCAAAGATCGCCAGCATGAAAGCCGCTAAAATCCACAAGTACCAGTAGCGACCTGAAGCAATGGTCGTTCTTCCTAACTCCCCAATTAATCCAGACCATTCATGGGTAATCGACATCGGCGGATCCGCACCCATTGGATCAAAGTCTAGTTTGGTCCCGCCAAAGAAAAATTTAAAGATCCCTAAATGTATAAAAATTAATAGAACTTGGATAAATTGTGTTCCTAATAAGATCGTTAAACGGGCACCAATATGCGGGAAGATGTGCCGCCAGAAGAGATGAAATCTGCTTCCGCCTAAAACGCGCGCACTTGCAATGAATTCATAGTCAAGAACTCGCTTTATCTCTTTTCCTAGTAGAACACTCGTTAACGGAACGACCAGGATGGTTAAAATGAACATTTCAAGTAAAATCCGTTCGGTAAACGTATAGGTAAATTCATAGCCGAAGCCGGTAAATGCCGGCATTAAAATCGGCGCTAGCAAGATATATGCCACCAAACTTAATGGCAGGAAATGAATCGAATCGATTAACTTTGCAAGCCATTGCTGGGTGCGGGGTCCTAAATAAAAGGCATAAATAACACCAAACAAAAGCCCGCCAACTACACGCAATAAGGCGATGAGCAAAGCAAAGATCAGCGTATATTTCGCGCCAATGACTAATTGGTCAAAAAGGCTGAACCCTAATTTATCGGAACCAAAGAAAAAGGGCTTTGTGGGCGCATGCGGCATTGCACTCAGCAGCTTTACACCGTCTTCTGAATAATAAAGTCTTACTTGGTCAACATGATTATCAGTTGTGACCGAATAAATAATGCTATAACTGATGGTTACAATGAAAAATAAAGCTCCAATTGCGAATTTCCAATTTTTCATATGACGACAAAAAGTAAAAAGTGCACTGATAAATGGACGGAATGGCGATATTTTTCTTATGTTAATCGATTGAAGAGAATAAGAGATGTTTTCATAGAATCTCTTTGCCGCTTCCCCCATATTGCGCATACCCCATTTGCGCCACCAAGAGCTCCGTCTTGTTTCATAAGATAATGGCAGGTCTTCTTTAAGCCAAATATCTACTAATTGGAACAGAAAGTAAAAAGGTGTAAAAATAAGACCCAAAGTAACAAAAATGGTTATAGGTTTGAAGTTATCAAGTAAGTAGAAGGTTAGTCCGTGGACGTTAAAAACACGCTCAATGATAAATTGGCTAGAAAGTGTTCCCCAAATAATAAGCTTGATATGATGAAACGAAAGGGGCATGATATTTTTTAAGATATGTCTAATTAAGATATTGAATTTGTCTATCCCTTTGCTTTTTACAAAGGTGACATATACCTTTAAAAACTCTTCCTCAATCATAAGGAGAAGGATTTTGAACATGGATACAAGCGGTAAAATCGCCAACGTGACAATCGGAGCAAAGTAGGCCTTTTCGGTAAAGCTGGCGACCCGAAATAAATCCACTCCAAACGACTTAAAGATCATAATCGATAATACTTGTAATAAGGTAGCGAGTATCAAGTCTGGAACAGATTCCAACACTTCAAGTAATCTCTTGATGGGACTAAGCACGATTTTAGGTAAAAAGGCCGACCCCAATGCGAGAAGAAGGGCAATACTAAAGCCTGCGAAAAGAGCACCTAACAGGAGTTGCATGGAATAAATAAATGCCGGCCCCATAATCTCCATCATTGGAGCACCACCCGTTTGCGACCTTTCGAACTTATAGACCCATGATTCTGGTTTCATTAAGTCCTTCCCAAACGAGAATAATTGTGCAAAATACCCTGTTGATTCTGGAGTTCCTCTAGTGGAAAAATATTGTGGAAAAATACTCACACAAAATATAGATACCATTCCAAGTAGATAGTATGTAAATAATCTAACTAACCTCAAAATCTCCCACCTCATTTCTCATTGAAAGTCATTACATTTGTATAATAGAAGTAGTTTCCCGCAAAAAAATTATATTCTAAATATTCCCCCTTTTCAACCTAGTTAAAAGATAAGAAAGCAACTATGAACTTAGGTTACTGTCTAGCTCCAGCGCCTAGGGGCTCGGGGTCATAAGCGTGTCTAGTTTCGGCTCCTTGGGACTCGAGTCATAATCCGCCCCCTGAAGAAGGCAAAAAGCGCCTTCTTGCAGTGGTCGTCTTATGCCTTCGTCCCAGGGCAGTCGCCTCCACATTTCTGACAATCCGTCAAGAAGGTTAAAGTACAACCTTCTCGCCGGCTCGTCTTATGCCTGTCGCCCCTGGCAAGGCGCTTCAGCTTTTCGAGTTTCCAATATTTACAACATTCAAGTTTTGGACGTAATGGGGGTTGGATTTGTTACAATGATTTTGTGATAAAATGAAACTTATAAGAAAAATTTTTTGTATAAGGGGAAATGACAATGATTCTCGTTGTTGGCGGTGCTGGTTATATCGGCAGTCATCTTGTTAAGGAATTAGTGGAAAAGGAAGAGGTAATCGTATTAGATAACCTGTCTACAGGTCATCGTGAAGCGATCGATACAAGAGCCATTTTTGTACAGGGCGATCTCGGAAATGAAGAAGACCTGCAAATGATTTTCTCTAGTTATCCCATTAAGGCTGTTATGCATTTTGCTGCTTTTAGCCTAGTAGGAGAGTCTGTGGTTGATCCTCTTAAATATTATGAAAATAATGTCGCAGCTACGTTAACTCTTCTAAAAGTAATGATGAAAAACAATATTAAGAACTTTATTTTCTCTTCTACTGCGGCTACATATGGTATCCCAAATGTTGAGATTATTAATGAACAAACCGTCACAGCTCCTATCAATCCTTATGGCCATTCTAAATTAATGATAGAGCAAATGCTTTCTGATTTTTCGAAAGCATATGGATTGAACTATGTAATTCTACGGTATTTTAATGCGGCTGGGGCACATGAATCTTCTAAAATTGGTGAAAGTCATGACCCAGAAACGCATTTAATTCCGATCATTCTTCAGCAGCTTTTAGGTCAACGTGAAAAAGTGGCTGTTTTCGGCTCTGATTATGACACAGCTGACGGTACATGTATTCGTGATTACATTCATGTTACTGATTTAGCAAGCGCCCATATCCTTGCATTAGAGGCTTTAATAAGTGGGAAGAAAAGTGCAGAGATTTATAATTTAGGAAATGGTCTTGGCTATTCGGTAAAAGAGGTTATAGAGACGTGTGAAAGAGTAACCGGGGTAAAAGCAAATGTTGAAATGGCTGATCGTCGTGCTGGAGATCCAGCAAGACTTGTAGCGTCTTCACAAAAGATTTACAATGAATTAGGCTGGAATGCAGAGCGGAATTTGGAACAGATTATTGCAGATGCTTGGAAATGGCATAACAATCAGCAGTATTAAACAACAAACCCTTGTCCGTCTCCGGGCAAGGGTATTTTTTATATAGCCTAAAATATAAAATGAATGATTAATTTTATCCAACCGAAAAACGCAATCCATAGCGGTACACTTAATGAAGTGCCCCATACTAGCCCATAAGCGAAATTACCCTGCTCGTCCATAAAATCCACTCCCTAGTAGTAGTTGTAGATTAATATTTCTGTTTGCCGATTGTTATACTGATTATAATGTAAAACGCTTACACTCACAATGATACAAATGATTTATTTCACAGTGCTTAACTTGAAAAATAGAGACAAAAGCACTAAACACGTTTCGATAATTAACTTTATCAAAAAGGGAATAGGAAAAATCGAAAAGCTTGTCACAGTATCTGCTTTTGTTTTCGACTGGTTTCTATCAAACTAACCTGCTTTTTTTCGACAGGTTATTTTCTAGGAAATTAATATATACTTTTCTTTAAATGAGATTGAGCACTTTTAATCAAACGTCTGATTAGTAATAGAAGGTGAAAAAAATGTCTGAGTTTGTTGATATCTATCACAGCTATATGCGGGAATATGGTATATCGTCTCATTAAGTAGATGTTTGATTCTCCGGAACGTAGAAAGGAGATTTCTCTTGAGATATGAGATCAAAAATTCAGATTTAAGTTCCTTCGTTGAAAGTTGTAAACCCTTACTTTTGGGTATGCCATATCCATGTTACGTAATGGATTTGGAGGGCAGTATTGTTTTTTCGAATGAAGCCGTTCAAGGATTAACAGGATGTGAAAGACATCCTGATTATCAATGGAATTTTGTCTCGTTTTTAGAAGAAGAAGAGATTGATAAGACGATTGAGCATATTAATACTGTCCTCAAAGGAGAAAGGAAGAGTATTCAAACAAAGATTAGAAATCGGAACGGTCATGTAATAGATGTAAATATCCTTTCTATTCCCGTTAAAGTAGATGGTGTAATTCTAGGTATTTGCGGCTATATTACCAGCACAGCAAATGAAAAGAATCTTTCACCTTCCACTACTCGGAACTAGGATACTATTTTTACGGGTATTAAGAGGATTGATCGAATCGTTGTGGATAGTACGAAAAGGAAAAAGGCAGAGGAAAAATTAACGTTTTTAGCTTTTCATGATTCTTTGACAGGTTTGCCAAACCGAAGGAAATTGGACCATGAGCTTCATAAAACGTTAAATGAAGCAAAGGAAAGGAAAATGAAGGTCGGGGTACTATTCCTGGATCTCGATCGATTTAAATATATCAATGATTCTCTTGGTCACAAAATGGGAGATAAAGTTTTACAGGTTATTGCAGAACGGTTGAAGGGCAGTTTGGTAAGGGAGGATACAATATCACGTCAAGGCGGGGACGAGTTTGTTATCTTGCTAAATAACGTGAACACAAAGGAGGACCTTCATGAAGCGGCAGCCAGAATTAATAGGATAATTGCAGAGCCAATCGGACTCCTTGGTCATGAATATGTACTAAATGCCAGTATTGGAATGAGTATTTTTCCTGATCATGGGTATGAGGCAGAAGGATTAATTCAGAAGGCAGACCAAGCGATGTACCTTGCAAAGGAAAGCGGAGTAGGAATACAATCCTATGAATTAGGAATGGCGAAAAGTCTATCACGGAAACTCCTGCTAGAGCAATACCTTCATAAAGCCATAGAAAACAATGAATTATATCTGGTGTATCAACCAATCGTTGATGTGTATGGAAAACAGGTGATCGGGGTAGAAGCACTTCTGCGTTGGCAGCACCCCGTTTTAGGGGCGATACCACCCGGAGAATTTATCCAAATTGCCGAAGAGTCAGATTTAATCATAAAATTAAGCAATTGGGTATTGGAGACTGCCTGTAGACAACGTAAAATATGGACAGATATGAACTTGCCGCCATTCTATGTCTCTATTAATGTACCTGCGAGGCAAATTAATTTGGAATCTTTTCTTGAAAGTGTTAAGGATACTTTAGCACGCCATCAGTTACCTGCTAATCTGTTAAAAATTGAAATCACAGAAAGAACAGCGATGACCAATGTCCAGCAAACATTGCACACGATAAAAGAATTACAGGATAAAGGAGTCGACATCATTCTTGATGATTTTGGGGTTGGTTACTCGTCCATTAGTTATCTCGTTCAATATCCATTTAATACGATAAAAATTGATAAATCCTTTATTGAAGGGCTAGAGAATAAAAATCAGCGTTCTGTCTGTCGAACATTAGTGGCAATGGGAAGAAACCTTGGAATGAATGTGGTAGCCGAGGGAGTTGAAGATTTAGAGCAATATCAATTTTTATGCAGCATTGGCTGCCATAACATGCAGGGATATTATTTTAGCAGACCAACTAGTGTGGAAATGGTCGAAACGTTCTTTACTCCTGAACAGAAGGGCTTAAAAGGAAAATTCAAATAAGGCCGGAGAACGTATTGACTCCGGCCCTTACCTATTAATAATGCTTAACCATCGTAATGAATTCAGTTGTTCCTCTATTAAACTCCACTTTTTTAACAAATCCAAGTTTGGTATAAAGATGAATGGCTCTTTGATTAAACTTTGCTACTGTCAATCTGAATGAATCCAACTGATAGGTTTCTTGAATATACGAAAGGATAAACGTGAAGAATGGTATTCCAAACCCCTGTCCGGTAATGGCAGGATTCATGCCATTACCGATATCTTTCATATCCTCATTGTAGGCGCCAACTGTAGAACCGAATGGGACTTGGGCTGCGCTTCCAATACAAAAGAACCCAACGAGTTCATCGTTTTGATTTAAAACGGCATAATAGGGGTTCTCTAGTAATTCGTTAAGAGATTCAGAGGTTTCTTCATTGTTATAAAAATCATAGGGTGGTTCGTATCTCCAATTAAGTATTTGTTTGGCATATTCCTCCGTCAGATTCCTTACAAATAACTGCATTTATCTAACTCCCTTTTATCTATAGGCTGTGTTACATGGGCCTGTTGATTTGCGCTCCACTAAGGAAAGCTTCTTTGAATAATCACCGCAGTGACAGGCGATCTTTGCCTTTCACGAGGCACTTCGCTTTCCGCAGGCGTTGCGGTGAGCCTGTCTAGCTATAGCGCCTAGCCCCTCGAGTCGCTTCGGTCCTGACGATGAAGTCAAAGAGCGACTTCAAAGCCAGGCCCTCCAGCGCTTGTCGGGGCTGGACAAGGCGCTTCCGCTTTTCCTTCTCCTCGGCGCTTGCGCCTGTGGGGTCTCACCTGCTCCGTACTCCTGCAGGAGTCTTCGTGCCTTCCGCGCAAATCAACAGGGTGCAAAATCTACAATTAGCTGTAACACAGCCTATCAATTAAAGAAAACACTGAGATTACTTAGATTCTAGCATTCCGAATAACGTTACTCATCATTTCTGCATTTGGATAATGGACTTCATGATACAGTGCTGCGACACTTTCGAAATCATAGTTTACTCTTCTGATGGATGTTTTTATATGTCCGTCCTCGACTTCAACAAGTCCATAGGATGATTTTGTCAGGCCATCGAATGGTAAACCCACGCTGCCAATGTTCATAATGACTTTGCCATTTAGATATCTAATATATGGCTTGTGGATATGTGCATATACGAAAACCTGTGCAGTTTGCGCCTGTATTAAACTCGTTTCGATTTGGTTGTCATCCGCATTAGGGAGGACGATATCAAATAAACTTGTCGGAGTAGCGTGGAAGGCTGAAATCTCAACATCTTCCATTGTGAGATTTAGATGAGCAGGCAGGCTCTCTAAATAATCGATGTCTGCTGGTTCTAGGTGCTCCACAATCCATTGGCGTTCAAGATTCATTAACTCTAGTACCTTATCAGCCACCTCACCTTCCCTGATTCCGCGCACCACCCATTCATCGGCATTTCCTTTTATCACATCAGTATGTAAAGAGCGGACTAAATCGAGAGAGCGTTTCGGTTCCGGTCCACGGTAACAGATGTCACCTAACACATATATTTTATCAATTCTTTGCTTCTCGATATCCTTAAGAACAGCATCAAGTGCGATGGCATTCCCGTGAATGTCGGAAATGAAAGCGATTTTCATATCACAGACAACCTCCTTTTAATAAATTTTACCATTAAGTGTTTGTGAATTAAAATTAGAATTTTCAAAAATACTTAGCTTATAAAGGCTTTCTGCTGTATAATTTTTTCTAATAATGATAGAGGAGCTAGAAAATGAATACATATATAAAGGATCAACTTGAAAAGTTTCAACAAGAGAACCGTAATCGTGGCCGTTTGCTTGTCAGTTGTCCGGATCAGCCAGGCATTGTTTCAGCCATCTCACAGTTTTTATTTTCGTATCAAGCCAATATTATAGAGTCCAGTCAATATTCTACCAATCCGGAAGGCGGAGTATTTTTTATCCGAATTGAATTTGAATGCCCGGGTTTAAAGGAAAAGGCAAAGGATATGGAAGATCAGTTTGCTGCGATTGCTGAGAAGTTTTCAATGGATTGGAAATTAACGCATGTCTATCATGTGAAGAAAGCGGCAATCTTTGTGTCGAAGGAGCTTCACTGTTTGCTTGAATTGCTATGGGAATGGCAAAGTGGTGATTTAATGGCGGATATTGCGCTTGTGATAAGTAACCATGAGGAAGCAAGGGATGCTGTGGAAGGCTTGAATATCCCGTTTTACTATATTCCTGCGAATAAGGATATTCGTGAACAGGTGGAAGAGAAGCAGCTTGAGTTATTAAAGGAATATGAAATTGATTTAGTGATATTAGCTCGGTATATGCAAATCTTGACTCCTAAATTCGTTGCGGCAAATCCGAAGAAAATCATTAATATCCATCATTCCTTTTTACCGGCGTTTATCGGTGCCAGGCCGTATGAGCGTGCCCATGCCCGCGGTGTAAAGTTAATCGGAGCAACCTCCCATTATGTTACCAATGATTTAGATGAAGGGCCGATTATTGAGCAGGATATCGCCCGTGTCGATCACCGTGACGATGTCGATAATTTGAAAAAAATTGGTCGTAGAGTGGAAAGAAGTGTTTTGGCTCGAGCCGTAAAATGGCATATCGAAGACCGGATTATCGTCCATCAAAATAAAACGATTGTTTTTTAACATTTCAGGGTTTGTTAACCATAAAAAGAGGATGACTCCATTTTCGAGTCATCCTCTTTCTGGTTGAGAAGAATATTGCGACTTGCCCGAATTCCGATGGCGGTAACAAATTCAGTCACATAGAACCGACTCTATAAGACTTTTCATTTACAAAATATATGTTTACCAATTTTCTTTATCTGTGGGCGGCTCCAGATCCAGCTGCTCGTTGCGGTATCAGGATTAAAGTAATATAGAGCATTTCCGCTTGGGTCCCAACCATTTAAAGCATCCTGGACAGCCTTTTTTGCCGTTTCATTCGGTGTTAAATTAATTTGTCCATCAGCAACTGCCGTGAAGGCACCGGGTTCATAGATAACCCCGGCTGCTGTATTGGGAAAAGAAGCACTTTGAACCCGGTTTATAATGACAGCTGCAACCGCGACCTGACCTTCATAGGGTTCCCCGCGTGCCTCCCCGTAAACGGCATTTGCCATCAAACGGATATCATTTGCGCTATAACCACTTGGAACACTGGCAGCGTTAGAGGTGTTATTGCCATTCTTTTCATACTTTGTTGCCTTAACCAGCTTTGCCTTTGTATCTGCCCCGACGATTCCGTCGACAGGCAGTCCAAACTCATACTGGAAATTCCGTACGGCCCAGTAAGTATTCCACCCAAAAACCCCATCAATTTTACTTTTAAAAAAGCCATTATAGGCAAGACGCGATTGTAACTCAATGACATCTTCTCCACGGGCTCCTTGTTGAAGAACCTGGTTTGAAAATGCATGTACTTCCTTCCCTTGATCGCTGTTGGCTAAAAATGTAACAGTTAGAAAAAGTAAAATCAGTGGAAGGTTAACAATATGTTTCCTCTGCACAATTTAACCTCCTAACGAATAAAACAATATACTTACTATACTTTCATATTTTTTACATTTTTATGTATCTAATAAAATATAGACTTTTTTGGTTGATGAAGGACATCATAATAAGGAACTAAGAGATTTGTCTTTCATAAGGGTGATGAAGGACAAATCATAATAAGGAGCAAAGAGATTTGTCTTTCATAAGGGTGATGAAGGACAAATCATAATAAGGAACCAAGAGATTTGTCTGTCATAAGGGTGATGAAGGACAAATCATAATAAGGAACCAAGAGATTTGTCTTTCATAAGGGTGATGAAGGACAAATCATAATAAGGAGCCAAGAGATTTGTCTTTCATAGGGTGGTGAAGGACAAATCATAATAAGGAGCCAAGAGTTTTGTCTTTCATAAGAGTGATAAAGGACAATAACGCAAAAAAAAGTCCCCAATAAGTGGGGACAAAAACATATGTGAATACTATATGTTTAGACTTAGATACTAATTCGCAATCTTACCTCAACCCATAAGCCTTAATCACTTCTTGCGTAATACGGCTGCCTTTATTATCCCATGCGCTAGTGCGAAGTGAGACTGAGCTTCCAGATTTGTTTGGATGTTTAATCATAGCAGCCCACCCAGAGCCTTCAGGAGTTAAGTCTACTTTATTCCAAGTTTGGCCTTCATCAAAGGAAACTTCAAGTGCAGCACCTTCGACGACACCGTTTCCTGGTGCACCAGGTACCTGGTATACGGACAAGCTTAGCTTGGTTGATTTACCTGCAATAGCATCTCCGTTCATATCCGTATCAATTTTATAATCCAATGATAGAAGCGGCAGTGGAGAGCGGAATCCCTCTTCTTTTTTAGACCAAAATTCCCACTCTGTATGGGTGGAAACAGATGTATCCCAGCGTTCTGGATTACGAGAAGCGTCACTTACAATTCGATACTTCGTGTTTTCCTCTGGCTGCTCTACAAAAGAATAGATTGCCTGTCCATTTGCTTTTTTCACGAGCGTATCTCCACGATAAAACTCTAACGTCTGCTCTCCAGGATAATTCATGTCTGCACCTGTGTGCCCAATCCCTGAATCAGCCCATGCGGGAATATTGATCACAAAGTAATTTCTATCACGGTAAGGTGCCCAGAATCCTTCACCAAGACGCGGACGGACAACTGGTGAAAACCATTCTTCCGCAAACTTTTGACCAGGCGTATACATCACTTTTGGCTGTCGTACTTCCCATTGTGCATCATACACACCAGCCTGATGGTACCAGGATGTGCCTTCTTGAGCGGATACCCATTCGGTTCGGACAGAAGGAAGTGACAACCGCTGCATGAAGCCAGTTCCTGCAAAACTGTGAGGCAGAAGATCATAGCGAAATTCTGTTCCTGGTGCATTATTGTCTGATTTATATTCTGAATCGATTTTTACAAGATCCTTTGTCTGTGGTGCATAGGTTAAATCCTTTGGTACTGCTCCGTGGTGCATATCAACAAGGTCATAAATGAATTCACTGTCTGGAGTACCTTTGACGTTTAATTTCACCTTTCCAGACTTTGCTGCCTCCACAAGCTGTTTACCCTCTGTACCGCTTATACCCGCTACGGCCAGCGGAGTATCTGAAAGAGAAAAATCAGGATTTTCGATTCCAACCCATTCGCTAAGCTCTTGCGGTTGATCGTTTACGGTAATCAAAAGCTTTGCTCCAGCCTCCAATGCTGCAGCGGCACGAGCTTGACCTGAAACCTCATCACTGCGCTCCACCACAACGGCTTTTCCTTTCACATCAAGACCAGCATAATCTTCCGGAGCTCCTTTTCCTGCATAAACTGCAGCAAAATTGTGTACACCTTTTAAAAGTGTACTTCCTGCTTGAGGAATATCATCCAGTTCCTTGCCTTGGAAGTTGATTGTCAGCATTGGTTCAGCCAGGCGCCAGCGTGTAGCCAGGGTGAAATCTCCTTTTTCTACTTCTTTTGTGGGCTGAGCGTACATTTTATCCACCCATATCGGCATTAAGTAGATATCATTCATAGCAGCTTCCCCGGTGTTGCGGTAATATTCTAACTTTCGATAATTGGCTTCGGTTTTATTTGGAACCGTTACTTCTATTTCTTCTGCCTTACGGGCATCAAGTTCAACGGTTTGTGGACCACTCAGGTTAATCTCTGGATCGCCAACGAGTGCAACACCTCTGTGGTCTGTATCGCTATCAACATCCATCATACTCAAAACCGAATAGGTGCCAGGCAGCAATCTTAGTTCCCTTGTCCCATCCACTGCATAAAACTCTGGAACTCCACTTGGACCAACGAGATTAAAATATGCAAGGGCGGGTGATCCGTTACGGTCGGTTGCATTGATAGTAAGAGAATATTTCTCTTCTTCCTTTATCACGGCTAAAGAGGTATGAGCAACTGTCTGCCCATTAAGGTTAGCTGAAATCTGTCCTTGATAACGGGTACCAAGAGCACCAAGCTGAGGGTCAAGTGTGACTTTTACTTCTGCACTGCTATTCGCTTCAATCGTCACTTTGTTGGTTGAAAGTGTAAACAATCCAGAAGGTACTTCTGCACCGTTGCTATCTGTTATTGCTGTAGAAAGGTCTAATGTAACAGTCTGGTCGCCACGGTTTGTGTATGTTATGGTTTTCTCAACAATACCATCATTTTCATGCGGCCAGTCATAGAATCCGAAATCAAGGGATCCTGTTGCATGGACTGTACCAAATGTGGCCGCAGCAACGTCCAGACGACCAGTTCCGCCTTCAAATGGCATAATATGGTCTAGCTTCTTAGTTGTACTCATAAGTGCTTCTTTCAGCTGCGCTCCTGTCCAATCAGGATGACGTTGCGCTAGAATAGCTGCTGCTCCAGCAACGTGCGGGGTAGCCATTGAGGTCCCGTCCATCGTCATATAAGAACCACTGCCACTGCTAAATTGGGAACGGGCAGCTAAAATTCCTACGCCAGGTGCGGTAAGGTCAGGCTTTAATCCAGAAAATCCATTTTGTGGTCCTTTAGAGGAGAACCAGGCAAGTTCATCAGACTTGTCAACAGCACCAACGGTAAGAGCTGAATCAGCTGACCCTGGTGAATTAATTCCTTCCATTCCCGTATTACCTGCAGCAATGACAAACAGAGTACCTGTCTCAGAAGTTAAGTTATTAACTGCTTGGGCCATTGGGTCAGTCCCATCGCTAGGCTCGTTGCTGCCTATACTCATATTAACAATTTTTGCATTTCCAGCAGCCCATTCCATCCCATCGATAATCCAAGAATCTTGGCCAAATCCTTCATTGTTAAGTACCTTACCAACAAGCAGGTCTGCACCTTTTGCGACTCCTTTATTCTTTCCTTCTGAGGCATTGCCTGTTCCAAGGACCGTTGAAGCTACATGGGTACCATGCGCATGAAAGTCACGAACATCTTCATTTGGAACGAAGCTCTTTGCATCAACCAATTGACTTTCAATATCCGGATGCTCTGCATCAATTCCTGTATCGAGTACTGCCACTTTTACGCCACTACCGTCGTAACCGGATTCCCAAGCAGTTGGAGCCCCAACCTGAGGGACACTCTGTTCAAGTGTAGCTTCCACACGGCCATCCAGCCAGATTTTCTCAATTCCAGGAGCAAACATGGCTTTTGAGGTTTTTGAAGTCTGCTTCTTCAGCGTAATGTCCTGCCAAAACTTTTTTGTATCCTTTTTATCTGTCGAAAGTGCCAAACCATTTATACTTTCAAGTACATGTGTCTTTTTAGATCCTTTTGGTGTTGGTAACGCTCCTGAACGAGATTTTGATTCTGAATATTGCACGATAACAGGTAAAGTCTTCTGAGAGGCGTCATCATAACCATCTTTAATGAGTGCAGTGACATTAAATAAATCCTGATCTAAAAACCCAGAAGCTAAATAGGGCATGGCTTGGTCAGGAATGACATATGTATCTTTATCTACTGTCAGAATTCTTGCACCACCGCCGGCTGCGGCAGGTTCTACGTTAATCACACTTTGTCCATCTGCAAGCTCTGTTACCGTTACAACATCGCCAGTAATGAGGGTAATGACATGCTTCCCTGTACTTGCTTTTGCGTTAATGCCTTCGAGAGCTTTGGCAGTGATTTTCCCATCCCCTGCTTTGGCCGAATCATCTGCAAATACTTGCAGAGTCGGGACCGCAAGAAGAGCCGTGGTCATCATCATGGCAAAATACTTTTTGTACTTTTGTTTGCTCATTCCTCACATTCTCCTTTTCTAATAAAAAGTTATTCTTGTAACTATTTTTAACTATAGATGAATTTAAATAGTCTGTTAATTGGGATAATTATTGTTAAAAAAAGGGCTCCAGTAGAGGAGATCATTAGAAAAATGGAAGGCTTACTATTAAAAAAGGATGGTTTTTCCTTTCTATTAACTTGGGACAATTTAATATAATCGACAAAAAAAGACAATTGCTGAATGCAATTATCCCTTCTAATCTAGCATAATAATCATAATTGTTTTTCACGTACAGCTGCTTCCCTAAGGTCAACGGGTGATCCAATGTTGGTAAGGAGGTTCTTCAGGTGTTGATTGGAAATATGAAGATAGTGGTTTGCAGATGCGTAGTCCTGTTTTTCTTCATAATAGGCAGCAATCACCTGAAGATATTTGATTCCTCTATCGATGTTTATATGCTGTTCAATAATAGGCAGCCCATGTTTTATCAAATAATGAATCAGAGATTTTTTTGTACCAGCTGCTTCTAAATAAAGGATTTTTAGTTCAATGTATCGAGGTGATTTTTGATCTTGAAAGGAGTCTAATACCTCAGATAACAGCTTTGCAGCCTTTTCATTTTGCGAAAAAGAAATAAGTGCCTCTGCCAGATAGGAAATCGTTATATAATAGGATGCTGAATTCTTTTCTTTGTGCTGTAGAGCCTGTGAATAATAGTTCAGCGATTCTTCTAAGTTCCCTTGCCTGTAATATAAAAACCCGAGATTATGTAAAGAAAGGGCCTTCGTTTCCGTATCCTGAAGCATTTCTGCGTCACTTAAGATATGTACAAGCATTTCTTTCCCTTTTTCAAATTCACCAATATGAATGAAATTTACAGCAAGAATCATTTTGACATGAACCATTCTTAATAGATTATTTGTCTGCTGAAAAACATGCAATGCTTTATACGCATAATGAATCGATAAAGAATAGTGGGACAAATGCCCGTGCAAGGCTGACCGAAAATAATAATACTCTGTTATTTTTGCCTGATATTCTTCAGCTTTGTTTTCTGCACGAGATAGGAAGAGGAGGGCTTGGGGGAATTGTTCCTTTTTCCCATAATAGATGCCTTGAAGCAGGTCCCAGATATATGCTTCAAAAGGAGAAAATTTTGAGATATATTTATGAATGCCTCGGGAGGACTCCTCAAATACGGAAAAATCGTGCAATAGCAGGTAGTACCGAAGCATATATAATTCATAGAGATAAATCATGTCCGTACAGTGCACATATTCCTTATACTCTTGCAATTCTTTATATAAAATTGTTGCCTTATCTTGGTGCAGCCGCTCTATTGCATCGTAAAACATATCAAGCTTATGCTTTACTAATTCGCTTTTTTTGTTTTCATCCTCAAGGGAAATCTGCAATCTGTCACACAGAAGCTGGAGTGTTTTTGGATTGGCTTCTTTAACGTTGTTCTCAATTTTACTTAAGTGGGTAACCGAGCAAATGCCCTGGCAAAGCTGTTCTTGCGTCTTATTTTGCTTTCTTCGGTGATAATAAATCACTTTTCCAATGGACATACAACCAACCTGCTCTCTAGTAAAATGATTAACTTCTAAGCTTAGTATACTGAATGGATTTCAATGATTCTTGTTCTTTTACTAGGCATATAGTACGATTTTTTCATTAAAACTGAATCCCCTCTATTTAATGAGGGGATTCAAGCTGCCTATTAATGATATTTTTTATACCAGTCTACGAACTGGCTTAACCCGATTTCTAATGGAGTAGCGGGGGAGAAACCGGCCGCCTTTTGCAGGTCGGTAATATCTGCATAGGTCTCTTTCACATCTCCAGGCTGCATTGGGAGGAATTCAATTTTGGCATTTTTACCGATTAGATTTTCTAACGTTTGAATGAAATCCATTAATCTGACGGGGCTATTGTTGCCGATATTATAGATCTTGTATGGAGCATGACTTGTGCTTGGGTCGAGATCTCTGTTGGGATCTGGTTCAGGTGGGTGGTCTAGTAATTTGACGATTCCTTCGACAATATCATCGATAAAAGTGAAATCCCTGCGCATATTGCCATTATTGTATACTTTTATAGGATTTCCTTCGATTATATCCTTTGTAAAAGAATAATAAGCCATATCTGGCCTGCCCCAAGGTCCGTACACGGTAAAGAAACGTAGACCAGTAGTGGGGATATTAAATAAATGACTGTACGTGTGTGCCATTAATTCATTTGCTTTTTTCGTGGCCGCATAGATACTTACCGGATGATCTACAGAGTCTTGGGTAGAGAAGGGTGTTTTCGTATTGGCTCCATATACAGAACTAGATGACGCGTACAGTAAGTGCTCCACTTGATAATGTCTGCACGCCTCTAAAATATTTACAAAGCCTACTAAATTGGAATGAACATAGGAGTGTGGATGGGTAAGACTATAACGGACCCCAGCTTGAGCAGCTAAATTAATCACAATGGGGATGGAATGACTTTCGAAAATTTCGTTTAATCCTTTTGAATCAGCTATATCCACTTTAAAGAAGGTAAATCTATCGTTCTTCTCCAGCAGTTTTAACCGCTCATTTTTTAAACGAACATCGTAATAGTCATTAAGGTTGTCCACACCGATTACATGATAATTTTCAGCTAACAAACGTTTAGAAAGATGGAACCCAATAAAACCTGCCGCACCTGTCACTAAAATATTCATTTTTTATCAGATCCTTTTTTACGATCATTTCCCTTCTTTTTATCCTTGTTATCTTTCTTACCGCTTTGACGGTGGTCCTTATCACTACCATGACCTTTTTTATGGTCGCGATCCTTACCATGACCCTTGTCCTTTTTATGGTCGCGATCCTTACCATGACCCTTGTCCTTTTTATGGTCGCGATCCTTACCATAATCCTTGCCATTTTTATGGTCACGACTATTTTCATGGCCCTTGGCATTTTTTTGCTTATTCACTTTTATGCTTTTCTGATTTTTTATTACTGGCAGTACAGTAGGGATGTCCTTAATTTCCATTTGTACTTCTTCTTCAGTAAGCGGGATTGGAGTTTTCGTCCATTCCGCATGTGTGGCTGGATCAAGAAGCATTACTTGCTCAAGAAATGCGTCAAGGAAACCTCTTTCATGAAGGTTTTGGAAAAGTTCTAATGGACGTTCTTGCAGACGAGAGAACGAATACACATGGTCGACCATTTTAAAGCCTGAATTGGTGACAAAAACATGCCGTAATGGAGCATCAATTTGTTTAAAACCTGCTTGTTTTTGAGATGTTAAAATGTCTAGTAAGAGTTTTGTGACAGTAGGCGGAAGGGTGATTTGTTTTTTTAGATAGGTGTTTAAATCTGGTCCCGATAAATATTCCATGACAACGTAGTTTTCTCCTATTTCATATACTTTTGGGATAAAGGAAAGGTCTTGATTCGCCAATAAAATTGTTCTTTCCATTTCACAATGTTCAGGTTTTCCATAGATTTTTACACACTGATCCTCAGCAATACGAAAGACCGCACCTTGGTGACCTGCTCCAATTAATGTTTGCGAGATGGCGCTATCAACCTTTACCCCCTCACCATTTCCTCCAGAAAAGACGGGAATGTTCCGATAGTCTATTTTGTTTTCAGCGAAATATCTCTGCCATGTTTCATATGTGTCACGTTCAAATTTTCTAACTTGTGATAAGAAGGATTCTTTTAATAACATCATGTTTAAATCTCTTAATAATTTGAGTGGCACCGGGTGTACGCGCTTGAAGGCATTTACATGGTCAATGAGCTTCAGCTCTTCATTTTCAAGGACGAAAATATGCCGTAACGGCGCATCAACCATAGTGAACTGTGCATTTCTCATTTCACCTAAAACATACAGAAGTTTTTTAGTAATCGATTCAGGGATATAGGTGCAATTCCGGAGATATTCTTTTAAAGTAGGAGCATTAAAGTATTCCATGACGATATAGTTTTCACCATGTTCATATAATCGAGGGAAGAAGGCTAAGTGCTGCCCTGCTTTGAGTGCTTCTAATTCCATTTGGGCCTGCAGTGTATTAGAATAAATTTTTACACAGCGCTCCTCCGATAATTTGAAGACAGCTCCTTGAGCACCCATTCCGATTAAAGGGTAGTTAGTGGGGTTATCAATTAATAGAGTTTTTGGTCCTTTTGTTACATTAATTAATCTAAAATCTTCCATCATGATCCCCCTAACAATTCATCATAATATTTGGCCTGCAAAAGAAGCTGCTTATTTTGGTCAAAGTTTTGTTCTACATTTTGACGAGCTGAAATCGCATAGCCTTCCCATAGGTGTCTATTCAGTAACATAAATTCTAATGCTTCAGCAAGATGGTCAACATCATTTTCACGTACTAAAATACCATCTTTATTATTGGTGATGATTTCTGGAATACCAGCATGGTTCGTGGCGAGAACAGGAATACCAGTTGCCATTGCCTCTTTGATTGTATTCGGAATTCCCTCTACATCGCCATTGGACGCTGTTAAGCTTGGTGCACAAAATATGTCAGCTTGTCCCATTAATTCTGGAACTTGGCTTTTTGGCACACGATTTAATAGACGGAAGGAGGTACCTAAATTCAGCTGCGAGGCTAGGGATTTAATATAATCTTCCAGCTCACCGCCTCCAATAATGGTAAGGGTAGCATTTGGAAATTTTGATTGTATCTTTTTAAATGCCTGCATTAAGACATGGTGCCCTTTCTTTTCTACTAATCTTCCAATAGAAACGATGTTCTGTGATCCTTGTAGATTTGGTCCTTTATAAGGGAAAAGGTTAAGGTCAACCCCTCCGTAGAGAACTCTGATTTTATCGGCAGGACATCCCCATAAATTAATGCGATGTGCTAGATACTGGCAAACCGGGAAAAAGCGGTCTCCTTGTTCGAAAAGCATCTTCATGCCTTCTAAATAGTCAACCGGCTGATTAGCAAGGGTTGCATCTCTGCCCCTTATACTTGTTACGAGTGGGAGGGAGGTTTCTTCCTTAAATGGAAGAAGTAATAAACCTAATTGAGCATGGTGTGCGTGCATGAGAGAAACCTTATTCTTTTTTACATATTCTTGTGGTGAAAAAATTTCACTTAGGTAGTGAACCTTTTCGTTAAGAAGCGGTAAATTAACCATATACTTAGGCTGCCTGACCAAATGAATATAATCATAGCCAGGGACTTCGCGAATCTGGGGAATATATTGAGTCGGGTCCACCCTTAGGTTTAAATGGATTACTTTAGGCAATTGTCATTCTCCTTTCAAAAAAACATCTAATTTTATAATCCTCTAAAAATAAGGTATGCTTTTTGAAAGGGAAGGCTTGGACAAATTGGAAAAAATACAAAATGCGCCACAGTCAATAAAGATTGTGGCGCATTATATATTTTATTAAATTAACGTAGTGTTTTTAAAGCTCCGCTCCAAGCGATTACTTCATCAAGCATTGCCGTCATGTTTGTTTGGTGTAAATCTTGTGGTTTGAAGACACTTCCGTTTTCAAAGTCTGTGAATAAAGACAATGTTGGATGTGTGCGAACGTCAGCCACTTTCAATTCACCCAGGATTCCACGTAAATGTTCTGCAGCACGTGCACCGCCTGTTGAACCATAGCTTACGATACCGGCAGCTTTGTCATTCCATGCTTCACGTGCAAAATCAAGAGCATTTTTTAATGCACCTGTAATGCTGTGGTTGTATTCTTGAACAACGAATACAAATCCATCTAAACTAGCTAGCTTTTGATTCCAAGCAGCAATTCCTGGCTCTGAACCATCTGTTGTGCCTAGGAATGGAAGATTGTAGTCAGAAATATCAACGATTTCATAGTCTGCATCTCCACGCTTATCAGCGATTCCTTTTACCCATTCTCCTACTTGCGGGCTAACACGTCCTTGACGTGTGCTTCCTAAAATAATACCTATTTTTAATTTAGCTTTTGTCATTGTTTCTTCCTCCTTCATTGTAGTACCAAATAATTTGTTTAAAAAACCCATGATGTCCACCCCTTGCTGTTAATTTTAATCTATAAAGGTTTTTCGAATTCAAGTGTTTTGAATAAAAATATTATTATATTAGATATTTTTAATTCGAGATAAATATAATATAAATTTATCTTGATGTCAAGAGATTGGATTCATAAGAAAAGTTTTATAAAGCTCAAATTTTTTTATCCAATTTCAATGTAAGAAGAGAAGCTTGTCTGTTTGAAAAGGCTATGCCACAATATACAAAGAATAGACGAATGGAGGAAACCGTGTATGTCAGCTTTGCCAAATTGCCCAAAGTGTAATTCTGAATATACTTATGAAGATGGAAGTTTATTAATCTGCCCGGAGTGCGGTCATGAGTGGAGTTTAGAATCTGTCTCTGAAGAAGAAGAAAGAGTCATAAAAGACGCAAATGGAAATGTATTAAGTGATGGCGACAGTGTGACGGTCATCAAGGACCTTAAAGTAAAAGGAAGCTCCTCAACACTAAAACTAGGTACGAAGGAGAAATATACGTTTAGTGGATGGCGACCACAATATCGATTGTAAAATCGAGGGATTTGGTGCCATGAGTTTGAAGTCTGAGTATGTGAAGAAAATATAAAAATAGGCGCTCCCTGCTAAAGGAGCGCCTCCGATTTATTTTTAAAAGTCAATGTTGTCAGGGTCTGGACCAACTCTATGATTTTCATTTAGACTACTTATTATGTCCATATCTTCTCTCGTCAGTTCAAAATTAAATAGGTTGGAGTTCTCTATAATTCTGTGTTCTTTTATTGATTTTGGGATGGTGACAACGCCATTTTGTAGATCCCAGCGTAAAATGATTTGAGCGACGGATTTGTTATATTTATTCGCTAGTTCCTTTAATAGGGGATTATCAAATAATTGACCCTGCATTAAAGGTGACCAGGCTTCAAATTGAATGCCATTGCTATCACAAAAGGCTTTAACTTCTGCCTGAGTTAACATTGGATGATATTCTACTTGATTGACCATAGGTTTCAACACTGCAACTTGCATTACTTTTTCTAGGTGGTGGACTTGGAAGTTACTCACACCAATCGCTTTAACTCTTCCTTCTTTATAGAGGGTCTCTAAGGCACGCCATGCTTCTATAAATTTATCCTCTACAGGCCAATGAATAAGATATAGATCAAGATAGTCGAGACCTAGTTTGTTTAAGCTAGTTTCGTATGCCACTAAGGTTGAGTCATAACCTAAATCAGAATTCCAAACCTTTGAGGTAATAAATAATTCTTCTCTCGGAATGCCGTATTCATTGATTGCTTCGCGAATGGCCTGTCCAACACCTTCTTCATTCCCATAAATAGCAGCTGTATCAATACTGCGGTAACCTTGTTTAATCGCAAATTTAACAGCATTCACTAGTTCGGGACCTTCTTCGACTTTAAATACACCAAGACCGAACCAAGGCATCTTTACACCATTAGATAAAGTAGTTGTTGCTTGTAAGTTGTTTGTCATGTTATTGAACCTCCATTTTTTGATTTGAAAATAAACGCTGGTCATCTGTAACGGTTTTGTCTTTTTCTTCAAGCTTACGGCTCCAGCTAGTAAGGAAGACAGCGACAAGAACCATCAGGGCTCCAATCCAAGTGGTGTGAATCAGTCCAATTGAATCGGTTATGACACCGCCTAAGTAGGAACCAATCGCGATTCCTGCATTAAACGCAGCAATATTAAGGGCAGAAGCCACGTCTACAGCGCTGGGCACATACCGCTCTGCTAGCATCACCACGTACACTTGTAAACCGGGTACGTTCATAAACGCGAGCAGCCCCATAAAGAAAATTGTAATTAATCCTGCAATCTTAAATGGTGCTGTAAACATTAAAATAAATAGAACAACAGCCTGGACGATAAACATATATAAAAGTGCCTTAATCGGATTTTGATTGGATACCTTTCCTCCAATCATATTTCCAATCGCTATTGCAATCCCATAGCCAAGTAAAATGGCAGCTACCGTTCCTTCTTTAAAGCCTGTGATATCCTGCAGGATTGGAGATAGATAAGTAAAGACAACAAACGTTCCTCCATACCCTAAGGCTGTAATGATAAATACTAGTAGAAGTCGGCCATTTGTGACGATTTTGATTTGATCACGAAAAGATGAAACAGTACCTTTTCGTAAAGACGATGGAACTAGGATACTATTCGCTAGTAGTGCGATTACCCCGACAACAATAATCAGACCAAACGCCATTCGCCAGCCAAATTGTTGACCGATAAAGGTACCAAATGGAACACCAGTTACCGTAGCAACAGTTAGTCCTGTAAACATAATGGAAATTGCGCTAGCTCTGCGATTTTCCGGTACTAGGTCAGCTGCGATGGTAGAGCCGATTGACATGAAAATACCATGTGAGAGAGCAGATATTATGCGCGCCACTAAGAGTACGCCGATGCTCGTTGCGCTTGCCGCCAGACCATTCCCGATAATAAAAATGACCATGATCCAAAGTAATAAAGATTTACGTGACATACTAGAAGTAAGTGATGTCAGAATAGGTGCCCCGAAGGTAACACCAAGTGCATATAAGGAAACCGTTAAGCCGGCAGTGGTAACGGGTATTTCTAAATCATTTGCAATTAACGGTAAAAGTCCGACACTGATAAATTCAGTGGTTCCAATTGCAAAGGCACTTATGGCTAATGCCAGCAGTGCATACAAACTTTGTTTATGATTGAAAGACATATATGTCTCCTCCTTAAAAATATTTGAACGATTTGCTTGTTACAGCTCAATCGATAAATGTTATTATGAGATATAGTGAAACATTAGTGAAGTACGCACTTTAAAGTGATATAGATACTTTTAAGTAATATAGGTACTTAAAAGTGCCTGTAAATGAGGAGGGTATTACATATGAAACAACAAAAGAAATATAATATATCTGTAGAAGCGACGCTTGAAGTAATCGGGGGTAAGTGGAAGTGTGTGATTCTCTGCCATTTAACCCACGGCAAGAAACGAACAAGTGAGTTGAAACGCTTAATGCCTGATATAACGCAGAAAATGCTAACGCAGCAATTGCGTGAATTAGAGGAAGATGGGGTCATTAACCGTATTGTTTATAATCAAGTTCCGCCAAAAGTGGAGTATGAGTTAAGTGAGTATGGCTGGAGTTTAAAAGGTATCTTAGATTCACTTTGTGCTTGGGGAGAAAAACATATAGCCAAGGTGTATGGAAGTATGGATGTGTTAGAAGAAAACGTATTAAATGAACATTTAAAATAAAAAACAAGGCGCATCCTTTTTCAAGGATTGCACCTTGAGATTGTTGAGATAGGGTATTTTTTATTTTCTGGGAATCTAACCTATTTGAGGACTAATAGCACATGCTGCCAAATGGTTTAGTCCTCAATGAAGGGTCTTGAGGACAAATCGCAGGTGCGGCCGAAAGGATTAGTCCTCAATCGGGTGTCTTGAGGACAAATCGCAGGTGCGGCCGGAAGGATTTGTCCCCAATCAGGTGTCTTGAGGACAAATCGGAAGCGCAGGCAGGATGATTAGTCCTTAATCAGGGGTCTTGAGGACAAATCGCAGGTGCGGCCGGAAGGATTTGTCCCCAATCAGGTGTCTTGAGGACAAATCGGAAGCGCAGGCAGGATGATTAGTCCTTAATCGGGTGTCTTGAGGACAAATCGCAGGTGCGGCCGGAAGGATTTGTCCCCAATCAGGTGTCTTGAGGACAAATCGGAAGCGCAGGCAGGATGATTAGTCCTTAATCGAGTGTCTTGAGGACAAATCGGAAGCGCAGGCAGGAAGATTAGTCCTTAATCAGGGGTCTTAAGGACAAATCGTAGGCGCAACTAGAAGGATTAGTCCTTAATCCGAGGTATTAAAGACTATTATAAAAAACATTGATATTAGAAAATCCAAATACATTGATAAAATTAAAAAAAAGTAAGGCGCATCCTTTTTCAAGGATTGCGCCTTACTTTTTTAATAACAGATACACAAAGTACGGTGCTCCAATTAATGCAACCATAATACCCGCAGGGATTCCAGCGGATTCCATGATATTACGCCCAACAGTATCAGCAAACACTAGAAGCCAGCCGCCAATCAGAATTGCAATTGGTATAAATAATTGATTTCGCGGTCCTACTAACGCTTTTGCCATATGTGGCGCCATTAAACCGATAAAGGTAATTCCTCCCGTAACCGAAACCGCAGAGGCTGCAAGGGCAACGGCAGTTATAAGAAGTACAATTCGCTCTTTCTCAATCGAAACACCAACACCGATGGCTACTGGTTCACTAAGACTAAGCAGATTCAATCTATTGGCTTTATATAATGTAAAAGGAAGCAGGACAACGAGCCAAGGGAGGAGTGCCCAAATAAACGGCCAATCAGTTCCCCAAATATTCCCTGCTAGCCATTTCGCAATAAAATCAACCTTTGCCCGTTCAGCGGAAGAAATCAGGACAATCATGGCTCCTGAAAGTGCCATGGAAAATCCAACCCCGATTAACACCAACCGTACTGGCTGCATTCCTTCGGTTTTGCTGTACGCGAATAGATAGATCAGAACGGCAGTCAGCAATGCACCAACGAAAGCAACAACTGGAAGCATATAAACAAACGTACCTGAATCGATTGGAAAAAACAAAAAGAAAACAGTAACAGCAACACCTGCACCAGAGTTAATCCCAATAATACCAGGGTCAGCTAAATCATTACGGGTGATTCCTTGTAAAATCGCCCCTGATAAAGCTAGTGCCATTCCAGCTAAGAGGGTAATGATGATTCGCGGTAATCGAACCGAAAATAACACAAATTCCTCTTTGAAACTACCTTGACCAACGAGGGTAGGAATCAGCCTATCGTAAGAAAGAGAGGCCGGACCTAAGCCCAACCCAACTACGAGAGTAATCGAAATTAATGCAAGTAAACTAATGAAAGTAATTCGTTGTTTTCTAATTAACGATGGGTGAATCATGAGAATGCCTTACCTCCTTTACGGACAATCACAAGAAAGAAAGGTAATCCCAAGGTTGCCACAATCGCCGCCACAGGTGTTTCAAAGGGAGCATTCATGGTCCGGCCAAGTGTATCGGCAAAAAGCATAAAGGTGGCTCCAGTGATAGCCGACATGGGGAGGATAAAACGGTAATCCGTCCCAACCATTGCTCGAACAACATGGGGAACCATTAAGCCGATGAAAGCCATGTTTCCTATTAGGGCAACAGAAGCCCCTGCTAATAAAATGATTGCGATAAAGAGAATGACCTTTATTTGTGTTGTTTTTTGACCTAATCCCACGGCCACTTCTTCATTTAAACTAAGAATCGTGAGCTGCCTTGATAAAGAGAAGGATACTAGTAACCCAACTAGGATGAAGGGAACAATAATTTGGAGCTGCCCCCATGTAGTGCCGACCATACCTCCAGCGGTCCACATCGAGACATTTTTTGATATTTTAAAATAAATACCAATTCCTTCTGCAATGGCATAAAGGAAAGCAGAAACGGCTGCTCCGGCTAATACAATTCTTAGTGGAGAAAAGCCGCCTTTTCTCATCGCACCAATGCCGAATACCATCGTGGTTCCTACCGCTGCTCCAATAAAGCAGGCGATGGTGACACTGAAATAATTTGCAGAAGGAATAAAAGCAAGGATGAATGCAAGTGCAGCATTTGCCCCGGCGGTCAAACCCAGTAGCCCTGGATCAGCCAGGGGATTCCTCGTAATTCCCTGCATAATTGCTCCGGAGACAGAAAGGGCAGCCCCAACAATGATGGCAGCGATTTCACGAGGCAGACGGATTTCACGAATGATGGATATTTTTTCACCCTTACCATCTGAAAATAGTGCCTGCCATACGTTGTGGAGAGAAATATCTGCAGCTCCCATGGTCATCGAAAGGACAAACATTGCGGCAAATACAAGCAATCCGATTATTAGTTTATAGCCAAAAGGAATGGAACGTCGATTTTCATTCGTCATAACTCTCTCATCTTTTCTTTCATAGAATAGGGGGAAGAGGAATCCTGTGAAAGGATTCCTCTTCTTAATATTAATTACCTAAAAATGATTTCTTAATGAATGCAAGCTGCTTTTCAAGTGTGATTGGGTCACTGAAAGAAGCACCTTGACCATTCATTTCAAAAACGCGATTGTTTTTTACAGCCGGAATGTTTTTGTATGTTTCGGTTTCTTGGAAGGAAGTATCAGCGTCAGAGTATTTACTCAAGATTAAATAATCTCCTGCATATTCAGGTATTACTTCCGCAGATAGAGTAAAGTAGCCTGATGATTCAGCAACTTCCTTTACTTTTTCAGGCATTTTTAGTTTCATAGCTTGATAGAGGATTTCTGTTCCGCGTGCCCAGTTGCTTCCGAATACATAAAGATCTTTTCCGTAGCTTTCCATAACCGATACGGTTGCGTCTTCACCAATTTTTGCACGGATTTCCTCGCCGGCACTTTCAGCTTCTTTCTTGAAGTTGTCCACCCAATTTTTAGCTTCTTTTTCTTTATTTAATAGTTTACCAATTTCGATGTGCTGTGTTAAATAATCAACTTTTCCCCAAGTATAGGTAACAGTAGGGGCAATTTCACTTAATTTATCAACGTTTTTAATATTGGATAAACCAATAATTAAGTCTGGTTCTAATTCGATAATCTTTTCGAGGTCTTCATCGGAAACTTCTGCAACATCTTTCATTTCTTTTTCGAATGTCGGGTTATTCTTAGACCATGTGTCTACACCGACAACATTCACGCCAAGAGAGAGGACATTACCCGTGAAGCCGGATAGTAGAATAACGCGCTGTGGATCTGCAGGAACTTCAATAGGTCCATTTTCTGATTGGTAGGTAATCGTTTCTGATTTCTTTTCAGCAGGTGCTGCGTTTTCCTTTTTTGTTGAAGTATCTGTACCGCAGGCACTAATAATTAACGCTGCGAGCAGAATAAAGGGCAGTAGTAGTTTTTTCATGTTTGGTTTCTCCTTTTAGTAAATTGTACGTTACGCACATTGGTTTTTTTGTACGAGGGTCGTGGCCGATAACAGCGTCAATATTAAATACCTTTTTGAGTACTTTATGACTGATGACTTCTTCACAATTCCCTGCTTTTACGATTTCACCGTCTTTTAAGGCGATGATATGATCTGCAAAGCGAGCTGCCTGGTTTAAATCATGAAGGACCATGACAATCGTCCGTTCCTGCTCGTGATTTAATTTTTGCAGAAGCTCTAAGACTTCTAATTGATGAGCCATATCCAGGTAAGTAGTTGGTTCATCTAGAAAAATAATTTCTGTTTCTTGTGCCAGTGCCATGGAAATCCACACGCGCTGGCGCTGTCCGCCTGATAGGGCGTCAACCGGACGAAATTTATAATCAATAGTTCCTGTTACTTCTAAGGCCCAGTCGATCACTTCATAATCTTTTTTTGTAAGGCGGCCAAAGCCTTTTTGATAAGGGAAGCGGCCATAGGATACAAGCTCTCCCACTGTTAGTCCACTTGCACTTTCAGGTGTTTGTGGGAGGATTGCCATTTGCTTCGCAAGAATCTTGGTGTTTACTTTTGAGATATCTTTTCCGTCCAACAGGATGGATCCAGATTGGTGGGAGATGATCCGTGTAATTGCTTTCAATAAAGTCGATTTTCCACAGCCATTTGGTCCGATAATGGTTGTAATCTTCCTATCTGGAATTTCGATCCTTAGACTTTTGACAATTAAACGTTCACCATAGCCAATGCTTAGGTTATCAGTAGAGAGGCGAACCATTGTAATCCTCCTTTTGTGTTAGTTACTAGTTAATAGTTGATAATGATTATCAGTTTAGTATGACCTTACTATAAAGGTGAGTGATAATGATTGTCAATTACAATTTTGTGAACAGTTTTTATGTCTTTAATAGTGTTTATTGATAAGAGTCTCATTTCCTTATTAAATAAAGGTTTGTTGTATATTCTATCCTTGTCAAAAAATCGACAAATTTTGGAGCCACCGAATTTTCAAAAAATATGTATTGTAAAGCGAAGGGAAATCCATTAATCTTATTGATAATGATAATCAATTACAGTTGGTTAGGAGTGGACGGAAATGGAACAACAAGAATTGTTTGATGTAACGGTTATTGGCGGTGGACCTGCGGGGCTTTATTCCACCTTTTATAGTGGACTACGAGAAATGAAAACAAAGGTCATTGAATACCAACCAGAATTAGGTGGAAAGATTCACGTCTATCCAGAAAAAATGATCTGGGATGTCGGCGGTTTAACACCAATTACCGGAGCAAAGTTAATGGAACAACTTGTTGAACAGGCGTTAACCTTTAGTCCAACCGTTGTTTTGAATGAAAAAGTAGAGTCAATTGCGCGTAACGAAGAAGGAAACTTTGTTTTAACAGGATCTTCTGGACAAAAGCATTTTTCAAAAACAGTGATTGTTGCCATAGGCAGCGGCATTTTAAATCCACAAAAGCTGGAGATTGAAGGTGCCGAGAGATTTGAAGTGTCTAATTTACATTACACTGTTAAATCCTTTAAACAGTTCAAAGACAAAACGGTCATCATTTCCGGTGGTGGAAATTCTGCCGTAGACTGGGCAAATGAATTAGAATCGATAGCGAAAAAAGTCTACTTAACTTATCGAAAAGAGGAATTGGGTGGGCATGGACAAGAGGCGCAGGCAACAAAGCTACTTGAAAGCTCAGTAGAATGTTTCTTTCAATCCTCGATCACCAAACTAATCGCCAATGGCAAACGCGATGAAATCGCCAAAGTAGAATTAACGAACCACGACACAGGTGATGTTTCCTACTTGTCTGTAGATGAAGTGATAATTAGTCATGGATACGAACAGGACGCAACTTTATTGGAAAATAGTGCACTGTCAATTGATCGAGTAGATAATTATTATATCGCCGGAAACGCAACAAGCGAATCTTCTGTCGAGGGTCTTTATGCTGCAGGGGATATTCTTATGTACGAGGGTAAAATCAATCTGATTGCCGGCGCCTTTCAGGATGCAGCCAATGCCGTAAATAAAGCGAAGCAGTTTATTCAGCCTGACGCCGCTAAAGTCGCGATGGTTTCTTCACATCATGAGGCATTTAAAAAGCGTAATAAGGAATTAATCAAGCAAATGATATAAGAAAAGAAGGTGGACTTTTTGCGGTCCACCTTTATTTTATATGCTGGGCAATTTGATCAATCCGATTTGTCCAGATTCCGCCGCTAAAATTAGCAGGAAGTCTTTTTAAATCTGCAGGAGTATCAAAGCCCTCCGACCAGCCGCCATCACCGGCAACCACAATCACCCGCGTATCGACACTGTCCATCCGGTTTAAGAACTTTTCGGACCAACCCCATAACCAAGGAGCAATCTTCTCTGGTATATGCAATTGTGTTTTTTCACACGCTGAAGGAATATATCCTGTCCAACCGACTGCCATATAAGGAAGAAGACAGCTTTTCAACGTGGCTTTTGACATGACGCGAAGATTAGGGATTTCTTCTTTTATCGTGGCAATGGGCTGGTCCCCGCCATAAACAGTTATTTGACTTAAGTGTTTTTCAGGCAGTTTTGTGAGCACATTTGCAAGTTGGATTCCTTCTTCAGGATCATCACTTTTGATATGAATTAAAAATGCACCCTCTGGAAAATGGTCTAACACTTCATCGAGGGATGGCATAAGGTCAACGCCTTTCCCGCGAAATGGATAGGTTTTTCCGTTATCCGCTGTATAACCGTAGCCGATATCAAATTGCTTTAATTCAGCCATTGTAAAATCCTTTGTAGTTCCTTCTGCATTTGTTCTGCATTCCAGCGTCCAGTCATGAAAAACAGCAAATTGCCCGTCTTTTGTAGGTTTCACGTCCAATTCAACTACATCAGCTCCATTTTCAAACGCAGCTTCCATTGAAGGGATTGTGTTTTCTATGTATGAATGTTCAGGTTTGAAAATGCGTTCCGCCGTACATGTATCGCCTTGGATTCCTTCCATACTAAAGGTTTGTCCTAATCCGCGGTGTGCGAGAAGCAGAGGGTCACCCTTACGATCCTTCGCAAAAATAGAACTATTGTTTAGAAAAATAAATAAAGACAACAAAAGTAGAAAAATGAGCAACCTTTTTAGTTTTTTCTTCAGCTTCGTATCCTCCATTAGTTGATATACATAATTAATATATATCAGTGAAATATACAAATCCATAAAAAAGCTGATTGGAGTAACCAACCAGCTCTGAGCTAAATTCTCTTTTTTATATCATCCCTAATCGATTCAATCATTGTATCGGATAAATTAGCCGGCAGGGATGTGCCATCTTTATATACCCAAGCATTAATGATTTCTAGGTCTGCCTTTTTAAACGTAATGCTGTAATTGGTTTGATCATGTATAAACTCTGCTGTTACATATTCCTCACTATCAAAATCATCATCAATAATCATGTTGGTTATCTTATATGACATCACAATACAGTCTCCTTTTAACATACGATATGAATAGTGTTTGTTTAAAAGAAGGGTCTATACCTTTTTATCCGAATCATGAAATTTTTACAGCGTTTTTATTTTCAATCAAAGCACTTACTTGCACTACCGTTAATGGTTTACTATACAGGTCACCCTGAACCACATCACAATGGTGTTCTTTAAGAAAACGTAGCTGTTCGTTACTCTCAATTCCTTCCGCAATCACGGATAACCCGAGGCTGTGGCCAAGGTAGATTATCGTTTCTACTAATGCTTTGTCTTTTGGGCTTCTCATGATGTCCTGGTTAAATGGTTTAGGAATTTTTAAAGTGTTTATTGGAAAGCTTTTAAGATACATTAAAGAAGAATATCCTGTACCAAAGTCATCAATGGATATTCGCACGCCTAACTCTCGTATAGCCTGCATTTTTTTTATGGCTGCCTCTGCATTCGTAAAAGCAACGCCTTCGGTTATTTCTAACTCTAAATAATTTGGATTAAAGTCAGATGTCTTTAAAGCGTTAATGACCGTCCCAACCAAATTATCGTGAAGGAATTGTACGGGGGAGAGGTTTACTGCTATTTTTAAATCGCTTTGACCATTATCATGCCAAGTTTTCCCCTGTATACAGGCAGTTTTTAGGACCCATTCCCCAATTGGAATGATCAGCCCCGACTCTTCAGCAACAGGTATAAATTGATTCGGAGATACCATACCGGTTTCCGTTGTATTCCACCGAAGTAATGCCTCTACTCCGACAATTTCACCGGTGTGTAAACTCACTTGCGGTTGATAATTTAGAACAAATTCATCATTTTTTAGCGCCTTCCTCAAACCATTTTCAAGTGCCATTTTTCTCGAAATTGCTTTATTCATATCCATTGAATAAAATTTGTAATTATCCCTGCCTTCTTCTTTGGCACGATACATGGCCATGTCTGCATTTTTCATTAGCTCTTCGGTGCTTTTTCCGTCACTTGGGTAAAAAGCAATCCCAATACTCATGGAGACGTGTAATTCTTGACCTTGAATGGTGATGGGTTTTGCCACAATCGATCGCATTCGTTCCACTAATGGAATGACATCCTCCTCCGAACGGATTCGATTTAGTAAGACGGTAAATTCATCCCCGCCTTGTCGAGAAATCGTATCAATCCTACGGACGCTCTTTGCCATCTCTTTGGTAACATGCTTTAACAGTAGGTCTCCAAACTCATGCCCCAGTGTATCATTAATATTTTTAAAATGGTCCAAATCAATAAAGATAACCGCTAGTTTATAATGATTCCTCTTCGCTTCATCCATTGCTGTCTTCAGCCTTTCCAAAAACATCCTTCTATTTGGCAGCCCGCTTAGTACATCATGGTAGGCCATGTATTTCATTTTCCGTGCTGCAGAAAGGAGCTGCCGGTTTTTTGAGCTTAGCTCTTCCGTCCTCTCCACAATTTTTAGCTCTAATTCCTCTGTAAGTTCGTGATATTTTGCCAACAATGTTTGATTTTCTAGGGAAGCAAAAATGTGCCGTACGATTAGAAAGAGAATAGCTGCCGCTGACCCTATAATTAAACTGATTGAATCATGATGTTGGGAAATCATAATCATAAATAAAAGGATTACACTTATGTAAGGCAATAATAATCTTAGAGTGATAGATTCTTTTAAAGAATGGATCTTATTTTTCGTTGCTGGAGATGTATCGCCATTTGCTATTGCCAATGTTCCTGCAATCCCCAGTAATAAAGGTGAAAGTGACCATAATGGATGAAATAAACCTTCTGAAAAAGGGATATTCATCATCGTAAAAATAAGATAGGAACAATCAGCGATCACTTGAATCAATAAGCTAGAAAGTATTAAAACTCGAAAAGGGGATAATTTTTCTGATCCTAAGTAGAAAATCATTGCCCCAAAAAAAAGGATCAAATCTCCAATAGGATATCCTATAAAAATATGTTGAGTTTGGAGATCACGGATGATGAAATGCCAACTAAATGCAATCGCTGCAGCCATAATAATACAGGTATCAAAAGTGAATTTTAAAAGATGATGGTGTTCATCTATTCGGATTTTGCAAATAAACGCTATAAGAAAGCATCCGATTTGAAGAATATAAAAGGAATTATTCCATTCAAGATAAAGAAATTCTTTTTGTGAAAAATAACGACTTGTCATCACAGTCATAAAGTTGAAAAAACATCCTAGTGAGAGGAAGAGCCATAGATATTTTTCATTCGTTTTCTGTTTTCGGTAAATGAAATATAAAATAATAGATGAGGTAAGTGGGGCAGCTAGTAAAAATAGATTCTCCCCAGTTGTATTGACTGCTCCATTCTTTTGCCAGAAAAAAAGCAAGATATAATAACCAAGAGTATGAAAAAGTGTATAGTAAATATATAGTTTTTTTCTAACCAACCAATCCATCCATGACACTCCCATGAAAAATTAGATACATTTCATATTACTTGAATAAAAGCAAGACTATCTTACCATTTAGCGGTGTGAGAGGTTGTCGAAACGTGTCAGTGGGTGCGGAAGTTTATCCTAAAATATGAATTTTTTACCATCATTTTTATTTTTGGAGAGTGAATACCAAGTTGAAACCAAAAATCTACATATCCCGGAAGTTGCCGGAACCTATTGTTTCAAGGTTAGCAGAGGTTTGTGAAGTGAAAATGTGGGAGAAAGAAGAGGAACCTGTTCCTAGAGAAATCCTTGAAAAGGAGATTCAGGATGTCGAGGGTCTTTACTGTTTATTAACAGAGAGTATCGACAGACCCCTTTTAGAATTGGGGGGGAAGTTGAAAATTGTTAGTAATATGGCGGTTGGTTATAACAATATCGACGTGGCTGCAGCAACAGAGAAAGGGATAATGGTAACGAATACACCTGGCGTATTAACGGAGACGACAGCGGATTTAACCTTTGCGTTGTTAATGGCCGCGTCTAGGAGATTGGTAGAAGCCTCCGATTATTTGCGTGAGGGAAATTGGAAAACCTGGTCGCCGATGCAATTAACTGGGCAGGATATATATGGCGCTACCTTGGGAATCTTCGGATTAGGCAGGATTGGAGAGGCGCTCGCTAGGAGAGCGAGCGGATTTGATATGAAAGTTTACTATCATAACCGCTCCCGAAAGCGTGAAGTCGAGGAACAGCTTGGTATTGAGTATGTGGACAAAGGAAAATTACTGCGGGAATCGGACTTTGTTTGCGTATTAATGCCTTTTACACCGGAGACGAAGGATTACATTGGTGCTGAAGAGTTATCATTTATGAAACCGACTGCTGTCTTGGTTAATACGGCCCGCGGCGGGATTGTGAATGAAGAGGCTCTTTATCAAGCCTTGAAAAAAGGGGTTATTTGGGGTGCAGGGATTGATGTATTTGAAGAAGAGCCGCTGAGGACAGACCACCCTCTTCTCAGCCTTCCAAATGTTGTGGCCCTGCCACACATTGGCAGTGCTAGTGTGAACACAAGACTTAAAATGGCGTCACTCGCTGCTGAAAATTTACTCCAGGGTTTACAGGGAGAAACACCGAAAAATTTGGTGAAGTAAATACGAAAGCATGAAATGAGCCTGAAAAAAGGTTAGGAATCCCTAACCGTTTATTTATCTAAAAGCCATTTTGTGACGGTTTTAGTTTCTTCTTCTGAAAGTAGTCCGCCAGGCATCATAGCTGGAATTAGTTGCGGATGGCAAAAATACTGGCGGGTGTCAGAAAATATAAAAGGAGTTGATCCAATGACGGAAATCGCAACGTTTGCAGGCGGTTGTTTTTGGTGCATGGTATCGCCGTTTGACGAGCAGCCTGGGATTATAGAAGTGACTTCGGGTTATACAGGCGGACATAAGGAAAACCCGACATATGAGGAAGTTTGCTTGGATACAACGGGACATTATGAAGCGGTTCAAATTGCTTTTGACCCTGACATTTTTCCCTATAAGAAATTGCTAGAGATATTCTGGCAGCAAATCGACCCAACCGATGAGGGCGGGCAATTTAATGATCGCGGTCTATCGTACCGGACGGCGATTTTTTATCACACAGAAGAACAAAGGGAGATGGCGGAGAACGCAAAGGCAGAGCTCGCTGCAAGCGGTCGTTTTCAAAAGCCGATTGTAACAAAGATCCTGCCTGCTGGCCCCTTTTACCGAGCAGAGGAGAAACATCAGGACTATTATAAAAAAATGCCTTTTCATTATAACCACTATCGAGAGGGTTCAGGGCGTGCTAAGTTCATACGTGAAAACTGGAAAAAGCGGAAAAGTGATGAGGATCTAAAAAAAGAACTAACCCCGATTCAATTTAATGTGACTAGAAAAAATGCCACAGAGCCACCATTCAAAAATGAATATTGGAATAACACAGAAGAAGGAATTTATGTAGATATCATTTCAGGTGAGCCGCTTTTCAGTTCACTTGACCAATATGATGCCGGCTGCGGCTGGCCGAGTTTTACCAAGCCATTAAGGCGTTATGAGCTAGAGGAAAGGTTTGATACCTCACATGGGATGAGGCGGATTGAGGTGCGAAGCAAAACCTCTGATTCCCATCTTGGGCATGTGTTTGATGATGGTCCTGGTCCTGACCGCGCTAGGTATTGCATTAATTCGGCTGCACTCCGATTTGTACCAAAAGATAAACTTGAAGAAGAAGGCTATAGCCAATTTTTAAAGCTGTTCACCAAATAAACTCCCAGGCTTAGCCCGGGAGTTTCTCAATCTTCTCTTTTAAATCAAGGAGATACGTTCGCCACTGATGTGCCAATTCTTCAATCCCGACTATTTTTTCAATCAATTCAACCGATGGTGATGGATCATGGAAATAGAGATGATGAATAGAGGAGACCGTGATTTGCTCAGGATGTGAAACCAGCTTTTTTATCTGAGCGTCTGCTGTTATTTTTCCTTCTTCTAGCACTCGGAAAAAATATCCGGTATATCCGGTTTCCACAATTCTTTTTAATAAGAGGTTATTATTATTCCGTTTATTAATGGTTGAACAAGGATACCGACCTTGGGACACCTGCAGGACTGCCTCGCCAATTTGAAAAACATCTCCAATACATACCTGGTCTTCCTTCATGCCAATGGGAGTTAAATTTTCCCCAAATGCAGAGGGTGTTAGTGGTTTACCAAAAACACTTTCCCAATGCTCATAATGTTCGAAGGGATATACGCAGACGACACGTTCTGCTCCGCCATGATACTCAGGATTTGCCACCTGGTCGCCACTTATCTGATCGAAGCCTGCAAAAAGTTCTTCACATTGTTCTTTCCAGATTCCAGATATATACGTTTCATCCTTATGTAAATTCGTTTTGGGCAATCCCTTGCTTAAATAAACAATCTCTCTATTGTCCAATTTCTCTTCGCCTCCTTGGTACTTATTTTACTACATAATAAAGAAACCCTCATAACTGAAGGTTTCTTAAGTAAGGCTAAAAACTCGCTGGGTGATGGTTGGCAGAATAATTTCGATTGTCGTTCCTTCATTTACTACACTCTCAATCGTTAATTGACCGCTATGGCTTTCAATGATTTTATAACATGTCATAAGTCCGAGGCCAGTTCCCTTTTCCTTTGTCGTATAAAAGGGTTCACCGAGGGTCGGAATTCGATCCTTTGGAATCCCAATTCCCTGATCGATAATTTGGATAGAAATTTTCCCTTCTTCCTTTGTCTTAACCTTTACATCTATATTTCCGCCGGTAGGCATGGCTTCTATTGCGTTTTTTAGCAGGTTTAGAAAGACCTGTTTTAATTGGTTTTCTTCACAGCTTATTTTGGGTAAATTGCATTCAAATTCTATGAAGATTTGGACATTGTTTAAGATGGATTGCGTATTAATCAGGGTAACAACATCTTTAATTAATTCCTTTACATCTTTTTCGGCAAAAACAGCAGCGGTTGGTTTTGCAAGTACAAGAAATTCTCCGACGATGTTATTGATTCGGTCAAGCTCTGATAACACAATATCATAGTACTCTTCCTGATGTGTCTCGCTTTTGAATAATTGAATGAAGCCTCTAATGGAGGTAAGTGGATTTCGGATTTCATGGGCTATACCTGCAGCCATTTGACCAAGAAGCGCCAACTTTTCTGATTTTTGCAGGAGTTGTTCGGTTTGTTCTTTTCTTTTTGTGACATCATTTCCGATTGACAATATAGCTTCTTTTCCGCCATATGTAATGAACATGGAAGAGCCTTCAAAGTCAAATACCGAACCATCTAACTTTTTAAATTTGTATTCAATATTGTTTAACGGAAGGACTTCTTTTTTTACTTGATTCAGGCGTTCTATTAGTCGATCCTTATATTCTGGAAAAATATAATTATAAATAGAAGTTCCGATTACTTCTTCCTTCTGCTTTGCACCAATCATCGTTAGGGCTTCCTTATTTACATAGATGACCTTGTTATCTTGGTGAATAATGACTGACTTTGGCAATGAATCTATTAATTGTCTATAGCTTTCTTCACTATCACGCGCTTTTTTTCCAAAGAAACGTGCCCGGTCATATTGCCATCCAACCAGCCAAGCAATCCCTGTAAAAATAAGAAAGTCTACCGTGAAAA
Organism: Neobacillus niacini; assembly: GCF_030817595.1. Lineage (GTDB taxonomy): Bacteria > Bacillota > Bacilli > Bacillales > Cytobacillaceae > Neobacillus > Neobacillus niacini_G. Next base: position 5,224,464 of record NZ_JAUSZN010000001.1, read on the forward strand.
AACGTTCATGCTCCACAAGGGTTTGGAAGCTGGAAAAAAGCACCGATATTAGCACTAGCGTAATTTGCCCTTTTCTGTTCATACAGTTTCCTCTAATTATCTGAATTTGCTCTTATCATATCACGAATTTGTAAAAAATTAATAGATAATTAGTATAAAAGGCTCATTAATCATGTCGGGGAAGTGAAAAACAAAAGCCTGGCCTATTGCCTGGCTTTAGTTAACCTTATCGATATTTTTTAAGCTTCAGCCATTCTTCGATAGATACTCAAGATTGACTGACCGTAGGTGGTACCTGGAACAGCCCATTTTCCGTTCAAGGCGGTCCATGTTGTTGCCGAACCTCTATTTACAAGATGAAAGCGGGGGTCAACTAACGGGTATTTGTCGGGTAATGCTGCTGTGGTAGCATAAGCATATAAGTGCTGGAGATGTGCAAGTACACCTTCCTCGGGTGTGTTGAAACCGGCTCCCCTTGCTCCGCCACCCGTGGCACCAATTCCTGCAAAGTTGTTTTGACTACTCCTAACATCCCCTGTAAACCGAAAATAGCCAGTTTCCTGCAGGGCTTGTGCAAACGCAACATCCCCTTTAATCCCATAATACTCTCCGAATGTTTTGTAATATTCTCCTAACAAGGGTGCATGAGGGTTTATCGTCCTTACATATGCATTCATTTGTTCAGCAGAAAGCTGGGTAGGACCTAAAATTGAGGATGGATTGAGATCAATACCGGGGGGACTTGGAACTGTATTAGAAGTTGTGCTGGAACGAACGTTATCTGTTTGGATGAAAGCATTTATTCCTGTCTTTGCCTTGATTTCATTTACTCGTTTATCTGCGTTCTCCCTGGTAGAAAAGGCACCTGCTTGTACGCGAAACCAAGTTTCACCAGAAATGACGGTGGATACAATAAAGGATTGGATTCCCTTTGAGCGCAGGAAGGCTACTCGTTCCTGTGCATTTTCCCTTGACTTGAAAGAGCCGGCAAATACTTTGTACATTTCATCTCCTCCATAATTTCGTTTTTTCTTATTTTATGAGAAGAAGACAAGGGTGTCGATGGATAACAGCCTGTAACAGTAGAAAAACCCCCTAATGGAGGTTTTTTTTAAGTCCCGGTGTTTACGGTTCCTTTAATAGGAATCCTTTTTTGCTGCTGCGTTAAAAAGAAAAATACACCAAGAAGCACGAGCATTCCACCGGCAATTTGCCAGCTGGCAAGGTGTTCATTTAATAATATCACTGCCAATATCGTCGCACCCACAGGTTCACCTAAAATACTCATTGATATGGTTGTAGCATTAACATAGTTTAAGAGCCAGTTATTGATGATGTGACTGATTGTCGGAACGGTTGCGAGTAAGAGGAATATTCCCCATTCCTTCGCTGGATAGCCGCTAAATGCAACACTTGCACTAAGGTTATAGATTGATAGAACGATAGCGGCAATAAAAAACACACTAAAACTATAAATCCAATGTGAAACTTTTTTCACGATACTTTGACCGATCATTAAGTAAACTACTACGGCAATGACACTTAAGAAGGAAAGGATATCGCCAAGAATGGCGTCCTGACTCAAAGCAAAGTCACCCCAGCCAATCATCATGGCACCAATTATCGCAATTCCCATCGTCATCAAAGCGGAACTTGTTGTTCGTTCTTTAAAAAAGAAGTAACCGCCAATCAACGATACTATCGGCTGCAAGGCAAGAATAATGGTTGAGCTAGCGACGGTAGTTAATTTTAACGAACCGAACCAAAGGACAAAATGCAGGGCTAAAAACAGACCTGATAAAAATAAAAAGACCCAATCATTTCTTGTGATTTTTTTAAATTCTTCGCGGTTTTTCCAGACGATCGGAAGCATTAATAGACTTGCAAGCAGCATGCGATACATGCTTAAAACGGAAGCAGGTGCGTCCGACCATTTTACAAAAATGGCTGAGAACGATATCGCTATAATTGAAATCGTAAGCGGTATGACTATAGATCTGGAATTATCTTGATGGTTCATTTCTTTCCTCTTTTCTTGATGGATAACTGTTTGAAATAAATAAATCTTACCATAAATTTGGCAGTGGTGTTACTAACAAAACTCTCCAAATAGAAAAAACGTCATGCCCCTTGGGGTTTGACGTTTTTTTATAGCTTTTAATTGTTTGTAGAAAGCTCTTGGACACGGTTCTCTTTCGATTCCAAGGAGTCCATAAACCTCTTGATTCGCTGCATTGCTTCTTGGAGTTGTTCCATAGAGGTGGCATAGGAGCAGCGGATGTACCCTTCGCCACTTTCGCCAAAAGCACTGCCAGGAACAACGGCTACTTTTTCTGCAAGCAGAAGTTCTTCTGCAAATTGTTCTGAGCTCATACCGGTTTTTTTAATGGAAGGGAAGACATAGAAGGCTCCGCCTGGAGTGTGACAGTCCAGCCCTATACTGTTTAACGATTGAACAATATAATTACGTCTTCTACGATAACTTCTTCTCATGCTTTCCACTTCGTGATAGGTATTTCGTAGAGCCTCGATGGCGCCGTGCTGCAGCATATGCGGTGCGCACATCGTTGTGTATTGTAAAATTTTTACCATTTGTTCGGTAAACGGCTGAGGAGCTGCTAAGAACCCTAGTCGCCAGCCTGTCATCGCAAATCCTTTGGAGAAGCCGTTGATTAGGATGGTTCGATCATACATACCCTCAATCGAAGCAAAGCTTGTATATTCATCATCATAGGTCAATTCTGCATAGATTTCATCAGAGATAACAAGTAAGTCGTGTTTCTCAACCACTCCAGCAATTTTTGTAAGTTCCTCTTTGTTTAAATAGGTTCCTGTCGGGTTATTTGGTGAACAGAGCAAAATGGCTTTTGTTTTGGTCGTAATCGCGTTTTCAATTTGTTCAGGTGTTAGCTTGAAGCCATTACTTGGATGTGTTGAGACCGGGATTGGCTTCCCGCCTGCCAACGTAACTAATGGTGCATATGAAACGAAAGCCGGTTCAATAATCAGTACCTCGTCACCAGGATTTAGAATGGCGCGGAAGGTTAGGTCAATGGCTTGGCTGGCACCAGCGGTTACAATCACTTGGTCGACAGGATTATACTGGACCCCAAACCGCTTGTTTAAATATCCTGAAATTTCTTGTCGTAATTCTAACAAGCCGGGATTAGCAGTGTAGGAAGTATAGCCCTCTTCTAAAGATAGAATTGCTGCTTCTCGTATGCTCCATGGGGTAATAAAATCTGGCTCCCCAACACCTAGGGAAATGACTCCCTTAATCGAGGCCGCAAGGTCAAAAAACTTCCTGATTCCAGATGGTTTTAATTCTTTTACCATTCCAGATAAATAGTGTTGGTGTTCCTTCATCATGGTGAAACCACCATCCGACGATCGCGATCATTGTTTTCGCCAAAAATGACACCATCATGTTTGTATTTTTTTAACATGAAATGAGTGGTTGTGGAAATAACATTATCAATCGTCGACAGCTTTTCCGACACAAACCTAGCGATCTCACTCATTGTTTTACCTTCAATCGTAATCGATAAATCATACGCACCGGACATGAGATAAAGAGATGTAACCTCAGGAAAACGATAAATTCTTTCCGCCACCTCATCGAAACCTACCCCGCGTTTCGGGGTCACTTTTACATCAATCATCGCGACGATATTTTCCTCGCCGGCCACCTTGCTCCAATCAATCAAAGCCGGATAACTAACAATGATTTTCTCATCCTCCAACTTCTTAATAATCGCCGAAACATCCTCCACACTCGAATTCACCATCAACGCAATATCTTGCACCGGAATCCTATGATTTTCTTCCAGAATCGAAAGAACCTCCAACTCCTCACCAGACAACCTCATCCTAAATCCCCCTCATAACGTTCAAATTTAATATTACTATAATACATCATAGTTAGAATAAATAAAATATTTTCTGGTGGATGGTGGCGTTGGATGGTGCCTGTCACCACTCGTGGACACTGTCCACCTGAGGCGGACAGTGTCCGCGAGTAGCATTCCTTCTGAAATGGAGAATGGTTGGTTTTGGTGCCTGCCATCAATGATGCTTTATTAAACAAAAAAAGGGTTTTGGCACGTGCTGTGCTGAAAACCCTTTTTCTATTTAATCATTTATTATGAGGTAACGAAGGATGGCTGCGAGTCCGGCGCCGTGTTTGAATTCCCCGCTACTAATTAGCTGATTTAGCTCGTTCATTTCGATGATATGTAGGTCTATCTGTTCGGTGGCTTCAAGCTGCTGCTCTTTTTTTATGAGGTCGGTTGCAGCAAAAAGGAAAATCTGCTCACTTGTCGACCCAGGGGAGGGGTAAACACTGCCTAGATTGATCCAGTTTTTAGCCTGGCAGCCAGTTTCTTCCTCAAGTTCTCTTTTGGCTGCTGAAAGAGGTTCTTTGTCTTCAGGGTCAATGGCTCCTGCAGGTAATTCCCATTGCCATTCCTTGACTGCATGACGATATTGCCGAATACATATAACCTTCCCGTCCTCCGTTATCGGCAAAATACAAACACCCTGTGAAAAATTCACATAAGAGAAATGCATATCTGTTTGGTTTGGAAGGGTTACATCTTCCTGAACAATCTCAAATCGGTCTACTTGGTCTTTTTCAACTTTGTTAATTTTCCACTCCACAAAACTACACCTCATTTGTATATAGAAACTATTTATTTTTGCTTAATTATAACTGAAAATTAAGTGAAAGGTAGTTTTATTCTGTATAAGTGCTTTAATTATTTAAATTGATGCGATTGGAATGTTTTATCCTAAACAGGCTTGCAATCGATAACGTCAATAAAATACCTAGTAAATCAAATCCAATATCAAAAGCCCTTCCACCACGATTAAAATATAATTGCATAAACTCAGTTAGAGACGCAAAGGAAGCAGCCAAAGCGAGGATTATCATATGAGATCTAAATTTCATTAACAACAAGACAGTAAGAACGTGAAAAGCGATTATATGGCCAAACTTTTGCAAAAGGAATCCTTTACTAAGGTCATAGGGGAGTGGTGACAGGAAATCAGAAAAGGTTGGATGAGCGTCCCAATGGAACCTCACAACACCAAATTCGATAAAATCATGAAAGCTTGAGGTACAAGTAAAAATCAAAATGGCCGTGCACCAAATAAAAATAAACCAACTTCGCATTATTACGTCCCCCTTTTTCTCAACCACAGTTTGAACCGTTACAAGAGGTTTCATACATAAATGAATGTATAAGTGGTACAATTTGCATAAATGGTGACAGGCACCATAAAAAGGAGGTTTTTTTATGGCAGTTAAGAAGTTAGAGCATGTTGGTGTGATGGTGAGTGATTTGGAGGTTTCTATTGGTTTTTATCAGGATGTTTTAGGATTGGATTTGCTGGATAGGTTTGATGCGAATGAATCTACTGGGTTAGCCTTTTTAGGTGATCGTGCTAGTGGACAGGTCATTGTTGAACTTATTTGTGGGAAGAACAATACTTTTCCTGATGAAGGGAAGGTTCATCATATTGCGTTTACAGTGGACGACATTGAAGGAGAAATTGAACGTCTTAGAAGTTCGAAGGTACATTTTACAAGTGATGAAATTTCTACATTGACCAATGGAAGTAAGTATATCTTCTTTAAGGGGCCAGACGGGGAGACTCTGGAGTTATTTCAGCCTAAATCTTAATTGAATGCCATAAAGATTTATAGGAGGGGGAGCAGATGAGGGTTGTATCGTTAGAGAAAGAGAGAGTTTCTGATTTTGTTGCTTATTGTAAAAAGCATAGATCAGAGGTTGATGATTCCTATTTGTATGATTTTGAATTACGGGAGTTTGTCGTGGATGATGAAAATCCTACTTATCTTGCATTAAATGAGCAGGATGAAATAGTCGGAACAGCTTCGCTGGTCATGGATGATTATCATAAACGTGGAAAAAGGGCCCGCTTTCGTATTTTTCATTGCGAAACTCAAGATATGCTCTGCTATCGGCAGCTTCTAGAGGCAGTCTTACAACATACAACTGACCTAGATAAGGTTTTTCTGTTTATCCCAGTAGTAAATAAAAAATTGATAGAGATGATAGAAGGCTTGAAGTTTTCTGTGGAAAGATATGCTTTCCTGCTGGTAAGAGAGGACCTGGAAATACCAGAAGTCGAAATCCCAGACGGTTACGAGGTTAGAACTTTTCGTCCAGGACAGGATGAAGAGCATTGGCTAAAGGTACGAAATGCTGCTTTTTCAACTCTGAAAGGCAGTGAAACACCGCTCACCACTGAGGGGGTAAAAAAGCTGTCAACCGATGATGATTACCTTGAAGGCGGCATGATGATCCTGTTCGATCAGGAAAAACCGGTAGGAGTGATAAGAGGAGCCGATGATGGATATGATGAGGCACCTATTATGAACATTGGACCTGTCGCGATTTTGCCTGAGTATCAAGGCCGCGGGTTAGGAAGAAGCCTGCTAAGAGCCTCTTTAAGGTTTGCCAAGGAAAAAGGCTATAAACGCACCATCCTTAGTGTAAACGGAGAGAATGAGCGTGCCCAGGCTCTATATATTCAGGAGGGCTTTAAACAGGTAGAGGCAGTTGTCTGTTATCAATATTTTATAAAATAATCAATCAGTGAAAAATGGCGTTTTCTCTTTTGCAAAAGGGAAAATGCCTTTTTTCTAATAAACGAGTTTATTCATGTTAATAATTATTTATTTTAGTAGTTCCATATCCCTTGAAATTCCATATGCTTTAGTTATAAGGGGTGAAATGTAATGAAAAAAGACCAATTTGACGCGGAAACACTTAAGCACATAAGGAGCAGACTGGATACTGTTTATGCCATTGCCAAGAAAAATTACAATGACAACCCTGAATTGATGGACACAATCGAGAGTTTAGCACAAATAGCTATTATGTTTACCAATATCAAACTACAAGAGGTTAACGATCACGAGGAAACTGCTAGCCCTCAGGGGTACATCCTTTCAAAACTGTCACACTCGTACTCAAGAATGACGGAGTATGAAAAACAAAAGATAAAAGACTTTCCGGAATGGAAACTGTAAAAAGCCAGTCCTAAGTGAGAAGTCCACAGAATAAAAAAAGAAGAAGTGCCAAAAAGCACTTCTCTTTTTACGCGATTCATTTTATTGGTGCCTGTCACCACTCGTGGACACTGTCCACCTCAGGCGGACAGTGGGTGTTTTAGTGGTAACAGGCACCGCTCGTTGTTAAAATAATACAGTTTTTACTTGGTTTGGTTTTAACGGCAAGATAAGGTGATTATTTTCTAAGTTAAGTTGCGTAATTGGTTTTTCGTTTAGGTTTGCTTCAAGTGCATGTTCGACTGAAAGGTTTACGGTATATGAGCCATGACCTTCTGTTTCTGTAGGATTGAAGAATCTTAGGACGAAGCGATCTTCTTTTTCTGCTTTTTTCAGTGTACTCAGTACCGCAGTGCTGTTTGTTTCTTGTAAGAAACTAAAGCTCAATGGTGCTTTGATACCAGATGGATTCAGCTTCATCGCATTATGCGGTATTTTATTATAAGTCTGAATTGGTGTTGTAAATTCCTTTGCGATTCTGCCAATGTTTGCAGTTGTTGTAGAGCCTTTGTGTGTTGTAATCGCAAAGTCGAGTTTTACTAATCCCAGCATTTGTGAGTCAGGTGTGGGCAGTTTAATTCCAGATGGACGACCTGGTCTTCTTAGCATTTCTTCTTTTCCTAGTACGCCAACGCTTCGGAATAGGGTGATTGCGATGGTATCGTATTTTTCCCCAACAATTTCAAATTCACGAGTGCTGTTGGTTAATACACTTATTCCATGCTCATGATCTGATAATCCCGTAAAGGAAAGCATTGGAAAAATAGAATCTGGGCGTTCATCCCAATCTTGTTCTTTCCAGTAATCCATTGCGGAATCATAAACATCACGCTTAATGAAGCCGAATTGATTGTCTGATACTGAGAAGGAAGACGCGATTCCTGTAGGAATCAGGGTGCGAAGACGATGGTCCTTCGCTTGATTATCAATTTCTGCCTCAATCTTAATGATTGGCTGATGGTTTGGAATCATTACTTTCCAATGAACCTCCACAAAACGGTCAACTTTATTGATTTTGCGCTTCTCAAGATCCCCAGGTACATCTAGCTTAACAAGGATATCGATTCGTGCTTCATATCCATTCTGCGCAACCTTCACTTCTGCTTCAACATTATCACTATAAAAAAGTGTTTCATCTGCTAATGGTGAGAAGTCATATTCGTCACCATCGTCGCCGCCATTTTCTAAGCGCAGCACTTGGTCAAATTCCCTATTCAATTGCTTGTCCCAAATTTTCAACGTTCCATTTGGATTGACGGAAACCGAATAAAATTCTGTGTCAACTGTATTCTTTTCAATAAGGGTATTCCCCATATTGCTCTTTGCATCCACAACGAAGTATGTCTTATACCCCATCGCTGGTATTGAATCCTGTAATTGAACAGTATATTGGAAAAATGGATCATAGTTACCGTAGTGAACAATTTGACGGTCAATTAAGCCTGGATCCATGATTTCTTTGTTCAGTACCTCAAACGGAATACGATTACCTTCTGCATCCTCTAATGTGAATGAATTCAACTTTGTAATTACCTTAGTGGTAACCACATCTTTACGTTCATATGGCAGGAGGTTAAATGCAGTTAACCGATCCTCAGTACGTTCAGTGTCAATTGAATCCGTGATTTTACGCTTATAGTGTTCAATAAGCTGATCAGTTTTTTCTTCTGCAAGAAAGAAGCGGTTCATGATTTCACGATGAACTTTATCGGAGCAGCAGCAGCCAATACTGTCATGTGCATGATTTTTCATGATTTCCTTCCAAATCAACTCAATCAAACCATGATGATATTCAAATCCTAAGGAATAGGCAATTGCCGCTAATGGCTCCAATACATTGGTGATTTTATTTTCAATTCTTGTGTTCGCTGCTTTAATATCCATTCTTGTTGAGTAGATACTTCTGTGAACACGCATGTATTTTCCGTCTAAAAATTCGCCTTGAAGGGTAGGCAAGGCTTGATTCTTTTCCAGTTCAGCAAAGACATTCTCATATTTGCTCAGAAAAAATTCGCGGTCTGGATATAGCTTTTGGAGTTTTTCCATGATCGTAAAAATGTTCTTTTGAATTGGCATTTGATCGTGACCGTTTGGCAGGATGATGTTCTCTGTGGTAGCCCCACGGTCGAGAACGGTAAAGTATTTGTTGATGCGTTCCTGGAGTTTTTCTTCATCTTCAGGAAGATACTTACCAATCGCATAGCCAAGTGGAAACAATTGGACGAGGACCTTTGAGCCATCATCGCTTGTCCAGTAAAATTCAGTTTTATTTGTGCCGTGACGTTCAGAAGTACCACGCCAGAAAATCGAATACTTAATGTCGAAGCCATTCAGGATTTGCGGCATTTGTGATGATTGACCGAAGGAGTCCGGTAAGTACCCTATCATCATTGGCTCTCCGAACTCTTCTGTATCTTTTAACCCATAAAGAAGATTACGAACGATGGATTCTCCGCCAACGACCATTTCATCGGTTTGAGTATACCATGGACCAATGATCAGTTTTCCGGCTTGGACGAGCTTACGAACTCGCTCTTTGTTTTCCGGCTTTACTGCGAAATAGTCTTCAAGAATCGACGTTTGACCGTCTAAAACATAATATGGATAATCTGGGTTGTTCTCGAGCATTTCTAGGATTTCTTCCATATTATTAACCAGCAAGATTCGAGATTCTTCGGTTGAAAAATACCACTCTCTGTCCCAATGCATATGGGGTACGATATGAACTTTTTTCATGATGTCCTCCAAATATGATAGGTACCTAAGGTCCAACCTTAGGTACCATAAATTTTCCAAACATTACGCTGCTTTTTTAGTAATAGTACCTTCTTGTTTTTCTTTTTTCAGTTTACTTTTTCTCGTTGCGATTAACAGAAACATTGAAATGGCTGCCCCGATTAATGCGGCTCCTAGCCAGATGCTTGCTGCTAACAGGATTGGCTGACCTTGTAATAGTGCTAAGGAGAAAATCCCTGCACCTGGAACATTTAATCCGAGGTTAAAATAAGCTACAATTGCACCTGTTACGGCAGAACCTGCAATTAATGAAGGGATTACCCGTAATGGGTCGTTAATCATAAATGGAATAGCACCCTCGGTGATACCTGCTAAACCAAGTAGCCATGTTTGTTTTCCGATTTCTTGTTCTTGTTTTGTAAAGTACTTTTTACCGATAATAGTCGCACCTGTTACACCGAAAGCAGAAACCATTTTAACGGAAGCGAATGTTGCGTAAGGAATAAAGTTTCCGCTTGCCATTGCCGCAATACAGAAGGTGTAAGCGGCCTTGTTAACTGGACCGCCCAAGTCGAATGAAACCATCGCACCAATAATGGCTCCTAAAAGAATGGCATTTCTACCTGATAAGCCGCCTAGAAATTCCACTAAGCTTTGGTTTAACCAGGCAAGTGGTTCACCAACCACGAATAACATGATCGAACCAACGACAAGTGTACCAACAACTGGGTATACCCAGAAACTAATGAATCCTGCAAATGTTCCTTTTGGCTGGATCTTTTTCTTTAAAAACTTTAAGAAGAAACCGGCTAAGAAACCGCCGAGCATACCGCCAAGGAAACCTGAGCCAATCAAGTTTGCTGCCACACCGGCTGCAAAACCAGGTCCGAGTGCCGGTTTATCCGCGATGGAGTATGCCATGTAAGCTGCTAATATTGGGACCAACAGCTGGCCGAGAAGTCCGCCGCCAAGTTGTCTTAATAACCATAACCATGAACCTTCTTCTGCATATACTTCTTGAAGGCCGAACGCCTGTGAAATTAGCACGGCAGCTGCTAAGGTCATACCGCCGGCCACGATGACCGGGATAATATAAGAAATACCTGTTAAAATCGAGTCTTTAACTTCCGCTTTAAATGATTTTTCTCCTGTTTCATCTGCTCCGGATGCAGCAGCTTGCTCTGGATTATATTCTTTCTTCGGTGTCTTTTCCGCTTTATCTAATGCTTCACGGATTAAACTTGTTGCATTACGCAGTGGGGCTGCCACCGATGTTTTTATCTTTGGCAGGTGTGCGAAACGCTCTTCATTTTTGACTGCAACATCAACGGCAAAAATAACCGCGTCGGCTTTTTTCAATAGGTCCGTTGTATGGCGATCCTCGATGCCGTTTGCCCCTTGCTTTTCAACATATACGTCGACTCCCAGTTCTTTACCTGCTTTTACGAGTGCCTCTGCCGCCATATAAGTATGCGCGATGCCAGCAGGACATGCGGTAATACCGATAACGGTTTTATTCAATTTGTTCCCTGCTTTTATTTCTTTTTCTACTTCTACCTTATCTAATGCTTCATATAATTCGGTATTGGTTTTTGCATTTAAAAGTCTATTTTTATACGCTTCGTTTGATAATCTTGTAACAAATTCCGAAAGTAATTGAAGATGGGTAGAGCCTGCTTCCGTTTCTGGAATCGCCAATAAGATAATCAATTGTACCTGATTATTTGGATCAATGCTTTCCCAGTCCGTTAACGGTTTTTTCAGGGTTGCGATTGCAAATGATGCTTCCTTGACCGTTGTGGATTTTCCATGTGGGATTGCAAGTCCGCCTTCAAAGCCTGTTGGTGAAAGTTTTTCTCTATCTAATACAGCTTGAAGAAATTCTTCTTGAGAATGAATTTTACCTGCTTCACCTAGCTGTTTGACCAAATACTGAATTGCCTCATGTTTAGATTCAAAGACATTTCCAGTACTGACTAAGCTTGGTGAGGTAAGTGTTTGTAGTTGCATTTTGTTTACCTCCATCTAATTGAAAGTGTTTTCATTTCACGGACTTATCGTAACAAAAAAAAAACAAGAAGAAAGATTCTTCTTATTTTTACACAAGAGTTATAAAATTAACCGGTTTCATGTGTATAAGTACACATTTTTAAAAGTGATCCCAGTAAACTTGCGATAATGTCTGTAGGACAATCATAACTGGTGTTCGATCAGTTATATTGTAGCCATTTTTAATTTTTTTGGGTGCAAAGCAGTATAAATTGACAGCTGCAGCTTCTTGGAGTGAATTCTTCGTAAAATGTGTTAAGGATATAATTGGAATTTCTCTTTGTTTTGCTTTTTCAGCCATTTCAAGGACCTGAGGAGTTTCACCTGATAAGCTGATTAAAAACAAAACGTCATGCTGATTCATTTGATCGAGCAGATAGAGCATTTCATGGCGATGGATGTGATGTTCTGAGTGTTTCCCGGCAACTCGTAAATTTCGAACCATCATTTCACAGAAACCTGCGGTGTCGCCAACACCAAAGAAAAGGACATGCTTTGAATCATGCATCATTTTTGCAGTCATTTCAATTCTTTCCATATCAATAAGTTCAAAGGTTTTTTGGATAAAATAATAGGAACTATCTTCGTTAGGAGCTTTAGTTGAATCGAGTTCTTCTTTAATACTGTTTTTGAGTTGTGAGAAACCATCATACCCCAGCTTTTTTGATAATCTTGTTATTGTGTTGGGAACAGTATACAGATCAGCTGCAATACTTTGAATCGATTTATTGACGAATTCATGCTTATTTTCGAGAATATAGTCAATAATTTGGTCATCTGTATCATTTAATTTATATTCAAACTTATGTACACGATCTTCAAATTGCATATAATTTCACCCCGATATTTACCTTCGTACTATTATAGCAAACAATCCAGTGATTTCACTAAGGGGTGCGGGAGGGATTAACATTGAAAATTTTAGTAGCGGTGGATTCATTAAAGGGAAGCCTATCATCAATAGAAGCAAATAAAGCGATTTCCGAAGGACTTTTGAAGGCGAATCCAGATTTTTCTGTTCAGTCATTGCCTGTTGCGGATGGAGGCGAAGGGACAGTGGAGGCGCTAGTCTATGCAACGGGAGGTCAGTTTGTTGACAGTGTTGTAACAGGTCCATTAGGACAGCCGGTAAGGGCGAGGTACGGTATTTTAGGGGATAAGATGACCGCGGTGATTGAGGTTGCCGAAGCTTGCGGATTGCCATTAATACCGAAAGAAGAGCGCAATCCACTTTTCACTACAACCTATGGTGTAGGTGAGTTAATTTTGGAAGCAATTGAAAAGGGCTGCCGTGATTTTATCATTGGACTCGGGGGAAGTGCGACCAATGACGCTGGGGTCGGAATGCTTCAAGCCCTTGGATATCAGTTTTTTACGAAAGCAGGGGAACTTGCAGGACTTGGGGGTGCCGCTCTTAAAGAAATTTCAAGAATCGATATGGGGAAGGTGCCGGATAAGGTAAAAGCAGCCAAATTCCGTGTTGCGTGTGATGTTAATAACCCGCTATATGGGTTGAATGGGGCTGCCTATATTTATGGACCGCAAAAAGGGGCTACTCCTGAAATGGTTTTAGAATTAGATGAAGGTCTCAGAAATTTTGCTAATGTCGTATTGGAACAGCTAAGTACAGACTTGCAGTCGATTTCAGGGGCAGGAGCAGCCGGAGGGTTGGGGGCCGCTTTTGCTGGGTTCTTGGAGGCAGAGTTAGAATCAGGTGTTAAGTTGATACTTGAGCTGGCACGTTTCGAGGAGCAGCTTCAAGGCGTGGACCTCGTGATCACAGGGGAAGGAAAACTGGATGGGCAAACCTCGATGGGAAAAGCACCAGCAGGAATCGCACTTTTGGCTAAACAGCACAGAATCCCTGTCATTGCCCTAGCTGGTGACATCTCAGAAGGAAATCCGAGCCTGCATGAATCGGGCATCACCGCCTATTTCACAATCGTAGGCGGACCCACCAGCCTAGAAAAAGCCATGAATCCGGAGACAACCCGGACAAACCTACAAAGAACAGGAGAACAAATCGGAAGAGTATTACAATTGTTCTAAGTGGTGCCTGTCACCGCACGTGGACACTGTCCGCCTGAGGCGGACAGAATTACGCGAGAATTTCTTCGATATGCAGGAAGGTGGTTTTGTTCCCAAAATAGTTAACGATCACGAAGAAACCGCTAATCCTCAGGGAACATCCTTTCAAAACTGTCATGACATAGTATGAAAAACATAAAGATAAAGGACTTTCCAGAATGGACATTGTAAGAAGCTAACCTAAAAATGTAATAGGGAGTAAAAAAGATTATAAGAACGTTAGGGAATTCCAAATCGGAATTCCTTTTTTACTACAAAAGAAGGAACTCATGAAGGCTTGTAAAGACCATCTACTATAGGAGTTGTAATCGTTTCCTAAAGGAAAAGGAAAAGAATTAATTTTTATTTTCATTAGAATGAATATAGAATTCAAGTTGTAAAGGATAACGTTATCTTCTGTAAGGGTTTCCAGTGGAAGAATCCCATTACTAATAAAACAACAAGATGGAAGGTGAAGTGTTGGAAATCAAATCATTGATTAATGAAGACTTGATTGAGTTAAATTTGGTAGCGTCTACCCAATTAGAAGTGATTTCTCAATTGGCTTCATTACTCGGACAACAAGGAAGAATTAAATCTGTGTCTGCGTTTATTGAGGGTGTATTAGAAAGAGAATCAGAATTTTCAACTGGTTTTGGCAATGGCTTTGCGATTCCTCACTGCAAAAGCGATACCGTAGAAACAGCAAGTATCATCATTGGGAAAACAACCAATAGCATAGAGTGGAATTCATTGGATGATAAACCTGTTACCTTCATCATCATGCTGGCAATTCCATCAGGAGAAGGTGGAACCACGCATTTGCAAATTCTCTCTGCGCTCTCAGGAAAATTAATGGATGATGAGTTTCGTGATCAGCTAATGAGCGCTACTCAACCAGAACAAATACTGAATTTATTAGATGGATCGATTACACAAAAAACAAACTAAGAAAAGGTGGACTTTATCATGAATATTATTGCAATTACAGCATGCCCAGCAGGGGTAGCACATACAAATATGGCCGCAGCAGCTTTAGAAATGACAGCAAAAAAAATGGGACACAAAATTAAAGTAGAAAAGCAGGGCGCGATGGGAATTGAAAATTCCATTTCAGCGAAAGATGTTGCAGGTGCACAGGTTCTTATTTTAGCCGTTGATACAGCAATTGCAAAATTAGATCGTTTTAGTGAAATCCCAACTGTTAAAGTTCCTGTTGCAGAAGCAGTGAAGAATCCACAAGGTTTAATCAATAAAGCGCTTGGGCTTGTAAAATAATCTAAGAGGTGATATCAACGATGAAAAAAATCCTTGAAGAAGCTAAAACACATTTAATGACTGGTGTTTCCTATATGTTACCGTTTGTTGTTGCCGGGGGATTACTCTTAACACTTGGTCTTTTACTAGGCGGCGGCGAACAGGAAACAGGTTTTGCTAAAAAAGCGGTAGAAACAGGAGTTCTAGTTTTCTCCTTAATGGTTCCGGTAATGGCGGGGTATATGTCTTATTCAATCGCAGATCGACCAGGTATTGCTCCAGGTATGGTCGGCGGATTAATTGCAAATGAAATCGGTGCTGGATTTTTAGGCGGGATTGTGGCTGGTTTCCTTGCTGGTTATATTGTTAACTTATTGAAGAAAATTCCAATGCACTCATATTTAGCAGCTCTAAAGCCAATTATTGTCATTCCATTATTAGGTGTTGGTATTGTTTCCTTATTAATGTATATCATTGGTCAGCCAATTGCCCTTGCTTCTAAAGGTTTAGAAGGCTGGTTAACAGCAATGAGCGGCGGAAATTTATTAATCCTTGGCTTGATTATTGGTGCGATGATGGCAGTTGATATGGGCGGTCCTATTAATAAAGTTGCTTTCGCATTCTGTGTTGGGATGTTAAATGAAGGAATCTATGCTCCAATGGCTGCATGTTGGATTGGTATTATGACACCACCAATCGGACTAGCTCTTGCAACAAGACTTGCTCCTAAGAAATTTACAGTGGGAGAAAGAATGAGTGCACTACCTACAACCATTATGGGCGCAACAGGGATTACCGAAGGTGCGATTCCGTTTGCAGTAGGTGCTCCTCTACAAGTTATTCCATCCATTGTTGTTGGGTCAGCAGTTGGCGGTGCATTAGCACTTGTACTTGGTGCCGAAGCTCCTGTACCGAGTGGCGGCGTATTCATTATTCCATTCTTCATTAAGCCAGTAATGTTCTTAATTGCTTTTGTAGTCGGAATTGTTGTAACGGCATTAATGACAGTACTGTTAAAAAAGAATATCGAAGAAGAAGAAGAAGAAGTATCTTACACTCAAGAAGCTGTTTAAACTTATAATTCAAATTTCCATGAGGGTACTGTTACAGGGCCCTCATTCTCTTTATAAAAACTGGTCTTGGAGGTTTTTACGATGAAATTTCATGTTATCTCTCATACACATTGGGATCGAGAGTGGCACCAAACCTATCAGCAATATCGTGTGAAATTAATCCGCTTTATTGACGAATTACTTGAACTTTTAGAAACGACCCCAGCTTATACTTCCTTTTTATTAGATGGACAAACCATTGTCTTAGAAGATTATTTGGAAATCAAACCAAAAAATCGCGACCGAATCCATAAGCTTGTAAAAGAAGGACGTCTAGTCATTGGACCTTGGTACATCCAGCCAGATGAGTTTACCCCAAGTGGAGAGTCGCTTGTACGTAATTTGTTAATTGGTCAACAAATTGGTGATGAATTTGGTCCTTCGATGCAAATTGGATATTTGCCGGATTCCTTTGGCCAAGCCGCACAAATTCCACAGGTGTTAAGCGGTTTTGGTATGAATTATGCTTTATTTTGGCGAGGGATTACCAATGAGGAAACCGAAAAGATCGATTTCTGGTGGGAGGGACCAGACGGATCGAAGGTACTGGCAACCCATCTGCCATTAGGTTATGGAAATGGACGTATGCTTTCAACCGATTTTAAACAAAATTTAGAAATCATTGATGGGAACCATGACAAATTAAAAGAGATGGTCACTTCTTCAAACATGTTATTAATGTGCGGATTCGACCAAAGGAGTGCTAACAAAGATCTTCCTGAGATTATCGCTGAGCTAAATAGTCATTATGCTGAACATGGAAGTGATTTTGAGGTAAGACTAAGCAAATTGCAGGATTATCTTGAAGAAGTTGAACGGGCAGCGGAAAATCTCGACAACCTTTCTGGTGAATTTAGAAAGGGTAAATATATGCGTGTCCATGTCAGCATTGCCTCGACACGTTTAGATTTGAAAAAGAAAAACTTTGAGGTTCAAAATTTATATGAAAAATACGTTGAGCCGTTAAACTCTGTTTCATTTTTACTTGGTGACAATTATGATAATGACATTATTAACAAGGGCTGGAAGTACATGATGCAAAATCATGCCCATGATTCCATTTGTAATGTCTGTACCGATACCACCCATCAAGAAATGGATATGAGGTATGAATTTGCCAAGCAGATTGGCGAGTCTGTCCAGAAAACAGCTACAGAGGACTTATTGGGAAAAATTAACTTCCGAGATGAGGGTATTCCGCTCGTGGTCTTCAATACGCTTGGGAAAAAAAGAAAGAATCTTGCTGAGGCTACCCTGCATTTAACGTCAAAGGAATTTACTCTTGTTGACACAAAAGGCAATGAAGTTCCTTATCAGATTTTAGAAACAAAAGAAGAGAATTTAAATGATAACCAAATCGAAATTGGTGTAAAAAATGAAGATCAATTTGTGTTTATGACAAAAATTAAATTTGCTGCAGAAGTAGACGGCTTTGGTTTTAGTACCTACTACGTCAAAGAAAAGGCACCAATTGCCAATACGTATGCGGATGTGTTCCAGAATGGCACATTTTTCAACGAGTTTATGGAAGTGAGCATTGAAAAAAATGGGTCACTCACCATTAAAGAAAAATCGGGTGCAATTTTTAGCGGGTTAAATGTTTTTGAAGAAGGCGGAAATGCAGGGGATGAATATGATTTCTCACCACCACGTAAAGATACTCTGATTACCACCAAAGAAGCAACACCTGAAATAAAGGTAATTCATAACGGACCTATTTATGCGACTGTTAAGATTACGTATCATTTAGAATTCCCGATTGATACAGATGTAAATGGACGTTCAGAAGAAAGGCAAGCTTCTACCATTGAAACGTATGTAAGTGTTAATCTTTATGAAGATCGTGTTGATATTCAAACCATCATTGACAATACCGTGAAAAACCATCGTATCCGAGCTCTATTCGATACAGGTCTCAAAACGAAGACACATATTGCTGATCAGCAATTTGGGACCATTTGTCGTGATAACTACTTAGAACAGGTCGAATACTGGGAGCAGGAAAACTGGGAAGAAAAATATTATCCGATTTACCCACAGCAGAAATTTGTTGATGTTTCGGATGAGCAAAAAGGAATCGCAATTCTAAATAAAGGGTTGCCTCAATACGAGATTTTACATGGTGATAAGCCAACCATTGCAGTAACCCTTCTTGCGGGAACCGATTACATGGGTAAGCAGGATTTAGTGGACCGTCCTGGAAGACGTTCAGGATTACATGTGGAAACACCGGATAGTCTATTACTTGGTAAACATGAAATGAACTATTCCATTGTAGCCCATGCAGGTAATGAAATCGAGTCTAATGTAGCAAGTAAAGCCAATGAATTCACTACTCCATTTGTGACCGTTCCGGTTAATGAGAAGTCAGAATCTGCATCATTAGAGGACCAATCAACGTTCATACGCCTTAATAATACAGGTTTGGCACTAAGTGCTGTTAAAAAGTCTGAGAATAATGATAGTTTGTTAGTTCGATTTTACAATACAACCAATCAACCTATTGCCTCAGCAAGAATCGAAGTAAATCAAGCATTTTTTAAAAATATTATTCTTGTTAATTTGAAAGAAACTCTGCTACCTGAAACTGACAAGAGAATACAAATTAAGAGCAATGAAATTAACTTAAAAAACATTAAGCCAAACGAAATCTTTAGTTTTCAATTATCATAAAATATGAGGAGATCCCCCTAGAGTTCTTGGGGGAATCTCTTTCTTTTTAAATCCGGAGGGATAAAAATGTGTGATAACTTAGTTGTGCTGCCAGATTATACACGTTCGGCTAGTATGTTGGTTGCAAAGAACAGTGACCGACCTGCATATGAAAGTCAGCCTCTTGTTTATAATCAGCGTAAATCCTATAAAAGTGAGACCGTGTTACCATTGGCATATGTTGAAATTGCACAAGTCGAGGAAACCTTTTTATCAATCGGTTCTTCTCCTTATTGGTGTTGGGGCTATGAGCAAGGCATGAATGAATACGGTGTCGCAATTGGGAATGAAGCAATTTTCACAAAAGATTTAAAAGTAAGTGCTTCTGACCCAGGGAAACAAAAAGGAATTCTAGGTATGGAGCTTGTCCGCCTAGGTCTTGAAAGAGGGAAAACCGCGAAGGGTGCTTTAGAGGTGATTACTCAGTTAGTCGAGGAATATGGTCAATGGGGAACTGCTGTGGTTGGAGAAGAGAAGCCTTACAATAATTCTTTTCTTATCGCAGATTCCAAGGAGGCATGGGTTTTAGAAACAGTTGACCACCAATGGGCAGCTATGAAAATTAAAGAAAAGTTCCATTCGATTTCAAACGAAATGAGTATTCGTCAGAAATGGGATTTAACGAGTGAGAAATTCATTGAAAACGCAGTAGAGGCTGGATGGATTGGACCTGGTGAGAATTTTGATGCTGCCTATGCTTATACTGATTTCACGAATGCACTGCAAGTATCCCATATTCGTGTTCAGCGTACAAAGCAATTGCTCGCAGAGAAAAACGGACAAGTTGATGTGAATTGGATTCAGCGGATTTTACGTGATCATTATGAAGATACTTTCCTAGAAGGCCCATTTTTCAATGCGGCACTTCCAGATTTTCAAACCATTTGTATGCATTCATCTCCGGCTAATTTTACATGGGGAATCACGGCTTCTTCGACGATATTTGAGCTCCCAAAGGACGAGTGGCATTTACCGTTAATTTGGTGGTCGCCAGCTACTCCATGTACGGGTCTTTATCTGCCGATCTTTATGTGTGAGCAAAGTTTTCCGGAATTGCTCTCAAATGCAGGAACAGTCCGTGTCAAAAGTGTCAATCCTACAAAATCAGCACAAGATCAATCCACAGAGGATTCCTATTGGTGGAAATTCCGTGATCTGCTAGATGAATTAAAAGGGAATGAAAATGGAACTTTATATAGTAAGAATAAGGAAATCGCTAGAAAAGTATTTGGTCCTTTGGAACAAAAATGGTTAACTTTAATTCGTGACATAGAGGAAGAAGCATCACTTCTTCATAAAGCGGGTAAACGAAAAGAAGCAATCAGTCTTGTTACTTCTTTTTCAAATGAATGTTTAAAAGAAGCTGTTGAGGCAATTGAGGAAGTCCGAAAGCAGATAAATTTAGTGTTATCATATTAATTTCTTATTCGTTTTAGGGGGAAGGTAGGTATGTTTGTTTTAAACAGCCGTCTTAAGTCATTGATCATAGAATTGCTATCACATAAGGAGCCTGTGACAAGTGAATACTTGGCTAAAGTACTCGGTGTCACTTCCCGCACGATAAGAAATGATGTAAAAACGTTAAATCTCGAGTTCAAAAAAATAGGTGTTCAGATTGAGGCTAGTCGTGGTGTTGGCTATTTTATTGATCATGCTCTTGGTCAGCAGGTTACAGAGTTAATCGAAGAACTCTTTATGCTGCAAGAGGAGGAACATGGAAACACACCAGTCCTGCCAGAGGAAAGAATACTATATATTTTAAAAAGAATTATCATGACGGATGATTTCATTGCTGCTGAACAGCTGGCAAATGAACTATTTGTCAGTAAATCTACTGTCGATAATGATTTGAAGCAGGTAGAAAAGCTTCTTGAAAAATATGACCTGAAACTTTTTAAAAAGCAAAACTACGGAATCAAGCTGTTAGGAAACGAAATGAATATTCGTTTTTGTTTATCTGAAAGTCTAGCGAATAGGAAAAATGAACAAGCTGAGCTTGAAAATGAGATTATCGCAGATGTGAATATTGATGAAATAAAGGCTATTACAAAGGAATATATTGAAGAGTTGTCTTTTAGCATGGCTGAACTGCAACTCAATAACTTAGTAATCCATATCGCTATTGCCATACAGAGAATTAAAAAAGGGAAAAATGTTGAAGCCGGTTCCATTAAACTCGACCAATTGGAAAATCAGGTAGAATACGAGGTTGCGACTAAAATTGTAAAGTCAATTGAGGATAAATATGCGATAAAAATTCCTTTAGGGGAAGTCGCATATATTACGATTCATTTACTTGGTGCGAAACACTTTGAAAATAAGGATTTTCACCAATCGGACTTTGTTGAGTTGGTTGGGGGAAGTCACTATCAATTAGTGGCAAATATCCTCTCAGAAATTAATCGGGTATACCGGATTGATTTGCGAGAGGATCGTGAGCTTATATATGGATTGGGACTGCATTTACGTTCGGCGATTAACCGCTTAAAATATCGAATGAATCTGAGGAATCCGATGTTAACGGAAATTAAAAGGAATTACCCCTTCTCATTTGAGCTTGGCATTGTGGCTGCGGAAATCATTCAAAATAACAGTGAGCTTGTCGTAAACGAGGATGAAATTGGTTATATTGCGATTCATTTAGAAGCAGCCGTTGAGCGAATGAAGAATAAGAAGCGCCGTCAGATGAAGCGGGTAGCCATCGTATGCGCATCCGGTTTAGGTACGGCTAAGCTTCTAGCTGCTAGTGTGGAAAGCGTATTTTCGGGAATTGACATAGTCGGCACATATCCTTCCTACTCAATCGGGGATATCAAAAAGGAAGAGGTTGATTTAATTTTAAGTACGATTCCAATTCGACAGGAAAGCCCGATCCCATTCCTTCATATAAATGCAATATTAACGGAAAAGGACATTGAAAAGGTAAGAGAGCATATAACTAGTAAGTTTCTCAATGAAGATAATAGTAAATCATTAAAGAAACTTCAAAATTTATTTAGTGATGAGTTGTTTTTTACCGAGGTTGATAAAAAGACTCCAAATGAAATTATTAAATCATTAAGTACAGTCCTTAATATTAAGGGGTATGTCGACGATTCTTTTCAACGTTCAGTTTTGGAACGGGAGGAAATATCCCCTACTTCAATCGGAAACCTTGTGGCCATCCCTCATCCATTAAAGCCGAACGCTCTTGGTTCCTGTATTGCAATAGGAATCCTAAAGAAACCAGTTAAATGGGGAGAACATACTGTCCAACTGATACTTTTATTGGCTTTAAATGAAAAAGACAAGGAAGAGTTTGGCCATCTATTTAATCATATATGGAAGCTTGTTCAAAATAAAAAATTGGTTGATGAGCTTTGTATGAAGGAGAAATTCGAAGATTTTATCGGTCTATTTTACTCAATAAAGTAAAAGGAATGAATGCTATGAAAGTTGTTATTGCACCAGATTCATTTAAAGAGAGTTTATCTGCCTATGAAGTTGCGGTTGCCGTTGAGCAAGGATTTCGTGAAGTTTTTCCAGAAGCTGAATGTGTAAAGGTACCGATGGCTGATGGAGGGGAAGGTCTTGTTCATTCCTTAGTGGATGCATTGGATGGAAAGGTCATTACACAAAGAGTAACAGGACCACTCGGTGAAAAGGTAGAAGGATTCTTTGGGTTAATTCATGATGGAAAAACTGCTGTCATTGAAATGGCAGCAGCTGCAGGATTACATTTAGTATCACAAGAAGCTCGAAATCCCTTACAGACAACAACCTTTGGTGTTGGCGAATTAATCTTAGCCGCTCTTGATTACAAGGTTGAACGAATTATTCTTGGTCTTGGTGGAAGTTCGACCAATGATGGAGGGGCAGGGATGGTCCAAGCATTAGGTGGAAAATTGCTGAACGTCAGCGGGTGTGAAATTAGCTTTGGCGGAGGAGCTTTAGCAAATTTACATTCTATCAATTTAGAAGGTTTTGATGTAAGGCTGAAGGATGTAGGTTTTGAAGTGGCTTGTGATGTGGAGAACCCGTTACTAGGAGAAGAAGGCGCATCTGCCGTATTTGGTCCACAAAAGGGAGCAACAGCTCAAATGGTTCGTGTGCTCGATCAGAATCTACGCCATTTTGCAAGTGTGATAGAAAAAGAGTTAGGTAAGTCAGTAAGTGATATGCCCGGTGCAGGTGCAGCAGGAGGTTTGGGTGCAGGACTAATCGCTTTCCTCCCTTGTCAGCTGCGAAAGGGAATTCACATTGTAGTGGAGGCCACGGGCTTAGAAAATCATATTAAAGATGCTGCACTCGTGATAACTGGAGAAGGTAAAATCGATAGCCAAACCATTTACGGAAAAACTCCTATCGGCGTCGCTGCAGTAGCACGTAAACATAACATACCTGTCATCGCACTAACCGGAACACTCGGACCAGGCTACGAAGCCGTCTATCAACATGGAATCAATACCGTCTTCAGCATAGTCCCTGGAATAACCACACTAGAAAATGCACTCGAAAATGCATACCAAAACATCGTCAGCACCACCAGAAACATGGCTAGCTTACTAGCGATATAATTACGGTGCCAATTTTGGTGCCTGTCACCGCTCGTGGACACTGTCCACCTGAGGCGGACAGTTCTGTTGTTTGTGATTTTAAAAATAAAAAAGGGAAACGATCTTGATTGTTTTCCTTTTTTTCTAGTTTATATAAATTTTATTAATCACACGTATATATAATGATTAAAGCGTTTTGATGTGAATGTAGATTTTTAAATGATTGGAGGATAAGAGATGTTAGGAGCTATTGAGGCGGGCGGTACGAAGTTTGTTTGTGCTGGTTGGAGATCAAACAGGCAAAATTATTGAGCGAATTCTTACCAACGACGGTCCCTGAGGAAACCATGACCAAGGTAATTGAATTTTTTAAAGGCTACACGCTTGAGGCCATACAAGTTGGCTCTTTTGGACCGATTGATGTGAACCGGGAAAGCCTTAGTTACGGATCAATTACCTCAACACCAAAACAGGGGTGGCGTGATTATCCGATTGTAAAGGCGCTGGAAAAAGAATTCGGGCTGCCAATTGGTTTCAATACCGATGTGAATGCGGCAGCATTGGGTGAGGTTACGCTTGGCAGCATAGGGATTGGATAGCTGCTTATACATAACGATTGGAACTGGAATCGGAGCAGGAGCCTTTGTTCAGGGCAAACTCCTTCAAGGTTTATCACATCCTGAAATGGGGCATATTCTTGTTAGACGTCACCCGCAGGATGTGTATCAAGGAAAATGCCCTTACCATAGGGATTGCCTAGAGGGTCTTGCCGCAGGTCCTGCAATAGAGGAACGCTGGGGTGCTAAAGGGATTGACCTGATTGACAGGCAGGAGGTATGGGAGCTGCAAGGCTACTACATTGCTCAAGCTCTCATGCAATATGTGTTGATTCTTTCTTCGAAAAAAATTATTCTTGGCGGCGGAGTCATGAATCAAAAGTAAGTATTTGAAAGAATTTGTTGCCGATTATGTTCATTTACCGGAGTTATCTGATTATATTGTGAGCCCAGGTTTAGGAGACTATGCCGGGATTACAGGATCACTTATGCTAGCCAAACAAGCACTTCAAGAGAATCACTAATTCAGTGGAGGTTAAAAAATTGCAACAGCCATTATTTTTAAAACCAGTTTTTAAAGAAAGAATTTGGGGTGGAACAGCATTAGCAACTCAATTTGGCTATAATATTCCAACTGACCAAACAGGGGAATGCTGGGCTATTTCTGCTCATCCAAATGGTCCATCGATCATTGAATATGGCCCATTTGCAGGAATGTCTTTGGACGAGCTTTGGAAAAAACAGCCTGAATTATTCGGTCATCCGAAAGATGAGGTTTTCCCGCTGTTAACAAAGATTCTTGACGCGAATGCAGATTTATCTGTTCAAGTACATCCTGAGGATGCATATGCAAAGGTTCATGAAAATGGAGAGTTAGGCAAAACCGAATGTTGGTATATCCTTGACTGTAAAGAAGGTGCGGATATGATATTCGGTCATAACGCTAAAACAAAAGAGGAATTAATCCAACAAATCAATGAAGGCAAATGGAATGAACTGCTGCGCAGGGTAAAAATTAAGCCAGGCGACTTTTTCTATGTTCCGAGTGGAACCATTCATGCTTTATGCGAAGGAACGCTGGTGTTAGAAACTCAGCAAAGCTCTGACACAACCTACAGAGTATATGACTATGACCGCAGGGACGCGGAAGGGAATTTACGTGAACTTCACTTAGATAAAGCGATTGATGTCACCACCGTTCCTCATCATGAAACAGGTGTCACACCAAAAGTCAAAAAACAAGATCATGCTACCATTACAACCTTTGTGGAATCCGAATTTTTCTCCGTCTACAAGTGGGCTGTTGATGGAAAAGCAGCATTTTCAACGAATCAACACTACTTGCTCGTAAGTGTCATTAAAGGAGACGGGACACTGCTTCATGCAGGAGAACGATATCCATTAAAAAAAGGAACGCATTTTATCCTTCCAGTCGGCTTCGGAGAGTTCCAACTTGATGGAAATGCCGAATTTATTGTTTCTCATACGTAATCTCGTAAAAAAGGCTCAGAGTTTTAGACTCTGAGCCCTTCTTTTTTAATAAATTGTATGGGCGTTCTTTGTTAAGGCACCTAATTCATAAAGAATAGCTGCATCACTATTTTCACACCAAAGCTATTTGACTTTACCTTCAATGAAAAAGAAAAATCATGATTTTTAACATGATTAGGCGCCAGGCGCTTTCTTTCGAGTTTTCTTTTTCGAACTCGACCTATAACGTCAATTTCCAATACTCCAGAAAGTGCTATTTGCGGGAGTTACGTTGATATTAGGGAGATAACAGGGGAAATTGTCTAACGATTATTTCTCTATTAAGAAGGATATCCTGCTAGTGAAAAGGAAATTCGTTATTAGGAACAACTTCGGAGGTGAGGGTACTGTGGTGTTGCTTTTTCATTATTTATCTCTATTAAATATATTTGATGCGTTCATTACATACTTTGGATTGGAAAACTCATTGATACAGGAATCGAACCCGCTGATGAGTAGAATATATGAGGCAGATCCGGCTTTGTTTCTGATTACCAAGATGGCATTTTCGCTGTGTCTTTATTTGTTTATTCTTTTTAAAAAAGTACCAACATCCTCCCTTACAAAGGGACTCACTGTCTTTGCCACAAGCTTTTATACCTTGGTATTCTTCCTCCATTGCTACTGGCTCGTTGTCCTCATTTAAAGGTGCCTATCCATTGTAATAACAGGCACCTTTTTACTTAGGCTATTGGGATTTGATTACGTCCCATAGATAATTTTAATTTGTCACGAGCTCCTTTCCGCCAACTTTTTACTGCAGATGGTGACACCTTTTCCTTTTCGGCAATTTCATTTATGCTCAAGCCTTCCAGTACTGTTAGTAAGAGCCATTTTCTTTGATTGGGTGTTAGAGTTTGACAATGCTGAAGAAGTATATCCTCCACCAAAGGTTCCTCTGTATAAGGGGCCACGGTATTATCCCAAAATTCATTCTCTGGATAAAAGGTTCTCTCCAATACCTTGGTTTCCCTTGTCAATTCCATGAGTATATAGCCTTTTATATAGTGATAGGCGTAGGTGGGAAAGTTCCCTTTTGCTGGGTCGAATCGCTTGCTTGCCTCCCAAAGGGCGATTAGACCGTTCTGGCGAAATTCATCCCTATTTTTATAAATGTGAAGTGAGTACATAATTCGCTCAATCACTGCTTCATATTGAATGGCTAACCGATCAAAGCTTTCCAAGGATGGTCCCTTTCAGAAAGCGCGCTTTTCATTTTATTCCCGGGTACCTTTACTTTATAGGGAAACGTAAAGCGCATCGAATGGCGATGATTTATATAACTACTTGATAATTGTCAGAACAATCACGTTTTGTGCGATTAATTAAATTTAGTTAGGTTAATTTGCATTTTTGGCTAATTATCAGTCAATTTGCTGTTTTTTACTTTTGCAAAAAAACGGAGGCAACCTATGTTGAGAGGGAAAGCATTTATTTCTTGATATCCTAGTTAATTATTAATGGTACAAGTGTCTGGGATAATTTTGTATAATTAATAAAAATTGGGCTTTTGCCTAAACGAAATTAGATAGATTAGGTTTAAGGGGGAGAGCGCAATGAAAAAATGGAAAGTGTGGGGTCCTATCGTAGGGATTCTAGCCTGTATTGTGGGGGTCTATTTTTATTTAAGTGAAGACCGCGGGCTGGAATTAAATGTGAAGAAAAATGATCCTGTTGCTGCGAAAGAGGCACAAACAAAAATCGATAAAAGCTTTGAGACTCCTGTAGCAAGTAAGGTGACGGAAGAATATGAAACGATGAGTAATGCGGAACTAGTACAAGAGGTTCACAATATGACACATCAGAAGGTGGAGGCAGACAAAAAATGGGGTGCCTCCGAAATCACCGCCGATAAAGTTCAGACATTATTTAATGTAATAAAAAATAAGGACTTCCAAAATGGCAGTACAAAAGATATGCTTCTAGCAATCTTAGAACCGTGGATCCGAAAAGACTTCAGTAATGCCGTAAGCGCTCACAACCGCATCTGGTCCTCCCAAAACGGAAACATCGGCAAAGCCACCCGTCTACTCACCCCTCAGGAAGAACTAGAATATATTGAGAAACAATTTCGCTGATGTGACAATGATGATGGTGAAAATGTAGATGATGACAGTGCTGCTGATGACAACGATGATGGTGACAGGCACCGCTCGTGGACACTGTCCACCTTAGGCGGACAGATAGGTCGAATCTGAACCCGAACTTATTAATATTTGGACGAGGCTGGACATAGTCTTTAGTATGGGGAGTCTGTATTAAAGGAGAGGTACATGTCTAGGAAATCCACGTCGATTAAAGGTTTTGTAATGGGAATGGTGCTGCTTGTTTGTATCGTTACTGTTTTTATGCTCATAAGGGGTGCTTGGTTTTCGCCCGTTCAAGAGGCAGCAGCTGTGGTGGAGGAGTTTTATTTGTTTGAACAGGAGGGAGAATTTTCTTCGTCCTGGGAGCTTTTTCATTCAACTATGAAGGAAAGGTTCAAAAAAGGGCATTATATTCAAGACAGGGCCCACGTGTTCATGAACCACTTTGGCGTCGAAACGTTTGACTTTGTGATGAGTGAACCCGAAAAAATTGATCAATGGAAATTGTCCGAAACAGGACCATCCATGGAAAACGTCTATAAGATTCTTGTTACCCAAACCTATAAGGGAACATACGGAAACTTTGACCTGGAACAAGAAGTCTTTGCTGTTCAAGAAAAAAACGAGTGGAAAATTGTGTGGAATTATAACCAGTAAACAGGGTGACAACACTCCCTCCGTGGATAGTAATATCTGTTTGATTCACTGATATTGACGGAGGGAACCATTTTCAGGTATAATTATCTCGGATTCGAGATAATTATACGCTAATGAAGTTCGTTTAGGAGGTCATTAAATGAAGCTGTTAGGTTTACATCATGTTTCGATCTTAACGGGTAAGGCGGAGAGGAACTTTCAATTTTATACAAAGATCTTAGGTTTGAGGTTGATTAAGAAAACAGTCAACCAAGATAATACAGAATCTTATCATTTGTTTTATGGTGACGCGAAGGGGAGTCCAGGGACAGAGATAACATTCTTTGATATTCCTGGATTGGGACATACGTATCCAGGTGTCGGCAGTATTTCATCTACCTCACTGCGTGTGAAGGACACGAAAGCGCTCCACTACTGGGAAGATCGTTTTAAGCAGTTTGGGATTCAATATGGGCAGATTGAGAAACGAAATAATCGTGATTCCCTTGCGTTTCAGGATTATGAGGGCACGCGTTTAGTTTTAGTGGCAGATAACGGTGAAGAAGGAGTTCGTGCTGGTGTTCCTTGGGACAAAACTGATGTCCCAGTAGAGCATGCCATCATTGGTTTGGGTCCTGTTACCTTAACGGTTGGTGTTCCGGACAAAACGGTTAAAGTATTAACTGAAGTATTGGGCTTTACACAGGCTGGCACATATCCATCACTCGCAGGGGATTTCCCGGATATTCTGGTTTTTACAACAGGTGAAGGCGGCTCTGGAGCAGAGGTGCATATCGAGACGAGACCGGATTTGCCTAGGGAGCGGCCAGGCCGGGGAAGTGTTCATCATGTGGCCTTTCGTGTTCCCAATGAGGAAGAATATGACTATTGGGTACAGAGAATCGCCGCATCGGGTCTCATGAATTCAGGTAAAGTGGAACGTTATTACTTCAAAGCACTCTATATCCGTGAACCAAATCATATCCTTTTTGAATTATCAACAGACACTCCAGGTTTCGATGTGGATGAACCTATTGAAACATTGGGGGAAAAGCT
Source organism: Neobacillus niacini (assembly GCF_030817595.1). Taxonomy (GTDB): domain Bacteria; phylum Bacillota; class Bacilli; order Bacillales; family Cytobacillaceae; genus Neobacillus; species Neobacillus niacini_G. The sequence continues at coordinate 5,253,900 of NZ_JAUSZN010000001.1, forward strand.
TGCACTTCCGCCATTTCTGGAACCCCGCCGTGCAGATATTGAAGCGAAGCTAAGACCATTAGAGTTAGATAGTAAATAGTCCATGAAGACAGGGACCATATAAATATGGAACTTGTCTTTTTTCTTGGCTCCATCTTCCATCTATATTAATCTATAGAAAAATCCACTTTTTAAATTTTTTTAAAAATTCTCCAACACTTTTCTTTCCTCAATCGTTATCTACATGAAAGCGGCAAAAACAACCGATGGAAGCAACACATGATTTTCACTGAATAATAAAAATGATAAAAGTGAGTGGTCAACGTGAAGGTCGAAGTGAGTGATTTATATGAAAAGTTCAAAGATGATCTTTTCCGTTTTGCCCGTTCCATTGCAAGGCATGGGCAGGAGGCAAATGACCTCGTTCAGGACGCAATGATCAAGTCGCTAAATGAACCAGAGCTGCTCAGCCTGCCGGAATATAAGCAGCGAGCATGGTTTTTTCGGGTCATGAAAAACAGGTTGATCGATGACCGCCGGAAAGAACAACGATTGACACAGTGGGAGGAAGATTTGGATTTTCCTATCCAGCTGGGTGTCAGTCACCTAGAAATAACCGATTTACTTAGACATTTGCCACAGGATTTAAGTGATTTAATTTTTAAAAGATATTGGTTAGGACTATCCAGTCAGGAAATTGGCGGTCAGTTTGGGGTTCCGGCCTCAACGGTACGCTATAAGCTTCATCTTGCTATTAAGCGATTGAGAACGATTTTAGAGGAGGAAAAATAATGAGTCAACGAATTGGAAATGTGGGATTACTAAATTTGGTTAACGCTACGGAAGAGAGTATTAAAGGTGTAGAACGGATTGAAAATGTCGGTCTCGTTCTTTATGGGAAAGATAATGCGCATCTCCTAACTCGCTTAAATATTGGAAATATCGGGTCGAGCTTAGAGGTACCATCTGGTTACCGCCTGTATAACGGAGTTCTAAATCTGGATCAAAACTATCTGTCCTCCATTGTTGAGCCAGTCCTTCTTTTAGTAAATGGTGTGGTAATTATTGATTGGAATGTTCAACCGGACCAGATTCAAGCAGGGAATTTAAACTTGATGGTAAACGGAAAAGTGTACTGCCCTGGACATTTATCTGGAGTCTCCGGCAGCATGTTAACAAAAAATAACGGAGCAGTTGAAACCTATCATAGTGCACCGCCAAGATTAGAAAATGGTAAATTTACATTGACGAATTCCTTTTTACAATCAGTAGATGAACCTTTATTTTTAGTTGTAAATGGATTGCTAACTTTTGCGCAGGATCTGAATCTAGATCTATTTAATGAGAAAATTAATAAGTTAGAAGTGAATGGGAAGATTGAAATCTTTGAAACTCAAGAAGCTTATTTATATAAAAAAGCAGCTTCTTTAACAACCTGTAAAGTGGAAGTCATTCCTGCTGGATATGAGGTTTTGGGTAAACCGCTGCGCTTAAATGGCCGTTCGATTCGGAGATTCCAACAGAAAAAATGGTTTACCAATAAACCGGTTATTATAGAGAGCGATGTTTCTAGAGAAATGCTAACAAAAGCAGTGGAAAAAATTCATTCTACTTCTGTTATCATTTGTCACGAGGAAGTCGAGGACCTCGTTTATGAACGATTAAGTCTCATGGAAACAGAAGTTTTGTCTTACAAAAACAACTTTATCTTAATTGAAGGGGAAGAAATATGGTCAAACGACCAATTCCTAGCCTTAGACCAGCCAGCTACTTTCATTGTTAACGGCCAGCTTGTCCTTGATAGGGATGTAAGTGAAGAGGTGCTACGCTCCAAAGTATCTACATTAGATATCTTAGGTGAAGTCGTTGTTCGCGAAAAGAAACAAAAAGGCGTCCTTCAAAACATCATTCGACTAAATACAGGCACAGTAGAAGAAGAAAAAGGTAAAGAAGAAACCGGTGCGACGCTTCAAAATATTGGAGAGCTCTCACTATAAACACGATAACACAAAACCCCAAGCGAACTTGCCTCGCTTGGGGCTTTTAATGGGGCGGTGCCTGTCACCGCCCGTGGACACTTTCCACCTGGGGTGGACACAGTTGTGTGCTGGATGGGGAATGTTGAACCAGTATAACCTTAAAAGCCTTTTGTCTACAATCTGAGACAAAGGCTTTTTTGCCTTTGCCATTTATGATATTTATATCGATAATAACAATTTTTTTGAAACGTCTGTAAGCGCAACCATTATTGTTATTTCGGTAATCGGAGTATTTATCTTTCGGTACTAGAGAGTTTCGGGTCACAAAATATTGTAGAATATTTTTTATTATTGATATATAATACTGATTAATCTAAATATAACTTTTATTTTAAATATTCTCTTTTTTTATTTTTTTTAAAAACCCTACTATATAGCTGTTTTGAAGCCTTTTCTAATCATGTATAACATTATTTAAATACAAAAAATATTCTAAATTATATAATAATTTTGACAAGAGATGTTATTGAAAGGAGAGTATTGTTAATGAGCAAAGCGGTCTTAGAAGTCAATAATTTAATGACATCCTTTTTTACAGATAACGGAGAAGTGGCAGCTGTAGATGATGTCAGTTTCCACATCAACGAGGGAGAAATCCTTGGCATTGTCGGCGAGTCTGGATGCGGTAAGTCAGTAACCTCGCTCTCAGTTATGGGGTTAGTTCCCAATCCGCCCGGCAAGATTGTGGGCGGAGAAATTCTTTATAAAGGTGAGGATTTAACGAAAGCATCGGAAAAACGGATGCGGGAAATTCGCGGCAATGATATTACCATGATATTTCAGGAACCCATGACCTCCTTAAATCCCCTATTTACGATAGGGGACCAGATTATGGAAACGATTCGCTTACATAACAAATGGAATAAAAAACAAATTAGAGAACGTGCAATTGAGATTCTCGAACTAGTTGGCTTACCCCGCGCAAACGAGCTGATCAACGAATATCCACATCAATTATCGGGCGGAATGCGGCAGCGGGTCATGATTGCCATGGCGATGGTTTGTAACCCGCAGCTATTGATTGCGGATGAGCCGACAACAGCACTGGATGTAACCATTCAAGCGCAAATTTTAAAATTGATGAAGCAGCTGAATAAAGACTATAACACGGCGATTATGATGATTACCCATGACCTAGGGGTTGTCGCGGAGGTTTGCTCACGGATTGTCGTGATGTATGCAGGAAAGGTCGTAGAGGAAGGCGATATTGAAACCATCTTTAAAAATCCAAAGCATCCGTATACAGTTGGTCTTATTAAATCCGTTCCGGATATGCGAAAAAAAGTTGAGCGCCTTTATTCCATTCCAGGAAACGTACCGAAGCCAGGTAGCATAAAAGAAGGCTGCCGTTTTGCAGCACGATGTGAACATGCTTTTGAGCGCTGTATGACAGAATCTCCTGAATTATATCAGACTAGTGGAGGACAGAAGGTCAGATGCTTCCTTCATGAACAAGAACAGCAACTAGATTCTAACAAACAAGGGGTTGTATCTGTATGACAGAGACTATCTTGCAGGTTACCAATTTAAAGAAACATTTTCCGATTACCGGCGGTGTATTTGGTAAAAAGGTCGGCGAAATGAAAGCAGTAGACGGTGTTTCTTTTTCAGTAAAAGAAGGAGAAACATTGGGAATTGTAGGAGAAAGCGGCTGTGGAAAGTCAACAACAGGAAGAATGCTGCTTCGATTGATTGAGCCGACGGATGGACAAATACTATTTAATAATCAGGACTTAAGAACCCTTCCACAAAAAGAAATGCGAAGAGTAAGACGGAATATTCAAATGGTCTTCCAAGATCCCTTCGCCTCATTAAATCCCAGACACACAGTGGAAAAGATTCTCGAAGAGCCATTGATTGTACATGGAATCGGGGATACTGCAGAGAGGAAACAAAAGGTCAAAGAGATGCTGGAAGTGGTAGGATTATCAAGCTATCACGCCAAGCGTTATCCGCATCAATTCAGCGGAGGGCAGCGGCAGCGGATTGGCATAGCCCGGGCGTTAATGACAAATCCGAAACTTATTATCGCGGATGAGCCAGTTTCTGCACTGGATGTATCGATTCAATCACAGGTTCTTAATCTATTAAAAGATTTGCAAAAAGAGTTTAAGCTGACTTACATCTTTATCGCTCATGATCTTGGGGTTGTCCGTCATATCAGTGACCGCGTTGGCGTTATGTATAAGGGACGTATTGTCGAACTTGCCGAAAGTGAAAAAATCTATCAAAGGCCAATGCATCCTTATACCCAGCAGCTGTTATCTGCCGTACCTATCCCTGATCCGGATTATTATAAGGCGGGGGCGGCAAGTGCGGTACAGTTTGGCCAATTGCCAGAAGAGTATTATGTAGATGAGTCTTGGAAGGACATAAAAGCAGATCGTCCAGGTTTAGTGGAGGTTGAACCAGGACATTTTGTAGCTTGCCATACGAGGTAACACAATAGATTACTAGTTTCTAAAAAGAGGGGGAGGGAAACAATGCTTACATACACAATTCGCCGCCTGCTAATGCTGATTCCTGTCCTGTTTGGTATGACATTAGTGGTGTTCTTTATCATAAGGGCAATTCCTGGGGACCCAGCTCAGGTAATTTTAGGGCAGCAGGCAACGAAGGAAGCCATTGCAGCGTTAACGGAGAAATTAGGACTAAACGATCCATGGTATATACAATTTGTTGAATATGTAAAGGGATTATTGACGGGAGATTTGGGTGAGTCGTTAAGAAGTTCAACTCCAATCAGTGAAGAAATCTGGCCATACCTTGCTGCGACGTTAGAGTTATCGTTAGCAGCTATGATTATCGCTATTGTAATCGGGGTAAATGCTGGCATTATCAGTGCTTGGTTCCAAAATTCATGGTTTGACTATATCGCCATGGTAGTAGCACTTATTGGTATTTCAATTCCCGTTTTCTGGCTTGGTCTGATGGAACAATGGTTATTCTCTCTAGAATTAGGATGGCTGCCGTCAACGGGCAGAGAAAATGTCCGTGATCCTGTTGAAGCCATTACCAACTTATATCTAATTGATACTCTACTTAACGGAAGATGGGATCAGTTTGGAGAGGTTGTAAGACATTTAATCTTGCCAAGTGTTACGTTAGCGACGATTCCAATGGCGATTATTGCAAGAATCACACGTTCAAGTATGTTAGAAGTTATGCGTTCTGACTATATCCGAACAGCCCGTGCAAAAGGAATGAGAATGTTTTGGGTTGTGTACAAACACTCCTTAAAAAATGCTGTTATTCCTGTATTAACTGTAATTGGTCTTCAAATCGGCCTGCTATTGGGTGGAGCGATTTTAACTGAAACGATATTTGGCTGGCCTGGAATCGGACGATATATATATGAAGCCATTGGATATCGTGATTATCCTGTCATCCAATCCGGCATTCTTATTATTGCTGCAATCTTCATTCTAATCAACCTAGTAGTGGACCTTCTGTACGTTGCTATTGATCCACGAATTAAATACAACTAAGGGGAGGTGGCCGGCCATGGCTGTTTTAGCAAAAAGTAAAAATGATATTGTTCTTAGCAACCAAGAGGAAGTAGTTTCCCCAGGCAGGGAGGCTTGGAAAAGCTTTAAGAAAAATAAATTTGCCCTTGTTGGTGCAGGGATTGTTGTATTTTTTATCATTATTGCAATATTGGCACCTGTGATTGCCCCTTATGGAGTAAATGAACAAGTGCTTTCCAATCGAAATGCGCCTCCTTCTGCCGACCATTGGTTTGGGACCGATGACTTCGGAAGGGATATCTTATCGCGTGTAATGTTTGGATCACGAATATCATTATGGGTAGGATTTGTCGCCGTAATGGGCTCGATTGTCATCGGCTGTTTTCTCGGTATCATTGCCGGGTATTATGGCCGTTGGATTGATACGCTGATCTCTAGAATTTTTGATATTATGCTTGCGTTCCCTAGTATTCTATTAGCGATTGCTGTTGTTGCTGTGTTAGGTCCTTCCCTGCAAAATGCATTAATAGCAATAGCGTTAATAAATGTACCGAACTTCGGAAGACTGATTCGCTCGAAGGTACTGAGTGTAAAACAAGAGGAATATATTATGGCGGCTAAAGCCATTGGGATGAGTGATGCACGCATTTTATTTCATCATGTATTACCAAATAGTTTAGCTCCAATCATCGTCCAAGGTACTCTGGCGATTGCAACGGCCATCATCGAAGCGGCAGCCCTTGGATTCCTTGGAATGGGGGCACAGCCGCCAGAGCCTGAGTGGGGTAAAATGCTTGCCGATTCAAGACAGTATATCATACAAGCGCCATGGACTGTTCTTTTTCCAGGGGTTGCAATTATGCTGACGGTACTCGGTTTCAACTTAATGGGCGATGGGCTGAGAGATGCCTTGGACCCAAGAATGAAAAGCTAGTAAGGTACGGATGAACGTTCTATTGCCTAGAATGATTAGCCGGGTATTAATATAAGAAATTCGGTAAAATGCAGGCAGAACACTGCCTAGCTTTTATATAAAAAAACAACAGGGGGAACAAATTATGAAACGCAAATCTTCATTTATCGTAAGTATTTTGTTAGTGCTTTCCTTGATCCTTTCTGCTTGCGGCGGAGGCGGGAATAATGAAGCCGCCGGCGGGAATAGCGAAAATAGCGGGCCAAAAGAAGGCGGTACACTCATCTATGCACGTGGAGCAGACTCCATTTCCTTAGATCCGATTAATGTAACAGACGGTGAGTCTACTCGTGTAACCACGCATATTTTTGAAACATTGTTTGTTTATGATGACAAGCTGGAATTACAACCAAAATTGGCAGAGTCATATGAAACGTCTGAAGATGGGTTGACATGGACAATTAAGCTGAAAAAGGGAATTAAATTCCAAGATGGCACTGATTTCAATGCCGATGCAGTAGTGTTTAACTGGGAACGCTGGATGGATCCGGCAAACCCATATCACCAAGGAGATTTCCCTTACTACCCATTCCTTTACGGCGGATTTAAGGGTGATCCAAAACATAAGGTTGAACACGTAAAAGCACTTGACGAATCAACAGTTGAATTCAAACTTACTGAGCCAACCGCTCCATTTATCAGCTACTTAGCGATTCAGATGTTTGGTATCGCAAGTCCTGAAGCGATTAAAAAATACGGTGAAAAGTTTGGCGAGAACCCAGTTGGTACGGGTCCATTCAAGTTTGACAGCTGGAACCGTAATGACAAAATTGTCTTAAAAGCAAATGAAAATTATTCCGAAGAAGGTAAACCATACCTAGATGAAGTAATCTTCCGAGTTATTCCTGATAACTCTTCTCGTTTAACAGCTCTTCAAAGCGGTGAAGTAGATATCATTGACGGCTTAAATCCAGATGATGCTGATACAATTAAGGCTAACTCACAATTAAGTTTAGTAGAGCGCCCAAGCTTTAACATTGGTTATATGGTATTCAATACACAACTGGCGCCATTTGATAATGTAAAAGTACGTCAAGCAATTAATATGGCAATTGACAAGCAAGAGATTGTAGACGCATTCTACAATGGCTATGCAGAAGTAGCAAAAAACCCATTCCCACCTGGACTATGGGGTTATAACAATGACATCGAAGATTATAAGTATGATGTAAAAGCAGCGAAGAAATTACTTGCAGAAGCAGGTTATCCAGATGGCTTTAAAACTGAATTATGGGCGATGAGCAACCCAAGACCATATATGCCGCAGCCATTAAAGGTTGCCGAAGCGATACAGGCTGATTTAAAAGAGATTGGAATTGAGGCTGAAATCAAGACATATGAGTGGGCTACTTATCTTCAAAAATCAGGTAATGGTGAGCATACAATGGGATTATACGGCTGGACAGGCGTAATGGCTGACCCGGACAACTTCCTATATCCAAACCTTAGCAGCACAAATACACAAAAACCAGCAAGTAACCGTTCCTTCTATGTAAATGAAGAGTTTACAAGCTTACTAGATCAAGCACGTGTGACATTTGATCAAGAGGAGCGTGCGAAGTTGTACCAGCAGGCACAAGAGATTTTCCATGCGGATGCGCCTTGGGTAACACTTGCACATACAACTCCTCCATTAGGTCTAGCTGGTTACGTTGAGGGCTTCAAGCCGCACCCAATGGAAAAAGAAGACTTTACTGAAGTTTACTTGAATAAGTAATTTTGCGGGGATATTCCCAAAGGTAAAAAATTTAAATCCCTCACTTAGGTGGGGGGTTCTTTTTAGGAGTGAAATGATGATGTACGAACTATTGAAGAACTTATGTGATATCGTTGGTCCCAGCGGCTTCGAACAGGATGTACAGCGGTTTATTTTAAACGAAATCAAAGACTATGTAGATGAATATCATGTCGATGCAGTCGGTAATTTGATTGTGAAAAAGAAGGGAAATGATCCAAGTTATCCATCTTTAGTGATTGCTGCCCATACGGATGAAGTCGGCTTCATTGTTAAAAAAATTGAAGATAACGGCCTGCTGCGCTTTGAAAAACTAGGCGGACATGATGACCGATTCTTGAATTCCCTGCCAGTGAAAATCCGCTCAGATAGGGGGATAGTGGATGGTGTTATTGGAACAATTGCCATGCACTATGTTAAATGGGATGATCCGAAACGAGTTTCCTCGCATCGTGAGCTATATATTGATATCGGTGCTCGTTCTGCTGAGGATGCAAAAGAGATGGGTATTAAGGTCGGCCAGCCGATTTCATACGGGACAGAGTTTAAACGGATCGGAAACAATCGGGCTGTCGGGAAAGCGTTAGATGACCGTGCTGGCTGTGCCTTGTTAATCCGTCTGCTACAGGGCTTAAATGATACAGGGGCTAAGCATGGCGATATTTATGGCGCTTTTACGGTCCAAGAGGAGGTTGGTTTACGCGGAGCATCGGTTGTATCCAATGCCGTGCAGCCGGAATTTGCCTTAGCTCTTGATACAACACCAACAAGTGACACACCAGATGTTCTAATGACAGGGACAAGAGTTCTTGGAAACGGACCTTGCATTAAGATAGTTGATAAATCACTTATTGCTCATCCGCTTGTAACTGGACATTTGGAAAAAGTTGCCATAGAGGGTAACATCCCATATCAAATGGAAGTCTTCATGGGCATCGGAACAGATGCAGGAGCGATCCATATGACAAATAAGGGCGTAACAACCGGTGTCATTTCAATACCATCACGGTATACACATACGCCAATTGAGGTTGTTGATTTGGATGACATGGAAAACAGCTATAAACTACTGCACGATTTTGTGGTAACGTTAGATCAATTAAAAGGTAAGACGTTTTTAGATACATGATTTCTCAGGGGTGAGATTCGTTTTTGATTTTTACCAAAGGCTGCGAAGATAACGGAAAAAGTTGGTAAGACTAGATAAACTTGCTCCTTAATAAATCGCTCCCTGAATAACCAAAGTTGTAGAAAAAGGTGAAGGATTCCAGTCCTTCACCTTTTTCTATTTTATTACTTCATTTTTTCTACACTTACTCTTCCCGAAAAGAAGGTTGCGCCTCCGCCCATGTCGGCGATACGGTCAGGAGTTAGGGTGTTTACGAGCTGTTTTGTACCTTCTAAATCCGCCCAGAGTCCTTGGGTGACAACTACTCCTGGAAGGACGTTTTCGCCTACACTCACTTTTAACAGACATTCACCGCGCTGGTTCCAGATCCGGACCTGTTCACCATCTTCAATACCAGAAGCCTTAGCGTCCTTGCTATTCATATATAATCGTGGTGCCTTTTCAAGGCTGATGTGCTTTTGATTATTTGAAAAGGTAGAGTTTAAGAAATTATGATTGGGTGCAGGGATAAATTGATAAGGATGCTCTCCGTCATTAGTTAAGGGTATATAAGTTGGCAGTGGAGGATATCCATTTGCTTTCATCCGCTTTGAGTACAATTCAATTTTCCTGCTAGGTGTTCGCAACTTTCCTGGAAACAGTGGCTTTACCCACGCTTTCATAAACTGCTTCTCTACTAAAGTTTCAAAGTCCATTCCTTGCAAATACGGGTTGGCTGGTTGATTAAGTGCTTGTGCAATCATTTCTGCTTCTGTATCCTCAAATGCAGATTCTTCAAAGCCCATTCCTTTGGCCAAAAGACGGAAAACGTCTACATTGGATTTTGACTCTCCATAGACTTCTATGACTGGCTGCTGAATCTGAATGTAATGGTGCCAGTACGACGTGTAAACATCTGTATTCTCAAAAGACGATGTTGCAGGAAGGAGTATATCAGCGTATTTGGCGGTCTCGGTTAAAAATAAATCGTGAACCACGACAAATAAATCGTCACGCTCAAGCCCCTTTCTGACTTTATTCCCTTCAGGAGCAACTACCGCAGGGTTACAACTGTATACGTACAGTGATTTTACAGGCGGGTCCACTGTTAACAAAGCTTCTCCAAGCAAGTTCATATTAATTACCCGCGTCTGTTTATTTTTCAGTAATCTTGGAAGCTGCAGTTTTGTAGTGTTGGTCGTTAGAAACCCTGAATTTCCTTTTATGGCACCGCCGCCTTTGATGAGCCATTGACCTGTCAATGCCGGAAGACATGAAACCGTTCGGACAAACATACCGCCATTGTCATGGTGCTGCGGACCGTTGCCAATCCGAATAAAAGAAGGCGAGATAGTCCCATACATTCTAGCAAGCTTATAAATATCATCAACAGGAACACCTGTAATTTCTGATACTGTACTAGGATCATATTGAATAACATGCTCGCGAAGTTCCTCATATCCAACTGTATATTGGTGTAAAAAGGAAGAGTCCACCATGTTTTCAGCAAATAAAATATGCATGATTCCCAAAGCGAGAGCACTATCAGTCCCTGGTAAAATTGGAATAAACCAATCTGCTAATCTTCCAGTTTGGTTTTTATGCACATCAATAACCACAATTTGAGCGCCGTTGTTTTTGCGGGCTTTCTGAGCGAGTGCCACTTGGTGCATATTGGTACTAGCCGCGTTAATCCCCCAAAAGATTATCAACTTGGAATGAATCGTATCTTCTGGATCAATTCCGTAGCTGCCACCCATCGTGTATCTGTATCCAACAGAGCCAGCAGAAGAGCAGATACTCCGGTCCAATTGTGATGCGCCCATACGGTGAAAGAATCGGCGGTCCATCCCCTCCGCATTCAGCAGTCCCATGTTTCCATAAAAACTATAAGGGAGGATACTTTCTGGACCGTCTGATTCGATAAGTGTTTTCCACTTGGAAGTTATTGTAGCTATGGCTTCATCCCAGCTGATCCGTTCAAACTTACCCTCACCTTTAGCTCCAATTCTCCTCATAGGATATTTCAGACGGTTTTCATCATAAATCCTTGCCGCCATATTCCGAACCTTATTACAAATATTCCCCTTCGTCACAGGATGCTCCGGATCACCCTCAACCTTAACAATCCTTCCATCCTCTTTATGCAGCAGCAAACCACACTGATCCGGACAATCGAGCGGGCAAACAGATCTAAAAACGCCATTAAGTTCCATTGTAGGGTTGACCTCCTTTCTCGGTGCCTGTCACCATTTATACATCATTGTATAATCTTTTTCATGATATGACAGCTTTAAAGATGGAGCAAGTGCATAAAAAAATAAAGGCTTACTGATATTCTCTTTACTCAGAGGAAATAACAGTAGGCCTTTATTGAATATTGCTTATGAGAATAGTCTTTCTATGAGCCAAAATGCCCCTAATGCAGCTACTATAGTGGATCCGATTTTAATAATTATTTTAGATGATTTGAGCTTGAACATGTAGGTTAGAAGTGGAAGAACTAATAGTACTAGCGCTAACTGAACGACTTCGATACCGATGTTGAAATTCACGAGTGCAACCGCTAAATCACTCTTTGGGATATTCATTTCCCTTAAGATATTTGCGAATCCAAGTCCGTGAATTAATCCGAATAAGAAGGTAAGGCCCCAGCGGTGCCGGATTTCTTTTCTAAAAATGTTTTCGAGTGCCACGTACACAATACTAAATGCAATGATAGATTCAACAAATCGAGAAGGCAATGTGATAATACCTAAAACAGCAAGACTTATGGTAATACTATGTGCAATTGTAAACGACGTAATGATTGCTGCGTATTGTTTGAACGTTTGTTTTCTCAAAAGTAAGGCTAATAGAAATAATAGATGATCATAGCCCGTTAAGATATGGAGCATTCCAAGCTTGAAAAAGGAAAACCAGGATGAGGAATTAGAAGTCTCTACTTGAGGAGTTGCTTCTGATTGCTCCTGTTGTGGTTGATTCTCTTCAGGTTGAGCCGTTTGTCCATCTTCTAGCTGCTCCTCCTGTGCTTCAGCCAAAAGAATTGTCCAAGTTCGCTCTTTTCCTTGCAAAATCGCCTGACCAGTCGTACCAGCAAACTCAAAGGAAATTAAGTTAACGTAATTGGTATCTGGATCATTTACATATAGACCATCATTAAGGCTCAGGGTGTCTCCCGCCGAAAAAGCTGGAAAAGTTAGATGATAGCTTAAAAAATTCTTATCTTCCTTTTTCTCCAGGACCATTTTTTCCAATGCAGGTTCTTGCTGACGATTGTTTAGGTCTAGTGTTAAATGGTGATGAACAAGTTCCTCTAATTCATGATTTCCCTCTTTTACTTCCGACTTTTCGAGTTCATTGTTTTTATTTTTATCAATCCCCTCTATTAATTCAATAATTGACAAGGAATCAATAGAAAAAATAAATTCTGTTTTATCCTGATCCATCTTTATAGTTGTATAACTTGCGCTATATGCATGCGCATGTGCGGATGAGGGGAATAACATCAATATCATAGTTAAAATAGCAAGATAATTAAGTAATCTATTTGGTTTAAAATGAAATTTCAAAACTTGTCTTTTTTTGTCGAAACACGAGATCACTATACAGCCTCCTGAGTACTATTTTTATAAAATAATTTTTTTATAAATAAAGAATTCCTCATATATATAATCACATTCCTGCTGATTTTGTATACATAAATTATAATTATCAGTATAATTCCATGATTTCGGTTATTCCTATATTGGTGAAAATTTTGTAGAATAATATAGCAAAAGATTAATTGAGAGAGAGGGGACTTCTTTTCTGAAAGTAGTAATAGAAAAAGATAGCTAAATAAACAAAAGGGTGGTACAGGGATGAATTTTAGCAAAGGGAAAGAATTTAAACGCTGGACAAGCACATTCATTGTGTTTCTCTTATTAGTTAGCACCTTTTTGCCGAGCGGCTTAATGGGGAAAGCCAATGCCAAAATGGCAGAACACGTTGTGATTAGCCAAGTATTTGGCGGGGGAGGTAACAGCGGGGCTCCATATAAACAGGACTTCGTCGAATTGTATAACCCGACTGATCAGCCAATTGAAATGGTAAATTGGCAAATCCAATACACATCGAGTACTGGAACATTTTCAAGTACCTCAAATGCAGCGGCAATCAATAAAACGATTCCAGCTCATGGCTACTTGCTGATTGTTCTTAGCGCAGGTGCAGGAGCCGTTACTGACATTACTGCATTAGCAGATATGACGGCAGGAATTAATATGTCTGGTACAAATGGAAAAGTACGTATTGTTGATGCAGATAAAAATGTAGTAGATTTAGTTGGCTTTGGTAGTGCAAATGAATTTGAGGGTACTAAAGGTACAAATACTCTATCAAATTCAACTAGTGCTCAGCGTAGACCCTATTCAAAAGTAGACCCGGCTCCTGGTAAAGGAAATGCATGGGATTCTGACGATAACTCTCTTGATTTCTTTGTGGGTCCGGTAACAGCACCTAGAAATACTGCTAGTCCAACAGAAGCTCCAATGGTTCCAGAAGTTAGTTTGGATCCAATTGGATTAAATATTCAATTAAAACAAAATGGCACATCTTATACAGTAACAGGTACTGCCGGTGCGGCTGTTGCTCAGTCAACTGTTAATGTTTATGCAAGCGCATCCAAGGGTAATGCTCTCGGAACAGCTGTGGCAGCAGAAGACGGCTCTTTTACAATTAACTTTAATTCAGAAACAGCTTTGCCATTTGTCTATGTGTCGTCCATTCAGGGTAGCATGGACGAAAGTGCTGGTATAGAAATTAAAGTTGCAACCGCAAGCAAAGACATTGCTGTTGAACAATTAAGTTACATGGTAGACGGCAGTGGTAAAGGGACTTTAATTGGTAATGCAGGAACAGCAGTTGCTAATTCGGTTATCAATGTTTATTCCGATGCTAACAAGACACAAAGCCTGGCAACAAAAGAGGCAGGTACTAAAGGGGAATTCAACCTAGCTTTTGAAGCTGCTCCAACAACGGTTTATGTAACACAAATTACTAGCAGCAGCAAAGGGATCATGCTTGAAAGTGCTCCAGTTGCCATTGAAAAAGCTGTATTAGATAATGTTACGTCCATTAACGTTGTAAAAGAAACAGATGACAAAGGAATCTTAAAGAGCCTAAACAGTTTCTTTACTGTTGAAGGAGTAGTAACCGTTCAAAATGGTGTCCTTGGAACGCAGAAAAATAACTATTATATCCAAGATGCAACTGGCGGTATCAACGTATTTGGAAGCTTTGATTCAGGACTTACTATTCAACGCGGTGACAAACTAAAAGTAACGGGTAAAGTCATTGTTTATAACGGTTTAACCGAGTTTGAACCAACCGCAATTGTTAAAGTCAGCGAAGGAAATCCAATTCCAGCTGTGAAGGATATTACTATTCTTGATTTAAATACATTTACAGTGGCTGAGCCTCTTGAAGGAAGCCTTATAAAAGTAAGTGGTAAAGTATCTGCTTTGGCAGCTACAGGCGCTAATTACAATGTTACATTGGTAGATGAAAATAATAAATCAACTACAATCAGGGTTATGGGTACTACAGGTATTAAACCTGATACAGATCTTGTGGTTGGCAACAGCTATGCCATTACTGGTATTGTTGGACAATATACAACAAATGCAACACATGTTAATGGATATCAAGTATTCCCGCGTGATGTAAAAGATATCACGGCAATGTTAAACCTTAGTCACACTCCGTTAACAGAAGTATTTAAAGATACAAATATCGAATTTGTTGCGATTGCAAGCGGAGCAGAGTCTGTTACAGTTTACTACCGTGCGAAAGGTGCAAACGAGTATACAGCACTTCCGATGACTTCAACAACTGAGGGTCGTTATACGGCTACTCTTACTGCAGGAAGCGTACCTGCAAATGGTTTCGAATATTATATTGAAGCAAAAAATGGAGAAAAGACGCAGACATCTGGCAAAAGTGATACACCTCTTCAAGTAACCTTGATTGCAGACACCTTTGCTCCAGAATTTTTAAGCGAAACTCCTGCTAATGGTACAAGAGTTGAAAGTCCAAGACCGGAAATTTCAGTTGTGATGGAAGACCCAAGTGAAGTAGACACAACAACTGTTAAGGTTTGGTTTGATGGAACTCAGGTAACAAACGCAACAATCGGTAAAAAACAGGTGAAATTCACACCTGAACAGGATCTTAATATCGGTGTTCATACCGTTAAGGTTGAAGCAACTGACTCTAAAGGTAATAAAGGTACGAAAGAATGGACATTTGAATCTGTTCCTCGTTTCACTGGCGGTCAGCATTTCCGTGGAACAACTCACAATCATACCAATATTTCACATGATGGTGCAGGCAGTCCAGAAGCAGCGGTTGCTGCTGGTAAAAAATACGGATATGACTGGTTTGCTTTCTCTGACCACTCACACGATATCGATCCAACCTTACTTGGTCAGGACACGGTTGTTCGTGATGGTATGCAAGAACGTAAAGGTGGTTCAGACTGGCAGTTAACAAAGGATTTAGCTGATCAAAACACGAAAAATGGTGAATATGTCGTTTTCCCAGCATTTGAAATGACTTCTACAACATGGGGACATTCCAATATCTTTGGATCAGAGAACTTCATTGACCGTAATATTAACGGCAAGCAATACCAAGATTTAAACCAATATTATGCATGGGTAATGACATACGATGATATCGTTGGTCAGTTTAACCACCCGGACATGTCAAACAATGCATTCAACAACTTCAAACCTTATAACAAAGAAGTGGACCAACTGTTCACTATGTTAGAAGTTGGTAATGGTTCAGGACACTATGCATATGCGAACGCTGAGAAGAAGTTCTTTTCTGTACTAGATTTAGGCTGGCAGGTTGCTCCAACTTATGGTGAAGATAACCATGAAGGTACATGGGGACAAACAATGGCACGTACAGTAATCGTAGCTGACGATCTTACACAAGCGTCTCTATTACACTCTATGCGTAATATGCGTGTATACATGGTAGAAGATCCAAACTTTACACTAGATGTGTTAGCAAACGGCTATTACATGGGTTCAACTGTAGATAGCAAGGATTTGAAGTTCAAAATTTCAGGAAGTGACTTAGTTGCTGAAGATCGCTCTATGAGTGAGTATAACTACTTAGCAGCTGATTATAAATCTGATGATAGAGTTGAAAAAGTAGAATTAGTCACAAATGGCGGCGTGGTTGTTGATTCCTATTCGCCAATGACAAAAGATTTCACATGGGAACCATCTTACAATGTGGCTGGCGGACAACAATGGTTTGTTGTTCGAGTAACACAAGCAGATGGTGAAAGAATGTACTCTGCTCCAATCTGGTCAAAAGAAGAAGCAGTTGACGTTCGTGTGAACGGAATCGACGTTGAAGGCGAAGTGATTTTTGAAGGCAATCCAGCTACTTTAAAGGCAAGTGTAAGCAATAACGGAACACAAAGTGTACAAAATGTAAATGTAAATCTTTACTACGATGAGGTAAAAGAAGCGAACCTTATTGGGACACAAACCCTTTCTTCCATCGTATCAAAGGGTGTTGGAACTGCAAGCTTTACGTGGAACAACACAATAAAAGGCGATCACAAATTAATCGCTGTGGCTTCGTCTGATTATGGGACGCACCAATTTACCCTAGATGTTAGTGTAAAAGAGCCACTAGGATTAAAAGTAATGATCGATGCGAAACACAACAATGAAAACACAAGTTCAGACGGTGGAACATACAAAGACAACCTTAAAGCCTTTACCGTTCTTTTACAAAAAGAAGGTTATACAGTTGTTGAAAACAAAGAAACCATTACGGATGCAGTATTGAGCACTGTAAAAGTTTTAGTCATTACACACAATCGAAATGCGTTTACAGCAGATGAAAGTGCAGCGATTGCCAAATTTGTAAAAAATGGCGGCTCCGTCTTGTTTGCAAGTAAAAGCAATAACAGCACGGATCCTACAATCAACAACTCTTTATTAGGGGAAATTGGTTCAACGATTCGAATGGGTAATGATGGAGTATTTGATGATAGTAAAGAAGGTAACTTCTGGAGCGATCCAAAGGTAAGCCCATTTGCAGTCCGCGTATTCCCAAGCTTAGTTTCTAATTATATTACGGACCGCGTATCATTCTTAGATTACTATAGTGGAACTAGTTTATCCGCAGCTAATAACCAACCATTAACGGATGGCGGCAAGGTTACAATTTTAGCAAAAGGAAATGAAACCACTTATCAAGGTAATATTAAGGGCGGCTACACGTACGACGCAGTATCAGATGCTGTTGGCGGTTCAGCAATTCCATTAATTGCATCAGAAGAAATCGGAGAAAATGGACGTATTATCGTTTCTGGTATGAACATTTTCAATGATAAGCAAATTGATGAATCATACGAGCCAAAAGGAAATGACGAGTTCTCTCTCAATGCCATTAACTGGCTGGCAGGACGCGGAACAAAAGTAACAAAAATTGGCGATGCACGTAAGTTAGCAGATGATTCTCAAACTGTTATTGAAGGAACTGTAACAACAGGTGCAGGAGTATTCTTCGATGCATTCTATGTACAAGATGAAACTGGCGGAATCATGGCATTCCAAGAAGTTCCAGCAGATAGCATTAAACCAGGTGATAAGGTTCGTATCTACGGACATATTATTGAGTTTGATGGAAACAAAGAAATTGAGTTTACTAGCTTTAATCAGGATGTAATAAAAATTGGTTCAGGTGAACCTTTACAGCCTAAAGAAGTAGCTACAGGTGAAGCAACCTCCGATGCAAACCAAGGTCTGCTTGTTAAGGTAAAAGGTAAGGTAGTATCCATTTTTGACGATAATTCTTATGTGATCAATGATGGGTCAGGCGACGTTTTAGTCTTCACAGATGGTTACATTGTGAACCAAAGCGGTCCAGTCCCTGTGCTTAAAGTGGGCGATACCCTTGAAGCAGTAGGTCTATCTGGTACTTTTGCAGACGGTACACGTATCCGTGTGAGAGATACGAAAGAATTGGTTGGTACTGATACTAGTATACCAGAAGTGCCGTTTATAAATGGTGTAACAGATCAAGACACAACAATTAGCGGAACAGCAGAAGTAAATTCTGTAGTAACAGCAAAAGTGGATGGAGTAGAAATCGGTAAGGCAACCGCTGATACCGAGGGCAAATTCACAATCGCTATTGCTGTGCAAAATGCAGGTACGAAGTTACTTGTGACTGCAACTGACGCTTCTGGCAATGTTAGTGAAGAGGCAGAGGTTACCGTTCTTGACGTTACGGCTCCAGGAGCACCAGTTGTAAATGGAGTTAATGATAATGACCTATCTATTAGTGGAAAAGCAGAACCAGGTGCAATTGTAACAGCAAAGGTTAATGGTAAAGAAATTGGTACAGCTACAGCGGATGCAGAGGGCAATTTCACGATTAACATTGCAAAACAAGTAGCAGGTGCAGTGATTCATGTGACTGCTGCAGATGCTTCCAAAAATGAAAGTACAGATGCTCAAGTAACCGTTACAGATGAAGTAGTGACGAAAGTCAGTGTTACCTCTAATGTGACGGGGAACCATGCATTTAAGAACCTACACCAGTTCACTGCTGTGTCAGAAGGAAGCAGATATGCTGTATATCGCTTTTTACTCCAAGATGAAAAGGGAAATATTACCCTTTTACAGGATTATGGAGTAAACAGCACAGTTTCATGGACGCCAAAATTGCCTGGAACCTATACAATCATTGTTTTAGCTAAAGATAAATACAATAATGGTTTCTTATCAAGCTACCATGAGGCTGAAACAAAATTAACCTTTACCGTCAATCCAAGTAAGGGAAAATAATTATTATGTTTAAAAAGTGGAAAGAGTATCGATACTCTTTCCACTTCAGACTGTCGACAAATCCGAAAAAATACGGGTTTGCCGGCAGTTTTTTTGTATAATTAAGGTACAAAGATTTTAATGGGGTGGATGAAATGCTTACTAAAAATACACAGACAAATCGTGACCAAATAGAAATGATTGCTTTAGAACAACTAGTACCTGTAAACCATTTGGTCCGCAAAATCGAAGCGGCTATTGATTTTTCATTTATCTATTCACTCGTTCAAGACATGTATTCTTCTGAACGGGGACGTCCGAGTATTGACCCTGTAGTATTGATTAAGATGGCTTTCATCCAATATACCTTCGGTATTCGCTCCATGCGTAAAACTATTGAAGAAATCGAAACCAATACGGCATATCGATGGTTTTTAGGCTTTGGTTTTTATGATAAGGTACCTCACTTTTCAACTTTTGGTAAAAACTACGAGCGACGCTTTAAGGATACCGATTTATTTGAGCAGATTTTCTATCGAATTTTGAAGGAAGCCTCAGAGAAGAAATTGATTAGTAGTGAGCACGTATTTATTGATTCTACTCATGTAAAGGCTAGCGCAAACAAGAAGAAATTTGAGAAGAAAGTAGTTAGAAAAGAATCGAAAGCATATGAGGCACGTCTACAAGAAGAGATCAATAAAGACCGAGAAGATCACGGAAAAAAGCCATTTCCTCCAGATAAGTTTGATAAAGAAGAATTAAAAGAAATTAAAGAAAGCACGACTGACCCAGAGAGTGGTTATTACGTAAAGGACGAACGAACGAAACAGTTCGCATATTCATTTCATGCAGCTGCGGATCGAAATGGTTTTGTTTTGGGGGCAATTGTAACGCCGGGGAATATTCATGATAGCGTTGTTTTCGAGCCACTACTCGAGAAGATAATAGAGAAACATGGAAAACCTGAAGCTGTTGCGGCTGACGCTGGTTATAAAACATCTCCAATTGCCCAATATGTATTTGAACACGATATGACACCAGTTCTACCATATACTCGCCCTCGTACAAAAGAAGGTTATCTTAAAAAACAAGAGTATGTTTACGATGAGTACTACGATTGTTATATCTGTCCGCAAGGACAAGTATTGAAATATTCAACGACGACGAAGGATGGAAAGCGCCAGTATTTCTCTAATCCGATTGAATGTCAAAATTGTCCATTGCTTTCCCAATGCACTCAGAGTAAAGAACATAAAAAACTCATTGAGCGTCATGTGTGGGAACACTATTTGGAGGAAGCGGATCACCTTCGTCATACTCAAGAGAATAAAACCATTTATGCACGTCGTAAAGAAACGATTGAACGTGTCTTTGCGGATGCTAAGGAAAAGCATGGTATGCGTTGGACAACCTTAAGAGGTTTAAAAAAATTGTCCATGCAGGCGATGCTTACTTTTGCTGCCATGAACTTGAAAAAGATGGCCAACTGGACCTGGAAAGGTCCAGAAATGGCGTAATAATAGGCATAGGATAGGTCTAAATATTGCTCTTACGAGCAAATTTCCAACGTAAAGGCACCCGAATGAGCTTATTCGGGTGCCTTTTGTCTACAATCTGAAGTGGAAAGAGTATCGATACTCTTTCCACTTTTTTATGACAAAATAAAATCAAGTTTTTTTCCTATATGCCCTGCGCTCAGCTTACTCAGAACAATGCGAGCAAACCTTATTCACCTTCCCTTGATCATCGAAATAACTTCGTAAAGATCTAACATTCCGCTGACAAAATGCGCACTTACGCACAAAAAAATCCCAGAAACCCATCTATCTACCCCCAATCTACATAAGGTACTTACTACCCATATTATTCAAAAAAGTACAAGAATGTCCGCCTGAGATGGACAGTGTCCACGAGCGGTGACAGGCACCAATTAGGCACCAATTAAACAACTCTCTTTACAAGCTGGAAAATTTATCTTACTATTAAGGCAACAATGAAAATTGCATATGGTTTTTGCACTAGGGGAGCTTTTTGGCTGAGAGGACGTTGTCCGACCCTTATGACCCGATCTAGATAATACTAGCGTGGGGAAGTGCAGGAGAAGATTATCGTGAAGTCAACGTTGATAGGATTCGACTGCATTCCCCCATGGGATGCAGTTTTTTTGTTGCCAAAAATCAAAAATGGGGGAATGTACGATGACTAATTTTTGCGGTACAAGTGAAATTACAGGGGCGCGTTTTTCGATTTATCCGATGTCTGATAGGTTTGTAGATATTATTCTATCAGCTTTAGAGAAAGTGAATACTTCAAAGGTATGGATGGAAACCGATGATGTCAGTACATGTGTTAGAGGCCGTTCTGAACATGTATTCGATGTCGTGAAAGCTATTTTTCTAGAGTCGTCCAAAAATGGTGATCATGTTGTCCTGCAGGCTACGTTTTCAAACGGCTGTCCGGGAGATTCAGCTGGTGATGTCTACCTGTCAGAAAACTCTGATCGACTAAATGAGGAAAATTCACTGCAAATCAAACAGGATGTAGCAGTCCAATTTGCCCTTTACCCAATGGGAATTCCTACATATATGAACGTGATCATGGACCAGTGTAAACTTGCCCAAGATCAGGGAACTTTTACAAAAGGTGTTCACTATGCTTCAAGACTAGACGGCGATGCAAACAAAGTGTTCAAAACGCTGGAGGATGCCTTCCAAGGTGCCCACGATAGCGACTCAACTCATATTGTCATGACTGTTGCGATGTCTGCCAACAGCCCTTCTAAAAAGGGGGACAAATAAATGCTCGCAAAATGGAAGCTCCGAGAAATCATTGTTTTATCGGTACTTGCCGTGGTTTTTGCAGTAGTCTATCTATTGTTTCTTCAGTTCGGTAATGTCCTTTTCGGCCTGTTCGGCTTGATTGGCTATGATATTATTTTTGGAATTTGGTTTATTGTCTCGATTATTGCCGCTTATATTATCCGCAAGCCAGGAGCGGCCTTTCTCTCAGAAACAGTCGCTGCTGCCGTTGAGGTTATGTTAGGTAATGCCGTTGGACCACAATTAATTATCTCTGGAATGATTCAAGGTTTAGGAGCAGAAGTGGTCTTTGCTGCCACAAAGTGGAAGAATTATTCCACCTGGGTTCTAATCGCTGCGGGGATGGGGTCGTCCGTTTTTAGCTTTGCTTGGGGCTTTTATGTTTCTGGGTTTGCTGCCCTTTCTCCGGGTTATGTAACAGCGATGTTCTTTGTTCGGGTACTAAGCGGAGCATTATTGGCAGGGTTACTTGGCAAATATTTGAGTGAAGGTCTTGCAAAAACAGGAGCCTTAAACAGTTTTCCATTAGGAAAGGAACATAAGCGAAATGTCACCGTTTGAACCTCAGATTAAGGCAAACGGACTGGGATTCAGCTATGAAGATAGCAATATATTTACCGGCCTAACCTTTTCAATTGAAAAAAATCAATCTGTCTTATTATTAGGCCCGAGCGGTTCTGGAAAAAGCACGCTTGCCTACTGCCTCAACAAGTTATATCCAGAAGCGGTTGATGGTGAACTGAAAGGGAGCCTTACTTTTGAGGGTCAAAATCTGGATGATTTTAAACCCGGTGAGCTCAACCAAAAAATCGGGATCGTTTTTCAAGATCCCGAAAGTCAATTCTGCATGCTGACGGTTGAGGAAGAGGTTGCGTTTGGTCTGGAGAATATCCATGTACCACGGGCTGAAATGGAAGCGAAGATTGATACTGCACTAGAAATGGTTGGCTTGCTGGCTGAAAAAAAGACCATCATCCATACTCTATCTGGAGGGCAAAAGCAGAAGCTGGCGCTTGCTTGTGTCTTGGCTCTACAGCCAGAAGTGATTATCCTCGATGAGCCAACCGCAAATCTTGATCCGCTGTCTAGCAAAGAGCTGGTGGAGGCGATTGTATGTTTAAAAAAAGAGTACCCGTTTACGCTGATCGTCATTGAACATAAGCTTGATGATTGGATCGAGTTGATTGATCGTTGTTTAGTCCTGGATTCTAGCGGCGGAATTCTTTTCGATGGCAGTCCTGAACAATGTTTTGGAGAATTTGCTCCGTACTTACAAAAGGAAGGCATTTGGCTGCCAAAGGTAGTGGAAGCAGGAATGACGGCGAAGAGTGCTGGCCTCTTTAAAGGGGAGAGACTTCCGCTGTGTAATGATGAACTCCTTACAGGGCTGGAGAATACAGCTGCTTTTTTTAAAAAAGAAGTCAAGATTATAACCAAAAAGGAACCCATTCTAGAAGTAAAAAGCCTTTCTGCTCGTGGTCACTTGAAAAATATAAATCTACGTATTCTTCAAGGAGAACGGACAGCGCTGGTTGGCGCAAATGGTTCCGGGAAGACAACTTTATCAAAATGTTTAGCTGGATTAATTCCTCTTACCCATGGTGAGATTCAGTTTCTCAGCGTTCCACTTTCTAAGTGGAAAGAGAAAGATTTATTTCAGGCTTTGGGCTACGTTTTTCAAAATCCTGAACATCAATTTATTGCGGATAGTGTTTATGAGGAGATTACCTTTGGCATGGAAGAAAAATCGAAAGTTACAGCAATTCTTGAAAAAATGGGCCTTGAAAAACACACAGGTGCCCATCCTTTTACACTAAGTCAAGGGCAGAAGCGGCGGTTGAGTGTAGCAACCATGCTGGTTCATGAACAGGACCTGCTTATCCTTGATGAACCGACATTTGGCCAGGATGCGAACACAGCCTATGAAATTATGAGAGTCCTTGATGAAAAAATTGGCGCAGTTTTTATGATTACCCATGATATGGAACTTGTTGACCAATACGCTGATACTGTTCATGTGTTAGATAAAGGCGAGCTGATTTTCTCAGGGACGCCAGAGAGCTTGTGGGAAAACCATGAAGTGGTAGATCTGGCAAGGTTAAAGCTGCCTTTTAGAAAACAGCTGCAAAATGAAATCGTAAGGAGAGAGATTCATGTCGCTACATGAGGTGAATCCAAGTATAAAAGCATTTGCTATCGTCATTTCTATCCTGATCTTATCAATATTTTTCGATCCCATTACACCGCTAGTGACAATTCTCTGGTCCTTGACGTTGACTTTTCTATTCGGGCGGGTTTCTTTTAAGAAATGGCTTTTGTTATTCGCACCATTTTTATTTATCGCTTTGATTTATGTTTGGACTACCATGTTGTTTCCACGGCTGCAAGAAGGGGATACCGTTCTATGGCAATGGGGATTTTTGATGCTGACAGCTGAAGGCTTTCAAAGAGGAGTGTCACTTGGACTCCGAGTATTAAGCTTTGCCACGTTATCGATTATGTTTACGTTAACGACAAAGCCAACTGATTTCCTTCTAAGTTTAATGCAGCAGTGTAAGCTGCCGCCAAAGCTCGCATATGGAATTATGGCCGGATACCGCTTTCTGCCGTTAATCAAGGAGGAGTTTCAAACATTGCAAAACGCGCATCGAGTACGAGGTGTAGCACGGGCCCGAACCATACCGGAGAAAGTGCAACAGCTGAAACGATATGTCATTCCGCTTCTTTCCGGAGCGATTCGCAAAGCAGAGAGAACTGCACTGGCAATGGAATCAAAAGGCTTTACCGGCGAAAGAAATCGGATATTTTACCGCGAAATTACTGTATCTCGTATCGACTGGCTGTTTTTCATTCTGATGATTAGCGCCGTCATACTCAGCGCCTTTATCTCTTGGAAACTAGGCTACTTACAATTTTATAATCGTGAACTATAAAAGGGGTGTCTTGAAAGACACCCCTTTTTTAATAAAGAACAACTGCTTGTTTCCCCATTTGTTCCCACGCCTGGATAAAGCTTTCACGGTCTACTTTTTGATTTTTCGTGCCATAAGGATTGTTAATGTAAATATTCGTAGAATCATAACCGGTGATTACGACGCTGTGCATGTTATAGGTAATGTCTACGGTTCCTTCTGGTGTCTGCCATGTTTCAAATGCAGAAACAGGTGCAAAGGTGGAAGTTGTAATCACCCAAACGGGATTTCCGTTTGCAACTTCTTCTATTAATTGGTCAAATGACGTATTGGTTAAGTCGGCTGCATTCAGATAGTTTTGCGCTAATTCAAAAATAGGTTCATGGTAAACGCCTAAACCTGGTCCATCCTCCATATTCCCCACAAATCCCGTGTTTGGATTCCCATTTTCACCATTACTATATTGCAATGGAACTCTAGTAATCTCCTGAGCTAGTTGATTTTTCGTAACAGAAATCCCTTTATAATTGAGAATCATCGCTAGACTGGTCACTTCACAACCATTATAAAGCCGTGGTGAATCCATTTGATTAAGCAAGGGTACGTCAAGCTGCATTTCCTCTGCGATTTTATGATCCTCTGAAACATTGGTTTGTTCTGATAGAATCTTTTCTTCTACCACACCTGTTACCTCTACTTCAGAAGAGATTGTTTCCCCACTATTAAAAAAATAGGCAAATCCTATTATTACAATAACCCCAACTAAGCTAAGGTTTACTATTTTTATCATCAACATACCTCCTAAATTTCTTTTAAAAGTAAGCAGAGGCACTATTCTAAATCAAGGGTACGGGATAAATATGAACAAATTATGAAAGGAATTGGAACATTCTATTAACCTAAGAAGTCAGTTGTTAAAAAAATGAGACTGACATATTCCTGACATATTGTAGACCTATGATAGGCGATGTGGAATGGACAATTTATACACCTAGACAAAGTTTTTAAGGGCTTGATATTAAAGCAGGAAGGAGGAATATACCATTCAAGAATCGCAGGAATAAAACGTTGGGAACTAATTAAAGAGTTTCATCTTGCGTATTGCAAAGGTAAAATACTTCCAGACTTGCTAGAGAATATGACTTTTTTTAAGGAAAGTTTAAGGAACCGAATCCATAATAAGCCTATCAACATGAAACAAGGAGGAATAAAGTATGGAGAAAACCAAACCAAGTCTAATAAAAATTTTACTCATTTTAAATTTGGCAATAAGTACGTGCGCAGCTATTGGAGTGGGGTATTTAGCTTATAACCAAAGTACAAGCCCTGATTTTTCAGAAATGAACCCAAGAGGTGGCGGTCAGATGGCACCGGGTAGTTATCAATTCCAGCCGGGTCAAGATCAATCGGATCAAACTCAATAATAGAGAGGAAGAGAAATTTGAAAAAGTGGATTATTATTTCGGTCATTATTGTTGTAATAGGTGGAGCGAGTGCATGGTTTTTTTTAGGTAATACGGATCAAACTCGAAGTGTTGAGGCAGCAGCACAAACAACAACAGCACAAAAAGGAAAATTAGAGGTAGCCGTTAGTGGTTCGGGGTCAGTCACAGCCATAACAGATCAAGATATAACGGCAGCAAATACAATTCTTGTTGTTGATAGCGTTAATGTAGCAGCTGGAGATACCGTAGAAAAAGGTGACACACTGGTAACGTTTAATAATGGTGATGTTGTTACAGCTCCAAATGATGGAGAAATTACATCCGTTAGTGTAAGTAGTGGCAGCGGAGCTTCACGAGGAACAATCCTTCTTCGTATGCAAGATGAAGATGAAGTCGTAGCACCTGTAACAAGAGGTGAGAGTAGTGTAAGTACAGATAGCTCGAGCGGCGGAAGTACTGGTGGAAGCAGCTTAACAGCCGATACTGTTAGTGTGAAAGAAGGAGATGTTATTGAAGTAGGTGCAACACTTGTAACGTTTACAGATGGAAGTATCTTACAGTCCCCGGTTGCAGGGACAATCACAAGTCTTTCTGTTGCAAGCGGAGATACTGTGCAAAGTTCAGCGACAGTTGCGCACATAACAAATTACAGCACATTGCAAACAACGATTAGTGTTGATGAATTAGATGTTACAAAAGTAGCAGTAGGACAGGCGGTAAAAATAACAGCAAGTGCCTTTGAAGATGAAACCTTCGAAGGGAGCGTAACGAAAGTAGCAACGGTCGGAACATCAACAAATGGAGTTTCTACATTTGACGTAACCGTACAAATCACAGATCCAAAGAACTTAAAAATTGGTATGTCAACAGAGGCAAGTATTTCAATAGAGAGTAAAGAGGATGCGATATACGTTCCAGTAGAAGCGGTGTATACAAGTGGAGCCGAAAAATATGTACAAGTACCTGCGTCATCAGATGATTCAACACAATCAACAAAAAAGGTAACCGTTGAAACGGGTATTTCAAATGATACGTTTGTAGAAATTACAAGTGGGTTAGCAGAAGGAGATTCTGTTCAAATACCGAGAGTACAATCTAGTGGTAATTCTTCTCAAGGTGGAATGATGATGCCAGGTGGCGACTTCCCAGGTGGCAACTTTCGTGGTGAAAACTCAGGAGGAAGAAGTGGAGTTGGAGCTCCAACAGGTGGCCAAGCTCCATCAGGCGGCGGACAAGGAGGGAACTAATGATGACTATGACTGAGCCGATTATTCAAATTAAAAACATGAAGAAAATGTATGAACTTGGCGGCGAAACGGTAATGGCTCTTCAAGATATATCCCTTGATATTCAAAAA
Source organism: Neobacillus niacini (assembly GCF_030817595.1). Lineage (GTDB taxonomy): Bacteria > Bacillota > Bacilli > Bacillales > Cytobacillaceae > Neobacillus > Neobacillus niacini_G. Next base: position 5,281,582 of record NZ_JAUSZN010000001.1, read on the forward strand.
GGTGATTTTATCTCAATCATAGGTCCATCCGGTTCCGGAAAATCAACATTTATGAACATGATTGGATGCTTAGATCGACCAGATTCAGGTGAATACATGTTAGATCGTGAAGAAGTAGGGAAAATGAAGAGCTCCCAACTTGCGACCATTCGAAATGAAAAAATAGGGTTTATTTTTCAAAACTTCAACCTTATACCAAAGCTGACAGCAGTTGAAAATGTAGAGCTTCCGCTCATTTATCGAGGAATGAAAGCGACAGAACGAAGAGAAATTGCTTTAGAGGCGTTAAAAAAAGTAGGATTGTTGGATAGAGCGAATCATTTACCTACTCAATTATCAGGGGGCCAGCAGCAACGTGTCGCTATTGCGCGCGCGCTGGCGGGACATCCCCCTATTTTACTTGCAGATGAACCTACTGGTGCACTAGATAGTAAAACCAGTAAGGAAATATTGGAGACTATGAGTTTGTTAAATAAGCAGGGGCATACCATTATTCTCATTACACATGACTTAGAAGTAGCAAAACGAGCAAATCGTGTCGTTCGTATACACGACGGTCAATTATTTGAGAATGGGGGTGAATGGTTTGCAGACAATCAGAATGGCACTGAAAAGCATTAAAGGAAATAAAGTAAGAGCATTCCTGACAATGCTCGGTATTATTATCGGTGTATCCTCTGTTATTGTCATGGTTGCGATAGGACAAGGGTCAACAAAAGAAGTGCAAGATCAAATTGGCAGCCTGGGCACAAATGTATTAACTGTAAGTGTTACTGGTTCAGATGTTACATTTAAAGAAGATGATGCTAGTCAAATTCAGGATGTCAGTGGTGTGGAAGCCATTGCTCCGACTATTTCTGGAAGAGTAACGGTGAAAAATGGACAAACGAACGCACAAGTGTCAATGATAGGAACAACTTCTTCCTATTTAGATGTTCGTGATTTACAGTTGCAATTAGGGCGTTTCATTTCAGACTTGGATAATGATAACCATTCAAAAATAGCGGTGCTTGGTTCAGACACAGCACAAACATTATTTGGGTTCGGTGATCCGGTGGGAGAATCTGTAAAGGTGAATGGAACGTCATATAAAGTTGTTGGGGTTCTTGAATCTGTCGGAAGTTCATTAGGAACAAGCGGAGACAGTACAATTATTGTACCTCTAAGCACAGGACAACGCTTAGCCTCTACTACTGAAATTGGGTCAGTGTACGTTAAGGTAGAAAATGAAAATATGATTAATTTTACATCACGTCGTATCGAACAAACCATGTATACAATTGTTGGTGATGCTGATAGTTATAGTGTATCCAGTCAGGAAGATTTAATGGAAACAGCAACATCTGTCAATGAAACAATGACATTAATGCTTGGTGGAAGTGCTGCTATTTCTCTTATCGTTGGTGGTATTGGTATTATGAACATTATGCTCGTTTCAGTTTCAGAACGTACCAAGGAAATTGGTATTAGAAAAGCGATTGGAGCAAAACGTAGAAATATTCTTCTGCAATTCCTCATTGAATCGATGGTATTAAGTTCATTAGGAGGGATAATAGGAGTTGGAATTGGGATAGTAAGTGCCCAAATATTTACTTTAACAACAGGTACGACAATTGCCTATTCTGTACCTGTCGTGCTGTTATCATTTGTTTTCTCTTTATTAATTGGGGTTTTATTTGGTGTATTTCCAGCGAATAAGGCATCTAAGCTTGATCCCATTCAAGCACTTCGATATGAATAGAAAATACAAAACGAATGCTATGTTTTATTACTATTCCAATATTCAACTTATCTAAGTCCGCTTGAAGCATTATGATAATAAAAGAAAACCAGGCTGAACTTTTGAACTGTGACCCATAAAATGGACAGTCTAAAAAAAGACCAGAATATTTACGCTGCTAATAAGTGACTCCGGTATTGTGCCGGAGTCATTTTATTTAGACTCCACTGATAACGGCTATTGTTGTATTCCTCCATATAGTTTCCTATCAATTCTTGTAATTCTTCAAAGGTTTGGCATGAAGAATAGTCAACTTCATCCTTTAAATGCCCAAAGAATGATTCCATTGGGGCATTATCCCAACAATTCCCCTTACGGGACATCGACTGAGTGAGTTCCATCTTTTTAACTCTTTTTTGAAATTCTGGATGGGTATAATGGAACCCTTGGTCCGAGTGAATCATAGCTTCTGGATGAATGATTCCACCCAGTGCATCAGAGAGCTTGTCCAATGTAGAATACACCAGATCCATTTTTAAAGTTTTGGACAAATGGTAAGCCATAATTTCCCTTGTAGAAGCATCTTTTACACATGATAAATAGGCAGGTTGCGAAGAACCGAAATACACATAAGTAATATCTGTTAATAATACTTTCCCAGGTTCTTCTTGGTTAAATTCCCTATTTAATAGGTTAGGGAGGGTCTTATGTTCTTGTGTTGCTTTGGCCATTTGCTTATAAGGATTTATCTGGCGGACTTTCGCTACTAAATTATACTTTCTCATAATGCGACGAATCTTTTTATGATTCATCTCCACAAAATAATCATTATCTAAAATCATTTTAATTGTTAAGGCACCTGCGTATCCCTTTTTCTTATCGAATATTTCCTTGATTAACACATAATCTTTCCAATCGTTCTCTTCTCGTTCATTACGCTTGTTCTCAGCCTTTAGCCAAGCATAATATCCACTTCGACTAACCTCAGCCTTTTCACATAGGAATTTCACCATATGTTTAAGATTAAACTTTCGAATTGTATTTTCAATAAGCGCATACTTCTCTGAAATTGTTACTTTTTCTTCTTCTTCGCCTGCCTTTCGAGTTCGTCTAACTTTTTTAAGAATTCAAGTTCAGCTTCTAAATATTTAATACGCGCTTCAGCTTTCTTAAGGTTGTCCTCCGCCGAAAGAGGCTTTGAAGAAGGTCTACCTGTAGCTCCTTTTCCACGTCGTTCTGTGAAGAAGCCATCCTCTCCAAACTCCTCATATGTTTTCCTCCAGCGTTTCAAACATTGTCCTGGTTTATCGGTCCCAATTACCTCTAAGTCAAATCCGTGTTCAATAAAAATTTGGGCAGGACCTTTACCATTTGAATTTTCCTTAATTGCTTCAACCTTAAACTCTGGTTTATAGGATATCGAACGCTCAGATACGTGTTGTACATTAGGGTTCTGTTCAAGTAACTTCATTTGAATCTCATTAAAAATAATTTTACTCAACTTTATGTCCTCCGCTCACATCTTTGAAATGATTATAAACGGGTTTCTATAAAATGGACACAGAAAAACCCGAATAACGGACTTTTTTAATAGTGTCCATTATTCGGGTTATAGTTCACTTTATCAGCCTGGTTTTCTTTTATTCACCACCAAGCTGTTGAACCTGGTCAATAATGCTGGTAATATCTTGAACGGTCTGAAACAACTCAGTATTTTCAAGGATAGCAGGATCAAGCAGTCCGTCTTGGAAACTATTCATGAAGGTTTCAATTTCACTGACGATAGAACTGTTTTGTTCAATAATTTGCTGGTGAAGCTCAGCTGCAATTTCAGGTACTTGGAGTTCATTAAACGCTTCTGCTGATTGCTGCATTTGTTGAAGCATGGTTTGGAGATCCTCCGCTGCTTGGAGGTCACTAATAGCTTGTTGCGCAAGAGCCGGGGCATTGCTGGCAAAATCAGTGGCTGTGGCTAAATAATCTGTTGCTTCATTAACATACGTTATTGTATTCTGTGCATCATTGAGAAACGAACAACCACCCAGCAGCAATAACATACAGGCAGATAAAATAATCAATAATTTTTTCAAATTAAAACCTCCGTTTTGTTTTGGCAAATTGTATAAAGGTCTTGGGTGCAGGGAAAGTTGAAGGGACTATAAAAAGAATTGTTTATGTTTGGTAGGGAGTAATTAGAGTCCTTTAAGGATATCATAAATGCCGGAATCATGCCAGGATACTTGGTGCCTGTCACCACCCGTGGACACTTTCCACCTGAGGCGGACAGTGGGTGTGTTTTTTTTGTTTGGTTTTGAGGAAGGAATTTGGGGAAGGGTGTCGAATCTTATTATTTGAATCTCTGCTATCATTTTCCTCTGTTTTAGACTCATCCAATCTATAAAAATCCCAATTGTATAGGAGTGACCGATATGGGTCGCAAACGACGTGCTTGGTTTCCAGGTGCAAAATATCATATTACTAGTAGAGGTAATCGCAAATCTACTCTTTTTTATGATGATGAAGATCGCATGAAATATCTAAGCTTTTTACAAGAAACCATGGTTCGATTCCCTTTTACGCTCCACGCTTTTTGCTTAATGACTAATCACACTCATCTCCAAATTGAAACCTCAGACACCTCTCCAACCATTATCATGAGTCATCTCAACACTAAATTTGCCAAGTATTTTAATAAGAAATATGATTTTACCGGACATGTATTTGAAAAACGCTATGGTGCCGAATTACTAGATTCGCTGGATTACGAATTCGATGTCAGCAAGTATATCCACCTGAATCCCCTGAAGGGTGGGCTAGTCGCTGCGCTTGAAGACTACCCTTGGAGCAGCTACCACGCGTATGTAAATGGGGAGGCTACACAGCTCGTGGACACCAAACATCTGCTTTCTTATTTTCCCGCCCCCGCGTCCAAGCGCTATGAAGAATACATAAAATCACCACAAGTCGATTTATTTTTACTGGGTAACAGTAAAGTTATAATGATTCCAAGGAAAGAGGAAAATCCATGTGTGCAAAAGTAACGAGTATAGGATTAAAAGGTATGGAAGGATATCGTTTACATGTGGAAGTAAAAACGTTTGTGGGGAATGACTCGATTCGAATTGTGGGGCTCCCTGACGCAGCAGTTAAGGAGTCAAAGGAACGCATTAGAGCTGCGCTAAGATCATTAGGATATACCATAAATGGTCAAAGAATCATCATAAACCTTTCACCCTCAGAACAGAAGAGAAGTGGTCCCATGTTTGATCTGCCTATGGCGATTGGTGTGCTATTGAGTTTGGAGGAACTGGTGGTTTCGATTCCTGAGAACTATGGATTTATTGGAGCTCTGTCGTTGGACGGAGCGATAGTGCCAGTAGAAGGCATGCTCCCAGCGGTTTTATCTGCTAAAAAACTGGGCATAAAAAGGCTTTATATGCCGTATGACGAAAAGCAGCCCATCCTCGAGATTGAAGGACTTGAAATTATTTATAATTCTAGTTTAAGAGAAGTGATTGAGAATTTAGAGGGAAGAGGAGAGGCACTTTTTACTCCAAAAGCAGACGAAATTGATTCACATCAAAGTAACTTCATAGATTTTCAGCAAGTTATAGGTCATTGGGATACGAAAAAGGCAATGGAAGTGGCTGCTGCTGGGGAACACCATGTCTTGATGACAGGGCCGCCTGGATGTGGAAAAAGTATGCTTGCTGAGAGCTTTCCATCGATTCTACCTCCATTGTCAAAAGAAGCACGACTTGAAATAATCGCCCTCCACCAATTAAGTGGAATGCGCTATCCTAACACCAATATCCCTCCTTTCCGAAATCCTCATCACTCTGCATCTGGTATCTCCATCATTGGCGGTGGGACCTATCCGAAGCCCGGGGAGATTTCATTAGCTCATCGAGGAGTCTTATTCCTTGATGAAATTGCAGAATTCCCGAAAAAAACTCTTGATATGCTACGTCAGCCATTTGAGAGTGGCAAAATTACGATTAGCCGTACACATGCAATTCTTACCTATCCTGCAACATTCATCTTACTTGCGGCAATGAATCCATGTCCATGTGGCTATGCAGGTTCAAATACACATTATTGTACCTGCACGCCAAGGCAGGTTCAAAACTATCAAAATAAAATTTCAGGCCCGCTGCGTGATCGATTTGATATTCGTCTCACAATAAAACCTGTTACCCTTGGTAGAGAAACCTCAAAAGAAGAGATACCGTCATTCGTTGTTAAAAGTAGGGTGGAGGCTGCTAGAATTCGGCAATATGAGCGTTATGGAAAAGAAATATGCAATAGCAGAGTCAGCTATGATATTCTGCAAAAAACAAGCCCGTTAACACAAGAACAGCAGAAAAAAATTCACCAGCTTTCGGCTAAAAAAAACTGGAGCAACCGTACCCAAATAAAAATCATCCGCTTAGCTCGAACCATTTCAGACCTAGAAGGGAAAACAGCCATAACCGACCAAAGCATTTGGGAAGCCGTAAATCTTCATTAGAACTAACAGCAAATGTGGGGACATCAACAATGGTGAACAATGGTGACAGGCACCGGCCGTGGACACTGTCCACCTCAGGCGGACAGTTGATATACAGAAAAGTCACTGCTCAGGCTCTACTGGCAGTGACTTTTCTTCTATGCTATATACCGGTGACGAGTGTTTGTTGTTTGGCAGATTGTTCATAGGTTATTACTCTATTTAAGAGATTGGTCATTTTTTCTAAGTCTGCTTTATCGTAGTGGTCGATGCAGGCTATTTGAATCCAGTTTCTTCGCTGTAGATAGTCACTTTCGTAGTGAAGCTGGTAGCCATGATTGAAGAGGATATCCCCGATTACAACAGAAGAAAGGGAACTTGGTATTTCAATGGTGAGAATGATGGGTGAACTGTTCTCTTCACTGATAATGGTAAAGCCAAATTGTTTCAGATGATTTTTCAAGAAAGAATGTGTCTCCACTACTTTTTCAAACGTTTCTCTTCTAATATCATCTAGTGCTGCTAGAAGAGCCTCTAATAGATTCGAAGACTGGGAAAAGGGAATGCTGTCCTTAACCATGTATGTTCCTAGGTCGAGATATTTCGGAAGTGTTAAAGACGACTGAACCTCGTGGTGGTGGAAAACAAACGAAAGACCAGTTAGCGCACCAATGGCTTTTCCACTTACACCTGTTGCTAAAAACACACCCTCTAAATCGACTTCAATCGCCCCTAAAGAGCTGATGCAATCAAGGCAAAGCTTGAGTTTGTGCTGTTCCGATATTTCCTTCAGTAAACCAAGATCATTGAGCATACCAGAGGAAGTTTCACTGTGAACGGCCCAAATCCAGCCGGTTTTACTTGAGATCGTAGAAACAATTTCATCACGGGTGAAGGCATGTCCCCAGTCTTTTTGAAGTACATCAAATTGGAGCCCAAATCGATTCGCTTGTTCTACCAAACGACTGCCAAATTCACCATTTGTTAAAATAAGTCCTCGTCCGGGTTCTAACGAAAGCTGTCCTGCCACCACATCATTGGCGAGTGTCCCAGACCCTAGAAAAATATGAACATATTTGCTGTTCACTAATTTAGCAAGAATATCCTTTGCTTTAGCAATTTTCTCTTTAAATTGATCGGAGCGGTGAGAAATCGGCGATTTGCTTAAGGCATTCATGACCTTTTCAGAAATTCGAACAGGTCCCGGTAAAAAGGGAATCGTCGGTGGAAGAATTCTGCCCGCAATTGACTCGTCAAAGGTAGTTTTCGTTAAATACATTGGTTGAAAGCGTGCTTCAGCTGTGCCGGTTAAATAGGCAAAAGGCTGGAATCCTAACTGACCATAAAGCTTTAATTGACGGACAGTTCCGGAAATGAAAGCAATGTCGTATCCTTTTTTTAAGCAATACTTTATTAAAAACTGTGCGAGCCCTAAAAAGACCCGGCCATTTCGATATTCTTTTTTGACTGATAATAGTCTAACCTCACAGGGTGAGTGGACTGGGAAAGAAAGGGATTGTTCGACGGGGCCGATTTTTCGATCAAGTGAAAATGGCCGTTTATCACGAATTGCCGTCATCCCAATCACTTCATTTTCTTTTACACAAATGATATATGTATTTTCAGTATGGAAAGGATCCACTAATTTTTGTTCCTCATTCTTTTCGTGCTGCGGGATTTCCTCTGAAAAGGTTTGATAGTTTAAGCAATGAATTTGTTCGAATTCATCAGCTGTGGTTGCGATTTTAAAAAAGAACTCGTGCTTACTCATTAGGTTTCAGCCTTTCCTTGAGATTTTCTGCATGTGCTGCGTAAAGCATAGCGATAATACATAATGCTATAATGCAACTTAGCCAATCATTATTTTTTAAAAAGAGTACCACAGGGATAAAAAGAAATGCCCCTAAGCCTGCTAATGTAAAGCTTTTCAAGAAAGGGTAGAGCACCCCAAATCCTAGGATAATTACAGGAATAAGGATTGGTTCAAAGGTGATGATCCCGCCTATGAAGGTTGAAATCCCTTTTCCGCCCTTAAATTTCAGAGTGATGGGCTTGATGTGACCGAAAATTGCTAATGCTAACCCTAGTAGTTGAATAGATTCCGAGAATTGCAGATAGCGTGCCGCTAAAATAACAATGACACCTTTTAGTGCATCCCCGAGAAAAATGAGCACAAAGGCTGTTTTGCCATGAAGGCGGCCGGCATTTCTTGCACCGACATTGCCGCTTCCTTGAACTCGAATATCTTTACGATAGAAGATTTTCGTGATAAGAAAGCCAAACATAATACTTCCAATTAAATAGGAAATAATAAAATACAACCATATCATGTGTAACACAACCTTTGTGGGTTCTTGGTACTCATTTGGAAAAAATGAATTTATTACCATTATAATAGAATTCCTTAATGATTCACATATACTTTGTGAAATCTAATTACGTTAATAAAGAAACATCCTCGTGATGGAGGATGTTTCTTTATCAATCTCCGCCGCCTCCGCCGGAGTCGCTGCCCCCAGAATCACTGTCTGAACTGTAGGCATGATCATTGCTATAATCGTTGTCATAGCTATAGTGGTGACCTTTGCTATTACTTCGATTAGGGAAAATCAAAAAGGCTAATATAATGGAAAGTACCCCAAAAAATACTTGCTCAGCAAAAATCAGATAAACTCCTAAAACGAAAATGAGGAAACCAATCAGCCGTAATAATCCTCTCAGAAGACATTCCCCCTCAAAAATAGCATTTATAAATAGATATTATCTCCTATGGCTTTTTATACGTTCTATTTTGAGAGGGTGCCTGTCACCATTTATGCATTTTCCTTCATTTATACATCCATTTTTGCATATCATGCAGCCGTCACTTATTCGTCGTCTTTTTTCTGTTGTTTCTTTTGTTGTTCTTGGAGTGCGAGTATGATGTCCTGGACGTCGATTTTTCCATCACCGTTTAGGTCCGGGATGGTATTTTCTGGTATTGTTGGTGGTGCTGGTGGAGCCTGAGGCGCACTCGCAGTTGCAGGTACGGGTACAGGTCGATTCCGTTTTCCGGCAAAGGTGAATATCAAAAGAAGTAAGATCAGTAATGCTGCAACGCCATCAACGATGTAGAAAATGGTTATATAGTCGGACCACAAGGTTTTACTGTCACCAGCTCTTTGCTCGGAATTTGTGATGAATTTTTTGATTTCGGAATGGTTTGGATACAGTCTCTGAACTGCTTCAAATTTTTCAAGAGCGTTATCGTAATAACCGCCCCAATAAAGCTCTAACCCTTCTTTATAAAGTTTGTCTGTATTACTAGAAGTGTTCTTTGTCCCCGCTTGGTTTGTGAATTCCTTAACGGTATTAACCGGAACTGAGAAGTTAAATCCTTGAACCTCTTGACCATTAACAGTATCGCCTCTAAAGGTGAGTAAGCCAATGATTTCTCCTTTATCATTGATGACAGGTCCACCGCTATTACCATGTGTGGCTGCGGCATTTATTTGTATGACAGGGCTTCCTTGCTCCGTTTTCTTATCTATAGCAGAAATTTGCCCGGCGTTCATAGAAGATACGAGAGAAGAATCAGGAGACAGCAAATCGGAATCAGCTGCTGCTGGGTATCCGCTTACCCAAATATTACCCTGATTTTGGATATTGTCGGAATTCCCAAGCTTTAATGTAGGAAGGTTTTTTCCTTCAATCTTAAGTACCGCTACATCTTTCCCTTCATTGACAGGAGCTCCATAGCTTTTAACTTCCCCGTCTAGTATATCTCCGCCTGGTAAAATAACCTTTATTACTCTTTGAATCCCAGTGTATTGCGTATAAGTCAGCATATATTCGTACGCTGTATCATAATCGACCTGAAAATAATCTGCTATAATCGTAACAAGCTGATCAAATGCAGCATTGGCAATATCCTCGTCTTCCATCTGAGCCGCTTCTACAACATGGGCATTGGTAACAATATAACCATCTGAGCTAATAATTGCCCCAGATCCAGAGCCACCCACAACAGATTGGTAGTTTAGCTGACTTAATATGGCGTCCACTTCAGGGTCATTTGGATTGTTAAACTGCCAACCAACCACAGAGTAGCCAAGAATCCGAACAACCGCTGGCTTCGTGTATACTGCAAGCTTTTGAGCTTGAGAAATATTCGAAGAGCTTGGTTTAATACCCATTAGAACAAAAGAAGTAACAATCACCCCGATAAGTATCAAACAAAGCGGAATTGTAAATAGGGCTCTTTTCATCAATAAATTCACTCGCTTCCATGAATATTGGAAATTCCATCTAATATATGCCTTTACTGAAATATTGAAACTTTGTACCTGAAAATAAAGTGATTTGGTGCCTGTCACCACCCGTGGACACTTTCCACCCAGGGTGGACACTTCCACCCCTCTGGCGGACAGAGGATTCCCAAATAGCAAAAAGCCAGCATTTCTGCTGGCTCCCGAATCTACATTTGAATGTGTGATTAGATGAATAGTAAAAGACTGAGTGCCATAACGGCCATTCCGGCAATAAGACCGTAAATTGAAAGGTGGGTTTCGTCATATCTTTTTGCGGCAGGTAATAATTCATCAAGTGAGATAAATACCATTATCCCTGCAACTGCTGCAAATATAATTCCGAACATAATATCATTTAAAAAAGGCATTAAGAATAAGTAGGCAACCAGTGCACCAATTGGTTCCGATAAGCCAGACAAGAATGATAGTTTAAAAGCCTTTTTCTTATCACCAGTCGCAAAGTAAACAGGTACTGAAACTGCAATGCCCTCTGGGATGTTATGGATCGCTATCGCAACAGCGATGGCAATACCAAGTGCAGGATCCTGTAAAGCAGAAGTGAAGGTTGCGATTCCTTCGGGAAAATTGTGAATTCCGATGGCAAGCGCAGTAAATGTTCCCATTTTTAGAAGGTCAGGCTTCTTTCCGTCATTTGTATCAGGCTGATTCATATCTTCTACTGTTTTCAATTCATGAGGGTTTGATTGCTTCGGTATAAATTTATCAATTGAAGCAATCAGAAGCATGCCTCCGAAAAAGCCTCCGACCGTTAACCAGTTCCCTTGAACAACACCCAATGAGTCAACAAGTGCGACCTTTGCTTTTACAAAAATCTCAACCATCGAGACATAAATCATCACACCTGCTGAAAAACCGAGGGTAACTGAGAGAAATTTTGTATTGGTATGTGAAGTGAAAAATGCGAGCAGACTTCCTATGCCTGTTGCAAGGCCAGCAAATAATGTTAGCCCAAATGCTAATAGCAGATTCTCTGTCATAGTCTCTTCTCCCTTTATTTATTAATAATGTATTTTTATGTTTGAATGTTTTGAATAATATTATATATGCGCGAATACAGAAATGTTTCCTTTGAGAAACATTTTACACCGTTTGAAACAAAAAAACAGTAAATATATTTCTAAAAATATAAAAAAGCATGAGGTCCTTGAGAATTTTCCTCAAGAACTTCACGCTTAATTAAAAAAAGTTAATACCCCGGACCGAATCCGCCGCCATATCCACCCATTCCCGGGCCATAACCAGATCCGTACATGCCATAACCTGGTCCATATCCAGAATAACCACCAGGATATCCAGCTCCATACCCAGGACCATAACCACCGTAACCGTACCCAGGACCATAACCTTGACCGTATCCACCACCTAGACTGGATCCTAAATATCCTAATCCAAGTCCGAGTAGTCCAGCTCCAACATTCCCTAAATTAAATCCACCGCCATGATGACCACCGCCATGATGACCGCCTCCGTGATGACCGCCGCCATGGTAACCACCGCCATGGTGACCACCGCCATGATGACCGCCTCCGTGATGACCGCCACCATGCTGTCCTCCTTGATGTCCAAATCGATAATCAACGGGCATTCCAAATGGTTGATACATTCGTTTCATCGCACTCCTCATCTATATATTTGAAAACTTTAAAGTGATACCCTCATATCCTATGTCTAACTGGGTAATCCTCTTGGGCTATAGCCTAGAATACACAAAGCAAGAGAAAGAGAAGGTCAACTGTCCGCCTGAGGTGGACACTGTCCACGGGTGGTGCCTGTCACCATCAATAACACCATCAATAATGTCACCATCACAACTTCACCAACCCAAAAAAATACGTCTCAGGTCTTAGTCTTGTTTACGTTTGTGGTCTATGGAAAGCAGGAGTTTTATGGTGTATTGTTGAAGTATTGAGAGGGATCTTTCCTTTTTTTGTATTTTGTATTTGGTGAAACATTTTTGTTGTTGATTCGTATGAATATAAAGGATTTTTTAGTCAGGAGTCGATTAGGATGAACCGATTTTTATCATTTCTAGTTCAATTTGTTGTGACTGTTCCATCTGCGGTTACGGTATGGTTTTTAAGCTATTTTGCGTTCGATCTCACATTTTTAATTTCATCCACCATTTCTTTAGCAGGCGCGGTTGTTGTTTCTAAGATAACATCAGGGGTCATGACATCCAAATTCTTAAAAAAACATCAGCTCACTAGAAAAGAATATCGTTATATAAAGAAGAATTTAAATGAAGCAAAACAAAAAATAAACAAACTGAACAAATCATTATTCTCCATAAGAGATCTTCCTACGATAAAGCAAAGACTTGATGTACTTCGCATTACTAGGAAAATTCAAAGCATGACCCAAACGGAACCGAGGCGCTTTTATAAAGCTGAAAAGTTTTATTTTTCTCACTTAGATTCAGTCGTTGAGTTAACCGAGAAATACCGCTTTTTATCACAGCAGCCTAAGAAAAGTCATGAAATTGATGTTTCTTTATATGAGACTCGTCAAACCCTAACAGATCTAACGAAGGCCTTGGAAGAGGATCTCTATCATATTGTTTCAGACGATTTAGATTCCTTGAATTTTGAAATTGATGTTGCTAAACATTCCATCAAAAAACTTAATGATACTAAAACCATTGACGAAAGCAGGAGGCTAAAATGAGCGAAAATAACTCCCCGCAGTTGAATAAAACTGGAAATTTATTAGATGATATTCTAGCCAATCCATTTGGTGAAAATCAAGAACTGACACCACAAGCACAGACGGCACCGCAGCTTCAAGAAGCCAAGCCTACAAAACTAATTGATATTATTCCTGAGGAGAACCGTGCCAAAGCCTATCAGCTTGCTGAACAAATTGACCCGAAAAATCACCAGGCGATGATTACCTACGGTACGCAGGCACAAGGAAAGCTCTTAAGTTTTTCCCACACCATGCTCGAACATGTCCAGAAAAAGGATATCGGCGAGGTTGGCGAAATCATTAGTGATTTAATGAAGCGGCTGGATGAGGTGAATCCCGATGAACTGAAGGATGGGAAGCCATCCTTTTTCGGACGTATGTTTGGAAAAATTTCGAACTCGCTTCAAGAAGTTTTGTCCAAATACCAAAAGACTGGTGCACAAATTGACCGGATTAGTGTGAAACTTGACCGTAGCAAGAACGTGTTATTATCGGATATTAAACTATTGGAACAGCTTTATGAAACAAATAAAGAATATTTCCATGCTTTAAATGTTTATATTGCGGCAGGAGAAATTAAGCTAGAAGAACTGCACCAAAAAACAATTCCGGAAATGAAACGTGCTGCCGCGGCAACCAATGATCAAATGAAGGTTCAAGAAGTAAACGATATGATTCAGTTTGCTGACCGTTTGGACAAACGCTTATACGATTTGAAATTAAGTCGTGAAATTACCATTCAAAGTGCACCACAAATCCGTCTCATTCAAAACACGAACCAGGCGCTTGTGGAAAAAATACAATCGTCCATCATGACGGCTATTCCGCTTTGGAAAAACCAAGTAGCGATTGCACTAACCCTCATTCGTCAGCGCCATGCAGTCGAGGCACAGAAAAAGGTATCACAGACTACCAATGAGTTGTTGTTAAAAAATGCTGAAATGCTAAAAACCAATACGATTGAAACCGCAAAAGAAAATGAGCGAGGACTCGTTGATATCGAGACACTTAAAAAGACTCAGGAAAACTTAATCACCACGCTTGAAGAAACGATGCGCATTCAAGAAGAAGGGCGCCACAAACGACGTTTGGCTGAGCAGGAACTTGCCAATATGGAAAATGATTTACGACTGAAACTCTTAGAAATCAAAGGTAAATAAGAAAAGCGTCAAGTTCCTATAATGACGGAACTTGACGCTTTTAACTATATTTCACTATTGTATTCTTCAAGCGTGATCCCTTTGTTCATAATCTTGATTGCAATTTCCTTCCCAACATAGCGAAGGTGCCAAGGTTCGTATTGATATCCCGTAATATTTTCTTTTCCCTGTGGATATCTAATAATAAACCCGTATTCTGCTGCGTGCTGTTCCAGCCAAGCTGCCTCTTTGGTACCTCCAAAACAATCTTCAGCGGCACATTTTCCATTACCGCCGGTAACATCAATAGCAAGACCGGTTTCATGTTCACTCGTGCCAGGCAAAGCACTATACGTTCTTGCTTTTTCATATCCATCACGGTTTACATAGTAGTTAAACAATGTCGTTTGCGTTGCATGAGATCTATATGCGGAAACCCCCAAAAGGGAAATACCTTCTGCTTTAGCACCAGCAAATAATTGACTAAGAGCAGATGCAGCTTCTTTACGCATTTTGCGTTTTTCATTACTTGCTCCAGAAACAAAAGGAATATCGGTAAAAATAAGATCAGTAGGATTATAATTGTCTGGCAGTTTATTTTGTTTATTAACGAGCACCGGAATACTTTCCGGATTAAAAACAACTTGTATACTTTCAGGAGTGGCCGAACCCTCTTGTTCTTGTGGCTTTACGTTTTCTTCAGTCAATGATGGCTCTGATTGTTCAGTATTTTCGACATTTTTCTGCTTTTGATCAGTTGGAATTGAGTTGTTATTATCTGGATCTGGCAGGACCTCAGACTGGTTCTGATTGCCTTTGGCATTCAGAATTTTTTCCGAACAGCCAGATAATAGTACAGTGGTTATGACGATTCCACCAATTATTGAAAAATATTTATTCACGATAAAACACCCTTACTTATTAAATATAGAATTAATTCTAACAAAATTAGACGGCAATATAGTACATTATGTTACATCTTTCGCTATCCAACAATGTGAATTTGAAAAAATAGGCTGTGCAGCCTATAGTAAATTCAGAATATAGAAGCAAAGCAGGACCTAAGACTCTTTTTTATTAACTGGTTGTATCATATAGTTCTATTAAACACATAAATCGTACGAAACGGCAAAACTATTGAAAAATGGTGACGCAAAACTAAAGGGGCTAATGTTTTTTTGAACGATGCCAGCCAGTTACCGAACACGATGCTCTGCGATTTATGTAAATAAATTGAGGAGGTATTTTTGTGTTGCTAAAAAATATGTTTTTAAGAGGGAAATACTATTATCATTTATTTCAGTATCGACACATTGAAATGATGCAGTATGATTGCTTATGTGATGAACTTAAATACGAACTAAAGGTGAAATCTTTGTACCATAATAGTAAAGCATTAGAATTAGGTGCTAGAATATAGAAAAAGTCTGGGATGCCCCCAGACTTTTTTTGTCGGTTGATTGTGGATATGTTAATAGGAAATGTGAGTAAGTAATTAACAGTTGTGAATAAGTATGTTAATTAAGTGGATAAGTTTTTAATATTTGTGGATAAATAGGAATCTAAAGGACCTGATATACTTTTAATTTTGGATAACCTTGTGCAACCTATCAATATTGTTAATAACTTTTGCGAGAGAAAGTCTCTTTCACAACAAAAAGCGACCTTCAGATGCTTGTCTATCGTTTAATGTGACTTGGTTTCGCTGCCATCGTGCAGTCCGTCTTTTGTTACTTTCAAGATCCCAACGGCTCCTTTAGTTGCGTGGTTAAATTGATGTGTCACAATCGGGTAACTGCCTTCTTTTGTAACGGTGAATTCAACCACAGCCCCACCGCTGGCTGGAAGCATAACGGTTTGCAAACCTTTCATTAGGTTAAAAGGGTTCCCATCTATATAAACGTTGTCAAAAACAGTGCCGACTACGTGGAAACTGCTCACTTCATTAGGCCCTACATTGTTAATGTATATCCTGACTTTCTCGCCCACCTGTGCAAGTAACTGAGTGTCGACAAGGGCACCAACTGTACCGTTAGTATTTAAATCTCCTTCTTTTAAAGCTTTGCTGAAAAGACGACATTACTAGGCACTCCATTTGTAAAGTCCTCAAGGTCGTTGTACTTATACCATTCATTTTGAACGATGACAAATTCACGATCGATTTCAGC
The DNA here is from genome assembly GCF_030817595.1 of Neobacillus niacini. Lineage (GTDB taxonomy): Bacteria > Bacillota > Bacilli > Bacillales > Cytobacillaceae > Neobacillus > Neobacillus niacini_G. The sequence continues at coordinate 5,298,093 of NZ_JAUSZN010000001.1, forward strand.
ATCAGTCGGATATCCGCTTTTTGGCTTAACAATAATAGTACCGTGCATTCCGTTGGCGATATGGCTAATACAGGCTTAGTACCACAGTGGTACATGAACACTCCAGGATTATTAGCCGGATAGGTAAAGCTGCCAGTTTCGTTGGGCATGATATCTATAAAATCCTGTGATGGTGAGGCGTGGACAGCATGAAAGTCCATGCTGAGAGGGATAGACGGATCCATGTTTTTTAACGTAAAATTAATCGTGTCTCCTTCATTCACAACAATTACTGGTCCTGGAGCTTCACCGTTAAATGTCCATGCTTTGTACATATTGTCCTTGGTAATTTCGATATCGGTAATTTGTGCGGTCATTTCAATATTGACTTCGTGTTCTCCGACACGTTCGATGTTGAGTGGTGTTGGTTTCTGGTTGAGATTTTTATGAGGTTCAATTACTTGTGAGGTTGTGTTAGCTTTTGCAGTTTGTTTTTCTTTTGAGAAATTGGCAGAATTACAAGCACTTAATACCATAACAGAAGTGACAATAACACTTGCAGCCTTAATGAACTTTCTCATTCGATCCTACCCCTTTGGTGTAAAATGGTTACACTTTCATTGTAAAATTTGTAAAAATAATCCTGGTGATTAGAATCACTTATTATTAGGAATTGTTTGAACATTTTGTGAAATGTTGAGCGATTAATAACATTCATATGTTATTTAAGTAAAATAAGTAAAAAATAGTAAAAAATCGTGTTATGGGAGAAGGGATAAATAATGATAATCGAATTTATTGCGGTAACGGTAGAGGATGCATTATTAATTGAAAAATCAGGTGCTGACAGAATTGAATTAGTATCTGGATTAACAGAAGGCGGCATAACACCGAGCTATGGGTTAATCGAAAAGGTTGTTAATAGCGTTACGATTCCCGTCAACGTTATGGTGAGGGCGCATGGTCAATCCTTTTGTTATTCAGACGATGACTTTGCGATTATGAAAAATGATATTCGTATGATTCGGTCGTTAGGGGCAAATGGAGTAGTATTCGGAATGCTGGATCAGAAAGGGGACGTTGAATTCCGACGCCTTGAAGAGTTATTAACGGATATAGGTACTATGGAGGTAACGTTTCACCGTGCCATCGACAGTTCAAATAAAATCATTGAAACCGCTCAACAATTGGATCAATATAAAGAGATTACTACCATTTTAACCTCTGGAGGTTACGGTGACTGGGAAACACGCTTGGAAACCCTTAGGGAAATGAAAGAAACTTGTAAAAAAACCGAAATTCTTATTGGCGGCGGTCTGACAAAAGAAAATATCGTGCAGGTACATACACAGGTTGGAACAAATCACTACCACTTCGGCACAGCCATAAGAAAAGATAATAGCGCTCTAAAAAGTGTTTCCTTAGAAAAAGCAATTGAAATCGTTCATACCTTGAAATAATTGGGGGATATTAAAAATAATCTTACCAATGGAGGAAACAATGGAAAAAGAAAAAGATCAAACAAGCGAAGGCCTCAACCAAATCTTCGAAATCATCAATGCAAAAGGTGACACAGGCGAGATAAAACAAATCGTAGAAAACAATGAAGAAGAAAAAAATAACGAAAGATAGTGCCTGTCACCAAGGTGACACTTAAAAAGGAGTTAACCACTCGTGAACCTGTTCACCTAAGGAGAACAGTGCCGACCCAAGAAGACCTCAAAACTTTCTTAGTTTGAGGTCTCGATACATATATCGTATAAAATTTACCTATCTCTATTGTTTTACAAATTGCTGATTCAAATAGGTATACGTTTCTGACTGACCTTGTTCCCCAAGGACCTTCAGTGTATTACCCACTATTTTCACTGCAGACATCCCTTTTAGTGCCAGGTCTGAACGCAGACTCATAGTACCATTTTCGGTAATCGGACTGTAGACCCAGACAAACGATTCAAATGTTTGATTGAGCGCCATAATGACGACTTCGGGAATCCCATTATCATCGAAATCGTATTCTGTATGATAGAGAGAAAAACCTTCTTTTAGTACACCCTTTTGATCAAATGGTGAAACCTCAGAGTCAATCATTAACTGATAGGGAGTTTCAATATTTTGGCTGTCCGTCAATACTAGGCTCTTACCTCCCGTTGGATTTGCCTGTCCAAAGGTCATTTTCTGTTGTTGTCCATTTACATTGAAAACAAAGGGCTCTTCACTAATCCATTCTCTAAATAGATCAAGATTAATATTTTTAGCTGGCTCTGATGCTACAGCTTTATTCGGCTTTGAAACAGATTCCTTATCTTTTTTGTCTGCCAGGAGGTCATAACCAAAATATAACCCACTTCCAACGACAAGGATAATGAACAATACGCTGCTTAATTGAACACCATACTTCTTAAAATACTTTACAACTTGACTTGCGCTTTCATTCTCAACTTCTTTTACTAATTTTCTGAAGCTGCTCGTTGAAATCATACCCAGCTCTTTTCTAGCAGTCTTATTCTTCCAAACTGACCTTGGGTGAGATTTCAAATAAGCCTTTAGTGCTCGATGGTAGTGATGATCAAGTTGAAGGTTTTTCGCAGTCCATTTAATAAAAGATAACATCAGCTTCTCATCAGCATTTTTACTTAAATAGGCAAAAAGTTGTGAGAAATGATAACCGCCTTTCTCATCATCAAAGGCCGCTAGTATATGCTGAAAATTGTCCTCAGAAATATTACTCCGCAAAACATTTTTTAAAACCTCTCGAAGTTCTTCTCGGTTAGCTGGTGATAACTGTTGAAGAATCACCCCAACAGAAACGACAGGTGTGTGAAAAAGTTCATGAAGGACCTTCATAATTTTGTATTTGCTGATGATTTTTTTATCCTTTAATTCTATTTCGTTAAGGTTACCTGTTGAAATGTGTGCATATGTATCAATATCTTTGAGAGTTACATTCTTTAATTCAAGCTCATCTAATAGGGCAATTTCCGAGTAAAGCAACATCTTTTCTTTTATTTTTGAAAAATCAACATCTTGGTTTGTCACCTGAAATGCTTTTACCATACTAGCTGCTATAAATAGATCATAGGAATCACCAACGGCATAAGCGGTCTTTTGGATGGCGAGCTTCTGAAAATAACGATTCTTAAGTAGAAAGGGTGAAGTTTCAAGTAGGTTATTGATTTGTGCCAAAATTTCTACGACAGTGATAAGCTTGAATTTTTCATCTAGATATATTTTTATAAGATTTGTGTAGTCTTGATGCTGATTAATAAACTCGACTATCTGTTTGTATGTATGAACTTGATTCTCCATTATTCTCCACAAATCATGAAAATATGATTGATCCTGATAATGTTCCAGGGTGTTCAGGATAAAGGCTAGCTCTTCATCCTTAAGGTCATTCTGGACAGATTCCAACACAGCTTTAAAAATGTCCATAACATCTTTTTTAGGGTTTTTCTCATAGAACTCACTCAATCCTTGGTGTTCCAATGTATTTTCCTGCTGGCTCACTGTTTTTGTCTCCCTTATGAGTTTCTACTATTATAATAGTTAAAATTAATAAAAAATAAAAAGACCCGTTCTGGTCTTCTTATTTTTCGTTTTTAGAAATAGGAATAAATTTATTAAAGATACCAATGCTGGTGACCTGCCCCAAGCCTATCTCGGAAAAATCGGTTTTATAGACTGAAAAAATGAAGTAATCTTTTTCCGTTGTTCCCATATCGAAAACCTTTTCCCCAGCTAATGAAAGAATCCCTTTTTCAAGGATATTCGAAGATTGATCCATCGCTTCATGCGTAATCCATTCCACGTATTGCGAACGCCCAGGGTTTGTTTCTGATAAAACAAATACAATGACTATCAATAGGATAATAGAAATGACCTTTTTCACTTTTCAACCCCTTATCTAATTATTGTTAATTTTCACCTAATTTAAGTATAAAGCTGGAAGGATATTCTTGTAAATACAATTGGATAGATTATCACTAGTGCTAATTCTCTATTAATATGATAAATTATTACTAATTACCTTTAAAGGAGATAAGCCCTTGTCAATAAAATGGAATTGGATCATCGGGTGCTTACTTTTCCTGCTGTTATTAAATGGATTTGGAATTTTGGCTGTACAGCTTTTTGGAAGGTAAGAGAGTGCAGCAAGTCTCAAAGGCAGGGATTTAAAAATGACAAATAACTTAACGGCGCCAGTTTCGAAGCGGCTTTTAATAGCACTTCTCACCATTACGATAGGGGTTGAACTCATCCTCTATTTAAGTGGCTACAGCCAATTAGCTGGTACCATCTATGACGCCATAATGGTGTCATCCTTTTTTATCGGATTGGAGCTTCACCGAAGACTCCATAATGGAATTAAAAAAACAAAGATACAACATACACGCCAATTTATAGGCGCCTTTTTGCTCTTTATTCTCGGCAGCACCATTATTAATATCTATTCATCTTACGCTTTTCAGGATTTTAGCAATGATTATGAACAATATGTTGAGACCTATACAGAAGCGGTCTCGGATGAAAGCGACATAATAGAACCAAGTGAGCCAATGGAACCTGTTGATAAGATGTGGGAAGTTATAGATGAAATTGATGCTGTGGGATACGATATTTTTACAGATATCCTTGCTGGTCTCGAAGAAGTCTGGCGATTAGCATACATCATACTTATCCTACTTGTTTTAAAAAAAATCTTTCCAAGACGCTGGGAAAAAGGGCGGCGCGATATTTTTGTCTTACTTGCGCTCTTCGTCACTTCAGTGTTATTCGGTATTGACCATACACTAAGCTCGGTTCAATCATGGCAATATGAAATTGGAGCGATTGTCACATTTGCCAATATGGGTTTATTATTTGGATTGATTTTAGTATGGACAAGAAATCTCTGGATAACCGTTCTGGTACATTCAATTTATGATATCCTCGCAACGCTATCCTGGTATTACTTTGAATATATTGTTGAAATCGCAGCTGTGATTTTTATACCTATATACCTGATATTGATGGCAATAGAGAAGAAAAAGTCAATTGGAACAGTGATTTCAACAGATATAGCCAATTAAATTGTTGGAGGTTACCTAATTTGGTAACTTCTTTTTTTTGTGGCAGATAGTGCAGTTGAAGGAGCTAATTTCCCATATGATAGCTCAACCATTCTTTATCTAGCACAGTAGCCAAACAGCTAATAGTGCTTTTCGAAACATATTTTGTTATTATTTAGATGTCTACATTTATCAACCAATGTTTATCCTTTTGGAGGTTTTATGAATAAACAGATAAAGGTTGTGACTGTTTTTGGGACCAGATCAGAAGCGATCAAAATGGCACAACTGGTTAAAGAATTAGAAAAATATAATGATAAAATACAATCGATTGAAACGGTTACAGCACAACATCTCCAAAAGAATAGCAGAAGCCATCCTTTATTATTTTAAGCAAATAGAAGCTAGAACTAAGGATATGAGTGAATAAATCTTTCGAAAATGAGGGAAGGAAGAGGGTAAAATGCAAAAGGTAAGAAAAGCCATAATCCCTGCAGCAGGGCTAGGAACTCGTTTTTTACCAGCTACAAAAGCAATGCCAAAAGAAATGTTACCAATCGTAGATAAGCCGACGATCCAATATATAGTAGAGGAAGCGATTGAATCTGGGATTGAAGATATCATTATCGTGACAGGAAAAGGGAAAAGGTCCATTGAGGATCATTTTGATTATGCCTTTGAACTTGAACAAACTTTGCTTAATAAAGGAAAGCTTGAACTATTGGAAAAAGTACAAGAACCATCGAGGATGGTGGATATACACTATATTAGACAAAAGGAACCTAAAGGGCTCGGACATGCTGTATGGTGTGCGCGTAATTTTATTGGCAATGAACCATTTGCGGTTCTATTGGGGGATGATATTGTTCAAGCAGAAACCCCTTGTTTGAAACAACTAATAAATGAGCATAATCGAACACATTCTTCTGTTATCGGAGTAAAAAAAGTACCTGAAAACGAAACACACCGTTATGGGATTATTGACCCTATTCACCAAGATGGGCGTTCGTTCCAGGTTAAAAACTTTGTAGAAAAGCCAAAGTTAGGAACTGCACCATCAAATTTAGCGATTATAGGAAGGTATGTTTTTACCCCTGAGATTTTTATGTTCTTAGAAAAGCAGGAAATCGGGGCTGGCGGCGAGATCCAGCTAACAGATGCCATCCAAAATTTAAATCATATCCAACGTGTATTTGCGTATCAATTTGAAGGTGAAAGATATGATGTAGGAGAAAAGCTAGGATTTATTGAAACAACTATAGAATTTGCCCTTCAAAAGGAAGAATTGAGGGAAGATTTAATAAAGTTTATGGCAAACAAGCTAGAAAATTTATAAACGAAAAAAATAACTCTCCAGTCTAAATTGGAAGGGTTATTTTTTTGTTTTTAGATTGTTTTCGATTCTTTGAAACTATCAATTAATTTCTACTATTACAATGGTGAAAAATACTAATTACAAATATTGATAATATATTACAAAAAATGACTAGTTATGATATCATACTTCATAGAAAGAGAGAGTTATAGTTCCTATAGCTCTATTTTTATGCTCGACTAATCGTTACAATCTATAAAGATTGTCGATTTTAAATAAAAAATTTAATAATGGGAGTATGATACATGAGAGGAAAGTTAGTTCTAACAGGAATGTTATTTATGGGCTCTACAATTCTTTCAGATGGATCTATTACTTATGCCATAGAAAATTCGGGCTCGACCTCATCGATTGTTGATGGAGTAAAGCCTGAAGCAACTAATACAGACAGTATAGTTCCAACTGAAAACGAGAATACTACTTTACTAGAAGAAGAAACGATTGACGAAAATAGTACTCTAACACAAGAAGTTAAACCTTCTCAAGAAAACTTAGTTGTTGAGGAGGAAAAAAGCAGCACAATAACAGATGAAGGTACATCAGAGTCATTGCAAACTTCCATAACAACCATGGCCATAGAAAATCCTTCTGTTTTTTACACAACCCATGTTGAAAATAAAGGGTGGTTAGCAGGTGTATCTGATGGGAAAATGTCAGGGACACAAGGACAAGGACTACGACTTGAAGGAATAAAGATTTCATTAAATAATTCTCCTTATTCTGGAGGCATTTCTTACAAGACTCACGTTGAAGATTATGGCTGGTTAAATAATGTATCTGATGGAGCATTATCAGGAACAACTGGTGAAGGGAAACGTCTTGAAGCGATACAAATCAATTTGACTGATGAAATGGCACAACATTACGATATTTATTACCGTGTTCACGCAGAAACCTATGGTTGGCTAGATTGGGCTAAAAACGGTGCATCTGCTGGTACACAAGGCCTGGCGAAGCGCTTGGAAGCCATTGAGATTGTCCTTGTGGCAAAAGGTGGAGCTGCACCTGGATCGACAAATAGACCATTAGTTATTGATCCTTCTGTGGTTTATTCAACCCATGTTCAAGATTTTGGGTGGTTAACGGGTGTAACTGATGGAAAAATGTCTGGAACACAAGGCCAAGCGAAACGCCTGGAGGCTATAAAGATTTCATTAAAAAATAAGCCTTATTCTGGTGGTATTACTTACAATACCCACGTTCAAGATTATGGCTGGTTAAATAATGTATCAAATGGAGCAATATCGGGTACATCTGGCCAGGCGAAACGTTTAGAAGCAATTCAAATCAATTTGACTGGCGAAATGGCACAACATTACGATATTTATTACCGCGTCCATGCAGAAACCTATGGCTGGTTAGGCTGGGCTAAAAACGGTGCATCTGCTGGTACACAAGGATTAGGGAAACGCTTGGAAGCCATAGAGATAGTCCTTGTGGCAAAAGGCGGAGCTGCACCAGGTTCTACAAGTAACCCATTAATTATTGATCCATCTGTTGTTTATTCAACCCATGTTCAAGATTATGGGTGGTTATCAAGTGTATCTGACGGAAAAATGTCAGGGACACAAGGACAAGCTAAACAAATGGAAGCCGTAAAGATCTCATTAAAAAATAAGCCCTACTCGGGTGGTATTTCTTACAAGACCCATGTTCAAGATTATGGCTGGTTAAACAATGTAACAAATGGAGCGATTTCTGGAACATCCGGTCAAAATAAACGTGTAGAAGCAATCCAAATCAATCTAACTGGTGAAATGGCACAACATTATGATATTTATTACCGTGTCCACGCAGAAACCTTTGGTTTGTTAGGCTGGGCTAAAAACGGTGCATCTGCTGGTACAAAGGGACTTGCAAAGCGCTTAGAAGCCATTGAGATTGTCCTAGTGGCAAAAGGTGGAGCCGCACCTGGATCAACGGATAAACCATTTATTGAGCCAGCTTTAACAACTGTAGTTAATAACTATAATGTCTCATTAAGTGATGCACTAAACATGCAAATGAAGGTTTCTCCGCAGACTGATAAATACAGAGATGCACCTGCTTATGTTAGCAGTCAATACTTGAAAGTATTTAATGCTGGAACGATAAGTGGAAGCAGTGTAAACCTTAGAACTTCTCCAGATACAGTTAGTAAAATCGTTGCGACCGTTGGTAACGGAACAGTATTCAAAGTACTGGATAATAATGTTTCGGGAGCAAATGTTTCAGGGAGTACCAAATGGTTTAAAATAGAATACAATGGCGAAATATTATACGTGCATAGTTCTCTCGCAACAGCTAATTTAAGAATGGGTGAAGTAACAGATGGTCCACTTAATATTAGATCAGAAATGAGTGCAACTAGTCATAGTTACAGTACAGTAAAAACAGGTACTCTATTAACTATTTTGGAAGAGGATAGTAGTGGCTGGTATAGAGTAAGCTGGGGTAGCTGGCGTAATGCAAAATCTGCAGATGTTCTAACTTACTTGGACCCATCTAAGTTTGTAAATGATGAGAAACAAAGATTTCAATTCATGGACCTTACAAAAACTAGTGGAGTATCGAAAGAAACTTTAAATAAATACCTGGTAGGAAAAGGAATATTAGAAGGTCAGGGGCAAGCATTCATTGATGCTGGATTTAAATACGGCATTAATGAAGTATATTTAATGGCACATACTTTGTTGGAAACTGGACATGGTACTTCTACTCTTGCAAAAGGAATAGAATATAATGGTAAAAAGGTTTATAACATGTATGGTGTAGGAGCGCTTGATCATTGTCCAATTGATTGTGGGGCTAAAACAGCTTATGAAAAAGGCTGGTTCACTCCATACGCTGCAATCGTTGGCGGTGCTGCCTTTATTGACAATGGTTATTTGGGCGGTAATAACACCTATAATGTAGTCCAAAATACATTATATGAAATGCGTTGGAATCCAGCGGTTATGGATACAAAGGATATAGCTGGACATCAATATGCGACGGATATTGGCTGGGCTTATAAACAAGTATCAGCGATGTACGATGTATATAAAATACAACCATATAACATTACCTTAGAAATACCAGTATACAAATAAGACAATATTTGAAAAAGAGCTGCTCTCAAAGTTGAGAGCAGTTTTTTTATTTGTAAAAAACTACAGTAAATAAAATTCAACAATTTTTTCAGATTCCTACTTATAAAATACAAAATAATACAAAAAACTTATATAATAGTTTAGAAGGAGGGAAATATTGTTGTGTATATAAAAAAGTCCATATTTTTTATTCTTTTTTGTCTTGTGATGTCATCTCTTTATTCTCCTAATCTTGCATTTTCTCAGGAGTTTAATTCAGATGACATTAATGCTGAATATGTCGAAACAATCGAAAGGGCAGACATATTTAATAAAGATGAAAAAATAGTGGGAGAATTCAAGCCTGCTACTCAATTAAGATTCGATGCCGTAAAGGATGGAAAAGTTTACTTTATGTGGGATGGAGATTTGGCCTATATTGAAGAAAAATCGACCAAAATGATCGGAATCGAAAACCTTAATTCTGTAGAAAGTCAAGAAGAACTTGATACATCTGGAGATGTCGAAATTCTAAGTCCTGCTATTGAACAAGACAAAACTCCAGTGGAAAAAAATACAATCTTACAAAAATCTGCCCCTGTCCCTGTCCCTGCCCCTGCCCCTGCACTCGCAGCAGTTGAAAATCCTTTGATTAGTTATGCTGCCCATGTACAAGACATTGGTTGGCAAAACAAAGTTTCTGATGGAAAAATTTCAGGTACAGAAGGACAAGCAAAACGCTTAGAAAGTATTAAAATTTCAATTGATAATGTACAGGATTTGGGTGTGAAATACTCTACACATGTAGAAGATTATGGATGGTTGGGATATGTTTCCAATGGAGAAAAAAGTGGAACTACAGGCGAAGGCAAACGATTAGAAGCCATAAAAATCGAACTAACTGGATTCAAGGCTAAAAATTATGACATTTATTATCGCGTTCATGCAGAAAAATATGGCTGGATGGAATGGGTAAAAAATGGGGAGATGGCAGGAACGAGTGGGGAAGCTAAGCGTTTGGAAGCCATTAAAATTATGATTGTAGAAAAGGGTTCCACACCACCTGGTGTAGATCCGAATAATCCAGAAGAACCCGAGAAATTAAACCCATCAGTCATATATAAGACCCATGTACAAGATAAAGGTTGGCTGCAGCCTGTATCAGATGGGAAATTAAGTGGAACGGTGGGTGAGGCAAAACACATCGAAGCCATACAGATTTCGGTAGAAAATGCTCCATACAGTGGTGGAATTTCTTACAATACTCATGTGCAAGATTATGGTTGGATGGGTAGTGTTACTAATGGGAAAACAAGCGGTACCACAGGGAAAAATAAACAAGCGGAAGCTATTCAAGTTAGTTTAACTGGAGAAATGGCAAAACATTATGATATTTATTATCGTGTTCACTCAGAGTTATTCGGATGGTTAGGATGGGCTAAAAACGGGGAGTCTGCAGGTACAGAGGGATTGACTAAACAATTGGAAGCCATTGAAATTGTTATAGTTGAAAAAGGTGGAAAAGCACCGGGTTCAATAGATAAACCGTTTATCACAAAACCATCTGTAGTTTATTCCACGAATGTTGAAACCTTCGGGTGGCTGGATTACGTTGCCAATGGAGCAATCAGTGGAACTACTGGAAAAGCAAAACATGTAGAAGCCATTAAAATCGATCTAAAAAATACTCTTTATAGTGGAGATATTAACTATTCCACGCATGTTCAAGATATAGGATGGGTAAATACTGTTTCTAATGGCGAAATTTCGGGTACAACCGGAAAAGGAAAACAAATGGAAGCCATTAAAATAAATTTAACTGGTGATTTGGCGAAATACTTTGATGTTTATTATCGTGTGCATGCACAAGATTTCGGTTGGTTAGGCTGGGCGAAAAATGGGATGAAAGCTGGCTCAGAAGGGCTGGCAAAACCTTTAGAAGCTATAGAAATAAAGTTAGTAGCTAAAGGTCAAGGTGCAACAGTCAATGCAAAATCGGCATTTAAGCAGCGATTGACAGTATTTCTAGACCCAGGGCATGGTGGATCTGATCCAGGTGCGACTGTAGGTGGATATCATGAAGCGGACTTGAATTTTAGCGTTGCGAAAAAAGTTCAATCATTACTATTAAAACAAGGTTATAGAGTTTTTATGTCTCGTAATTCCGATACCTACGTAGAATTAATAGATCGTCCGAAAATGGCAAATGAACTAACAGCAGATATTTTCGTAAGTATTCATACCAACTCTACAGCAGAAGAAAAAACGCCTGTTCATGGTGTTGAATCGTATTACTATGAATTTGATCCAAAATACCCTTCAAAAATCAATGAAGCTATGCATAATAATCCAGAAAGAATCTTAAAGAGTGTAACACTTACAAACTTAATTCAAGAAAATATTATTAGTTATACTGGTGCGAATGATCGTGGAACGCATGGAGAAACATTTGCGGTGATACGTGAAGCGGCTATGCCAGCAACATTACTAGAGATGGGTTTTATAAACAACTTTAGTGAACGCCAAAACTTATTTAAAGATTCTTATCAAAATAAACTAGCAAAAGCAATTGCTGACGGAATCGATGAGTATTTTAAAATCCAATAATTTAGTTTTGGGAATTTTCTAAAATTATAAAATGCTGGGACTAGAAATCAATAGATTTCTAGTCTTTTTTTATTAAAATTAAATCTAGCTTTTTAGTAGAAAAAAATCTTACAAATTTCTACAAAAAATGTTATAATAAGTCCTTGGAATATCTATCTTTTTAAAAGGGTGGAATGAATGAATAGACAAAGTTTTAAAAAAAAGAAGAAAAAGAAACTTAAAATAAAAAACGTAACATTTGTTATTCTAGTCCTTTTATTAGGGCTTTCAGGTTATATATATTATCAATACTCACAGGGTTTACAACAAGCATCTGGTAAATCTACGGTATCTGCGGGTGAAACAACAAAGACAGAGTTTAATGGTGCTGAAACAGAATTGACGGATAAGATTAATATCCTTTTATTAGGGGTAGATTCCAGGGGTGAGGAAAAATCACGTACGGATACTATTATGATTGCCCAATATGACCCTGAAAATCAAAAGGCGAAACTTGTTTCTCTTATGCGGGATATTTATGTAGAAATACCAGATAAACAAAGTTATAAAATCAATACAGCTTACTTTTTAGGGGGACCTGAGTTACTTAGAAAGACAATAAAGCAAAATTTTGATATCGATATCCACTACTATGCAGTAATTGATTTTAAAGGTTTTGAATCCGTCGTAGATACACTTGCTCCAAATGGTATTGAAATGGATGTTGAAAAAAGAATGTCCGAAAACATTGGTGTGGTACTGCAACCGGGATTACAAAATCTAAATGGTAAACAGTTGCTTGGATATGCTCGTTTTAGACATGATGCGAATGGAGATTTTGGTCGAGTTGAGCGTCAACAAAAGGTAATAAATGCTTTAAAGGATGAAGCTATTAGTATCAATGGAGTGGCAAAATTACCAAAATTAGTAGGTACCATTCAGCCGTACATTGATACAAATTTAGAAGGACTTGATCTGCTGGCAGTTGTTAAGGACTTTTTCTTGCATCCTCCAGCCGATATAGAAACCTTAACGATTCCTGTTGAACAATCGTATACATTGGAAAGCTATGAACATGCAGGTTCAGTCCTTGAAATTGATTTTGAAGAAAATAAACAGGCAATTGAACAATTTCTTAATGACAATACAGTTATCTCCCAAAATGCTTCGGCAGGACAAAAGGAAGAATAATAGTCAAAAAAACTTACTCTTAGAGTAGGTTTTTTTTTGTATAAATTACACTATTGTTAATATTTACTTATGTAAATGAATAAAACCTTGTGATAGACTTTTCACAAAAAGTTATAATAATAATATACCCAATTCAACTAGGAGACGTACATGAATAAACAGTCCTATCATCAATTTAGTATATTAATAATTGTAAATACAATTTTGTCTTTCTTGGTGTTATTTAGTTATAAAATCTTTATTGAAGATAATAAAATAAATGATTTTTTCCTCTGGATTCAGTTTGACACCAAAAGGTTTGCCATGTATTTATTTACTATTTTTCTTGCCTTTATTTTCACAGCTAAAATACAACTTAAGATTTATAACAAGTTAAAGGAAAAGAATAATTGGATTTTGGTATTATTAAAATATTTAATGCTCTTTCTTATTTTGTTGGGTGCTTCAATTTTTATAAACTTTTACTTCCAATACTTCCAAACATTAAAAGACCCACTGTTAACACACCAATGGATTGGGGAGCATATCAAGCCTTTTTTTGCTGGAGTGTTTTATTTACTGATCATATACATGTTTATGTTTGTTTTGGTTGGAAATATCTATATTAGTTCTTTCATTACCAGTTTAGTGTTATTAATAATTGGGTTTATCCATTACAATAAGCTGAACCTAAGGGGAGAGCCTCTATATCCAGCTGACTATACTCAAATTAATCATTTAAAAGATGTAATACCAATGGTTAAAGAATATATTTCAATTAACCAAGTTATTTTCCTTGTTATAATTGTGTGTGTTGTTGGAATTATATCAGTCTTTCTGCCTAAATTAAGAATTGCTCTATGGGTGAGAGGATTAATTCTTGTTGTGGCCATAACTATGATTTATTCATATACTTATTTCCCTAATACTTTTATGAAATCATTTGTCGAAAAAAACAACATCGAAATCGTAAAGTGGAACCAAACTTATAACTATCAAACAAATGGCTTTTTATTTGGTTTTGTTTCAAATTTACATGTTGAAGGATTTGAAGAACCAGAGGGATATACGAAACAAAAGGTTGAAGAGACGGCTCGAAAATACTTAAAGAGCGCTAACAACTCTAGTGAAACTGGAAAGAAGCCTAACATTATTTATTTAATGAGTGAAACATTCTGGGATCCGACAAAATTAAATATTTCTTTCAGTGAAGATCCAATTAAAAATGTACGTGAATTAATGACAAAACATACATCTGGCCAAATTCTATCCTCAAACTTCGGTGGAGGAACAGCTAATGTTGAATTTGAAGCGTTAACTGGATTTACCATGTCATTCTTAAATGAAGGAGCAATCCCTTATCAAGATTTAGTCCCACAAAAAAAGTTTATTCCAACGTTAGTAAGTGATTTGGAGAATAAAGGATACGAATCCTTGGCCATTCACCCAGGCAGTAAGGTTTTTTATAAACGAAATCTTGTCTATCAAACGTTAGGGTTTAATGAATTTTTGGATGAAGGCACTATGAAGCATACAGAGAAAACGGGCGGCGCACTTATAAATGATGAATCATTTACACAAGAAATAGTAGACAATATTAAAAATCAGGAAAAACCAATGTTCATTCATGGGGTATCGATTCAAAATCATATGCCTTACAATGAAAAAAATTATCCTGATTATCCAATTGATGTTTCAGGTCTACACCCAGATTCAATCTCGCAGGTTAAAGTATATACTGAAGGACTAAGAAGATCAGATTTAGCTTTTAAATATTTAGTAGATCAATTAGAAGAAATAGGCGAGCCTACAGTTGTGGTTTTTTGGGGTGATCATTTACCGGTTCTGGGAGGGGATTACTCTATTTATAAAGAAGCGGGTTATCATGATGAAGACCCAAAGATTAGAGAATTAAAATATTATGAAACACCTCTTTTAATTTACTCTAACTTTGAAACGGCAAAATATGACCTCAACACCATTAGTCCCTATTATTTAGCTCCTGTTGTTTACGATATGATTGGTCAGGAAAAACCAGGCTTTTATCACTTACTTGATCAAGTTAGAAGTGAAATACCCGCAATGAAAGGTATCACCAAACTCGGAAGTGATCAAGAATTAATAACGAAACTGACAAAAGAGCAGGAACAGCTATTGGAAGACTATAAGCTGATTCAATATGACTTATTAGCAGGTAATCAATATAGTATGGAATTGTTGTTTTCTAAGTAAATAAAGGTAAGCACAAGAACTTAGTTCTTGTGCTTTTCTTTTCATTTGGGTAACATTTTCCTCTTGACCGTATTGATGATTGTAACAATAAGTGAATCTTTAATCACTATCAACCCAATCAAGTAAACGCTAACTCCAATGAATATTTGAATAAAAGTCACCAGCAGCGGGCTTATATTGATAAATTTATCAACAGCACTCACTGAAAAGAAAACAAGTAAACTTAAGACGAAATACTTTATAAACATTCCTGCAAAGTTTTTAAATTCAAAATACTTTCTTGCGAAATACATTTGAATAATGGCTCCTACAGCTTCTGCCACTAACAGAGCTACGGTAGCAGCTGTACTTGCAAGATGCGATACAAATAAGAAATTTGTAATTAAACTTAGTATTGCACCAATTGTAATGGCGATAGCATATTTATTTTGCTGGTTCGTTGAAACCAAAATTTGAATTCCAAATATATTAGCTAATCCTACGAAAAATATTACTGGACTCATAATAATTAACAAATTAATTACTGCATTAAATTCATTACCTAAGAACCATGATACAAAGTTAGGAGCGATTCCCATTAATCCTAAGGTCATTGGCAGTGTAATCAATAATACAAATTGAAGGGCATATTTAATGTATTTTTTCATGGATTCAGTATTCCCTTGAGAAAATTCATGTGCCATTCTTGGAAGTAAAACAGAACCTAGTGAGGTAATAAATCCTAAAGCAATTCGTACGACTTTATCCGCTTGATTGTAATAACCAACTTCAACTTCCCCGGAGACGCGTCCTAATACGATTCTATTAACAAGAGTATATACTTGTATCATTATTTGGGGTAAAAACAAGCCAATGATTGGCCAAAAATGTACTTTTATATCACGATAAGCAATTCTTTTAAAAGTAATTTCTTTTAATAAAGGAATCCACATAATTAATTGGCCTACGAAAAGGGTAACGGCATTGATCGTTATATAATAAGATAAATCATCAATATCTTTTACAAGAGTAAAAACCAATACGATGCTGACCAATCTTACTAGTATATTTCGTGTTGTTACGCTCTTAATTTGCTCTTTCCCAATAAAATACCAAGATACATCTATAGTGGTGGCAACCAATGTGAAGATATGAATGAAAAATAGTGATTTATATTCGTTGGCAGTTAAAGCAAATAACAGATAGACCACTAAAGTTATCATGGAAATGAAAAGTTGTATGAAATATATGGACCAGAATTCTTTTGATCGCTCTTCCAATGCTTGCTTTGTAGCAATTTGTCTGCTTCCATACATTGGAATGCTTAAAATGGCAAAAACTAAGAAAAGTTGAACGATAGATAATACATAGGCATCCGTACCGATCCCTTCAGGTTTTAGTACTCGAGAGATGTATGGTGTCAGGATAAATGGAGTCACTAATAATAAAAGTTGATAGATTACCGTATATAAGTAATTCGAAATAAGTTTACCCATAAAATGCTTTCAAATCCTTTAGAGAAATTAATGTATTTATATCATTTTTCATCAGTTAAGATTAGCATTAAATGTAATGAGAAACAACGTATAAATATGTTTTTTTTAAGAAAATGGCAAGGTAATGAGATTAAGTAAGGATGATATAAAATGTTGAAGTAAAAGCAAAGTTTAGGTATAGTACTAATTGTGTTCAGTAGGAGATTAGTTTTGTTCAATAGGGAGAAACGATATGAATCCTAAAATTAGCATTATTGTACCCGTGTTCAATGTTGAAAATTATATTCATGATTGTATCAAAAGTATTCTTAACCAGTCCTTTATAGATTTTGAAGTTATTTTAGTTAACGATGGGTCTAGTGACCAAAGTGGGCAAATTTGTGATGAATATGCAAAGAAGGATAAGAGAATAGCTGTAATACATAAAGAAAACGGCGGTCAATCTTCGGCAAGAAACAGAGGAATCGATATCGCTAAGGGAGATTATATTGGGTTCATTGATAGCGATGATTGGATAGACTTTGATATGTACAAAATTTTGTATGAAAAAGCAATAGAAATGGAAGCAGATATAAGTGCATGTAATATTGTTGAATATCAAAAGGACTCTTCAAAACGCCTTTTTTGTCTTGATTTGACCGATCGTATATTTGACCGAGAAGCTGCAATCGGTGAAATCTATTTAAATGAGAGACTTACCTTTAGTCCATGTAATAAAATATATAAACGGGAATTATTCAATGGGTTACGCTTTAAAGAAGGATATATTTTAGAAGATATGGATTTTGCTTATAAAATCATACATCGTTCTAATAAAATTTTTTACACAGGGAAGCCATTATACAATTATCGATATAATGATAAAAGCACGTTACGGAAGACCTTTTCCAAAAAGCGTATAGATGAATATCAAGTTAGAAAGGATATGTATACCTTTTACCTTGAAAATTATCCAGAGCACGCTAATGAGGTATATGCCGAATTGGTGTTAAAGGGATTAGAGTTATATATCAATGTAGAGAAGTATTTTAGAAATGAAAAGAAGCAATATAAATATTTAATTGCTGTAGACCGGAAAAAATTAAAATCAGTAGTATCGAAAAATGATTATAATAAGAAGAAAAAAATTCTATTAATGATCGGCCTTATTTCGCCCGAACTGTTAGTAAAAGTATACCGTTTTTATTGGGATAAAATTAAGCATGAGTTATAAGGATAGTTCTACTAGTTGTACTTTGGAGTTGAAAAAATAAAATGATAGCCTTTGTTATTTTGAATTATAATACGTGGGAAATGACATTACGTTGTGTAGAGTCAATTTTTGAAACATGCAAACAAAATTACACCATTTATATAGTAGACAACGGTTCAACCAATGACTCCTATTATCAAATTGAAAAAGAATATCGAGGTAATGAGAAAGTCGTTGTGATTAAATCTGAAAATTTAGGATATGCAAGAGGCAATAATAATGGGATTAGACAGGCTATAAAAGATGGCTATGACATCATTACTGTTACGAATAATGATGTTATTTTTTTAGAGGATAGTATCAATCGTATGTATTCATTTCTTGAAAGTAATGAGAATACTGCTGTCACTGCTCCTTATATTTTGTCACCAGAAGGAGTATTACATAATTTACCTTCATTAAAAAAAGTTAGCAACAGGGATTATCTGCTCCATCATACAAGACTAGAAAAGTTTTTATCTAAAGAGAGTAAGAGACAATATGACAAGCAATACAATTTAACGAGTAATGCTATAGGGAATGATCCGATATCTATCTATAAATTTTCTGGCTGCTGTTTTATGGCAAAACGTGAAATGTTAGAGGAAGTAGGATTATTCGATGAACATACTTTCTTATATTTTGAAGAAGATATTCTTTGTCAAAAAATGATGAATTTAGGCTATCAAGCCTGCTTCCTGCCTGATTCAAAAATCGTCCATCATCATGGTTTAACAACGGGTAAAGATAATTTATTTGTTGACACCGAAATGTTAAAAAGTGAGATGTATTTTCTTTCAAGATATAACAAGATGAGCTCGTTTGGCATGTGGATTGTCTATAGTGACCGTGCACTCACATCTTTAATAAAAATAATTAAAAAACGGTACCATCAGGCTTCTCTTAAAGATTATATGGTTTTTTTGAAGACAACGTGGAAACATTTTATTAAATACTCTAGAAGTGAAAAGAATGTAATATAGTAAAAAACACTGGACACCATCTTTTCTAATTACATAGATGGTGTTATTTATTACATCTAAAAAGGCTTGTGAAATGGGGGGAATACAATGAAAAAAAATTTACTACTCATCTTAAGCATGCTGCTCATTTTAAGTATGTTCCTTAGCATGGCATACGTAAAACTATTTGGCAAGAACATAAATGCTGTCGAGGAAGAGGTAAGTGGAAGTGTATCACAGCATCTTAAAATAAATATCGGCAGAGAACCACTGACGTTACATCCTGGTCTTGCAAATGATTCAGTTTCAGAATCAGTTGTTTTACAATTATTTGAGGGTTTAACGCGAACAGAATTATGGGGCCAGACGGTAAATGCTGCGGCCTCCTTCGTAAAAATATCAGATGATCAAAAAACATATACATTTACCATTCGGGAAGCTAAATGGTCAAATGGCGACCCAGTCATTGCCAAGGATTTTGAATATGCATGGAAATGGGCTTTGGACCCTAAAAATAAGTCGGCCAATGCTTACCAACTTTATTATATCGAAGGTGCAAAAGAATTTAATGAGGGTAAAGGCAGTATAGAAAATGTAGGGGTAAGGGCTATTGATGAGAAAACATTAGAAGTGACACTTGTCAACCCAATTCCTAATTTTTATAATATCGTATCATTAGGGGCATACTTCCCAATTAACAGTAAAATAGCTGAAAAAAATCCTGACTGGGCAAATGAGGTTAGTAATCAATATACATCAAATGGATCTTTCCAATTAAGTGAATGGTCGCATGATGATAAAATTGTCCTTGAAAAAAATAAAAGTTACTGGGACGCAAATATGGTGAAATTAGAGAAAATTTCCATGCATATGGTCAATGATCCAGCAAAAGAACTATCTTTATATGAAAACGGTGATTTGGATTTGATCAGTTCACCTATTGAGTCGATGATGATTGAGGATGAATTATTTTATACTCAATCCATTGCAGGTACGTACTCATTTAAATTAAATACAAAAACGGAACCGTTTACGAACGAAAATATCCGAAAAGCCTTTGCGTTAGCGATTAACCGTCAAGAAATCGTTGATAATATGAAGAATCAGGAAATCTATCCAGCTATGGCTGCTGTACATCCAGCGATTTTTTCTGAAAATAAAAAAGGGTATTTTCAAGATAATGATATAAAAAAGGCACAGGAATATTTACAAAAAGGATTAGAAGAGCTGGGCTATCAAGGGGCCTCAGAACTGCCCACGATTACTCTGTCTATTACCACGAATGAAACGGATGTGGGAATTGCTGAATCTATTCAAAAGATGTGGACAGAAAACTTAGGTGTTAAGGTGACGCTTGAACGTTCAGATTGGAATATCCAAAATGAAGAAATTCGAACCTTTGATTATGAAGTTGCTCTCATAAAATCGTTGAGCTCTTATAGAGAGCCGGTTAACGTGCTTGAATTATTTAGTCATGCAAATACTAGTACCAATGGGGTTGGATGGCAAAATGAAGAGTTTGAAAATTTATTGATGCAATCCAAGTTAGAGACGGATACAAACAAACGCCTGGAATTATTAAAGAAGGCAGAAGAACTGTTGGTAGACGCAATGCCAATTATTCCAATTTACTTTTTTACTGATGAAGTAATCCAAAGCAAAAAGGTAAATAGTGTGGCTTTTCCTTACCCAGGTCAAATTCAACTTAAATGGGCCTCTTTAGAATAACGATATAAATTAGAAATTTCCAAGGGCGCAGCTTTTGGAAATTTTTAAGATTGAATTATAATTCATAGGAGGAAAACGAGTGATTGGGAAAAAGAAAGTGACCATTCTAGTACCAGCGTATAACGAAGAAGACGTGTTGCAACAATTATATTCAAGATTGATAAATGTTTTTAATACATTGCCTTTATATAAATTTGAATTACTATTTATTAACGATGGAAGCACGGATGAAACTTTACCGAAAATCAAATTATTAAGAGAAATGGATAATAGAGTTTCATATGTCAATCTTTCTCGTAATTTTGGCAAAGAAACAGCCATGATTGCAGGTCTTGACTATGCTGAAGGTGATGCTGTAATCATTATAGATGCTGACCTACAGGATCCTCCTGAATTAATCCCTGAAATGATTCACTATTGGGAAAATGGATACGATGATGTTTATGCGAAAAGGAACTCTAGATCCGGGGAAACTTGGATAAAGAAGACGACTGCGACAGCTTTTTATAGGTTATTAGAAAAAGTTGCAAGAGTGCCGATTCAAAGGGATACAGGGGACTTTAGGCTGCTGGATCGTCGGTGTGTTGATGCTTTAAGGCAATTAAGAGAGACTCAGAGATATACAAAAGGAATGTTTAGCTGGATAGGGTTTAATAAAAAGGAGATTTTATTCGATAGGGACCCGCGTGCAGCTGGAGAAACGAAGTGGAATTATTTTAAACTATTTGATTTAGCCATTGAGGGAATTACATCCTTTACTACTACTCCACTTCGGATTTCTGCTCTATTTGGGTGTATTGTCTCTTTTTGTGCCTTTATTTACATGATTTGGATTATCGCAAAGACGATGCTTTTTGGGGAACCTGTAGCGGGTTATCCTTCTTTAATGACAGTAATCTTATTTTTAGGAGGTATTCAACTCATTTCATTAGGTATTTTAGGAGAATATATTGGCAGGATTTTTAATGAAACGAAAAACCGGCCACTTTATTTTGTTGATGAATATAACAATGTTAAAATAAACAACTTCGATACCAATAAACTTCAGGCAGTTAGTAAGGAATGAACGTTCAGGAGGTAGTCTATGGAAAAAAGAAATGAGATTGTTATGTATCTCTTATTTGGTGTACTTACAACTGTTATCAATATTCTATGCTACGTTTTCCTTAGAGAATATCTACATATTAAATATATCTTATCAACAACAATTGCCTGGCTCATATCAGTGGTTTTTGCCTTTTTAACAAATAAAAAATATGTTTTTAAAAGTAATTTCACCGAATTAAATGCCGTCATACAAGAGTTTTTTTCATTTACCTTTTTTCGAGTGGTTTCGTTGGGGATGGATCTCGGCATTATGGTCGTGTTAGTAGAAATAATTAAAATTGATGATTTTATTGCTAAAATAGCTGCGAATATAGTTGTGGTAATTATGAACTATATTGTAAGCAAATATGTAGTTTTTAGGACGAAACGAGTCAATGAATAAATAGGTAAACATAAAAAAATCAGTTGGGTTTTCCTCCTCCCAACTGATTTTTTTTCTTACAGAAATGGTTTGAATCCCCACGCTAACCATTTAGCAGTCATCGATATTAAATTAATAATCGGTATAATGGAATAAACCCATAATCCTAGCTTATTATCAAGCATTTTATGTTTAATTAGGAAATAGATAATGATCAAGGAAAACAATACTGAACCTACTGTAAGTACTCTTCTGCCAGAGGCATAAATAGTAGGCGAAAAAAACATTACTGCTATTGATGCGATTAATCCCAGGAAACAAAGTAGGATAAAGAATCTATTTTCGCTTTTTCTCACTACTAAAATAATTAGTATTAAGCTAAATGCCGACCAAAATAGGTATGGAATCAGTGCAATAATAAGTGAATATTTAACTTCCCATAAATAAGTGACATTGGGGGTAATATTAATGCTGTTAATTTTACTGAAATTATAAAACAAATTCATCTCATTACCTAAAAGTAGTGCACTCAAAACGATTGCAAAGAGTAAGGCGAAAAATTTAGATAGCCATAATTTACGTAACTCACTATCCAGCAGATAGCCGGTAACCGTTATGGCAGCTAAGGTAAAAACTAGTATCCTCATTTCATTAAACATCTTATCGAAAAACCACACTACGCCAACATAAAGATGTTTCAGAAAAGATAAGTCGTTAAATTCCGGATACCAGCTGGCGATTTCACTTTCCATTCGTACTTGATTACCTGGAGCAATCAATAAAATAATGGTTCCAATCACCATTATGCCAGTGAAGATAAATAATTTTGTTTCTTGATGTTTATGTTGGAAAAAAAGACATATGTGAGCTGCTATTGAAAAACATGAAATACATAAAGCAACCTGTTCATTACTGATAGAAGCTAAGAAACCACATAATATAAAAATAATAAATGGAAGCCGAGCATCTGAATTTTTTTTATCCCTAAAAACTTTATCTGCTAAAGGTATCATGGCGAACAGACCCAAAGCTATGGGCCATAAGTAATTTAAAGAACCGGTGACCCAGAAAAATCCAGAACTTAAAACGCCTTGGTGTATATAGCCCAAGGTTAAGATTGCCAATACGAGATATGTAGTACTTACATGCCCTTTTATAATACGAATGATTGAATAGGCTAATAATAAAATAATAAACGGATTTATTAGACGCCAAACCCATACTTTTCCATCCAGTAAATAATAGGAAAGGATATCTGGTATAATGCGGCCTGACCATTCAAAATATCTAAATTGTATCCATTCTAAAATAGAATAATTTTGAGACGCTGTTTTATAAAAAAAATCATCACCAGGATAAGGTGCCACTGCGAGATGAACTCCATATAAAATTATAAACAATAAGATTATTAATGATAGCTTAGAACGTTGAAATATGTACAAAGTACTTCACTCCAATTATGAATTTACCATGCAAAAGATATTTTAGACTTTAACGTGGTTTTATAATCCTCTCTACATTATCATAGCGGCTATAGAAAATAACAAATTAAATATAACAGTATTATTTTTTAAAATAAATGACGAAATATGTTACAATACAACCTGACTGGAAATATCTCTGAATTTTTTCTGGCTGACTTTATTTTAGCTTAGGTTTTTTAACAGGAGGAGTTTGCTATAAAGAATCAACGTTTTGTTCTATCCGTTTTATCTTCACTATCCGTTTTTTCTTTTTTTCTGTGTGTATTTGCAATAACAAGACAAGTTCCGTTTTATCAACTATCAAAAATCATCAGTCCGAGTCTCATATTAATTTTTGTTTTCTCCATTCCCTTCCTGATAAAGGCGTTCTGGGGAAGTGCAAAAAAAATAAAGTACTTATTTATCCTTAATATAATCTGGTTAACGATATTTCTCATCTATTCGATTGTAATAGAAGATAACAGTGTATCTTTAGCCATACGCTTTTATGTTATCTTAATCTTAATTCTATCGGCGTTCTTTTTACCTCCTAAAAAAGTATACGTTACGATTTTTATTGGATTGGCAGTTTTACATAGTGTTCTCTTAATTGGTTTTGAAACCTATATCGTTTTTTTAGGAGATCCTGATTTTTCAGGGTATATAAGATCAAAAGTAATGGAGTATGGTTTTGGGGATATTTATACTTTTAATCAATATTTTTATCGAATTCAAATTAAAGGTAATCCGGTACTGCCAATTGCCTTTTTAGTAAGTTTATATGCTATCCAATCCAAACGACTAAAGATTGCGGCGGCTTCTCTTCTTTTTGTGGGAACGATGGTCGCCGGGAATTTTGCATTTATATTAGCAATCGTGTTCTATTTAGGTATGTACTGTGTCATTTTATTCTTCTCAAACCAAAAAGTATCTGCCTATTTAAAGAAGCTATTCAGTAGTGGGAAGCGAATTCTCACGATGACAGGTTCCTTATTACTCGTATTGGTTCTTGTTGGTGCACTTGTATTTCCATATTTAAAGGAATTGTTCATATTAAAAATGCAAGTCTCCATTCCTACCCGATTTGATCAAGTGAACCATCTGATTGTCAATTTAACCGAATCACCCATCACTTTATTATTTGGTCAAGGTCTTGGAAATGTAATCAATGTCATATCAGACTACCGGGACTATAGAACTTACTACTACTTTGAATTACAAACAATCTACATTATGAATCAGGTGGGTATTCTATACTTCTTGGTGTTTTTATTTACAAAGATCACATATGTGATCAAATTTTGGAAAAATAAATATATCTATCTACTTTATCTTTCTTACGTTGTATATGCATTTACCAATCCCTATTTATTTGATACAACAAATATTGTGGTATTAATTGTATTAAGTTCATTAGGTAAACTATATTTAAAAGAAGGTAACAATAGTGAATCAAAAATTTAAGGTTTGTGCGGTTATGGTTTGTTTCTACCCAAACCTAGAAGAGTTATCAAATAATATTAAATCGATTGTTGGACAAGTAGATAAATTAATCATTGTGGATAATAGTGAACAACCAGTTACAAACAACTTCCTAAACGAAGATGGACAAGTAAGTAAAATTGAATGGGTTTCTTTAAAGGAAAATATGGGGATTGGAGCGGCGCATAATGTTGGCATAAAATTGGCGATCGAACAAAATTTTGATGGTATTTTACTTTTAGACCAAGACAGCAATCCCCCAGAAAACCTTATAAGTACTCTGGTAGAAGGAGTCCAATTTTTAAAAAACCAAGGGATAAAAGTTGCTTGTCTTGGACCGGATATCTTTAATAAAAATACAAATGAAAATTATAAACCTCTAGTCAATAAGGGGATTGAATTAAACGAAGACTTTGTTGAAAAAGATGTTTTAATTAGTTCGGGTAAATTAATCGTCGCAGAAGCTGTTAAAGTTGTTGGTATGATGGATGAGGACTTATTTATTGATTTAGTCGATTTTGAATGGTGTTGGAGAGCTAGGAAATATGGCTATAGAGTGTTTAGCAGTAAACGGGCTAGAATGGGCCATATGGTTGGGCAGAAAAACGTAAAGATTTTAAAAGTGTATAATTTATTAATCCCTTCTCCTATCAGACACTATTATCAATTTAGAAATACACTTTTTCTTTTAAAAAGGGATTATGTGCCACCCTACTGGAAGCTTAAGGCTGTAGTTGAAAGAAGTATTGAGTTCATTCTTTACCCTATCTTTGTATCACCGAGGTTTCAAAGGTTTCAATATATTGTTAAGGGAATAAGAGATGGCTTATTCAATAAGAAAGGGAAATTTACAAATGGCTGAGAGCATACTTACTAATCAAAATGTCTGCGGTATATTAGTTACTTATAACCCTAATATTGATGAGCTAAAGGAAAATATAGAATCTGTTATTCACCAAGTAGGCATGATTTGCATCGTGGATAATTCAACGGATGATACCCTTCAACAAAAGGTAATGGCGTTACAGCTTGATAAAGCCCTCCATGTAATATCTAACAAGGGAAACTTTGGTATTGCAGCTGCCCAAAATATTGGAATGAAGTGGGCTTTACAAAAAGGCTTTGATGCATTTTTTCTACTGGATCAAGACAGCAAATTAATGGAAGAAACCGTATCTACATTGGTAGGAGAATATAATTATATCGTAAGTCAAAATCAAAACATTGCTTGCATCGGTCCATTAGCTTTTGACCGAGATAAAACGGAAGAAGATGTATACCATAGCTATGGCAGTGGTGATGAAAGCATCATTAAGGTTCAACAAACCTTAAGTTCTGGATCATTAATTCCTAAACATGCATTTATTCAAATAGGCGGAATGGAAGAGGATTTATTTATTGATTTAGTTGATTATGAATGGTGCTGGAGAGCCGAACAAATGGGATTCACAACGTATGTAACAAAAGAAGTAAAGATGGCCCATCGTTTAGGTGAAGACAGGTACCACTTTTTAGGGAAGAGCATTGGCGTACCTTCGCCAATAAGGCATTATTATCAATTTCGGAACACCCTTATTATGTTTACTAGGTCCTATGTGCCGGTCAGTTTTAAACTTAAATATATCCCCATCTTATTGTTTAAGTTTTTCTTTTTCACACTTTTTGTGAAGCCAAGATCAGTACGCTTTAGAATGATCTCGAAAGGGATTATCGATGCTTTAAAGGGTGTTAAAGGTGATATTAATGGAAAGCGACCTAATATTGTTTATGAAACGAAGTCATAGACAAGAAAATGGAGATGAAACAATGAACTTCTCAGTTCTAATGTCGGTATATTTTAAAGAAAAACCGGAATTTTTAAAAGAATCAATTGAAAGTTTATTAAGGCAAACATTAAAGCCAAACGAAATCGTGATTGTTTTGGATGGTAAACTAACTGATGAATTATATGGTTTATTACAGGAATATAAAAATGCCCATCCTGACCTTTTTAAATATGTACAGCTCGAACAGAATATGGGGTTAGGAAAGGCTTTAGAGATAGGTATTAAAGAATGTAGTTATGATGTTATCGCTAGAATGGACAGTGATGATATATGTCATCCGGAGAGATTTGAAAAACAAATAAATTTTTTGGAAAATAACCCTGACGTTAAAGTCCTTGGTTCTTGGATTGGGGAATTTGAAGAAAGCCCTAATAAAATAGAATCAATCCGAAAGGTCCCCTCAAAATATGAGGAAATAAGAGAATATGCTAAAACACGATGTCCGGTAAATCACATGACCGTGGTTTATTGGAAGGAAGCCGTTTTGAAAGCAGGAAGCTATCAAACATTAATGTGGAATGAAGATTATTTTCTATGGGGAAGAATGTTGAATAGTAATATAAAATTTATGAATATACCAGAAGTCTTAGTATATGCACGTGCAGGCGCGGACATGTTTAATAGACGCGGCGGGTTAAAGTATTTCAATAAAGAGCTAGAACTCCAAAAAGAATTTTTGAAAATGAACTTTATTGACAAAGGTACTTTCTTAAGGAATGTTTTATTAAGAGGTTCTGTCAGAATTCTTCCCAACGCTTTGAGGGGTTTTATATATAAGAATATGCTTAGACGTTAATGATTTAACTTAATGAATAGTAAAGGAGAACTGAAAATGAAGGGAATAATATTAGCGGGTGGCAGCGGCACAAGGCTTTATCCTTTGACGAAAGTAGTATCCAAACAACTACTACCGGTTTATGATAAACCAATGATATATTATCCACTATCTGTTTTAATGTTAGCAGGAATTAAGGATATATTAATTATTTCTACACCTGAAGATATTGCGCGTTTTGAGCAAATTCTTGGTGACGGATCCGATTTAGGAATGAATTTTTCTTACAAAGTTCAGCCGCATCCAGGTGGATTAGCGCAAGCATTCCTAATTGGAGAAGAATTTATCGGAGATGACAATGTTGCTTTAGTTCTAGGAGACAACATCTTTTACGGTCATGGATTAACGGATCTATTAAGAAAAGCTGCTTCAAGAGAAACAGGTGCATCCGTATTTGGGTATTACGTAAATGACCCAGAGCGTTTCGGAGTGGTTGAATTTGATGAGGAAGGCATAGCAATTTCGATAGAAGAAAAGCCTTTAGTTCCTAAGTCAAACTATGCAGTAACAGGTTTGTATTTTTATGATAATCGAGTAGTGGAAATTGCGAAAAGCATCCAGCCTTCTCCACGTGGGGAACTTGAAATTACAGACATAAATAAAGCCTATCTTGATATGGGAGAACTAAATGTAGAATTGCTAGGCCGCGGCTTTGCTTGGTTAGATACTGGGACTCACGAGTCTTTATTAGAGGCATCCCAATTTATTGAAACAGTTGAAAAACGGCAGTCATTAAAAATTGCCTGTCTAGAAGAAATTGCATATAAAATGGGCTATATTACAAAAGATAAGTTATTAGAGTTAGCAGAGCCATTAATGAAGAATCAATATGGTCAATACTTAGTAAAAGTAGCAACTCAAGGATTGAAATGAGGTATAAAATATGAATGTGATTGAGACGAAACTTTCGGGTGTGAAAATTTTAGAACCAAAGGTTTTTGGTGACCATCGTGGTTACTTTATGGAAAGCTATAATAAAAATATTTTTGAAGAACTAGGATTAAATTTTGATTTTATTCAAGATAATCAATCCCTTTCAGCTCCAGTCGGGACGTTGCGCGGTTTGCATTTTCAGTTAAATCCTAAAGCACAGACAAAGGTTGTTCGTTGTGTAACCGGGGCAATTTATGATGTTGCCGTTGATATTAGAAGCGGTTCACCTACATATGGACAATGGGTTGGGGTAATTTTAAGTGAGCATAATAAGCGTCAGCTGCTCGTTCCAAAGGGTTTTGCCCATGGTTTCTGCACGTTGGTACCTGACACCACTGTTGCTTATAAAGTCGATGAATATTATTCGCCAGAGCATGATGGCGGTATTCTCTGGAATGATCCAGAATTAGGTATCGATTGGCCAACAACGAATCCAATTCTTTCTGAAAAAGATACAAAGCACCCAACATTGAGTGCTGCAACCCATCTAAATTTTGTGTTTGAGAAATAGGAGGCATTACAATGAAGTTATTAGTTACAGGCGGCGCTGGCTTTATTGGCAGCAATTTTGTCCGTTACATGGTAAATAAATACCCAAATTATCAAATTGTTAACCTTGATTTGTTAACGTATGCTGGAAATCTTGAAAACCTTAAGGACATTGAAAATGCTCCTAACTATAAATTTGTTCGTGGAGATATTGCTGACCGTGAATTTATTAATGGACTTTTTCATGAAGAGAAGTTTGATTATGTGCTGAACTTTGCTGCAGAATCACATGTTGACCGCAGTATCACAGATCCTGGTATTTTCGTTCAGACAAATATCCAAGGAACTTTGGCATTGCTTGATGCAGCAAAGACGTTTGGAGTGACAAAATACCTTCAGGTCTCAACAGATGAGGTCTATGGTACTTTGGGTGAGACAGGCTATTTCACGGAAGAGACACCATTAGCAGCAAATAGTCCATACAGTGCAAGTAAGGCTGGTGCTGACCTTCTTGTTCGTGCCTATCATGAAACCTTTGGTCTGCCTGTAAACATTACGCGCTGCTCCAATAATTATGGTCCGTTCCATTTCCCTGAAAAGCTTATTCCATTGATGATCATCAATGCTTTACATGATAAGGAACTTCCTATCTATGGAGATGGATTGAACATTCGCGATTGGCTTCACGTTGAGGACCATTGCCAGGCAATTGATCTTGTCCTTCACAAAGGACGTAATGGAGAAGTATACAATGTCGGCGGGAATAATGAACGTACAAACATTGAGATTGTTAAAACGATTCTAAAGCATCTAAATAAACCAGAGTCACTAATGAAGTTTGTTACAGATCGCCCTGGTCATGACCGTCGTTACGCGATTGACGCAACGAAGCTGCGTACTGAGCTTGGATGGTCTCCAAAGTATAATTTTGATACTGGTATCGAACAAACGATTAACTGGTATTTGAATAATCGTGAGTGGTGGGAAAATATTATCTCTGGTGAATATCAGGATTATGTAAAATCCCAGTATGGCGACAGATTAGAGGTAGAATAATGAAGGTTGTTGTAACAGGTGCAGCTGGTCAATTGGGGCAGGATGTTCTTTTTGAGTTGGAGCGTAAGAATCATCAAGCGTTCGGAGTCGACCGACAGCAATTAGATATTACTAATGAAGAGGACGTTCTAGCTTTTATAAGCAAAGTGAAACCAGACGTCATTCTTCACTGTGCGGCCTACACGAATGTCGATGCTGCAGAGGAGAACGAAGATGCTGCCTATCAAGTCAATGCAGCAGGTACAGAAAATTTAGCTAAAGCAGCGAAGCTGAATGGCTCTAAAGTGATGTATATTAGCACTGATTATGTATTTGATGGTACAGCCAATGAGCCATATGAGGTTGATGAGCCTACACAACCTCTAGGTGCTTATGGAAGAACGAAACTGGCTGGCGAACAGCTTTTACAAAAGCACCTTGATGAATTTTTTATTGTTCGTACAGCGTGGGTGTTTGGAGTATATGGAAATAATTTTGTGAAAACAATGATTCGCCTTGGCAAAGAGCGAGGAGAAGTCGGTGTCGTTCATGACCAGGTTGGTTCACCTACCTATACAGTCGATCTAGCCAAGTTTATGGTTGAATTAATGGAGACCGATAAGTATGGAATTTATCATGCTACGAATAGTGGTGTGTGTTCATGGTATGAATTTGCAGTTGAAATATTCAAGCAGGCTAATATGAATGTTACTGTGAATCCACTAACAAGCGACCAATTTCCACGCCCGGCTGCACGTCCGAAATATTCAGTCTTAAGCAAGAAAATGATTCAACAGCAGGGACTCCAACCTCTGCGCGACTGGAAAGAGGCACTTGCTGCCTATTTAGCAGAATCAAACGTCTAATGATTAAATTGTAAACCCCTTTCTAAAGAAAGGGGTTTTTTTTTTGTGAAAGAGGGAACATTCGTGTAACGTAATGAAACGGTTAATCGTCTATAAAGGTGGAAGATGATAAAATAAATGTTGTAATTTGTCATGCTTGTGACTTTTTTTAAAATGAAGAATCCGCTTCCAACCCTATTACAATGGTGTTATTGTGTTTTCAATTATATTTCATTCCTATTAAAACGTAGATAATTGTCGTATATCCTAGTTTATTTCTATAATGGACTATGCTATAATCCATTAGGATATCATAAAAAATAAATCAAACTATTAAAGTATAAAAATAGAGATACGTAAAACTTGGAGGGGCATATGCTTTATATTACTCTAGCTATCTGTTTTTTTGCGTCAATATTACTCACTCCGCTGGTAAAGAAACTAGCCTTTAAGATTGGAGCAACAGATAAACCAAATCAAAGAAAAGTTCATTCACGTATCATGCCTCGTTTGGGAGGATTAGCCATCTTTTTAAGCTTTTTGATTGGTATTCTAATCATTAATCCTTCTGATGAATTGTTGGGAGAATATCATCTATCAATCGTAATTGCAGGCTTTATTATTATCTTGACAGGAATGCTTGATGATGTGAAGGAAATATCTCCAAAAGTAAAACTAGCTGGACAAATTGCCGCTGCCGCTGTGGTAGTCATTTATGGTGGTTTGAAGGTGGAATTTATTAACCTTCCATTTGGTGGTATCATTGACTTTGGCTACTTAAGTATTCCATTAACGATGATCTGGATAATTGGGATTACCAATGCCATTAACCTTATTGATGGTTTGGACGGATTAGCTGGAGGTGTTTCCTCGATTGCCTTAGTTGCAATTGCTGGAATGTCATTTATAACAGGTACTCCTTATGTTGCAATCATGGCGTTAATAGTTGCTGCGAGTACAACTGGTTTCTTAATCTATAATTTTCATCCCGCGAAAATTTTTATGGGAGATACAGGGGCCCTATTCCTAGGCTATATCATTTCTGTATTGTCATTGCTAGGTTATAAAAATATTACGTTTGTTTCATTGATTATTCCAATAATTATTCTTGGTGTTCCGATTTCTGATACATTCTTTGCTATTATTCGCCGACTTGTAAACAAGCAGCCATTATCAGCACCTGATAAATCACATCTCCACCACTGCTTGTTGAAGTCAGGGTTTACTCATCGTCAAACTGTCTTGTTAATTTACTTTATGGCTGCCCTGTTCGGCTTAGCTGCCTTCATATTCTCACAAGCAACGGTTTGGGGTTCAATTATCGTGATCATAGCCCTGTTAATTACGATAGAGCTAGTGGTTGAGAGCATAGGACTCATTCGTGAGGATTATAAGCCACTTCTGAAATTTCTAAAAGGATTCAAACCAGTTAATGTTAAAAACAGATAATGGTTTATCGTGTAAAAAGTCTAAAACCCAGTTTTAGGCTTTTTGTTTTTTCCTGTGATTTACTAACATATAGTGTTTTTGAAATTAACTTTATGGACAAGATACTATCGAGGAGGTTCACTATGCTTTTTATAACCTTGATAGTATGTTTTACCATCTCAATTTTAATTACTCCATTGGTAAAGAAGTTAGCTTTTCTCATTGGCGCTACGGACAAACCAAATCGCCGAAAGGTTCATCAGTCAACAATGCCCCGTTTAGGTGGGTTAGCGATTTTTATCAGTTTTCTCATTGGTATGCTCCTTTTACAACCTGAAAACCCTGCTTCAACGGCAATCCTAATCGGCTGCATCATTATTGTTTTTACGGGTATTTGTGATGATTTATTTGAGCTTCCTGCTAAGTACAAGCTGATAGGACAGTTAGCTGCTGCCTCTACAGTTGTTTTCTTAGGTGATCTTCAAGTGCTCTTTATCAATTTGCCGTTTGGCGGACAGCTTGAATTTGGTTATTTAAGTATTCCCTTTACGATTATTTGGATCGTTGGGATTACGAATGCGATTAATTTAATCGACGGCCTAGACGGGCTTGCAGCTGGTGTATCCTCGATAGCCTTGGTCACGATCTCCGGAATGGCACTTCTTCAAGGCAGCTTATATGTGGCTATTGTTGGGGCAATTGTATTAATTAGTACACTTGGGTTTCTTTTTTACAACTTCCATCCAGCCAGTATTTTTATGGGTGACACCGGAGCGTTATTTTTAGGGTTTGTTATTTCTGTACTTTCTTTGCTTGGATATAAAAACGTTACATTTATTTCCTTTATCATCCCGGTTATTATACTCGGCGTGCCGATTTCGGATACATTCTTTGCAATTTTGCGCAGGATTATTAATAATCAACCTTTATCTGCTCCTGACAAATCACACTTGCATCATTGCCTATTAAGGCTTGGTTATTCCCATAGGCAAACGGTGTTACTTATCTATGCTATGGCTGCCTTCTTTGGTCTAGTGGCTGTTATATTTTCTCATGCGAGAATTGGCGTCTCAATCTTCTTAATCTGCCTGCTAATTTTATTAATGGAATTTATTGCTGAAAAAATTGGTTTGGTTGGGAGTAACTACCGACCATTACTAAAAATATTGCGGATGTTTGGAATTACTACAGCCAAAGACCGATCATAAAAAAGGGACTGACTCAAAATGGCACAAACTGTGGCATTTGAGTCAGTCCCTTTTTTCTAGAGTAAAACTTCCAAGTAATCCGTTTCCCCTTTTTTAAGGTCTGCTTGTCCGTTTGTAAGTTCAGTTAACCAATCAACAAACACACTCACTTGGTCCTCATTTACGTATACTTCCACTTCAACAATATCCAGATAATGAATTTCCTTAATAATGTATTCAGACTCCCGAAGTTCTTTTTCAACCTTCCCAAGCCACGTATAGTCAATCTTTACGTGAATAACTTGAACAAGTCTTCTTTCAACAATACCTGTTGTTTGTAAACCTTCAGATGTTGCTTTCCCATAGGCCCGAATCAGTCCGCCTGCCCCTAACTTAATCCCTCCAAAGTAGCGGGTAATGACGACCACTGTATCTTTTAGTTTCTTTTTTTTCAATACTTCAAGAATTGGTACGCCGGCAGTACCACTGGGTTCACCGTCATCATTCGCTTTTTGAATTTGGTCATTTTCACCTATTAAATATGCTGAACAATTATGATTAGCGTCCCAATATTTTTTCTTTAGAGTTTGGATAAATTCTTGAGCTTCCCCTTCATTTTCTGCTCTTTTAATATGGGCAATAAAACGCGACTTTTGAATGATAATTTCATGTTCAGATACTTCCTGCCTAACCGTAAAATACCGAGATAGCATGGTACTCTTCCTCCATAATCTTTTAAAATAATATAAAATAAACACCGGTGTAATATAACTTTAATATAGAAATAACTTTCCCGTGTTATAATAAATAATGTTCAAATAGTGAAAATCCACTTTCTTAAAATAGTAGTTTTGTTAATATACATTATACTACTTAGGCACTATACAGTTGGGAAATTTTTTGGTTTAATGCTTAGAGATAGTAAAAACTTACAATTCGCGTTAAACTAGAAAAAAGGTCTCTGGAGGAGAGCATGGCGAAAATTCAGAAGATTAATGTGAAATCGATTGATGAAATACGTAAAGAGATGATTGAAACGGTCACGAGCAGTAAAAGTGATATCTTTCAAATAAGTGAGCAATGCCGAAAAGACTATGAAGATATGACATCTGAATTACGCACCATTAAAGAAATGATGGTGAAATTGAATGCCGAAGAGGAACGCTTAGAAGAACTAGTACTCAAGGCTAGATTAACTTTATCAGAGCTTAGTATGAATTTTAAAGCATACACTGAAGCTGAGGTCAGGGAATCCTATGAAAAAGCACATCAGCTCCAAATGGACCTTTCAATCAATTGGCAATATAAAAAACAACTATTGGATAAACGAGCGGACCTCGAACGGAGGCTGCTGGGGCTGGATGAAACGATTGATCGTGCAGACCAGTTAATTTCGCAAATCTCAGTGGTCATGAATTATCTCATGAGTGACTTAAAACTTATGGGTGAAGAATTACAGAATGCAAAAGCAAAACAGGACTTTGGCTTGAAGATTATCGAAGCCCAAGAAGAAGAGCGAAAGCGACTGTCTAGAGATATTCATGATGGTCCTGCGCAAATGCTAGCTAATGTTATTATGAGATCTGATTTGGTTGACCGTGTTTATCGAGAGCAAGGGCCAGAGGAAGCATTTAAAGAGATTGGAAGCTTCAAAAAAATGGTTCGAGCTGCCCTATATGAGGTTAGAAGAATTATCTATGATCTTCGACCGATGGCGCTTGATGATTTAGGCCTAGTGCCTACCCTCAGAAAATACTTACAAACGATCGAAGAATATCATAACAAGTCTAAAATTGAGTTTATTCCCGTTGGTATAGAACGCAGGCTTCCTCCTAAATATGAAGTGGGTCTTTTCCGATTGATTCAAGAATCGGTGCAAAATGCATTAAAGCATGCCAATGCTTGTGAAATAAAAGTCAGACTGGAAATGACCAAGAATGAATTAACGGTTCTAATTAAAGATAATGGCTCTGGGTTTGATACCAATCAAAAAAAGCCTGAGTCCTTTGGAATTATAGGAATGAGAGAACGAGTAGAACTTCTTGAAGGAAATATTACGTTTGAATCAAAAATAGGAAAAGGAACAGCCGTTTTTATTGTCGTTCCATTACCGTCTTAAACTAAAAGTATGCAATACATTGGAGCAGGAGGGGAAATAAATGATGACGAAGATTGCGATTATCGATGACCATCAGCTATTTAGAGAAGGGGTTAAACGAATACTAGAATTTGAAAAAGCATTCCAGGTTGTTGCCGAAGGTGATGACGGAAGTGATGCGATAACGATTGTAAATGCTTATAATCCTGATGTAGTGATTATGGATATAAATATGCCAAACGTGAATGGAATTGAAGCTACACGTGAGCTTTCTGAAAAATTTCCTGACACCAAAATTATTATCTTATCGATTCATGATGATGAGAATTATGTGACTCATGCACTGCAAACCGGGGCAAGAGGGTACTTACTAAAGGAAATGGATGCCGACGCTCTAATTGAGGCGGTCAAGGTTGTAGCTGAAGGCGGCTGCTACTTACATCCAAAGGTAACTCATAATTTAGTAAATGAATATCGCAAGCTGACTGCAGGACGTTCTGGCGGCGGTGCCTTTGTTCAAACGCTTGAATTAAGACGCCCGCTTCACCTGTTAACACGCCGCGAATGTGAAGTACTGCAAATGCTGGCTGATGGTAAGAGTAACCGTGGAATTGGGGAAGCTTTATTTATCAGTGAAAAAACGGTAAAAAACCATGTAAGTAATATTTTACAAAAAATGAACGTTAACGATCGTACACAAGCTGTTGTAGTAGCGATTAAAAACGGCTGGGTTGAGGTTCGATAATTTTTATAGGGAGGGCACGCTCTAGAAATGGGCGTGCCCTCTGTTTTTTTCATTGTTTTTTAGATAGAATAGAACAAAACATATATTTAAGGATGGTTTCATTATGAAAACGGCAGTTGTTACGGATAGTACCGCTTACATACCCAAAGAATTACGCGATAAATGGAATATTCACATGATCCCGTTAAATGTTATCTTCGCTAGCGAGGTATATCAGGAAGAAGTGGATATTACAGCAGAACAATTTTATCAAGAAGTGAAGGTGAAAGATCTTCCAACCACCTCACAGCCTCCAATCGGACAGTTTGTCGAGTTGTTTGAGCGATTAGCTAAAGAATATGACGCTGTCATCAGTATCCACCTTTCCAGTGGGATTAGCGGGACTTTTGCTGGAGCTGTAACAGCAAGTACAATGGTGGAACATATTAAGGTGTATCCCTTCGATTCGGAGATAAGTTGTATGCCACAGGGATTATATGCGATTGAAGCTGCAAAAATGGCTTTAAATGGTGAAGACAGCGATAAAATCATGTCCCGTCTTGAGGAATTGAAAAAAACAGCACGTGCCTATTTTATGGCGGACGACCTGTCCCATTTACAGCGTGGTGGACGCCTTTCTAGTGCACAGGCGATTATCGGCAGTCTGCTTCAAGTAAAACCCCTTCTTCACTTTGAAGATAAGGTCATCGTCCCATTTGAGAAAATCCGCACCCGGAAAAAAGCAATGAAACGTATCGTTGATCTGTTAGGAGAAGATGCTGCCAGCGGTGAGCACTACCAAGCCGCGGTTATCCATGCTAACCGTGAAGAAGAAGCGCAAGAATGGAAGTTAGAGCTCGAAGCATTGTATCCAAACGTTGAATTCATGGTAAGCTACTTTGGCCCTGTGATTGGAACTCACTTAGGAGAAGGTGCCATGGGCCTTGGCTGGATGAAAAAATAGTTTTTATGGAGAAGCTAGGCTAAGATCAGCCTGGCTTTTCACCTATGCTCTGGATAATTTCCTACTATTATTCGACAAGGGCAGGTAATTTGATACGCCTTGTTGAATTTTTTAAAGTGTAAGTCAAAAAGAATAAAGAAAGGGTGCTTTTCGTGCGTTTTCTTGTAAAAGACAATTTATTAGTTCCCTTAAGAGATAGTGAAAACTCACTTCCCATCTCACAAATCCCAACCATTCCACAGCCTCCTTTAACCCCTGCATTTCCCTACAATCTTAAGCTACAGCTGCTTCTCACAGGCAAACAACTCCTGATGGATGACGTCCCTTTCCCTCTTGAAGAAATACAAAAACATTATGAAAATGGCTATATTACTTATCGTAAAGGGATTGATTATAGAAGAAATCACCCCATTTGTTCTCGTTGTGGTAACATGGCAGAGAATTGGTTTGCAAGGTTTCCATGTGCCAGATGCGGAGAAATATGCTTATACTGTCGTAAGTGCTTGATGATGGGGCGAATTAGTGCATGTACCCCTTTACTTGGCTGGAACGGTCCAGCTCCAAATCACCATTTGCCTGAAAATATTCTTGGGTGGAAAGGCCAGTTATCGGTTGGTCAGCAAACGGCATCGAATAGAGTAGTAGAGACAGTGAGGAACATGACAGAACTGCTTGTGTGGGCTGTTTGTGGTGCTGGAAAAACCGAGGTTCTTTTTGCTGGAATAGAATCTGCCCTCAGAGCCAAAAGAAGAGTGTGTATTGCCACGCCACGAACAGATGTAGTCCTAGAGCTTACACCGCGGCTGAAAACAGCCTTTCCTGACATTAGTGTTGCTTCTCTATATGGCGGAAGTGAGGACCGCCACCTTTATGCCCCGCTTACAATTGCCACTACCCATCAGCTGCTACGGTTTCACCACGCCTTTGATACGATTATTTTGGATGAAGTCGATGCGTTTCCGTATACAGCGGAGGAATCTCTCCAGTATGCTGCAGTTCATGCCCGGAAGCCAATATCAGCCATGATTTACCTAACTGCCACACCCAATGAAAAATGGCAAAGAGAGTGCCGAACAGGAAAAAGAGCCTTTACCACGATCCCAGCCAGATTCCACCGTCATCCTCTTCCCATTCCTTCCTTCACATGGTGTGGCAATTGGCAAAAACAATTAAAAAAAGAGAAGCTGCCTGCAAATGTTCTAAACTGGATAAAAGAACGGCTTGAAAATAATAAGCAGGCTTTATTGTTTTTTCCGCATATCCTCTTAATGGAAAAAGCCCTCCCGATCCTCCGAAAATTAGCTCCTGAGATTGAGTCTGTCCATGCCGAGGATCCAGACCGTAAAAATAAGGTTCAAAAAATGCGAAATAAGGAGATTCCTTTATTACTAACCACCACGATTTTAGAACGTGGTGTAACATTTCCCAACATCGATGTAGCCGTTGTTGGTGCGGAGGATGACATATTTACTGAAAGCGCACTTGTTCAAATTGCCGGCAGGGCAGGAAGGAGTAAGGAGTTCCCTAATGGAGTAGTTACATTTTTTCATTATGGAAAAACGGAAGCAATGCAAAAGGCACAAAAACAAATTACTGCAATGAATCGTGAAGGAGTGAGAAAGGGGCTAATTGACGGATGAATTTATTCTCTCAAGCTCAATGTCTAATATGCCATGAAATCATCCAGCCTAAAATAGGGTGGAAAGCCATTTTTTCAGAAGAAAAAGGGATGAATCTCTGTCCAACTTGTGAGGGGAAATTTCACTTAATTAAAGGAGAACAATGCAGGGTATGTAGCCGCCCGTTTCAATTCTTAGATGAAAAGTTTCGCCATGGTGAGCTGTGCCATGACTGTAAACGCTGGGAGGAGGATGAAGATTGGAAGGGTTATCTTGATTCTAATCACTCCATATATCTGTATAACGATTTTTTTAAGGAAGTAATGGCTACATTTAAATATCGTGGTGATTATATATTGGCGATAATTTTTGCTGAAAAAATAAAGGATCTAATTAGCCAGCTACAGCCGGATTTACTTGTACCAATTCCTTTAAGTAGTGAGCGTCTGTATGAGCGGGGATTTAATCAGGCAGAAGCGCTGTTGAATGAGTCAGGTTTAACCCCCACAATGCCGCTAACCCGTATACATTCAGAAAAACAATCGAAAAAATCACGATTGGAACGAATTCATATTCCACAGGTTTTTGAAGTCGAACGTCAAACTGAAGTAATAGGAAAAAGTATTCTGCTGATTGATGATATTTATACCACTGGTTCAACACTTAGGCATGCTGCAAAGCTGTTAAAAAAATCGGGAGCGAAAGGTATCCAATCCCTCACGCTCGCACGTTGAACATTATTTATACTTCATCCTTATGGCTTTTTGGGCATTTTCGATATCAAGTCCAAGCAGGCGGCCTAAGTCATATGAAGGATAAAGGCCATGTTTATACATGTAATTAAAAATTCGTTCATGTCCTTTAATACCCGCGTTTAATTGCTTCGTTAACACATTTCGTAAAGCTGGAGTCGCCGTTTCCGTAATTGCCACAGACAAATTTCGGACTAAGGCTTTGGAAAGACTTAGAAGGTCACCGGCATAGAAACCAACATCCTCACGAAAGTCATCTTCGTCATCCCTGCCTTGGTAACCAGGAGCGGAAGGATAAAACTTTAATAGCTCACCAAGGTTATGTTCAAGCTCATGGATGCATTTATTATAGATTTCCTTAAGCTCTTGGTCAGGAACCTTTCTATACATTAATTTTAACTTCATTAAGCCCACAGATTGAAATGCTACCAGTTCATGGAGTTCTAATGTTTCATGCCATGCGAGTGTCTTTCTTTCTTGTTGTTCCATGCATACTCTCCTCCAGTCATTATTCATCTCAGTACTTTATTCCTAAGACATAAAGGTGGTAAATTGTCCCTGATAATAATAGACTAAAGATGTAGGATCCTTTAAAAAGCTTCTACCGATATCTTGGTTTGGTTGTCACTATTTTCCCTGCGTTTTTGTCAAAATTTCGACAAAACTTTAATTCTGATTTAGCAGGATTATCAAAGGGCAAAATAGAAATGTAATACATAGGAATATAAAGGAGGAGTCCACAAATGAATTATAACGTTCGTGGTGAAAACATTGAGGTAACTCCAGCAATTAGAGATTACGTTGAAAAGAAAATTTCTAAATTGGAAAGGTATTTCACAGAAGCACCTGAAGCTAAGGTAAATGTGAATCTAAGATTCAATCAAGATAAAAGTTCCAAAGTAGAGGTTACCATCCCGCTTCCAAATTTGGTTCTTCGAGCAGAAGAAACAAATATTGATATGTATGCCGGCATTGACTTGATCTCAGACAAATTAGAGCGCCAAATTCGCAAGCATAAAACAAAGGTTAATCGTAAATTCCGAGAAAAAGGTGATTTCCCGGTTACATTTGCAACTTCTGAAAACACTGAAACTGTAGATCACGATGAAGAGGACTTAGAACTTGTTCGTACCAAGCGCTTTGATCTGAAGCCAATGGACAGTGAAGAAGCAATTCTTCAAATGAATCTATTAGGACACAGCTTCTATGTATTCAACAATTCTGAGACTAATCGTACAAACGTAGTTTATAAGCGTAAAGATGGCCGTTATGGCTTAATCGAAACACATTAATTAGAAACATGACGCAGTTCCGAGCCATTGGAACTGCGTTTTTCTTGATGTCCTATTATTCTAATATATGAACTGTTCACAATCTCGCGGGATTACGATCAAGATCAATTTTCACAGGAGGCTTTTATTAATGACATTTTCAATCGTAGGGTATGATCCAATCGAAAAAGAATGGGGAATTGCCGTTCAATCAAAATTTTTAGGAGTAGGTGCTGTGGTACCTTGGGCAAAGGCTGGTGCTGGGGCAGTAGCGACTCAATCATATGCCAACACAGCTTATGGTCCAAAAGCACTCGAATTAATGGAGCAGGGGAAGTCAGCACAGGAAACCCTTGAACTACTATTAGCTGAAGACCCTGAAAAAGAAATGCGCCAGGTTGGGCTCATTGATGCTTCAGGCAACCCAGCGACTTTTACAGGAAAAGAGTGTTACGATTGGGCAGGCGGGGTGACAGGCACCCACTTTGCTGCGCAAGGGAATATTTTAGTGGATGAAAAAACGGTACAAGCGATGGCACAAGTATTTACGGAAATCGAAGGACCACTTGCAGACAGACTATTGGCTGCATTAGATGCCGGGCAGGAAGCTGGCGGCGATAGCAGAGGAAAGCAGTCTGCTGCTCTGTATATCGTGAAAGATAAAGGCGGGTATGGTGGTTTTAATGACCGCTATATTGATTTAAGGGTTGATGATCATCCAGACCCAATTAAAGAATTAATCCGAATTTATCAGCTGCAGCAATTGTATTTTGCACCATCAAAGCCTGAGCGAATCGCTGCGATTGAAGGAGAAATCAAAGACCAGTTAATTCACCATTTAAAAAGGTTATCCTACCTTAGCGATGAACCAAAAAGCAATGATGACATTTTCAGGGCCCTAACAGCTTATATTCATACAGAAAACTTTGAAATGAGAGAACAGAGTTCAGGGTATATTGACCTGGAGGTTCTTGAATTTATGAAAAAATCATAATACTTTTTCCTCCTAATACCCATTAGGAGGTTTTTTATTTTGGCTCTGTTAATATTTATTGTTGATTTTCGTGAAGGGTTGGGAATTCATAGGCGGAGAATTTCCGGCTATTGTATATTGAGGAACCTAAGAAGCAGATATAAGCGGAGATATTCCGGTTAACAGCCTTAAAATAAGACAAAATCCAAGGATTTGGATTCAATAAGCGGAAAAACTCCGCTTATATTTAAGGAAATATGGGTATTTCCCAATTTAAACGGAAATTCTCCGCTTATTTTCCAAACACAAAAAAATCAACATTTAATTTTAACAGAGTCTTTATTTTAATAACACTATTTATATAATGGTAATATTGTTATTTTATTGAAATATAGTATAATAGTTCTAGATTTTAATCGAAGGAGGTAGGTATTAAGTGGGGAAAGCATATTTAAAGGTGGCAACTGTTTATTTTACGATTGGGGTTTTGGCTGGGCTGACTATGGGAATTATCCATGATTTCCGTTTTACATCTGTTCACGCGCATGTAAATTTACTAGGCTGGGTATCCATGGCATTATTCGGACTTATTTATCACTTTTATCCAAATGCTGCAAATTCAAAGCTTGCTAAAACACAATTCTGGTTACACAATATTGGGGTTCCGGTCATGCTCGGAGGAATCGCACTCCAAGTATTAGGTGTTTCTGCCGCTCTTGCACCAACCATTATTGGATCATTAGCAGTGGTGATTGGTGTTATATTATTTATGGTCAATGTTTTTAAATATGTTGGAAAAGACTCAAAGTACAATTCTGATAAAAATGTATCGCTATAAAATACAACTTGCACACATGAATAGACATCATGTGTGTCTTTTTATATATTCTATTCATTCAAATAAAGAGTCCCGATAAAAAAATAGTAGGTATATTCGATACTAATCTGTCAAAAATGGTACTATTTAATTGATACAAATTAGATACATAGAAAAGGGAGGGGCTAGTACTGATGGCTGAAAACATAGGTCGGAACGAACCTTGTCCATGTGGGAG
Source organism: Neobacillus niacini (assembly GCF_030817595.1). GTDB lineage: Bacteria > Bacillota > Bacilli > Bacillales > Cytobacillaceae > Neobacillus > Neobacillus niacini_G. The sequence continues at coordinate 5,341,379 of NZ_JAUSZN010000001.1, forward strand.
CGGGAAGAAATATAAAAAGTGCTGCGGGGCAAAGGAAGCCGTGTCGATCACACAAGTTATTGAAAATGAAATAGACGATTTACAAAAGAAATTGCTTCATTTTGCCCTCGATCACTTTGAAGAGGAAATATATCAGGGTCTTGATGAATATGAAGAATACTTTGAGATTGAGGATGAAGAGCGGCAGTTTTACGAATTTGTTTACACGGTCTGGTTTTCGCTGTTTAATGAATTGGAGGCTGGAGGAACCATTCTAGAAAACTTTATCTCCTCAGAGGCTGGAAGAATTAAAAGAACTAAATTGAAACAAATTCTTCAATCTTGGACAGAAGCTAGAGCGATTGCAGGCGAAATTTTAGAAGTTGAAAAAAATAAACTTATCGTGGTTGATGGGTTTTCATCTGAACGATTTGAAACGATTGTCACAAATGCCCAAAGATCGTTTGATATAGGGTCATTTTTTATGGGAATCCTTCTGCCATTTAATGAAAAATATGTCTTTTTCCCAGCGCCATTTGAGTTGCCCGATTTACCGGTCTATCATGCGATTGACTATATAAAACAAAAAAGTCTTATTGCTGCTTATGAGTCTCCGCAGGAATTTTTAACAGAGTTCTTTATGGAGATTATGGTGGATCTTACTAAGATTGGCGGTATGGTTGAGATTGATAATATGGAGTGGCAGTCGCCTGTTTATAAAGAGGTGGCAGAGCTGTTCAAGAGAAGTATGGAGTCACTTGGAGAAATGCCGCCAACTGTGGATGTAGGGATTATTCTCTGGTTTCAATTTTGCCAGAAAAAGCCGAAAAGGATTAAAAAGCCGAATCTATATGCAGCTTCTCTACATTATTTAATGACTCTGTTCAACGATATGGTTTCACCGATGACTCAAAAGGAAATCGCTAAGTTGTATGGTGTACCGGTAGGATCCCTTTCTTCTACTTATATAGAAATGGATGATGAATTAGAGGAAGATATAAAAAGAATTATTGAGCTATCATATGAGGAAGATGAACTTGATAATCACCATACTCCCCCAATAAATCCGTTACAGGGGCCAATGCCTACAGAACAAGCCATGCACGAAGCACTAGCAGAGATTCAGGGTCATAATTTTGAAAGTGTTGAAGAAATAAATGACTTTTTGAATAAGAAGTTAACGAGTCAATCTCCAAAGAAAGCAGCCAGAACAAATAAAGAGCGTGCACAACAATTGGTCTATGATGCAATGAAAGTCCAAGGTCCTAAACGATATAAACTTGCTGAGGAAGCCATAAGCATAAATCCGAACTGTGTGGATGCCTATGTTATACTCTTTGAAAATTCAACAAGCCTGCAAGAAGCATTAATGCTTTCTGAAAAAGCAATGAAAATCGGGGAAAAGGAACTTGGAAAAGCATTCTTTGTAGAAAATAAAGGGCATTTTTGGGGTCTGTTAGAAACTAGACCTTACATGCGTGCTAAAGCACAATATGCAGATGCTTTGTATCAACTAGGGAAATTACCTGAAGCCATACAGCAATATGAGGAAATACTTGTGTTAAATAAAAATGATAACCTTGGTACTCGTTATATGTTATTTGCACTTTATTTGGACAAGGCGGAGTTGTCTAAAGCAGAGAAACTTTTGAAACAATATGAGGAGGAAACCGCCTATGGGCTTTACAACAAGCTATTGCTTGAATTATTGAAGAATGGTTTGAGTACAAGAGCGGCTAGAATCCTGAAGGATGCTAAAAAGCAAAATCCAAATGTGATTCCATTCCTAACTGGTAAAAAACGTCTACCTAAACAAATGCCAGAATATCACAGCTGGGGTGATGTAAACGAAGCTATTATCTATGTTGATGCTCATCTTCACTTATGGAAGAAGATAGAGGGATTACAGGAATGGCTTGAAAAGCATTAAATCGAGAGGATCGTCCTCTCGATTTTTTTGCATATTGTCAAAAAGGCATTTATTTCGGTACTAATACAGACAAATGAAAAGGGACAGCAAAAATTGCTGTCCTTTTTCATGGCTTTATTTCCCTGCACCATGGCAGTTCTTATATTTCTTTCCACTGCCGCAATAGCATGGATCATTGCGGCCGATGTCGATTTGGTTTACTTTTGGTTTCTTTTTAACTGCTTCTCCGTCTTCTTTCGGATTAACAGCCTGTCCTTTTGCAACCTCTTGGCGTTCTAGGTTGTTACGGATTTCAGCCTTCATAATATACATAGAAGCTTCTTCTTCAATTGAAAGCACCATTGCCTCAAACATCGCGAAGCCTTCATGCTGGTATTCACGAAGCGGGTCAATTTGTCCATACGCGCGAAGATGGATACCTTGGCGAAGTTGATCCATTTGGTCGATATGGTCAATCCACTTGCTATCAACCGCACGAAGCGTAACTACTTTTTCAAATTCGCGCATTTGCTCTGGAGAAAGAATTTGTTCTTTTTCATCATAACGCTCTTTCACCTTTGCGAATATAGCTTCTGTCATTTCCTCTGGGTCTTTTCCTTTTAATTGCTCGATAGTAATATCACCTTCATGCAGCAGGTTGGCATTCACGTAATCGATAATGCCCTGAAGGTTCCATTCTTCTTCATCCTCATGCTTGTTTGCATGTGCTTCAACATTTCGCTGGATGGTAGAATGAATCATTTTTTCTACAATTTCACGAAGGTTTTCTGATTCTAATACTTCGTCACGCTGCGTGTAGATAATCTCACGCTGTTGACGTAGAACGTCATCATATTGTAAAAGCTGTTTACGGGCATCAAAGTTATTGCCCTCAACACGTTTTTGTGCGGATTCAACGGCTCTTGAAACCATTTTACTTTGAATTGGCTGAGTGTCGTCCATGCCAAGGCGTTCCATCATCGCTTTCATGTTGTCAGAACCGAAGCGGCGCATCAGTTCGTCTTCCATTGATAGGTAGAATTGCGTTACCCCTGGGTCACCTTGACGTCCGGAACGACCGCGAAGCTGGTTATCAATCCGTCGGCTTTCGTGTCGCTCTGTACCAATAACGGCAAGACCGCCTAATTCAATGACACCTTCGCCAAGCTTAATGTCCGTACCACGTCCTGCCATGTTGGTTGCGATGGTAACAGAGCCTTTATGACCTGCTTCCGCAATAATTTCTGCTTCGCGTTCATGGTTTTTCGCATTCAAGACATTATGTTTGATGCCTTTTTTCAACAAATACTTAGATATAAGTTCAGATGTTTCAATTGCTACCGTACCAACAAGTACAGGCTGACCTTTTTGATTACGCGCGGCAATATCCTCGACAACTGCACGGAACTTGCCATCCATGGAAGCATAAATTAAATCTGGGCGGTCATCACGTGCAATCGGTCTATTGGTTGGAATTACGATAACGTTCATATTATAAATGTTTCGGAATTCTTCTTCTTCCGTTTTCGCAGTACCTGTCATACCAGCAAGCTTTTCGTACATACGGAAGTAGTTTTGGAAGGTGATTGTTGCCATGGTCATGCTTTCATTTTGAACTTCCAAACCTTCTTTTGCTTCAATCGCTTGATGCAGGCCTTCACTATAACGACGGCCCTTCATTAAACGGCCCGTAAACTGGTCAACAATTACGATTTCACCATCTTGCACAACATAATCAACATCTAGGTGCATGCTGACATTTGCCTTCAAGGCTTGGTTAATATGATGGTTTAGAGTTACGTGCGACATATCAAAAAGATTCTCTATCCCAAAAGCGCGCTCTGCTTTGTTGATACCATCTTCCGTCAACATAACACCTTTTGTTTTTTCATCATAGGTATAATCTTGATCTCTTGTCAGCGTCCGTACAAATGCGTTCGCTTGAATATAAAGTACGGCAGACTTTTGAGCAGAACCAGAGATAATCAACGGTGTACGCGCTTCGTCGATTAGAATGGAGTCAACCTCGTCAATAACCGCATAGAACAGAGGACGCTGTACTTTTTGTTCCTTATAAAGCACCATGTTATCCCGTAAATAATCGAAGCCAAACTCATTGTTTGTACCGTATGTGATGTCACAGGCATATGCTTCCTGTTTTTCTTCTTTAGACATGCTGTTTAAGTTTAAACCAACCGTAAGTCCAAGAAATTGATATAATTGTCCCATTTCGTTGGCGTCACGGCTAGCCAAGTATTCATTGACTGTAATAACGTGTACACCTTTTCCAGAGACTGCATTTAAGTAAACCGGCATAGTAGCGGTAAGTGTTTTACCTTCCCCGGTTTTCATCTCTGAGATATTTCCTTCATGGAGAGAAATCCCTCCCATTAATTGAACATGGTATGGATATAAACCAAGAACCCTGCGTGCTCCTTCACGAACCACTGCAAAGGCTTCAATTAGCAAATCATCAAGTGTTTCACCTTTTTGATAGCGAAGCTTAAACTCTTCTGTTTTTTCACGGAGCTGGTCATCGCTTAATTTTTCGGTTTCTTCTGCCAGAGCCTCAATTTGATTTGCCATTTTGTCCAGCCGCTTCAGCTCGCGTTTATTAAGATCGAACACTTTATTTAAAATCCCCATCATATGATGAAACGCTCCTTTATGTCTGATTTTCTACCTTAAGAAATTCGCTTTATATTCATAAAAATCCTATCAAAAATATCAATAAATATCCTTTATATCTTACCACTTCCATAATTGAGTGACAACATTGTTACCTATTTAGCCACATTTGCAAAGAGTGATTCTTTAGAGTCTATCACTACACTTAATACTCCTATTTCAAAATTGTCAATTTTTTGTATGCGGCTATCATTCGTGTTTTATTAAAAATGAGGATATTTAATGAAATAAAATTTAATCGATTGTATAAATATTAGTTTTGGTTAAGGTTAACAACGTGATTATATTGTTAAATAAACCTTTGATTATCAATGTTTCTATGTTGTTTTTAGGAAGAAGGTCACGTGAAGCTAGTGTGAAAAAATATTCACAAATTGTACATTGGAAAATACTTTTGCAATGTTAGATACTACCATTAGAGAGGTTAACTTAGAAAAATAGAGAGAGAAAAATAAATATTGGGAAGGGTGAGTCATGTGGCTTTTTGGGGGAAGAAAAAGAATAAAGATATAGATCCTGAAACTAGAGAAGATAAAAAGAAACCTGGACTATTTCGCACACTCTGGCAGAAGTTTAGAAAGATAGACTGGAAGGATCCAGTTACAAGATGGAAAGCATTATTTGTCGCCCTAATCGGGTCTATTGTTGTTTTTGGAGGAGGATATGGTGTTATCTCCTTCACCAACTCGCCTTCATTTTGTAAAAGTTGTCACGAGATGGCGCCAGAATATACAACCTTTACAGCGAGTGCGCACAGTGAAATTTCTTGTGTTCAATGTCATATTAAGCCTGGGTTCGTGAACATGATGACCCATAAGGTGATTTCATTAAAAGAAGTTTATCACCATGTTATGGGTATACCTGAACAAATTGTACAAACAGAACACGAAGCGGTTTCAGATCATAACTGTTTGCAGTGTCACTCTAAGAACCGTCTTGTAACAGCTTCAAAAGACTTAATTGTAAACCATAAAGGACATATCGAAGAGGGTGTTCCTTGTATCAGCTGTCACTCAGGAGTTGCACACGCAAAAATTGCAGCACGAGGAATCAATACCGAAGAAGTACGCAGTCATTGGACAGAAGATGTAGCGCAACAAATGATGGAACAGAAATATTTAGCACCAAACATGGGAACATGTATTGACTGTCACGACAAAGTAAATAACGGCGAGAAGCCTTGGAAAGATGTGGCTTATCTTGTACCGCCAAATCCAGAGCACCTTGAAGAAGCAGCTAAAAGTGAAACAAAAGAAACTACGAGTGAAGTAAAACATGATGCAGCAACAGAGGAAGAAGCAGCTGAGGCAGTGGCATCACATGACGAGAAAACACAAGCGCTTATTTTAGAAGCAGTTGGCAAGCAAACGAAGGACGTTAAGCTTTCGATGGCATGTGAAACTTGCCATCAAAGAGTTAAAGTTCCAGAAAGTCACCGAGTTGAAAACTGGAATGGAAACCACGGTGGTACAGCACTTCAAGAGCTAGACACATGTGTAGACTGTCACCAGGATTCAAAGTGGGTAAGAGATATTCCTAAAGAAGACTTAATGTCCATGCTTAAGATGGCTGAGGTTGAAGAAGAAAATAAAGACCATAAGTACACAGCAAATATGACTGTTGTAAGGGAACAAGCACGTATCAATAAATTCTGCAGCGCTTGTCATAGTGAACGTCCGGAAAGTCACGCAAAGAGTAATCAATGGTTAGTTGGTCACGCAAATAACGCGTTATCACCAGAAGAAAAGGCCGAGTGTTTTGTCTGTCATGATCAACAAAAACCAAAAACAGGATCAACAGATCTAAAAGCATCAACTGATGTTTATTGTGAATATTGCCATAGAACCGGATTTAAGGATGATGAGAAAAAATAAAGTTTTGATGTTTAATAGGAGGGAAAGTGAATGGAAGAAGAACATATAGAACAGACCTCCCCTCCCCGGAAAAGCTATAAATTATTTAAATATTTAACAGTAGCAGTAATGTTTATCGTTGTATTCTTCTCATTAGGGCTAATAGGAGTAGAAACCACTTCAAGTCAAGAGTTCTGCTCCTCCTGCCATGAGATGAAGCCACAGTATTATACGTTGAAAGCATCCAGTCATAGTGAAGTTGACTGTGTCAGCTGTCATATTGACCCAGGAGCAGAAAATTATGCTAAAGCACAGGTGAATGGGGTAGTCGAATTTTACAAAAAGCAGACAGACACCTATCTCGCACCGATTAAAATGCCGACCTTAATACCAGATGAAGCCTGTGAAAGTTGTCATAATATGAAAAGCCGCGATGTAACGCCTTCCGGGGATATTATCATCCCTCACGATAAACATAAGACAGAAGGAATTGAGTGTGTTCAATGTCATAGTGGTACTGCACACGGGGAAATTTCAGATCGGAAAATTACCTATAAAAGTGACTATGGAAAATGGAATCATAAGTTAGGTGCTTCTGTTATGAGTGACAGTAAATACATTCGTCCGCAAATGGATACGTGTATGGAGTGTCATAAAGCTAGAAAAGTCACGCTTGAATGTACAGCTTGCCATGAATCAACCATGGTTCCGGATGACCATAAAACAGATAAGTTTAAAGCAGGCGATCATGGGAAAATAAAGCCTTCAGAATTAGAGAATTGTGAGAAGTGTCATTCCTATATGTCATCTGAAGAGTATGACTTATTTAAAGAGGACCCAAGCTATCAAAAGTATTTAAATAATGAAGAGGTTGACTCAACCAATGTAACGGTAAATGCATATGCAAAAACAAATACCTTCTGCAAAGACTGTCATGGTGAAAAACCCAAAAGCCATCAAATTAATGCATTTATGGTGAAACATGGGGAGTTATCGAAGGATACAGAAAAGTGTTTCACATGCCACGAAAATAGAATTACCAGTGATGCACCGGTTACAAAAGTGCAGTGTTCAACTTGTCATACTAGATCTCATAAGGAAAATTGGGAGAGTAAACACCCAGTTAAGTTAGCAGAAAATCAGAAGTATGATAAAACATGCTTAAAATGTCATGTAGAAACAACATGCACAAAATGTCATAGACCAGATAGTAATCAAAAAGCCAAGGATTAATTTCCGAGAGGGGATTTAATATGGAAGCAGCAAAAGTACCTCAGGAAGTTGAGGGTAGGACAGCCAAGAAACAACCAAAAACTTTTACAAAGAAGACTAGTTTTCTACTATTATTCTTCACATTACTCATTTCAGTAGGCACTGGTTATGCCCTCGGTCACTTTTATTTTTGGAATGATGTCGATATGAAAAGAGTGAATGAGCAGCTAACGTACTACAAGGAAGAAGTAAGAAAAGACCCATCAAATCTCGAAAATCGGATTGTGCTAGGATACACCTATTTCTTAAAAGGTGAGAATGAAAAGGCGATTAAGGAGTTTGATTATGTTTTAGAGCAAGACAAAAACTATTATGATGCCCATTACAACTTAGGTTTAGTTTTTTTGGATGAAGAACGCTATAACGAAGCGTTAATTGAATTGGAAAAAACGGTAAATATCGCTCCTAAAGACTATAAAGGTCATGTGCAAATGGGAATCGCCTACCGCGGATTAGAGGAGTACGATAAAGCGACAAAGGCACTGGAACAAGCCAATAAATTGGCACCAACCAATGCCGATATCATTTATCAAATTGGCATGGTAGCTGAAGCAAAAGGCGAATTTAGTGACGCGATTGCCATATACAAAGATGCACTAACATATGATCCGTTGTTTCAGGACGCAGTCGATGCACTTGATAGATTAAAAGATTAAGACACAAAGGCTGAAGGTGAATAACAATGAAAAGACGTAATGTGTATATCGGAATGGCGCTCATTGCTATTGTCACGGCAGCTGTCTTCACCCTGCTATTTATGAATAAAACAAAAGCAGTAGATACAGGATTATTAAAAGTTCTTGACCCAAACGGGGCGCCAAGCCACAGCCAGTCTCTTACTGGTGATTTCAGTAAACCAATGGATAAGCCTATGGATATAGCGGTGAGTAGTTCTTTCACTTATATCACTGATACAAATAATAAACGTGTTCTAACATTTGATGCCGGTGGCAATCTACTTTACTCATTTGGAGAGGACGGTAATGGTGAGGGACAATTCAAATTCCCATATGGAATTTCAATTGATGAAAAAGGAAGAGTGTTTGTAGCAGATTTATATAATGGTAAAATTTCAATTTTCGATGAAAAAGGGAAATTTATTGAATATTTTGCACCGGAAGCAAATAAGGAAGGGAAAATTTCTGCTCCTGCTGCTTTGAGAATCATTGAGAAAAAGGTTTACGTGACAGATATTAAAGCTAACAAAGCCTATGTATTTGACATGAACGGTAATCTGCTTCTTGAGGTTGGTAAGCCGGGAGTAAATGACGGCGAGTTCAACTCTCCAAATGGCATTACAGCTGATGAAGAAGGTAACATTTATGTTGTTGACACTGGTAACCAACGGGTACAGATTTTTGATAAACAAGGTAAGTTTATAAAAATCATTAATGGTTCCAACGATGGTAAAGGTGAATCCGTTTATGTTAACCCAAGAGGAATTGGTATCGATAGCCGCGGCAAGATGTATGTTGTCAGCAATCTAACACACATGGTCTATGGTTTTGATAAAGATGGCAAAAAAATCTTCCAAATGGGCGGCATGGGTGAACAGAATGGTCAATTCTATCTTCCTAATGGTTTGTTTATCGACAGCAAAGACAATGTTTATATTACGGATACTTTAAATCTCAGGGTTCAAGTTTTCAAATAAGGCAATCACTTATATCCTTACATTTAAGGGGGTGGTTTAAAAAAAGATAGCAGCATATAGCTTTTTTCATAGATTTATAAAAAAGAGAGAAAAAGAGAGATTTTTTTGGGAGGTTTTAAAGAATGAGAAAGTTTAGTTTAAGCTTTTTATTTGCACTCTTGCTGTTTAGCATGTTTGCAATCGCTGCTTCTGCACAGGGCGAATTGTATAACGGTGAAAACGGCGAGATAACTCCAGGAGTAGTTGGAGATAATATCGAAAATGCAAATGATACAGCTGAAGGTGCTGACATAAATGACGGTACTACAGCGAAAACAGTAAAGAAAAATTTAACTGGTCACAATGTTCATACGTCATACCAAAATAACACAAACTCTTGTGCAAGCTGTCACCAAACACATACTTCACAAGGTGATCAATTATTATTTGCAGATACAGTTTATAACACTTGTACTGCATGTCATGATGGTACATTAGGATATTTAAACGTATTTGCTGATGGAAAATCTGCAAAAACAACTGGTGCAGGTACTTTCGGTGGTACTCACGGCTCATCACAACATATGGCTAATGATACAATAACAATTTCTGCAGCACCTGGTGGAAACCCTGTATCAACTAGTAAAACAAAAGGAACTATGTGGGGAGAAAGCTTCAACTGTGCAAGCTGTCACGCTCCACACGGATCTTACTCTGACCGTTTACTTCAATATAATCCAAACGGTATTGGATCAATGCCGGCTTCTCAAGGTGGTAACCAATTAGAAAACGTTCCTGTAGTTGATACTTTAACAGGTCAAACTGCTGCTGTAGTATTACTACGTACAGAAGATACTACAACTGGTAAAGTAACGGTAGCACAATATAATAAAGGCACTTCTGGTTATACAAAATCAACTGCTCCATGGTTATATGGATATGACAACCGTACAAATGGTTTAACTTACTGGTCACGTTTAGTGAAGGTAAATGCAACATCTGATGCTGATGAAGTTGCTGCTTACGGTTCAACTGCTGGTGTTTATTTTGATTATGAACATGCAGAAGCATACTCTTCTACTGCTGCGGGTGCTACAGCTCTAAAATCTGCTACTAAAGGTTTCATTGCTCGTCCTGTCGTAGTACAGATGGCTAAAGAAGGACACGATACCATTCAAAGTGCTTACTGGTCTGGAGCTGATATTTCTAAATTCGAGGGAAAAACTGCTCAAGAATTGAAAGACCTTGGCTATACAGTAGACGCTTCAAATGTGGTTAAAAATGTTGGTGTACAAATGTCTAAGTTCTGTGCTGCTTGTCACACTGACTACTTACAAGCAAACTCTGATGGCAAGAAGTCTCACTTTGGTGATGAAACTGCTGCATACCGTCACAGCACAAACAGTGACTCTTACACTTGCGTACGCTGTCACTTTGGTCACGGTACTGATGCTTACATCATGAAGGATTCTCTTGGACGTACAATTGCTGACTTAACTGCAACTGGCGGACAATTCGCAGGTGATGAAGCTGCGGCACTAAGCTACATGCAAGACAACAACCCATCTTCAGCACTTAAGAAGTTCACTAATATGTCAGTATGTTGGGCTTGTCACAACAGCTCTCACGCTGAAACAATTAAGAACGCAGAGCGTCGTGCTGATCACCCAGTTGGAATGCCTGGAACAAACTAAAAAAATAAGCTAACAATTAGCTGCAACTAATTATTAGCTCAAAATTAAATGTTCGGAAAATAGGGTGTTATGCTATTGCATAGTACCTTATTATTTGCAATTAGTCTATCAAAAGTGTCATAAAATTGTCAATTATTTTTACTTGTAAAATGTAAAAATTATAATAGATATTTTTACAATCTATATATGAATATTTGTTGAATTATCACCTCATTCTCTAGTACCTTCCTATTAATAGGAATAAAATATATAGAGAGAGCAACAATTTGCGAATAGCAAATATAGAAGAAATGAGAGGTGCTAAATGAGGTATAGAGGCCTTCTGCATAAAACCAAATTTCAAGTACTTGTCATACTTGTTTTATGTATTCAATTGATGTGGCCACAACAATTGCTGCCCATATCAAGCGTTAAAAGTAAGGGGCTAGAACCGAAGTTAACCATTACTTCACCTGTATCTGGCAGTACTTTAAATGAAGGAAATGTAATCATTACCGGCGTGATTGAGAATTTTCCGGTTGAAAGCCTTATCAATTTTTATATAGGTGAAGAGCAAATTGATACACCTATTACTGTGATCGACAATACATGGTCCATTCCAATCACTTTGACTAAGGGCAGTCATACCATTTTGGCTAAATCCGAAGTGGAGGGAATCGAAATTAGTTCTGAGCCTATTGAAATCATGATTGATCCAATCCTGCCAAATATAAGCTTCTCCAAACCAATTAACGGGGAGTATTTAAATTCAAAAGCATTGGAAGGAAACACAGAGAATTCTGCTACCGTAAAAATTTGTATGGATTGTACAAAGGACTCAGAAGGTATAATCATTGGAACGTGGGAGTCAGTGGTGGCCGATAGTACGGGGAAATGGACGTATCAAAATACCAATCTAACCGAAGGCAGTCATACGGTCTATGCGAAAGCCGTTGACAATGAAGGTAACATATCGAAGGATAGTAAAGTTACCTTTATATTAGATACGTTGCGCCCTCAAGTAATGCCAGAAGTTTTTCCTAAACAGGATATGACCCAAGTGTCATTAAATCCAGTCATTAAGGTAAAAATCTCTGATGCTAGCACTTTGAATGAAGCAGAAATGAAGAATAGCATCATTGTATCTCAAAATGGTACGAATGTTAAAGGAACCACCAGCTTTAATAGAGATACAAAAGAGATTACCTTCACACCATTAGAAGCATTGTTACCCAGCAAAAAATATAATGTTTTTATTAGTCCAATGGGGATAATCGACGCTGCTGAGAATAGTGCTTTTCCAAGATTTTGGTCTTTCACGACTGTCGGTATTACCTCAGAAAAACATCAGAATCCTCATGGCAGTTACACCAATAATGTAGATACATGTGGAAATTGCCATAGTACACACAATGCACTGGATGCTAATTTACTAACCTCAAAGACTGAGACAGAATCAAACCTGCCCGATGGCGTTACAAGCACCGAGGCTGAAACAAACCAGTCCAAGGACTTAGCTGCAGATTCATTCTGTATGGCTTGTCATGACGGTACAGTGGTGGCGCCGTTGCCTGAAAATAGTAAAGCTGTTCATACATATGATGCAGCTGTAAAGATTGACGGGACATCTAGCGGCAGCTCATGTGGAAGTTGTCATAATCCACACTTGGAGCGATCAGAAAACAATCCGAATATGGCCCAAGATCAAATTACATATACCCATCAACCGTCTAATCCGGTCGATCCAAATAAGCCAACGGAAGAAATAAGCAGTAAAGAACAAATGTGTGAGTCATGCCATGAAAACGATAGTGCTGAGAAAATAGCTCATGCAGATGTTAAGTACTCCGTTTTCAAATATAGTAAATCTAGTAACGCAATTGGTATTTATGAAGATTACGAACTCTGTCTTCGTTGTCATAATGAAGATTTCAAGAGTAAATATAACAAATCTGCGGATATTGCAAGTCATTATAACAATTTGACAGAAGAGATAAAGAACCAGTACGAAGTAACAAACGGTCCATCATCCTTCGCTAACCGAGAGATTTCCGCAGAGGAGAAGAAATTTTCAGGACACATCATCAAAGCTTTGGATGGCAGTCCTCTTGCAGGGCATTTGCCATGTGCGGAGTGTCACGATACTCATGGATCTAACAATCTAAAGCAACTTAAAACATCGTTAGGACACGAAAATGCACAGTCTTTTATAACCGGAGAGACTGATAGTAAAAACGTAAAATTAGTAATAAATAACAAGGAAGTTGAATTTGGTATCTTATCTGATTCCAAGGAAAGAGAATTCTGTCTGGCATGTCACAACGGTACAACTGCAATATATGGTGTTACAGGTCAAAATTATGATTCAGCACGCATCGAACATAAAGCTTATCCAAGCAAATCCTGTTCTTATTGTCATGGAAGAGGAGAGTCTGAGGTCGAAAAAGCTTTAAGTGCAGCACATGCTCCCAAAAAAGGACTAGTACCCAGATAAGAAATAATAAATCTTAACAGATTTGTCGAAAAGGTTAGGGAAATATACCTATCTTTGGTGGTAAAATATCTTCTGTCATACCAATAGTTATTAAGTTTCGAAGCAAATACAATTAAGAACAATAGCTAGCTCTCCGTATTTATGGAGAGTTTTTTGTGTTTTGTGGATAAGTAAATCGGGCTTTTTATCAGGGCTCTTTATAAAATGTTGATAAGTCCTGTGTATATGTAGATATGTGGATAAAAATTTTAAGAAAATTATAAATATTGTTGATAACTCTGGTTATCAACAATCGAATTCTAGTATCTGTTATTTAAATTTGTTGATAAGTGATATTATCCACAGGGAGTATACCACAGTTTTTTATTCCTTTTGTTTTAAATTATAATTTACTGGATTTATAATTACCACGCATAATATCCTCTAAAAGCAATAACTAATCTCAATTTTGAAATTTCCCCTCTAGTCAGGCTATAATGGATAAGGAACAAACGAACGGCTAAGTCATAAACTAGAAACTGACCGTAATTTTTATAGAGGTGAAGAAAATGGAATTAGCAGAAATTCGAAATGAACTAGAAAAAACAGCTAAACGTTTAGCGGACTTTAGGGGGTCTCTTTGACCTTGAAAATAAAGAAGCACGTATAGCTGAACTGGAAGACCAAATGCTTCATCCTGATTTTTGGAATGATCAGCAGGCCGCCCAAACTGTCATTAGTGAAGCCAATGCATTAAAAGATCAGGTAAATGAGTTTACCCAGATGTATGAAACATTTGAGAATCTAGAAGTGAGCTACGAGCTTGTAAAAGAAGAAAGTGACGCGGAATTACAGGCAGAGCTTGAAGAAGAACTAACAAACCTAACCTCAAGATTAAATGATTTTGAACTTCAGCTTCTTCTTAGTGAGGAATACGATAAACACAATGCCATCTTAGAACTGCACCCAGGTGCTGGTGGAACTGAGTCACAGGACTGGGGCTCTATGCTCCTGCGCATGTATACACGATGGGCTGAAAAAAAGGGCTTTAAAGTAGAGACGCTTGATTATCTTCCAGGTGATGAAGCGGGGATTAAAAGCGTAACCTTGGCAATAAGAGGTCATAACGCTTACGGTTATTTGAAAGCTGAAAAAGGTGTCCATCGATTGGTGAGGATTTCACCGTTTGACGCTTCAGGACGCCGTCATACCTCCTTTGTATCCTGTGAAGTCATGCCTGAACTGACTGATGAAATTGAAATTGAAATCCGTACCGAGGATCTAAAAATAGATACGTATCGTGCCAGCGGAGCCGGAGGACAGCATATTAATACCACGGATTCTGCCGTGAGGATTACCCATATGCCAACTGGAGTGGTTGTTACCTGTCAGAATGAGCGGTCACAAATTAAAAACCGTGAGGCAGCGATGAAAATGCTCAAAGCCAAGCTTTACCAGCGTGAAATTGAACAGCAGGAAAAAGAACTGTTGGAAATTCGCGGAGAACAAAAAGAAATTGGATGGGGAAGTCAAATCCGTTCCTACGTCTTCCACCCATATTCAATGGTTAAAGACCATCGCACCAGTGCCGAAAGCGGAAACGTTCAGGGAGTTATGGATGGAGACTTAGACCAATTTATTGACGCTTACCTGCGTTCAAGAATTTAATAATTATATTGAAAAAGCCTTTGCCCAATGTGTCGGCAAAGGCTTTACTATTGGGATTTGTTTACCGCTCATGGTGGGATGATGGGGAGATATAGTGGTTATAATTAATTTCACTACTGTCTTTTACCACTGAGTTCTTCAGAGACGAATTCAAACATCCTATCATGATAGTCGAGTTTTTCCTCTATATGGCTAAAATCGTTTCTAAATTCAGTTGCATAATTATGAAGAGAATTAATTTTCGACTCAACACTATCAAATCGAAGATCCATCTTATTAAATCGTTGATCCATTTCATCAAACCGATTATCAATGCCAACAAAACGTTTATCAATTGCATCAAACCGTTTATCCATAGCGTCAAACTTTTAATCTATTGCTACAAATCGAAGATCCATTTTTTCAAACTGCTTATTCATTTGTTCCATCATTTTCATTAATTGTTGCTCCATTGTATCACCTCGACAATTATACCATTTTACAAATAAGGTATCGTATCTTTATTTTTCCTTATGAAAACTTATTTAATAGCAAATACTAATAAAAATTTATCCCTTTAATGCGTTATCTGAATACCATTTACAGCAAATTATTGCCATGCTATACTCACTTCGGTTAAGTAAGAAAATTATAGCAAAATGGTAATATAGAGGGGAATTGTACTATGAATAAAAGAAGAAACAATCAGCCTGCACCAAAATTTGTAAGTGCCTTAGAATACATAAATGTTTTAATCGGATCCGCGATTATTGCGCTCGCCTTTAATGTATTTCTCCTGCCAAATCAAATTGCGTCGGGAGGCGTAAGCGGTATTAGTACGATTTTATTAAGCGTATTCGGCTGGGAGCCGGCCTATGTCCAATGGGCTTTTAATATTCCATTGTTTATTGCAGGGGTAATTTTTTTAGGAAAACAATTTGGAGTTAAAACGCTCGTAGGAACGATATTCTTGCCTTTTGTGGTCTTCTTAACAAAGAATATTGATCCTTGGACAAATGATGCCTTGCTTGGAGCACTTTTCGGTGGAATAGTTGTAGGACTAGGATTAGGAATTGTATTTAGGGGAAATGGTTCAACGGGCGGTACGGATTTAGCCGCACAAATCATAACAAAGTACACAGGGCTAACCCTTGGTACGAGCGTTGTTCTAATTGATGGACTTATCGTCCTTTCTGCGGCTCTTGTCTTTGATATTGAACGAGGATTATATGCATTAATAGCCCTATATGTAACGAGCAAAACGATAGATTTAGTTCAGGTTGGGTTTGGCAGATCGAAAACCGCAATGATTATTACAAACAGGCAAGAAGAAGTACGTGAGGGGATTTTAAATAAAATCGATCGCGGTGTGACAAAACTGTCGGCTTATGGTGGATTTACAGATAATGAGCGGCCGGTACTAATGTGTGTAGTCGATCAACGGGAGTTCACAAAATTGAAACAATTGGTTAAATCCCTTGACCCTTCTGCGTTTGTTGTTGTTATGGATGCTTCTGAAGTGTTGGGGGAAGGTTTCAAAAGAGCTTAATACTGCTATACTATTCCTTGTATGGTAATTTTTTCTGAAGGGGGAGTAGCGATGAAGAAAAAGCTGCTAAAAATGGTATTGGGAACAGCTTTAGTTATGGGTCTGGCTGCCTGTGGCGGCGGGGATGACGAAGCTGGAGGCGACACTGCTGCTGGCGGGGATGCTGAAAAAATTTATTCACAAAAATGCTCAAGCTGTCATGGCGGTGACTTAAAGGGCGGTATGGGACCTGACCTTACAGCTGTAGGAGCAAGCAAATCAAAGGATGAAATTGCCGGCATCATTAAAAATGGTACAGATGGCGGAATGCCAGCTGGTCTTATCGAAGGCGACGATCTAGACAAGGTTGCTGACTGGCTGGCAGCTAAAAAGTAATTTACATAAACGTTCTGTGATTCTACAGAACGTTTTTTATTTTTTTCGGATCTATGTTACTTTATTAAGATATTGTTAAATTTTGTCGAAAAATATTGGGTGTAAATAACAATTTATGTAGGTTTTGAAAAGAAACTGTAATATTTTTACCGCTTTTTTTAAGCCTATAGAGTGTTATAATGAAATTGTGCGAAATCCTGCAGTATTTTGTCTAGGATTTTGTTTTTATGCAAGAAAATAAGAGGTTGTTGTCGAATCTTATTGTTTCGAAACTAACTTACAAAGGTGATCTAAATGATAGAAATGCAAGATGTATTTAAAAAATACCCAAATGGGGTTACAGCCATAAATGGAATAGACGTACGGATTAATCAAGGCGAATTTGTTTATGTGGTTGGTCCAAGTGGTGCAGGTAAATCTACTTTTATTAAAATGATGTATCGCGAGGAAGTTCCGACCTCGGGTACTATTACAATGAATGGTGTTAACGTTGCAAAAATAAAAAACAAAAAAGTACCGATTTTCCGACGCAATCTTGGTGTAGTCTTTCAAGATTTTAAACTACTGCCAACGAAAACTGTTTATGAGAATGTAGCCTTTGCACTTGAGGTTATTGAAGCTCAGCCTAAGTTTATAAAGAAGCGCGTGATGGAGGTCCTTGATCTCGTTAACCTAAAGCATAAAGCAAGAATGCTTCCGACAGAGTTATCGGGAGGAGAGCAGCAACGTGTTTCGATTGCACGCTCCATCGTTAACTCGCCTAAGATAGTCATAGCTGACGAGCCTACAGGTAACCTTGACCCCGAGACATCATGGGAAATTATGAATATCTTTGAAGAAATTAATAACAGGGGTACCACGATCGTCATGGCAACCCATAATCGGGAAATCGTCAACACAATTAAACATCGTGTAATTGCGATTGAGGCAGGAAAAATCGCGCGTGATGAACAAAGAGGTGATTACGGTTATGAAAATTAGAACTCTTGGCCGTCATGCGACTGAAAGCTTTAAGAGTATCGGCAGGAATGGCTGGATGACGTTTGCCTCAGTTAGTGCGGTAACGGTAACGCTCATTTTAGTCGGTGTCTTTTTCGTGATTATGATGAATCTTAATAAAGTGGCCGAAACCATTGAAGAGGACGTACAAATTCGCGTTCATATCGATGTTGCTGCGAATGCAGAGGACCAGCAGAAGTTAAAAAGTGAGATAGAAAATATTTCAGAAGTACAGAGTGTTAAGTTTTCATCCAAGGAGCAGGAGCTTGAAGAGTTAATTAAGAGTATGGGTGAGGATGGACAAGCATTCAAACTATTTGAACAAGATAATCCACTTAACGATGTATTTATCGTAAAAACGAAAAATCCACAGGATACAATGAAGGCAGCGAATCAAATTGGAAAACTTCAGTATGTAACGAAGGCTGTTTACGGTAAGGGAACCGTTGAAAAACTATTTAACTTTATTAAAGCAAGCCGAAATGTCGGCATTGTATTAATTGCAGGTTTATTTTTCACAGCAGTATTCCTAATTTCGAACACGATAAAAATTACAATCATTGCTAGACGTAGAGAAATTAAGATTATGAGACTGGTAGGAGCAACAAACAATTTTATTAGGTGGCCATTTTTCCTCGAAGGATTATGGCTAGGTATTCTTGGAGCAATCCTGCCAATTATCTTAATCTCAATTGCATACTATAACGCTTATGAATATCTAGCGCCAAAATTAGTTGGTAACTTTATTCAAATTCTTCCGTTTAATCCGTTTGTTTACCAGGTGTCAGGGGTTTTAATTTTAATGGGCGCCTTAATCGGAGTTTGGGGAAGTGTAATGTCAGTTAGAAAGTTCTTAAAGGTATAAATGAATTTTTTCAGGAAGGGCAGTGAAAGATGTCCTTCCTGATTACTGTGATGGATTCACACTTACATAAATAGAAAATAGGGAGGAGAAATTGGACTTTGAAAAAACAAATACTAACTACGGCCGTTGCAGGAACAATTTTGATGAGCAATTTTTTTGGTGGGTTTGCTGAAGCGGCTTCGATTTCAAGTTTAAAGGATCAGCAAAATCAAATTGAAAAAGAAAAGTCGGAAATATCATCAACTATAAATGATGCTGATAAACAGATTAATAGTTTAAATGAACAGCAGTCTGATGTGAAAGAACAAATGACACGCATTGATATGGCCATCGGTGATACACATAAGAAAATTAGCGATAAAACAGCTGAATTGGAGGAAACCAAGGCCGAAATTACTAGACTCCAAGAAGAAATAAAAGTTACAAAAGAGAGAATTGAAAAGCGAAATGAGCTTTTGAAGGAGCGAGCCCGTAACTATCAAGAAACAGGCGGAATGGTTAGTTACCTTGATGTATTAATGGGCTCACAGAACTTCAGTGACTTTATTGACCGTGCCAATGCGGTGGCAACAATCATGGAGGCAGACCAGGATATTTTAAAACAGCATGAAGCGGATAAAAAGAGTCTAGAGGAAAATCAAGCCAAGCTAGAAGAAGAGCTTGCGAGTGTCCAGACCATGCTTGCTGATTTAGATAAGTTAAATCAACAATTGAATGCCCAAAGGGCGGAACAGGATCAGTTATTAGCTACTCTTGAACAGCAAGAAGAAGAAATTCATGAGCATAAAATGGAACTTCAAGAAGAGGCTCAATTACTTGCTGCACAATCTGCAGCCATCCAAAAAGCCATTGCACTTGAACAGAAACGTCAAGAGGAAGCAGCAGCTGCCGCTGCCGCCGCTGCTGCTGCCGCGGCAAATAATAATTCAGGCTCAGGGAACGGTGGAGGAGAAAGTACCTCTCCACAACCACCAACTGCACCAGTATCAAGTGGAGCATTCACCATGCCAGCGAATGGAACCTTTACATCAGGTTTTGGCGGTCGATGGGGCGCAACGCATTTTGGAATTGATATAGCAAATCGTGCAGCAGGTGTACCAATTTGGGCTGCGGCTGACGGTGTCGTCATTCAATCCTATTTATCTAGCAGTTATGGAAACGTTGTTTTTATTGCCCATTCGATAAATGGTCAGACATATACTACGGTATATGCTCATATGGAAACTCGTTTCGTTAGCTCCGGAGCTGTTGTGAGAAAGGGCCAGCAAATTGGAATTATGGGCAATACCGGTGAATCTACCGGCAAACATTTGCATTTTGAACTTCATAGAGGGGAATGGAATTCTAGTAAGAGTAATGCAATTAATCCAGTCGGAATTGTACCAATGCCATAATAAGATTAAGGGAGAAGCCATGCTTCTTCCTTTTTTTGTACCCAAAAGCTGAACCTGAACTTTAAGGCATAACTCGTCCATACCTTACATAATAGTTAATAAACGGGCAGGAAAGAGACACTATTTTTCAATAATGATCGTCAATAGATGCTGCACATGAGGGGGAACGGGATGAACAGAAAATGGATTGCCCTAATGATGGTTGGATCGCTTCTAACGGGAGCGGGGGGCACATATGCTGGAATGCAATGGTTTGATAGAACAGAGGAAAACACGGTCCTTGAACAGACATTAACCCGAACAGAAACAGTTGTAACAGGCCAGCCTGATACAGAGAACCTTGCAAAGGTTAATCAGGCCTATGAGTTAATCTTGAGCCGTTATGTTGAAAAGGTAGACAGTGACACCCTGGTGGAGGGAGCCATTCAAGGAATGCTAACCGTCTTAGATGATCCCTATTCTGTATATATGAATAAGGAAACAGCACAGCAATTCAATCAAGCTTTAGAATCTTCCTTTGAAGGTATTGGTGCAGAAGTGGGGATGGTCGACGGAAAAATTGTTATTATATCACCATTTAAAAATTCTCCAGCTGAAAAAGCGGGCCTGAAGCCGAATGATGAAATATTAAAAGTAGATGGCAAGAGTGTTGAAGGTCTTGACCTTAATAAAGCGACGTTAAAGATACGCGGGAAAAAAGGAACAAAGGTAACGTTGGAAATCGGACGGAAGGGCCTGAAGGAATCTCTTACGATTAAAGTAACTCGTGATGAAATTCCACTGGAAACCATTCATTCCGCTGTTAAAAAACAAGATGGAAAAAATATCGGTTATATTGAAATTACTTCTTTCTCCCAAGATACTGCGGCCGATTTTAAAGAGGAACTAACCTCCTTAGAGAAGAAAGATATTGAAGGCCTAATCATAGATGTCCGTGGAAACCCTGGAGGTTTGCTAGTAAGTGTCGAGGATATCCTAAAAGAATTTGTAACAAAGGATAAGCCGATTATTCAAATTGAACAAAGGAATGGGGATAAAGAACGTCATTTCTCCACTCTTACAGAGAAAAAAGAATATCCAGTTGCTGTCCTCATTAATAAAGGCAGTGCATCAGCCTCAGAAATATTGGCAGGAGCCTTAAAAGAAGCTGCTGGTTACCAATTGGTCGGAGAAACCACTTTTGGTAAGGGAACGGTACAGCAGGCTGTTCCGATGGGGGATGGCAGCAATATTAAGCTGACACTATATAAGTGGCTGACACCGGATGGTAATTGGATCCACAAAAAAGGGATTCAACCGGACGTAGAAGTCAAACAACCAGCCATTTTTGATACGCATCCGCTTCAAGTTGAAGAACCGCTTAAAGAGGATATGAATAATGAACAGATCAAAAATGCACAAGAAATATTGGCTGGTTTAGGGTTTACTCCAGGACGTACAGATGGTTATTTTAGTTCTGAAACAAGTACAGCAGTTAAAGCCTTCCAGCAAAACCACAATCTTGAGCCAACTGGGAAAATTGATGCAAAAACGGCTGCTAAGCTTGAAGAAGAGGCACTAAAAGAAATGAAAAAAGAGAAAAACGACATCCAGCTGCAAACGGCATTGAGACTAATTTTAAAATAAACACGAAAACAGAGACATCTGTCTCTGTTTTTATTTGCGACAAAAAAAATAAGAACTAGTTGGTTATGTCGAGAATTTCCATGGAAATATTGTTGAATACCAAAGAATTAACAAATAACCAAGATAAACATTTACTAATGTGCATCTGTTCCCCTGATAATTCGACATTTTTTTATTTTTTCAAGAAACTAGCAATAGGTTTTACTCCTCAATTTTGGTAAAATAAACTTTAGAGCAAGATTAGTAGAATTTATGATAGAGGCAGGTGGCAGAAATTGGTGCAATTATGGCTTTATGAGCTGTTAAAAGGGACAGGAAGACTCTTTCTTCATCCTATTTTTTACTATCTCATTTTCCTATCAGGAATTCTGGGAGTTTCAAGAGTAAAACGAGAACGCAAAAACTTCCATACCCGGACCTTTGATGCTTATTTTGAACTTCGACAGTTATTCCCATTAGGTTTGATTTTGGGTCTCGTGCTTTCCATTCTCACAGTCACTGCGGGTCTAAGCGTTCCATTTGCAGCCATCCTTCTAATCGTGGTCTTTACGCTATTATGGAGTTTAACAACTAATATACGGTTAATGTCGCCAGTCTACACTGTGGGTGCAGCGTTTTTCGGAGTTATTTTAATCGCTGAATATGACTGGAATATCCCATTCTTTAAAGAGGCATTTCAAAGTATAGATGAAAAGGTCTACCCTTCTGTGGTGATTTTGATGGCACTCCTATTAATTTCTGAAGGAATTCTTATTAGTAGAAATGCAAATATTGGGTCCTCTCCCAAACTTGTAAAAAGTAAGCGAGGGCAGAGTGTCGGTGCTCACGAAGTGAAAAGACTCTGGCTGTTGCCTGTGTTTCTGCTAATCCCTGGGGATGTTCTGACGCTGCCATTTGACTGGTGGCCAGTCTTTCATATTGGAGCGGAGTCCTACTCGCTACTCCTGGTTCCGTTTGCTGTAGGTTTTAATCAGCAAATCCAAGGTATGCTGCCAAAACAGTCGATTCAGTTGCATGGACGTAAAGTCCTAACATTGGGCATTTTGACATTAATTCTGTCTGTTATAGGTTATTGGTATCCGCTTATCTCTATTGTGGTGGCAGCCCTGGCCATTATCGGACGTGAACTCATTTCCTTAATGCAGCGGTTGAAGGATGATAATTTACCTTTTTACTTTTCTAAGAAAAACAACGGCTTAATGATTATTGGGATTATTCCGGAATCACCTGCTGATAAAATGGGCCTCCAAGTAGGAGAAATCATTTCAAAGGTTAATGGCGTTATAATTCGTGATGAACACGTTTTTTATGAAGCTTTACAAAAAAATCGAGCCCATTGTAAGCTTGAGGTTTTAGATATAAATGGCGAGGTCCGTTTCGTTCAACGTGCTTTGTATGAGGGGGACCATTACGAGTTGGGCATACTTTTTGTACAGGACCAGAATAAATATGATGAAAAAATAGGATAAAGTACAAAGTCAAGGGACCATTTCCTTTGGCTTTTTTTCTTTATAAATTGGATTTTGAATCATTAATTTTCGGTATATTTCGAAGCTAGTGAGCTAAACCTAAAGTGGGAAATTCATATCCAAGAAAGGTGGCAGCCGTATGATTAGTTTATTAGACTTTTACACTCCTGCAAATTTGAACTTTGAAGCAGTTTCATCCGTTGTATTTTATTTTACAATCTATTCCTTGTTTGGTTGGCTGTTGGAAAATAGCTATAGTTACGTTACAAGACGTCAATTTTTTAAGCCGAATTTTTTTCACGGACCCTTTAAGCCGATGTATGGTTTTGCCCCTGTAATCTTGGTTTATTTAATAGGTCCTAAAACAAATTGGGGTATTGCCCTTTTGTTATGTTTCTTTATTCCGACCTTGATAGAATACATAAGTGGTGCATTACTTCAGAAGTTTTTTCAACGGCAATGGTGGGACTATTCAAATATGCCTATGCAAATACACGGACATATTTGTCTGCCATTCTCACTGTGCTGGATTCTGCTATCATTCGCCTGTTTAAAGTGGATTCATCCTTAGATTGTTTCTTTTTATGGATCAGCCCAAATGTTTTGGACATGGATATGGCCAGCGATTATTTTATATTTCATTGCAGAACTGGCTTTGTCTATTCGCAGACACTCTACCCGAGCCCTCGATAAAACAGAATCACCTAATCCAATCCAATAATAAATCCAACTCCTTCTGCTAAATTAAGCAGGAGTTATTTTTTTTCAAGAAAAATAATAATGTTTGACATTCAAATGATGATTTGAATATCATATAATCAAATATAGATTTGAATGTATGAGGTGATGAAATGAAGGATCGAGATATTTGCGAGGTAACTTGTGTTGATGACCATAAAACTACAAGGCTCCAGCCTTTAGTAGAATTAAGCAATATCTTTGAGGTAACCAAGATATTTAAAGCCCTGTCCGACGAAACGCGAATGAAAATAGCCTTTGCACTTACACTTGAGGATGAGCTCTGTGTATGTGATGTAGCCAATATTGTCGGAGCTACAACGGCAACAGCTTCCCATCATTTACGTCACTTAAAAAGCATGGGACTTGCAAAATACCGGAAGGAAGGAAAGCTAGTCTATTATTCTCTTGATGATGATCATGTTAAACAGCTCATTCACATTGCCTTCGAACATCAACAAGAGGTGGCAGGTCGAAGTAATTGATTGAATAACGTATCACAAAAAACAGATAAGATTAAACTAAGAGACAACTCTAGTTGGGAGAGATATTTATGGGACACCATCATCACCATGGACATTCTCATGGGCACTCACATGGTCATGGACACGGTCATTCACATACAAGTAATAAAAAGGCATTGTTAAGTTCATTTATTTTGATTTCGGTTTTTATGATCGTTGAAGTTATCGGTGGATTTTTAACCAATAGCTTAGCCTTATTATCTGATGCCGGGCATATGTTAAGTGACGCTGCAGCGCTTGGACTGAGTTTTTTCGCGATCAAGCTTGGGGAAAAACAGGTGTCACAGGAAAAAACGTACGGATACAAGCGTTTTGAAATTATTGCGGCGGCTTTAAATGGGATTACCCTAATCGTCATTTCCTTATATATTTTTTATGAAGCATTACAGCGATTCTTTGCTCCGCCTGAAGTTCAAAGCACGGGAATGTTAATGATCTCGATTACAGGATTAGTAGTGAATATCATCGCCGCTTGGATTTTAATGAGCGGTGATAAGGATGATAATCTCAATGTTCGAAGTGCCTTCTTACATGTGCTGGGGGATATGCTCGGATCGGTCGGAGCCATAGTAGCTGCCTCGCTGATTATGTTCTTCGGTTGGACGATTGCGGATCCAATTGCGAGTGTCATTGTCGCTGTATTAATCATTATTAGTGGTTTCCGTGTTACAAAGGATTCTTTCCATATTCTAATGGAGGGTGCACCGACACAAATCGATATTCATCAGGTTAAAGAGGCACTTAGTAAAATTCCATTAGTACAGGAAGTTCATGATTTACACATTTGGACAATAACTTCCGGATATCCAGTACTGAGCTGCCATATTACCATTTTAGATGACGCAATCCATGACGACATTCTTGCTCGTTCACAAAAAATACTTCATGATGAATTTCACATTGAACATAGTACGATTCAAGTTGAAAAGGCGGAAGTTGGCTGTCCTAGCCCGCATGGGACATGTAACTAAAGATATTCAATAAGTTTTTGTTGCAATTTTGTGAATTAATTTCTAAAATATATACACAGTAATGTATGAATGAGGTGGACCCATTGGCTATTGAATATATATCGGCATTTATAATGCCTGGTTTACTCGTATTGCTATTTACTCGGGTCACATACAATCGGATCATTGGCCTTGCCTTAACCGTTGGACTCATTGCTGCTTCTGTGTATAAAGGCTATACGGACAATTTCCTGCTGATTGTGGTCGATGCTTTTTCGCTTACAGCTGGATTTTGGCTGGCTGCAAAAATGAAACCACGAGTTTTTAAAAAAACGTAAACACTCAACTTAGATGTTTAAGTCTGTCAATCAATGGCAGGCTTTTTTGTCTTTTGCGAGTAAAATAGCAGTTTAATGCGTGTAAAATCCAAATTCTATAACGAAATCGAATGTTCGTTCGCATATTAGTGGTTTGTTTTGGAGGAATTGTGTTAGAATGATACTATTAGAAATTCAGGATACATTTTCTAGCACCATCCCGGCCAGAAGCAAGTCCATAAGTTAGAAAATGATTATTTTTCGGGAGGAAAATCAGTGAAAGATCAATTTGAATTAGTTTCGAAATACTCACCTCAGGGAGACCAGCCTGAAGCGATTCGACAGTTAGTTCAAGGAATAAAGGACAATAAGCGCTATCAAACATTATTGGGTGCCACTGGAACAGGTAAAACGTTTACTGTTTCAAACGTGATAAAGGAAGTAAACAAGCCGACACTCGTTATCGCTCATAATAAAACATTAGCAGGTCAGCTATACAGCGAGTTTAAGGAATTTTTCCCAAATAATGCAGTTGAGTATTTTGTTAGTTACTACGATTACTTCCAACCAGAAGCCTATGTGCCTTCGACAGATACATTTATTGAAAAAGATGCCAGTATTAATGATGAAATTGATAAACTTCGCCACTCCGCAACATCTGCCTTATTTGAGCGGAAAGATGTTATTATCATCGCGAGTGTATCATGTATATACGGTCTCGGTTCACCTGAAGAATACCGGGAAATGGTGCTGTCACTAAGGACAGGTATGGAGATTGAACGTAACCAGCTGCTGCATCGTTTGGTCGATATTCAGTATGAAAGAAATGATATTGATTTTAAACGTGGTACGTTCCGCGTTCGAGGTGATGTTGTGGAGATATTCCCTGTGTCACGGGATGAGCATTGTGTTCGCGTAGAATTTTTTGGTGATGAAGTAGATCGTATTCGTGAAGTCGACGCCTTAACAGGGGAAATTATCGGCGAACGTGAGCATATCGCAATTTTTCCGGCATCCCACTTCGTAACGAGAGAAGAAAAAATGAGAGTTGCCATTGAGAACATTGAAAAAGAACTCGAGGAACGCTTAGAAGAGCTTCGTGAAGATAATAAATTACTTGAAGCGCAGCGCATCGAACAAAGGACACGTTATGATCTTGAAATGATGCGTGAGATGGGCTTCTGTTCAGGGATTGAAAACTACTCACGTCATCTAACATTGCGACCTGCTGGTTCCACACCGTATACGCTGCTCGATTATTTTCCAGAAGACTTTCTCTTGGTCGTGGATGAGTCGCATGTTACCCTGCCGCAAGTAAGAGGGATGTTCAATGGTGATCGTGCACGGAAACAGGTGCTGGTTGACCACGGCTTTCGTCTTCCATCCGCGCTTGATAACCGACCGTTGACCTTTGATGAGTTCGAAAAACATATTCACAATGCCATCTTTGTCTCGGCAACACCAGGTCCGTTTGAGCTTGAGCATACCCCGGAAATGATACAACAAATCATTCGACCAACAGGGTTATTGGATCCAACGATTGAAGTTCGTCCTATTGAAGGACAAATTGATGATCTTATTGGAGAAATTCAGGAGCGAATCAAGAAAAATGAACGTGTGCTTATTACCACGCTGACAAAGAAAATGTCTGAGGATTTAACGGACTATCTAAAAGAAATTGGAATTAAAGTCCAATATTTGCATTCAGAAGTGAAAACACTTGAACGGATTGAAATTATCCGCGAACTGCGGCTCGGTAAGTATGATGTTCTCGTCGGGATAAACCTGCTTAGAGAAGGACTGGATATTCCTGAGGTTTCACTGATTACAATTCTCGATGCCGATAAAGAAGGCTTCCTTCGTTCAGAACGTTCATTAATTCAAACCATCGGACGTGCTGCCCGTAATGCCAATGGGCATGTCATCTTGTATGCGGACAAAATCACCAATTCGATGGAAATTGCGATAAATGTAACAAGAGAGCGCCGTAAAATCCAGGAAGAATACAATAAAAAGCACGGTATTACGCCTATGACCATTCAAAAAGGAATTCGTGAGGCCATTCGTGCTACGCATGCTGCCGAAGAACAGGAAGATTACAAACCTGCAGCTTCTTTCGGTAAGATGTCGAAGAAGGAAAGAGATAAGTTAATTGCAACCATGGAAAAAGAAATGAAGGAAGAAGCAAAAGCGCTTAATTTTGAGCGTGCTGCTGAGCTTCGTGATTTATTATTAGAGTTAAAAGCGGAAGGATGACGTAACCATGGCGATGGATAAATTGATTGTTAAAGGCGCCAGAGCCCATAACTTAAAAAATATTGATGTCACCATTCCGAGAGATAAGCTTGTTGTTTTAACGGGACTTTCTGGTTCTGGAAAGTCCTCGCTTGCTTTTGATACGATTTATGCAGAAGGGCAGCGCCGCTACGTAGAATCACTGTCGGCATATGCAAGACAATTCTTAGGCCAGATGGATAAGCCTGATGTTGATTCTATTGAAGGATTATCTCCGGCAATCTCAATCGATCAGAAAACAACAAGCCGGAACCCCCGTTCAACAGTAGGGACGGTGACGGAAATTTATGATTATTTGCGATTACTTTTTGCCCGTGTTGGCAGACCAACTTGTCCCATCCATAATATCGAAATCTCCTCGCAAACGATTGAACAAATGGTGGACCGAATCATGGAATATCCTGAGCGGACAAAAATGCAAATTCTTGCACCAGTCGTTTCTGGACGAAAAGGAATGCATGTCAAAGTTTTGGAAGATATAAAAAAACAAGGATTCGTTCGTGTTCGGGTTAACGGTGAAATGCTTGATCTTGGTGATGAAATTGTTCTAGATAAGAACAAAAAGCATTCCATTGAAGTAGTTATCGATCGTATTGTCGTGAAAGAGGGCATTACTGCGAGGGTTGCTGACTCTCTTGAAACCGCATTACGGCTTGGAGAAGGTAAGGTAATCGTCGATGTCATTGGAGAAGAAGAACTTCTTTTCAGTGAAAATCATGCATGTCCTCTTTGTGGCTTTTCAATAGGGGAGTTAGAACCACGGATGTTTTCATTCAATAGCCCTTTTGGTGCGTGTCCGGAATGTGATGGGCTTGGGTCGAAGCTTGAGGTAGATGTTGACCTTGTAATTCCAAATAAGGAATTAACATTGAAACAGCATGCCATTGCCCCATGGGAGCCAACTAGCTCGCAATATTATCCGCAGCTACTTGAAGCAGTTTGCAATCATTATGGTATTGATATGGACATGCCGTTTAAAGATATTCCTCAACACCTTATCGATAAAGTTCTTTATGGCTCTAAGGGTGACAAAATCTATTTCCGTTATGAAAATGATTTTGGGCAGATCCGTGAGGGACATATTGAGTTTGAGGGTGTCATTCGTAACGTAGAACGCCGTTATAAAGAGACCAGCTCTGATTGGATTCGAGAGCAAATGGAGAAATACATGGGTGAGCAGCCTTGCCAAGTCTGTAAAGGTCATCGGCTGAAGAAGGAAACTTTAGCAGTGTTAATTTCTGGCCGCCATATTTCTCATGTTACAGAGTTATCAATCGAAGAAGCGAATAGCTTTTTCAGTCAACTAACTTTAACCGAGAAGGAAACGCAAATTGCTAAGTTAATTTTAAATGAAATTAACGAGCGCCTCGGCTTTCTAATGAATGTTGGACTAGATTATTTAAGTCTAGGGCGTGCCGCTGGGACACTTTCCGGCGGTGAAGCACAACGGATTCGCTTGGCAACTCAAATCGGTTCAAAGTTAACGGGAGTTCTTTACATTTTAGATGAACCGTCCATTGGACTTCATCAGCGTGACAATGACCGCTTAATTGGAACACTTCAAAATATGCGTGATATTGGCAACACGTTGATTGTGGTGGAACACGATGAAGACACCATGCTTGCGGCCGATTATTTAATCGATATTGGACCAGGTGCCGGGGTACACGGAGGGCAAATCATTTCAGCAGGTTCACCTCAAGAAGTGATGGCCGACCCTAATTCATTAACGGGCCAGTATCTATCGGGTAAAAAGTTTATTCCGCTGCCAATCGAACGCCGGAAGCCTGATGGAAGGTATATCGAGATTAAGGGTGCTGCTGAAAATAATTTGCGAAATGTTAATGTGAAGATTCCACTAGGAATGTTTATCGCTGTGACAGGTGTTTCTGGATCAGGGAAAAGTACATTGATCAATGAAATTCTCCTAAAAACATTAGCCCAGAGGCTTAACCGGGCTAAAACAAAGCCAGGTGAACATAAGAATATCTTGGGTATAGAGCATTTAGATAAGGTAATCGACATTGATCAATCTCCAATCGGCAGAACACCTCGTTCTAATCCGGCAACCTACACGGGAGTATTTGATGATATCCGTGATTTGTTTTCTACCACGAACGAAGCAAAGGTCCGCGGTTATAAAAAAGGACGATTTAGCTTTAATGTGAAGGGCGGCCGCTGCGAGGCATGCCGCGGCGATGGAATTATCAAAATTGAAATGCATTTTCTGCCTGACGTTTATGTGCCATGTGAGGTCTGCCATGGCAAACGCTATAATCGTGAAACGCTGGAAGTGAAGTATAAAGGAAAGAGTATCTCTGAAATTCTTGATATGACTGTCGAAGCGGCGGTAGAGTTTTTTGAGAACGTTCCTAAGATTAGCCGAAAGCTGCAAACCATTAAAGATGTTGGCTTAGGTTATATTACTCTCGGTCAGCCTGCTACTACTTTATCCGGCGGGGAAGCGCAGCGTGTGAAGCTGGCTTCTGAGCTTCATAAACGTTCTAACGGAAAGTCGTTCTACATCTTAGACGAACCAACAACAGGACTTCATGTCGACGATATTTCTAGATTATTAGTCGTCCTCCAGCGTCTTGTTGAAAATGGTGACACCGTTTTGGTTATTGAGCACAACCTAGATGTCATTAAAGCAACAGATCATATTATTGATCTCGGACCAGAAGGTGGAGACAAAGGCGGTACCATTGTCGCTACAGGAACACCAGAAAAGGTGGCAGAAGTACCTGCATCTTATACAGGCAGATACTTAAAACCAATCCTAGAGCGTGACCGGTTACGAATGAAAGAACAAATACACGAAAAAGAAACCATCGGAAAAAGCTAAAACGATTTGAGTTTTAGCTTTTTTTATTGTAAAAAAATTGAATCTTTCTCTACTTCCATACGTAAATAACGAGTAAGGGGAGTGATGAAGGATGGATACAAGAAAAGTTCTTTCAGGATTAAGTTACTTTAGTATTTTCTTTGCAGGAATTCTTTTTCCGTTGGTTGTCCTGTTAGCTTCTGGGGATAATGTAACAAAAAGCCATGCGAAAAAAGCATTTATCTCTCATTTAATACCGCTAATTCCAGCACCATTGCTAATCTTCGCTATATTTAGTGATATAAATACCATTAACACTGAAGGAATACCTGTTTTTACACTTGTGACAGCTGGGATTATGGTTTTAGTTAGTCTAATTGTCACTATCTGGAATGTGATAAAAGGCGTAAAAGCCTTGATGATGGAATAGGATTTTAAAGAATACATTTATTGGGGTGAGTATTAATGAAGGAAGAGCGTAAAAGGATATTAAAGATGGTGGAAGAAGGAAAGCTGAATGTTGACGAAGCGTTGACTTTATTAGAGGAGCTTGAAAAAGCGGGTCAAACGATGGAACAAAAGCAGGAACCAATTGCTCAAGAAATTTCAACTGCATTCAAATTTGAAGAGGCAAAAAAAGAAGAGTCGGTGCATAACAAAGTTCACTCCACAAAGGAAAAGATATTTGATTTTGTCGACACAGCCTTGAAAAAAATTAAGGATATTGATTTTGATTTGAATTTCGGTCATTCCGTAGAGATTTCACACATCTTTCATCAAGGCGATGTATACTTACGTGATATGGATATTGACCTTGCAAACGGGTCGCTTAAACTGGTTCCTTGGGACCAAAATGATGTGAGGATCGAGTGTCATGCAAAAGTTTACCGTGTAGAAAACGCTGAGCAAGCCCGGGAGAACTTTTTGAAGGATGTTATGTTTGCGATAGATGGTCAAAAATTACGGTTCATGACACAGCAAAAATGGATGAAGGTCGACGCGGTGGTTTATGTTCCTCAGGCAGAATATGAACGGGTTCGAGTTAGGTTGTTTAATGGTCCGATATCCGGTGAAGAATTGACAATTAGTGATCTTCGGATGAAAACCGCTAATGGAAAAATTGAGCTTTCACGCTTAAATGGAAAAAAGGCCGAAGTCGAAACAGCGAATGGCCATATTACATTGCAAACCAGCACGATTGATAATCTTGAGGTAGAAACGATCAACGGTGCCATTAAGCTTGATGGTGATTTTAGAAAGGTAGAAACACAGACATTAAATGGGAATACTTCCTATAACCTAACCGGAAATCGCTGTGAATTGATTGCAGCGAAAGCAACTACTGGAGGGGTTGATTTGTTTATTCCCGATGGAGTGGCGGCTAGCGGTGAGTTAAAGACAAATCTTGGCGGCTTCAATATTAAGCTTGATGGAATACAGGTTCTTGAGGAAAAAAGTGAAATCGTTCAAAAATTGCTTCGCTTTCAATCGGTTCATCATCCTGACCGCATGTTAAAAATATTTGTCGATACAAAAACTGGATCTATTACACTTCATAAATCTGATGAGGTAACCAATTAATAGGAGACATGATAAATGAAATGGTTGATTGGAATCTTAATAAATGCGGTATTGTTCATGGCAATAGCGGGCTATTTTTCTGAAAGTTTTGTATTAGAAGGCTTTGTTGCTGCAGTTAGCGCAAGCTTCTTACTTTCAATCATAAATATCATCGTCCGCCCGATTCTAATTATTTTAACCTTACCTGTAACTGTTTTAACTTTAGGGTTTTTTCTGTTTGTCATTAATGCGATAACCTTAGAAATAACCGACTACTTAATGGGTGATTCCTTCGAAATCGCAGGATTTGGAATGGCGCTGCTTGCTGCAGTTATTATGTCGATTGTGACGCTCGTTCTGAATAAAACAATACTTAAATCCTCCAAGGAAAAATAGTAGAAGCAAATGGTCAGACCATTTGCTTTTTAACGTTTCATCGTATGAACAAATCGATACCGGTCTGCCCGAAAAGTAGATTTAACCAACTCGAAAGGAACTTCATTTTGTAGATAAGATATTCGTTCAATTAAGAGGATTGGGTCTCCAATGTTTATTCCTAGTGCTTCTGCGTCAGGACTACTGGCAATAGAAGCCTCTATCTCTTGCGTCGCTTCACTTATTGAGAGAGAGAGGTGTTCCTCAATGTACTGATAGAGAGAGAGGTTGCTGTTTTCCTCTGTCAGTCCGGGAACAAGCTCAACGGGAATATATGCCGTTTCTAGCGCCATTGGGGCATCATCGGCTAAACGAATCCGTTTGATTTTATAAACAAAGTCATTTTCTTCAATTCTAAGGTGAGTTGCTGTTTTTTTGTCTGCAGGGATGATTTGAAAGGATAAAAGCGTGCTGCTTGGACTCATTCCTCTTGAGAGCATGTCTTCAGTAAAACTTGTCATCCCCTGAAGTTCTTGTTCAATCTTTTTCTTATTAACAAATGTTCCTCGGCCTTTTTGTCTTTTAAGATAGCCTTCCGAGACCAAATTGTTGATTGCTTGTCTAACAGTCATGCGGCTTATTTGAAACGTTTGCGCATATTCGCGTTCGGAAGGAATGACAGCCTCTTCCATTAAAAGACCATTCTCGATTTGTTGTTTAATGTACTCTTCTAATTGATGATAGATGGGAACCGGTGAATTTTTATTTATCATCCAAACACTCCTTGTGAAAAGTACTAGATATATTTTAACGCATCTCTATCTGCGATTACAGTGACATTTTGGTGGTGCTTTAATGCAGAAGCAGGAAATTCTTCGCTTATATCTCCATTCATAAAATTGAGTAGTGCTTCTGCCTTTTTTTCTCCTGAAACTAGTAGAAGAATTTCCTTGCTTTCTAATATAGAAGCAATGCCCATCGTTATCGCGTGTGTAGGCACTTCTTCAAGAGAGTTGAAAAATCTAGAATTTGCAATTCTTGTGTTTTCAGCAAGAGTGACAATATGTGTCCGGCTGGAAAAGGATGTACCTGGTTCATTAAAACCGATGTGTCCATTTTGCCCGATTCCCAGAAGTTGTAGGTCTACCCCTCCCAGCTCTTTTATAAGCTGTTCATAGCGAAGACATTCCTGTTCTAAATCACCAGCAGCTCCATTAGGAATATGAGTATGATTTTCATGGATATCTAAATGATTAAACAAATTTTGTCTCATGAAATAATGGTAACTGTTAGGGTCTTGTGCCTTCAGCCCAATATACTCATCTAGATTGACAGATTTCACCTGTTTATAAGTGGTCTCATTCGTCTCATGGTCCTGGATTAAATAATTATAAACACCTTTTGGCGTGCTTCCGGTTGCTAATCCTAGCGTTAGGCTTGGGTTAGAGCGGATTTTATCAACAATGATTTTTCCAGCCTCTAAGCTCATTTCTGCATAATTTTCAGTACGAATTAGTTTCATGTCATTACCCCTTTTTATATGCTATTTCCCCACGACAGAAGGTCATTTCAACTTGATATTCATTCGATAAAATCGTAATATCAGCATCTTTTCCTACCGAAATACTGCCTTTGCGGTCATAGACGTTTAATTGTTTGGCTGGATTGACACTTGCCATTTGAACAGCTTTTGATAGAGTGATCTCTGCTGCTTCTAGGATGTTCTTAATAGAATCGTTCATTTTTAAAATACTGCCAGCCAGTGTTCCATCAGCCAGAAGAGCTTTTCCGTCTGCGACAGATACATCTTGCCCGCCAAGATCATAGACCCCGTTTTTAAGGCATTTAGCCCTCATAGCGTCTGTTATCAAAATCATGCCCTCTGTACCTTTTGCATTAATAACAAGCTTCATTACCTCGGGACGTACATGAATGCCGTCCGCAATCAATTCAACCATTAATTCTTTAAAAATAAGGGCGGATCCCGCTACGCCCGGTTCGCGGTGGTGTATCCCGCGCATGCCATTAAACAAGTGTGTTACCTGTTTTGCACCTGCTTGAACGGCCTTTTCCATTTCCTCGTGGACTGCATCACTGTGACCAATCGAAGCAATAACACCTGTTTCATGTAAGTAGCGTACAAAGTCAGTCCCGTTTTCTAGCTCAGGAGCCACCGTTACCAATTTAATGCTGCCTTCTGCTAGTACTTGCCAGTGCTTAAATAATTCAATATCAGGATCAATAATGTACTCCATCGGCTGTGCACCGGCCCGTTTTTTATTAATAAATGGTCCCTCTAAATGAACACCGAGTACTTCTGCATTACCTGGGCCATTATGACCTTTAAGATAATGTGCTGCATTTAGTAAGGCGTTTTCAATTTTCTCATGTTTTTGGGTAATGGTTGTTGCTAAAAAGCTAGTGGTGCCTTCAGCAGGGAGTGCTTTAGATATTGTTTCTAAAGCTTGTATGGTCGCATCCATTGTATCAGCGCCTGCAGCACCATGAATGTGTACGTCTATAAAGCCAGGAACCACTGTTTGGTCCTCCGCAATTTCGATTTTTTTTACCGTTTTTAAATGGGAGGGAAGGGTATTAATAGAACCAATCTCTCGGATTTTTCCATCTTCTATGAAAACATAAATAGATTCTGCCAATTCATTTTCTAGTACAGCATTGCCATGAACCATTAACACTAGGCTCAACATCTTCATCTCCATTTCAAAGTATGACCTCTATACATTTATTATAGCTCTAAGTGGAATAGTTGTCTATACCAGTTGTATATTGACTCTTTATTATTTTACCAATAATGAAAGAATGTATGAAAAAATGATTAACCTTCTATTTGGTTATGAAAATAAATTAAATAGTGCTAAAATAAGAAGAAATTAAAGTAATTTATTACATATTAACTGTCAAGCTGATGGTCCTATGGTGCTTTTAGCTTTTCGGATAAGGAGGAAAACTTTTGCCAAAGGTACGCACGAAGGATATTTTTGAAAGATTCCATTTGGAGATGATTAGCGGTGAAGAAGGAATTAATCGTCCGATTTCGACAAGTGATATTTCGAGACCTGGAATTGAAATAGCAGGATACTTTGAATATTACCCTGCAGAACGAATTCAACTATTAGGTAAAACGGAGCTTTCCTTCTTTGCAGAATTACCAGAAAATGAACGTATCTCAAGGATGGAGCGTTTATGTACAGACATCACACCTGCGATCATCGTTACAAGAGGTTTAGATGTACCGCCAGAGCTTATTGAAGCATCAGAGCGTGAATCTGTTCCTGTACTGCGGTCAAATATGAAGACTACACGTTTTTCAAGTCGTCTAACCAACTTCTTAGAAAGTAAACTCGCACCAACAACGGCCGTCCATGGAGTTTTAGTCGATATTTATGGGATTGGGGTATTAATTACTGGAAAAAGCGGCGTTGGTAAAAGTGAAACTGCATTGGAGCTGGTTAAACGCGGGCACCGGCTTGTGGCGGATGACTGTGTCGAGATTCGCCAGGAAGACCAAGATACGCTTGTGGGAACCTCCCCTGATTTAATTGAGCATTTATTAGAAATTCGCGGACTTGGTATTATTAATGTCATGACTCTTTTCGGAGCAGGTGCCGTTCGCAGTAATAAACGAATAACCCTAGTGATTAACCTTGAAATTTGGGATTCTAGTAAGCAATACGACCGCCTTGGTTTAGATGAGGAAAAAATGAAAATTATTGATACAGAAGTGACAAAGATTACCGTACCAGTGCGTCCTGGGCGAAATCTGTCTGTTATCATTGAAGTAGCTGCAATGAATTATCGTTTAAAAAGAATGGGCGTGAATGCAGCGCAGCAATTTACAGAGCGTTTATCTGATGTCATTGAAGATGGAGACCATGATGAATAATTTAATAAAGGAGAAATGGGATGAATTCAACTATACAGCCGCTTGATCCAATTGC
Source organism: Neobacillus niacini (assembly GCF_030817595.1). Lineage (GTDB taxonomy): Bacteria > Bacillota > Bacilli > Bacillales > Cytobacillaceae > Neobacillus > Neobacillus niacini_G. The sequence goes on from NZ_JAUSZN010000001.1 coordinate 5,378,325, forward strand.
ATTCAGCTTAGGACCGATTCAAGTGCACTGGTATGGCCTTATTATTGGCTGCGGTTTAGCATTGGCACTGTTTCTAGCGATTCGGGAAGGAGATAAGAGAGGGCTCCCAAAGGATACATTTGCAGATTTAATGCTTTGGGCGATTCCGATTGCCATCCTTTCAGCACGTATATATTACGTTATTTTTGAATGGGGCTACTATTCCGAGCACCCAGGTCAAATCATTCAGATTTGGAATGGGGGAATTGCGATCCATGGAGCTTTGATTGGCTCCGTCCTAACAACCTATGTTTTTGCCAAAAAACGCGGGATTTCTTTTTGGAAGATTGCGGATATTGCCGCACCTAGTATTATTTTAGGTCAAGCCATCGGCCGGTGGGGGAACTTTATGAACCAGGAGGCTCACGGAGGCGAAGTTACTAGAACCTTCCTTGAAAATCTGCAGCTGCCTGAGTTTATTATTAATCAAATGTATATTAATGGCGCTTACTATCATCCAACCTTTTTATATGAATCGGTCTGGAATATCGTAGGTTTTATTCTATTGATTTTACTTCGACGTGTGAACCTGCGCCGTGGTGAGTTATTCCTATCTTATGTCATTTGGTATTCAGTCGGTCGTTTCTTTATCGAAGGCTTAAGAACAGATAGTTTAATGTTAGGCGGGCTACGAATGGCCCAGATGATTTCGATCGCATTGATTCTAGGTGCTGTGTTAATCCTAATCTACCGCAGAAAAAAGAATCTAGCGGAGGACAGATATTTAGATAAAAACAATCAAGCTTTAACGCACTAGAGAAGGAGATTTTGGGGAAATGATTAACTCGATAAAAAAGGGTTTACAGGTGGGGATTAAAACAACATGGACCTTAGGGAAAATTATTTTTCCAGTAACCCTTATTGTAGCAGTGCTGCAGTATACACCTATCTTGCCGTGGGTTATTAAATTAATAGCGCCAATGATGAAGCTGTTTGGATTGTCAGGAGATGCCGCAATTCCATTGGTATTGGGAAACTTTCTCAACCTATATGCGGCTATTGGTGCGATTTTAACACTCGATTTAACTGTAAAGGAAGTTTTTATTTTAGCTGTAATGCTCTCATTTTCTCATAATTTAATTGTTGAATCAGGCGTTGCTCTTAAGGTTGGTATTAAGCTTTGGCTTGTTTTGGTAACGCGGCTGGGACTTGCATTTGCATCAGCAATCGTAATTAACCTTGTTTGGCAGGGCGGCGGTGAAACAGCACAATATGGTCTGATTCAAGCAAGAACGGATGAAGAAATTACTGGAATCGGTGCTATTTTACTTACGGCTATTGAAAAAGCAGGGCTCGGAATTCTGCAATTAGCCCTGATTGTCATTCCGTTGATGATTGTCATTCAAATCTTGAAGGATTTGCAATGGCTGAAGAAATTTTCGCAAGGAATGTCTCCGATTACTAGGAGTCTTGGGATGCATGAAAATACCTCTACAACTATGGCTGCAGGCTTATTATTTGGGCTTGCCTATGGTGCAGGGGTTGTCATCCAGGCAGTGGAGGAAGATGGAGTGAGTAAAAAGGATATAACACTCGCTTTTCTTTTTCTGATGTCCTGCCACGCGGTAGTGGAGGATACACTTATTTTTATCCCGCTGGGTATTCCGGTCTGGCCGCTCTTTTTAATACGGCTGGGTGTAGCCATTATCTTAACTTTGATCGTCGGGTTCATTTGGAAACGGTCTGGCATCATGAGAAGAAAGGGAGCAGAACCAACATATGAAAAATAATATAAATACCATTTTATTTGATTTAGATGGAACGTTAATCGATACAAATGAACTTATCATCTCTACTTATTTACACACACTTGAAAAATACTTTCCAGGCAAGTATAAGCGACTGGATGTCCTGCCATTTTTAGGTCCAACTCTTCATGAAGTTTTTGGAGCAATGGACCCTGAGCGAGTGGAGGAAATGGTGTTAGAATATCGTACCTACAATCTTGCGAATCACGACGCATTGGTAAAAGAATTTGTCGGTGTGATGGAAACAATTGAGACATTAAAGAAAAAAGGCTATAAACTTGCCATCGTGACAACGAAACGTGAGGATGTGGCTTTTAAAGGACTTCGCTTGATGAAACTAGATTCGTTTTTTGATGTCATGATTGCTTACGATCATGTAAAAAAAGTGAAGCCAGACCCCGAGCCAATTTTTTTGGCGCTTGAAAAGTTAGATTCAAGGCCAGAGGAAACCTTAATGGTAGGCGATAATTTTCACGATGTACTAGCCGGCAAAAATGCAGGTACGAAAACTGCAGGGGTCGCTTGGACGATTAAGGGAAGAGATTACCTGGCAAAATATGAACCTGATTACATGTTAGAGAACATGACGGATTTATTAACGATTCTCGGAGAGGGATAAGAATGAGGAATACGACCCGCTACCCTGTTGAAGGGGCTAACTCCTTATGGCATGTTTATAAAACCGTTCCTTTCTGGAAGGTTGTAAAGAATTTCATTGTCATCCAACTCGCACGTTACACTCCCTTTCTAGGGATGAAAAATTGGCTTTACCGTACCTTCTTAGGACTTAAGGTCGGTGAGCAAACATCCTTCGCGTTAATGGTCATGCTCGATGTAATGTTTCCTGAGAAAATCAGTGTCGGACGCAATACGGTCATTGGCTATAACACGACAATCCTTGCTCATGAATATTTGATAAAAGAGTATCGTCTTGGTCCTGTTGAGATTGGCAGTGAAGTGATGATTGGAGCAAATTCAACCATTCTGCCTGGTGTATCGATTGGTGACGGAGCCATCGTTTCTGCTGGAACACTCGTTCATAAAGATGTTCCGGAAGGTGCGTTTGTCGGCGGGAACCCTATGCGGGTCATCTACTCAAAAGAGGAAATGGAAAAGCGTTGGGCCGAAGACCCGATTTATAATAAAAATAAATAACAAATTATAGAAGCTGGGTTGTTGTACCTGGCTTTTTTTTACATAATAATGGGGAATAATCGCAAAACCCTCGGAATTATCAGTTTTCAGTTGACGAAAATTTCCCAAAAAGGTAAACTTTAATTTATTAGCATATTAGCGAACTAAAGGATTCTGAAAATAAAGGATGATTTAAATGAGCCGTTTATTTATGTTTGAAAAGCCTTTAGGCATGAGAGATACACTTCCGGAACTATATGAAAAAAAGCATCGTGTCCGTACTTTGATGGAGGATGCCATTAAACAATGGGGATATCAATTCATTGATACACCTACCCTAGAATACTATGAAACCGTTGGAACAGCCTCCGCGATACTTGACTCGGAGCTTTTCAAATTACTCGATAAAGATGGGCATACCCTCGTACTTCGGCCGGATATGACTTCACCAATTGCCAGGGTGGCAGCATCACGTCTATTAGAAAATGATCTTCCGCTTCGCTTAGCCTATGCAGGAAATGTATACCGTGCACAGCAGCGGGAAGGCGGCAGACCTGCAGAGTTTGAGCAAATCGGTGTGGAGTATATTAATGACGATACAGTTTCAAGCGATGGCGAGGTAATTGCTCTGCTGGTCTCATCGTTAAAAAAAGCCGGGTTGAGCCAATTTCAAGTATCGGTAGGACATATTGGCTTCGCACAAGAATTATTTAAGCAAATCTTAGGAACCAATGGACGTGCGAACGCTCTTAGACGATTTTTATATGAAAAAAACTTTGTTGGTTATCGTGAGCAAGTGAACTCTTATTCCCTATCCTCAATCGATAAAAAGAGGCTATTACAGCTGCTTGAATTAAGAGGCGGCGAAGAGGTAATTGGAAAAGCACTTGATATCGTTGAGGATGGCTATGGAAAAGAATCGCTTATTCAGCTGAAGGAATTGTGGGATGTGATTTCAGACTACGGACTTAAGGACTACGTGAAATTTGATTTTACGATTGTCAGCCATATGAGTTATTATTCTGGAATTTTATTTGAGGCCTATGCCGGGAATGTCGGATTTCCGATTGGGAATGGCGGCCGTTACGGATTAATCGAAAAGTTTGGGAAAAAGGCCAGTGCCACTGGTTTCGCTGTAAGGCTGGATAAACTGCTTGAGGCAATGGGTTCACTAGAAGTGACAAATACTGTTGAATGTATTTTTTTCAGTCAGGAACGAAGAAAGGAAGCCTTTCAACTGGCTGAAACCATGAAGGGTGAAGGAAAGCAAACCGTGCTGCAAGATATTAATGGTGTGAAGAATCTTGATGCTTTTACAAAGAAGTTCGCCAATACCACCTTTTTAATCGGGGGGGCTTAAGATGAATGCAAAACTAACAATTGCGATGCCAAAAGGCAGAATTTTTGAAGAAGCTTTAGAGTTATTACGAAAAGCAGGCTATGCACTGCCACCTGAATTTGATGACTCGCGAAAATTAATCCTCGATGTTGACGCGGAGGATATGCGTTTCATCTTGGCAAAGCCAATGGATGTAGCTACATACGTAGAGCATGGGGTTGCAGATGTCGGTATTGCTGGTAAGGACGTTTTACTTGAAGAAGAACGGGATGTATACGAATTGCTAGATTTAAGAATTAGTGCCTGCTACCTGGCTGTTGCGGGACTGCCTGGAACAGCGATGAACGATGTGGCACCAAAAGTGGCGACAAAATATCCTAATGTGGCTGCTGCTTATTTCCGCGAGCAAGGTGAACAAGTCGAAATCATTAAATTAAATGGTTCCATCGAGCTTGCGCCATTAATTGGATTAGCGGATCGGATTGTTGACATTGTTTCGACTGGAAGAACGCTTGTTGAAAATGGGCTTGTTGAATATGAAAGAATAAAAGATGTTACATCTAGGCTTATCGTTAATCCTGTTAGTTACCGGATTAAGGACGAACGTATAAACGAATTAGTGACAAGGTTAAGCAGTGTCGTCTCCTTGGAGGTAAAATAGTATGAAAATCGTAAAAGTGAATGACCTTATCTCTATAAAACGGTCGATTGAATCGGGTACCACTGAACAGTTAGCCGTCGTTAAAAATATTATTTCGGACATTCGATCCTCTGGCGACAACGCCTTGCGTGATTATACTGAAAAATTTGACCGTGTAAAGTTAGATTCGTTTTTGGTTACCGAAAGTGAAATAAATGAAGCCTATGAGAAAGTAGATTCTGAATTTATCTCGATTGTTCGAGAAGCTGCTGATAATATTAGAAGATTTCATGAGAAACAATTGCGTCCTTCATGGATGACGACGGAGGAAAATGGAAGTATTCTTGGTCAAAAAATAACACCGCTTGATTCTGTAGGAGTATATGTCCCTGGAGGAACAGCTGCTTATCCATCTTCGGTTCTTATGAATGTTATTCCTGCACAAGTGGCGGGTGTTAACCGAATTGTGATGGTATCACCACCGGACAGCGAGGGAATACTTCCTGCTGCTGTACTTGTTGCAGCGAAAGAAGCAGGAGTAAAAGAAATCTATAAGGTTGGCGGAGCTCAGGCCATTGGTGCTCTAGCATACGGAACAGAATCAATTGCATCTGTTGATAAAATTACTGGCCCTGGAAATATTTATGTAGCGTTAGCAAAGCGAGAGGTTTTCGGTGATGTGGATATCGATATGATTGCGGGGCCAAGTGAAATAGCCATCATTGCCGATGATTCTGCCCGTGCCGATGAGGTGGCTGCTGACTTATTATCACAAGCAGAACACGACCCGCGTGCTTGCAGTGTGCTTGTTACCCCTTCAATGAAATTAGCAGAAGAGGTGGCTGTCGAAGTCGGAAAGCAGCTGGCTATATTGCCGCGAAAGGAGATTGCCTCTCGGTCGATTGAGGATTTCGGCGTTATCTACGTGACTTCTTCTATAGAAGAAGCAGTAGAAACCGTTAATCAGCTTGCACCGGAGCACCTTGAAATCTTGACTGAGAATGGTATTGAGCTGCTTGGGAAAATCCGACACGCTGGTGCTATTTTTATTGGGCGTTATAGTTCAGAGCCAGTAGGCGATTACTTTGCCGGACCTAATCATGTTCTGCCGACCAATGGGACTGCTCGATTTTCAAGTCCGTTGAATGTGGATGATTTTCAAAAAAAATCAAGTGTAATCATATACAGTGAAAAAGCTCTAAAGGAAAATGGAGAAAAAATTGCTAAATTTGCCCGCATGGAAGGTCTAGAAGCCCATGCGCGAGCAGTTGAGTTAAGACTTAAAAATCAATAATTTTTTTGGCTAGGGGGCCCTTCCATGGAAAGATACACAAGTATTGAACGAAAAACAAATGAAACCCAAATTAGTTTATCACTAGATATAGATGGCGAAGGAAAGTCAGAACTTGAAACAGGGGTTCCATTCATGAGCCATATGCTTGATTTATTCACGAAACATGGGCAATTTAACCTTACCGTTGACGCTAAAGGGGATATTGAGGTAGATGATCATCATACCACAGAGGATATTGGAATTGTTTTAGGACAGGCATTGCGCGAAGCACTTGGCGATAAAAGAGGTATTAAACGCTATGGGAATGCCTTTGTACCGATGGATGAAGCACTAGCACAGGTAGTTGTCGATTTAAGTAATCGACCGCACCTTGAAATGAGGGCGGAGTTCCCGAGTGCTAAGGTGGGCACGTTTGATACTGAGCTCGTTCATGAATTTTTATGGAAGCTTGCCCTCGAGGCTCGTATGAACCTGCATGTCATTGTTCATTACGGACACAATACGCACCACATGATTGAGGCTGTATTTAAAGCACTTGGCCGAGCGCTAGACGAAGCGACAACGATTGATCCTCGCATTAAAGGAGTTCCATCTACGAAAGGGATGTTATAGATGATTGGAATTGTCGATTATGGTATGGGCAATCTCTTTAGTGTTAGTAAAGCATTAGAGAGATTGAACGCTGATTATTTTATTTCAGGTGATCGGGAAGAGCTTCTAAGCGCGGATGCACTATTACTTCCAGGGGTTGGCTCATTCCGAGATGCGATGGAAGTATTACAGGCAGACACGATTAAGGAGTTTGCAGAAAGTGGAAAACCACTTCTTGGGATATGCCTAGGTATGCAGCTATTGTTTGAAGATAGTGATGAAAATGGGTTTACGAAAGGCCTTGGCTTATTACCTGGTCATGTACGACGTTTTTCTGGTACGAATGCTAAAGGGGAGACATACAAGGTTCCTCATATGGGCTGGAATAAACTTGAGTTTGTTAAATCATCTCCACTCTTGGATGGTTTAGAAGAAGATTATGTTTATTTTGTTCATTCGTACTATGTAAGTGCAGAAAACTCGGAGGCACTGTTGGCAAAAGCTAATTATCATGAAGAAGTTTCTGCCGTAGTTGGCAAAGATAATATTTTTGGAATGCAATTTCATCCTGAAAAAAGCAGCAAGCTAGGAATGGCACTGCTGAATAATTTTTTAAAATTGGTTGAAGAAAGGAAGGCAGTACGATGACACTCACAATTTATCCTGCAATTGATATGCGTGGCGGGAATTGCGTACGCCTCCTCCAAGGTGATTATGATAAGGAAACGATTTATGGCGATTCACCTTTTGACATGGCTCGAGCGTTTGCAGCGGAGGGGGCAGAATGGATACATATGGTTGACCTAGATGGCGCCAAGGATGGGCATCGGGTTAATGACCGTTTTGTCATCGAAGCAGCCAAGCAACTAAAGGTAAAAGTCCAAATTGGCGGGGGCATTCGTTCTGAAGCGGACATCCTTCATTATTTAGAAAGTGGAATTACACGCGTGATTATCGGTAGTATCGCTGTATCCAATCCAGAGTTTGCGATTGAAATGATTCAGAAGTATGGGGAGCAAATTGTTGTGGGGATTGATGCGAAAAATGGCTATGTAGCTACCCATGGCTGGTTGAATACTTCAGAAGTGAAAGCAGTAGAACTGAGTAAACGCTTTGCTGAGAAGGGCGCGGAGACATTTATTTTTACGGATATTGCAACAGATGGAACATTATCAGGACCGAATATCACTGCTGTATGTGAAATGGCTGAGGTTACCGGAAAAACTGTCATTGCTTCTGGCGGTGTGAGTAGTTTAGCCGATTTGCGCGCTTTAAATGCAGAAGGGGTTAGAGGAGCGATTGTCGGAAAAGCCCTTTATGAGAACCGTTTTACATTAAAAGAAGCACTGGATGAGGTGAGAAAATGACACTAACTAAACGTATCATTCCTTGCCTTGATGTAAAAGAAGGAAGAGTTGTGAAGGGTATTCAATTCGTTCAACTCCGAGATGCAGGAGATCCTGTTGAATTGGCTAGATTCTATGACGAGCAGGGAGCAGATGAACTCGTATTCCTTGATATTTCTGCATCTGTTGAAGGACGAAAAACCATGGTGGAAGTGGTTAAGTCTGTGGCATCGGAGCTTGCCATCCCTTTTACTGTTGGCGGCGGGATTAATTCTTTAGAAGATATGAAACGCATTCTCCGTGCGGGTGCTGACAAAGTATCCTTAAATACAGCGGCAGTTTTGAATCCTGAACTAATTTCTGAGGGTGCCGGCTACTTTGGAACACAATGTATCGTAGTCGCTATTGACGCTAAGTTTGATGAAGAGATCGGGACGTGGCGTGTTTATACACACGGAGGCAGGACCGCAACCGATCGAAAGGTCATTGATTGGGCCAAGGAAGCAGCAAGACTAGGTGCAGGTGAAATTTTACTGACAAGTATGGATAGTGACGGCGAGAAAAATGGCTTTGATCTCAAACTTACTGCATCGGTAAGTGAAGCAGTGTCGATTCCGGTGATTGCTTCAGGAGGTGCTGGAAACGCAAGTCATTTTGAGGATGCATTTGTAAATGGAAAAGCCGATGCAGCGCTTGCTGCTTCAATCTTTCACTATAAAGAAACATCAGTCCATGAAGTAAAAAGTTATTTGTTAGAGAGAGGAGTGACGGTGCGATGAACATTCGTTTTGATGAAAAAGGGCTTGTCCCTGCTATCGTCCAGGATGCAGAAACAAAAGAGGTATTAACATTAGCGTATATGAATCAGGAATCTCTTACAAAAACGCTGGAAACTGGGGAAACGTGGTTTTACAGCCGTTCTCGTCAGGAGCTTTGGCACAAAGGCGCGACTAGTGGAAACACTCAGACCGTTATAAGTGTTAAATATGACTGTGACAAGGACGCAGTCCTTGTGCAAGTTGAGCCGAAGGGACCTGCATGCCATACGGGAGCAGTCAGCTGCTTTACAGAAGGTGTTGTAACAGAAAGGGCTGCTACTAGCCTTGCAGACTACCAGATTCTGCAGTCATTAGAAAAGCTGATTATCGAACGGGAACAAGAGCGTCCAGAAGGGGCTTATACCACCTATCTATTTGAAAAAGGCGTCGATAAAATCTTGAAAAAGGTCGGCGAAGAGGCCTCAGAAGTCATCATCGCCGCCAAAAACCGCGACAAAGAAGAACTAAAATGGGAAGCCGCCGACCTCCTCTACCACCTACAAGTATTGTTAGTCGAACAAGGCCTGCCATTTAAGGAAGTATTGAAAACATTAGAAGAAAGACACAAACGATAAAAACCGTTGGTGCCTGTCACCGCTGCTGCGGTGACAGGCACCAAATATGCAAAAACACGCTGTTATGCAGCGTGTTTTTGTATATTTGGAATATCTTCCAATGTGTTTGTATAGGTTCTAACCCTTCTCGTACTGGCTTTTGTTGTGGTATACTACATAAGTTAGTTTATTGTATAGATGGAGGTCTCCATGGTTAAAGATTCGAAAGCAAGAATTCAAAAGGGAAAGATCCTGTCATTTGTTCCGACTGGGGAATATTATTTCACGAAGGGTATTAAGGCATACCATCGCCGTGATTTTAAAAAAGCTAAAAAATATCTTCAACGGGCGATGCAGCTGGAGCCGGGTGAACCGATGATAACCTGTCAGCTTGCCATTGTGTCAACAGAACTTGGTGAGTTTGAAAATTCTAATCGACTCTTGCATTTAATCCTTGAAGATCTTGATGAAGAAATGGCAGAATGTCATTATTTTTTAGCCAATAATTATGCCCATATGGGTTTCTTTAAAGATGCTTATCATCATGCAAATATGTATTTGGAATTGGACCCAAATGGGGATTTTAATGAAGATACACACGACCTTCTAGAGCTTCTTTCGTTTGAGGCTGAGGGTTTAGAAGATGAGCTTTATGAACAGGACGATCTTATTATTAAGCAGGAACAGGCTCGTGACTTATTGGAATCAGGGTATTTTCCAAAAGCCATTGAACTGTTGAATGACGTTGTGGAAGCATATCCGGAATACTGGTCTGCTTATAATAACTTAGCTCTCGCTTATTTTTATTTAGGAAAAACAAAAAAAGCAGAATCGATTCTTGATGATGTGTTAGAAAGAAATCCTGGAAATCTGCATGCATTGTGTAATCGGTTAGTGTTTGCTCATTACCAGGGTAAGACGAAAGCAGTTGCACGTTTAATGGATTCGTTAAAAAAAATTCAACCCATGCTCATTGACCATCAATTTAAGCTTGGTGCAACCTTTGCCTTAATTGGTGAGTATGAGTCAGCATACTTTTGGCTGAAAAAGCTGTATAAAAACGGTTTTGAAGGTGACGGTCCTTTTTATTATTGGCTGTCGTATTCCGCATATCATACAGGCTTTGAAAACTTTGCAAAAAGCATTTGGAAAATTGTCCTTGAGCATACTCCTGATAAGGAGGGATATGAGCCATGGAATGTCGAAAAGCCAATTGCAAATGGATTCGAAGATCACTCAGGTTCAATATTTCAAAAACTGGAAAGTGATTATATGGAAGAACGTTTATTTGCATTATTCCTAGCTTCTGTCTCAGGAAAGGCAGATGAAATCTTTACCTCAAAACGTTTTTACCAAAATCAAAAGCTTACTGCTTTGGAAAAAAATTATGTCTCTTTACTAAAATCGGGAACTCCTTCTGCTATTGTCGATGCACAGGAAATTGCCCAGGTTCTTTATGAAACACATCAGCCTATCGGAACGGTTGAATCTGGATTATATTTAATGTGGTTTTCCGTGTTTGTGGAATTGGCTAAGTCTAAGTCTGAGTTTAACCTAAATAATAAACGGGCTTGGGCAGGCGCCATGGAATATGTCTGGTATAAGGCAAGCAATGAAAAGGTATCACAGCAAGAAATTGCCAAACGCTATGATATCTCCCCAGCAACCATTGGCAAATATGTAAAGTTAGTGACTCAACACCTAAATTGAGCAGATATTTGGACTATATAGCAATTGTTTAATACGATTAAGAAGGTAATACTAAACTTAATCGTATTTTTTTATATATAAGGGAGTGAACCATACATGTCTGAAGAAAAAATTTATGATGTGATTATTGCTGGTGCTGGTCCTGCTGGAATGACAGCTGCTGTATATACATCTCGTGCAAATCTTTCTACACTTATGATTGAACGAGGAATGCCAGGCGGTCAAATGGCAAACACGGAGGATGTTGAAAATTATCCTGGTTTTGAAAGTATTCTAGGACCAGATTTATCTACGAAAATGTTTGAGCACGCAAAAAAGTTTGGTGCTGAATATGCATATGGTGACATCAAAGAAATCATTGACAATGGTGAAGTGAAAACGGTTGTAGCTGGTTCAAAGCAATACAAAGCTTATTCTGTTATTATTTCTGCAGGTGCTGAATATAAAAAAGTAGGAGTACCAGGCGAGAAGGAACTTAGCGGGCGCGGTGTATCCTATTGTGCAGTATGTGACGGAGCATTTTTTAAGCAAAAGGAATTGTTTGTCATTGGCGGCGGGGACTCTGCTGTTGAGGAAGGTGTTTATTTAACTCGTTTCGCTTCTAAGGTAACGATTGTACATCGACGAGATGAACTTCGTGCTCAGAAAATACTTCAAGACCGTGCATTTGCAAATGAAAAAATCGATTTCATATGGAATCACACCATTAAATCGATTAATGATAAAGACGGAAAAGTGGGCAGCGTTACACTTGTTTCTACTCAAAATGGAGAAGAACGGGAACTTCCAGCAGATGGAGTATTCATTTATATTGGAATGATTCCACTTTCTAAACCATTTATAAATCTGGGAATTACCAATGAAAATGGCTATATTGAAACAAACGACCGAATGGAAACAAAAGTGCCAGGAATTTTTGCAGCAGGGGATATCCGCGAAAAGACACTAAGACAAATCGTTACTGCTACTGGTGATGGCAGTATCGCTGCGCAAAGTGCCCAGCACTATGTAGAGGAACTGAAAGAAGAATTGAAAATCAAGAAGTAGATTTACAAATTTTTCATAATCGTAATCCGGTTTTAATTCTCTTGTAACAGTGGTGAAATATTAATAAGGTATTATGATATTAAGAATTGACCCCCTTTAAAATATTCACTTGGTGCACAGGCTGAAAATGCCTGTGCTATTTTTTTACATATTTTTAACAGTATAAAGAAATCTGATTTCATTGTGACCGCTTACCAAAAGGAGTATAATAAAAAGAATAAATATGTGCTATTTTACTACTATGATCATGTTATATAAATGAGAGAGAAATATTTAACTTTGAGAATGGTCTAGCTCAAGTGACTAGGAGCTTCCGCTTTTCTTGTTAGAGGGTGTTTGTTGTGCAGCGAGTCACCAATTGTGTATTAATTAGAGATAATCAAGTATTAATGTTAAAAAAACCGCGCCGCGGCTGGTGGGTAGCACCAGGCGGCAAGATGGAGCCTGGCGAGTCAGTAAGAGATTCCTGTATTCGTGAGTACCGTGAGGAAACCGGAATCTACTTGAAAAACCCGCAATTGAAGGGCATTTTTACATTCATTATGAAAGAAAATGATCAAGTTTTATCTGAATGGATGATGTTTACTTTTTTTGCAACTGATTCTGATGGGATGCGATTTGACGAATCGGATGAAGGCAAGCTCGAGTGGCAGCAGCTTGATCAATTAAAAAAACTGCCTATGGCTGCTGGAGACTATCATATTATCGATTACATGATTCATGGAAATGGGATAATTTACGGTACTTTTACTTATACCAAAGATTTTCAACTAATCAGTTATCGATTAGATCCAAGTTAAGGTGAGGGGGAAAAATAAATGAGTACCGGATCAACAAATGAAACACAAATGGTCATAATCACGGGGATGTCAGGAGCAGGGAAAACGGTTGCTATCCAAAGTTTAGAGGATTTAGGTTTTTTCTGTGTGGATAATCTGCCGCCGACTCTCCTTCCAAAATTCCTTGAACTTATGAAGGAATCTGGGAATAAAATGAATAAAGTGGCATTGGTTATGGATTTGAGGGGTAGAGAGTTTTTTGATCATTTGTTTAAAGCGCTTGATGACCTTGCAGAAACCTCATGGGTGAGCCCACAAATCCTATTCTTGGATGCTGATGATGCTACTTTAGTGAGAAGATATAAAGAAACAAGAAGATTTCATCCACTGGCACAATCAGGTTTGCCATTAGAAGGAATTAAATTGGAACGGGAGCTTCTTGATGAATTAAAGGGCAGAGCCCAACTTATTTACAACACTTCACAAATGAAGCCACGTGAGTTACGCGAAAAGATAATAACGGAATTCACTACGAATAAAAAATCAATTTTTACTGTCAATGTCATGTCATTTGGATTTAAGTACGGTATTCCAATCGATGCCGATCTTGTGTTTGATGTTCGTTTCCTTCCAAATCCCCATTATATCGACCACATGAGGCCAAAGACAGGATTGGATCAAGAGGTTTCGAGCTATGTTTTAAAATGGAATGAAACGCATAAATTCATAGAGAAGGTTACAGATTTGCTAAGCTTTATGCTTCCGCATTATAAGCGGGAAGGTAAAGCCCAGCTTGTGATTGCAATCGGTTGTACCGGAGGGCAGCATCGCTCCGTTACCCTTGCCGAATATCTTGCTAAATACTTTGAAAATGATTATAAGACTTTCGTTTCACACCGTGACATTGAGAGGAGAAAGGATAAGACGACATGAGGGAGTTAGGACAGCCAAGAATCGTCATCATTGGCGGAGGAACAGGATTGCCGGTTTTATTACGAGGCTTAAAACAGTATCCAGTTGATATTACCGCCATTGTGACGGTTGCTGATGATGGCGGCAGTTCAGGAAGACTCCGTGATGATCTGCAAATCCCACCGCCTGGGGATATCCGAAATGTGTTAGCTGCACTATCGGATGTTGAACCGTTGGTGGAAGAGATGTTTCAACATCGATTTAAGACCTCCAACGAATTATCGGGACATTCGCTTGGCAATTTAATTCTTGCTGCCATGACGTCCATTACCGGAAACTTTGTGCATGCGATTCAAGAAATGAGCAAGGTATTAAATGTTCGCGGTAAGGTTCTGCCTGCGGCCAATCAAAGTGTTGTGCTTCATGCGGAAATGGAGGATGGGACAGTCGTATCTGGTGAATCGAAAATTCCCTACTCAGGCAAAAAAATAAAAAAAGTTTTTCTGACACCAGAGGTTATCACTCCTTTGCCGGAATCCATACAAGCCATTAGACAAGCGGATCTAATTATTATCGGACCAGGAAGTTTATATACGAGTATCCTGCCTAATCTGTTAGTACCGCGCTTAGGTGAAGAGGTCTGCCGTTCTCATGCGAAAAAGGTGTATATATGCAATTTAATGACACAAGCGGGTGAAACGCACGGGTACACGGCTAGTGATCATGTAAAAGCCATTTATGATCATATGGTTTGTGCTTTTATGGATACCATTTTAGTGAACGATAAAGAAATTCCTGAAGACATCCAGCTACGCTACAATGAAGAACTGGCTGACCCTGTCCATTATGATTTAGAGCGCATATTTGAACTTGGGCTTGAGGTGGTTCATGCAGATATTGCCATCCAGGAAAATGGGGCACTGCGACATGACCCGAAAAAAGTGGCCAAAATTTTATATAATTTACTTTTAAGTGAAACCAAACGAAGATATGAAGCGTAAATACTAATGCCCGTGAAAAAGGGGCAAAAGGGGGTGAAGGGATGTCTTTCGCTTCGGAAACGAAAAAAGAATTAACGAATTTAGAAATAAAGCCTTGCTGCACACAAGCCGAACTTTCTGCTCTTATACGAATGAATGGCTCTATGTCTTTTTCCAACCGCAAGTTGATTGTTGATATTCAGACTGAAAATGCAGCCATTGCCAGAAGGATTTATACGTTAATAAAAAAAAGCTATGATGTTCCAGTAGAGCTGCTTGTTCGGAAAAAAATGAGACTAAAAAAGAACAATGTTTA
This sequence comes from Neobacillus niacini, assembly GCF_030817595.1. GTDB lineage: Bacteria > Bacillota > Bacilli > Bacillales > Cytobacillaceae > Neobacillus > Neobacillus niacini_G. Next base: position 5,393,572 of record NZ_JAUSZN010000001.1, read on the forward strand.
CATTGTCCGCTTGTCGCAGCAGGCGAAGGAAATACTAGAGGATATGAAAATCCTTGGTGAAGGATTTACCTTCATCCATGACATAGCAAGTGATCTTGTGAAAAAGAAATGTTGTAAACGTTCTTACCTGCGTGGGGCGTTTCTAGCGGGAGGTTCCGTAAACAATCCGGAAACTTCATCGTACCATTTGGAAATTGCTTCACTATACAAGGAGCATAACGATTCCTTGTGTGAATTAATGAATAAATTTGGTCTAAATAGCAAGACACTTGAGCGCAAAAAAGGCTATATTACTTACTTAAAAGAAGCTGAAAAAATTACCGAGTATTTAAATATTATTGGTGCAGTCAATGCACTTCTTCGCTTTGAAGATGTGAGGATTGTAAGGGATATGCGAAATTCCGTTAATCGTCTGGTGAATTGTGAAACTGCGAACTTAAATAAAACAATTGGTGCTTCTATCCGGCAGGTTGAAAATATTCGCTATATTAACGATACGGTTGGATTGCATATCTTACCTGAAAAGTTAAGAGAAATTGCTGAACTCAGGCTCCACTATACGGATGTAACCCTTAAAGAGCTAGGGGAAATGGTATCCGGAGGTACAATTAGTAAATCGGGGATTAATCATCGGTTAAGAAAAATAGATGAAATTGCAGATAAATTGCGGATTGGTGATTTGGCTCCAAGAAAATAGAGGAAAAAATAAGGAGGATTTTGTAATGGTAGAGAAACAGGTGGAAGTTAAATTGAAAACGGGTCTTCAAGCACGACCAGCAGCATTATTTGTTCAGGAGGCAAACCGTTTTTCAGCGGATATTTTTTTAGAAAAAGATGGTAAGAAAGTAAATGCAAAAAGTATTATGGGCCTTATGAGCTTAGCTGTCGGCTCTGGGGTTTTAGTTAATATAGTCGCTGATGGCGATGATGAAGAAAAAGCTATTGATGCACTGTCTAATTTTGTTCAAAATGAACAATAAAAAAAGAGTTTGACCTTGGAATGGGTCAAACTCTTTTTATTTTATTTATCTTTCTTTTCTTCTGTAAGACTTCTAGTGATGATATGGTCAACGAGACCGTATTCTTTTGCTCTTTCAGCTGTCATGAAGTTATCGCGGTCAGTGTCCTTTTGGATTACTTCTAGCGGCTGGCCTGTGCGCTCTGCTAAGATTCCATTCAATTTTTCACGAAGGAATAAGATACGCTTAGCCGCAATTTCAATCTCAGTCGCTTGACCTTGTGCTCCGCCTAATGGTTGATGGATCATTACTTCTGCATTCGGTAACGCATAACGCTTACCTTTTGTTCCTGCTGCAAGTAAGAAGGCACCCATTGAAGCTGCCATACCAATACAAATGGTCTGAACATCAGGCTTAATGAACTGCATTGTGTCATAAATGGCCATACCAGCTGTAATACTGCCGCCAGGGCTGTTAATATAGATGGATATATCCTTTTCAGGGTTTTCCGCTTCTAGGAATAGTAATTGTGCTACAATGCTGTTAGCCACATGATCGTCAATACCACTTCCAAGCATAATGATACGGTCTTTTAAAAGACGAGAGTAGATGTCATATGCTCTTTCTCCGCGGTTTGTTTGTTCAATAACTGTAGGAATCAAGTTCATTTTTCTTCCTCCTTTAAGTATGAAAGATAGTAATATGTATAGTTAATGATACACTGATGGTCAATTAAGGTCAAACAATTCGCCTTTATATTTGTTCGACAACTTTCCCTATACAAGCATACCCGCTGAGAGTTTTTTTAAACCTATAAAACTTGCAAAGTTTCACAAATTGGCATATAATATGTAAGTCGCATATATGCGCTCGTGGTGCAACGGATAGCACGTAAGATTCCGGTTCTTAAAATGGGGGTTCGATTCCCTCCGAGCGCGTCAATGAAACCTTCTGTTATCAGTAACAGGAGGTTTTTTCTTTTATGCCAGTTAATTTACCGTACACTAAATCTCCATCTTCATGTAAAATAGAGCAAGGGGGGAGATTGGTTTATGGACTTAAAAGCAGGTTTATGGCAACAACAAACATTGAAATTGGCAATGACACAGGAATTGACCCAGGCCATTGCGCTTTTACAATATTCAGCACAAGAGCTTTCCACTTTTTTAGAAAACAAAGCACTTGAAAATCCCCTATTACAGGTTGAGAATAACCATATTCAGCCTATTAACCCATTAATAGACCGCAATCGGCGGAAACATACGAAAAATACGGAAAATGATTGGATTGAGCAAATTGCAGCAAAGTCATCTTCTAAGGAAGACCAACTGCTAAATCAACTTAATCTTAGAAAATACTCAAGTATTCAATTAAAAATTATTAAACACTTGATTGATAACCTCGATGTAAACGGATACTTAACCGCTGAACCGGAAGAAATTGCTGATCTATTAGGTGTCCAATTAGAACTGGTTGAAGACAGCATTATTGTGATTCAAACTTTGGAACCAGCTGGAATCGGGGCTAGGAATCTTCAAGAATGTTTATTAATACAGCTCGAACGGGAAAACCTAAAGGATGATTTGGCACTGACAATCCTAACTCACTACTTCATCCCATTTGCGGAGAAGAAATGGAAGCAGATTGCAAAGGAACTACAAATACCTTTACAAAAGATTCAAGAGATATTTGATATAATACAGCAGCTGAATCCACGACCAGGTGCACGTTTAGAGCAGGAAAGTGCCTCCTACATCATCCCTGATGCGATTGTAGAACGCTTTGGGGATGGATTTTCCGTCAGGCTGTGTGATGACATCCTTCCAAAAATAAGTTTTAATGATCATTATTATCAAAAAATGACTACCACGAAGGATTCTCAAGTAAGCCGTTTTTTGCAGGAAAAAGTGCAAGATTATCAATGGATTATGAAAAGTATTGAGCAGAGGAAAGAAACTTTAACGAGGGTTGTCAGCAAAATTGTGGAAAAGCAAACTTCCTTTTTTGAAAATGGCAAGGAATATTTAGTTCCGATGACCATGAAGGAGGTAGCGGGTGAACTTGAAATTCATGAATCAACGGTGAGTCGTGCGGTGAAAGAAAAATATGTGCAGACACCGATTGGTACTTTCCCGTTGAAGTCGTTCTTTACCAGTACGATTCAAACAGTTTCGAATGAAAGCACGTCCTCGAGTCAGGTGAAAAATGAGATTGCTTCGATGATCAACAGTGAAGATAAACAACGTCCATTATCAGACCAGGAAATTGTCGAGAAACTGAAATCAAGTCAAGGAATCGTTGTCTCTAGAAGAACAGTTGCAAAGTATCGGGACCAACTGGGCATAGCTTCCTCCTCTAAAAGAAAAAGGTTTGATTGAAAGGATACAAATAATGACACAGACAATAATCACCTTATATACAAGAAACCGCTGCTCACTTTGTGAAAAAGCGAAACAGGCCATCCTTGAACTTAAGGAAGACTGGACTTTTACATTAGAAGAAATAGATATTGATAAAAGTGATGAATTAACAGAACTATATGGAATCATGATTCCGGTTGTTCAGATTGATGGTGAAGAGGTGGGCTTTGGGATTATTAACAAATTTGACATAAGTAAACGTTTGCAAGAAAAATTGAAAAACTTTTAAGTTGAAATAGGTTTTCACTCCTGTTAGAATGTAAATTGTTAGCAGGGGTGATTTTTTTTCGATAGAGTGGGACATAATTTGTCTATGGTGGACATTTTATGACCAGTTACATATAATAAAGGAGCAGGACATTATGCAATCACTCATCGATATTCAAAAAAGATTATTACCTGATCTCCTTCAAGTACTACATAAACGATATTCTATCCTCAGACATATCGGTTTTATGCAGCCAGTGGGAAGAAGGAGTCTTGCTTCCAACCTTGGGTACACGGAAAGAGTTCTTCGCAGTGAGGTAGATTTCCTGAAGGAACAAAATCTTGTTTTAATTAACAATATTGGAATGAGTTTAACTTCTGAAGGGAAGAATTTGCTAGAGGATTTAGAAGGACTAATTCGAGAATTAATCGGTATTGACGTAATGGAATTGGAGTTGAAACACCGACTTAAGATTCGGAAGGTTATCATCGTACCTGGAAACAGTGATGAATCCCTTATGGTAAAAGAAGACCTTGGGAAGGCTTGTGCCTTTTGTATGAAAAAATATCTGACTGGGAAAAATATAATCGCTGTAACTGGCGGTTCAACAATGGCTGCTGTCGCAAATGTACTTACACCCGAGATTGGCAAAAAGGAATTGCTGTTTGTACCGGCACGCGGCGGAATTGGTGAGGATGTTCAGAACCAGGCAAATACGATAAGTTCGATTATGTCAAAAAATACAAAATCGAAGCACCGTGTATTCTATGTACCTGATCAGGTTAGTAATGAAATCTATCAATCCCTGATAAAAGAACCTGAAATTCATGAAGTATTAAACCTGATAAAATCAGCAAGCATGGTTCTTCATGGAATTGGGGATGCTATCACGATGGCTGAGCGAAGAAATTCAAAACCCGAGATTATGCAGAAGTTAGTAACGAATGCGGCTGTCGGGGAAGCCTTTGGCTATTATTTTAACGAAAAAGGTGAAATTGTCCACAAGGTATTAACAATTGGACTTCAGCTAGAAGACCTTGCGCAGATTCCTAATGTGATTGCTGTAGCAGGCGGCGCTTCTAAGGCGAAAGCAATTAAGGCTTATATGAAAAAGGCACCTGCCTCGACGATTTTAATAACAGATGAAGGTGCAGCAAGAAAGTTATTAAAAGGTTAATCCCTTTTTAAATAAAAAAACCTTTTTTCAATACAAGGAGGAAATTACAATGACAGTAAAAGTTGGTATTAATGGATTTGGTCGTATCGGCCGTAACGTATTCCGTGCGGCATTAAATAATGCAGATATGGAAATCGTAGCAATTAACGATTTAACTGATGCAAAAATGCTTGCGCACCTTTTAAAATACGATACTGTTCATGGAACTCTTCAACAAGAAGTTACCGTTGACGGCGAATATTTAGTTGTTGGCAACCAAAAGGTAAAAGTACTTGCTGAACGCGATCCAGCTCAATTAGGTTGGGGAGAACTTGGTGTTGAAGTAGTAGTTGAATCTACTGGACGTTTCACAAAGCGTGAAGATGCGGCAAAACACCTTGAAGCAGGTGCGAAGAAAGTTATCATTTCTGCTCCAGCAGATAACGAAGATATCACTATCGTAATGGGTGTTAACCAAGATAAATACGATCCGGCAAACCACCACGTATTATCAAACGCTTCATGTACAACAAACTGTCTAGCTCCTTTTGCGAAGGTTTTAAATGATGAATTCGGAATTAAGCGTGGAATGATGACTACCATCCACTCTTATACTAATGACCAACAAATCCTTGATTTACCACACAAGGACTACCGTCGTGCTCGTGCAGCAGCTGAGAACATGATTCCTACTTCAACTGGTGCAGCGAAAGCAGTTTCTTTAGTTCTTCCAGAACTTAAAGGCAAATTAAATGGTATGGCTGTTCGTGTACCAACTCCAAACGTATCAATCGTGGATTTAGTTGCTGAATTAGACAGAGAAGTAACAGCTGATGAAGTAAATGCAGCATTAAAAGCAGCTGCTGAAGGTCCATTAAAAGGAATTTTACACTACAGCGAACTTCCATTAGTATCTTCAGATTATAATGGCAGCCCAGCTTCATCTTCAATTGATTCATTATCTACTATGGTTCTTGAAGGTAACATGGTAAAAGTATTATCTTGGTACGATAACGAAGTTGGTTATTCTAGCCGCGTTGTTGACCTTATTGATTACATCGCTCAAAAAGGACTATAATCCTAACAGGCTAAGGTTGGAAATATTTTCTTCTAAAAGCTATAATGATTTATGGTATTTCAAAGGGGAGCGGGGAACATTCCCCCCTCCTTTTTTTATGTAATAATCTTTGAGAATTGTCTAGCTGCAGCGCCTAGGGGCTCGGGTCATAAGCCAATCCGTCAAGAAGGTTAAAGAACAACCTTCATGACGGCTCGTCTTATGCCTGTCGCCCCTGTGCAAGGCGCTTCCGCATTTCTAATTAGGAGGCTTCGCATGAACAAGAAAACATTAAAAGATGTAGATGTAAAAGGAAAACGCGTTTTCTGCCGTGTTGATTTTAACGTTCCTATGCAGGATGGAAAAATCACGGATGAAACAAGAATCCGCGCTGCAGTACCTACTATTCAATATTTAATCGAGCAAGGTGCTAAAGTCATCTTAGCGAGCCATTTTGGACGTCCAAAGGGTAAAGTAGTAGAGGAAATGCGTTTAACTCCTGTGGGTGTAAGACTTTCTGAGCTTCTTGGCAAAAACGTGCAAAAAGCAGATGAAGCATATGGTGATTCTGTTAAATCTATCATTGAATCTATGAATGCAGGCGATGTTCTTCTTCTTGAAAACGTTCGTTTTTACCCAGGTGAAGAAAAGAATGATCCAGAATTAGCAAAATCCTTTGCCGAACTCGCTGACGTCTATGTAAATGACGCATTTGGTGCAGCTCATAGAGCACATGCTTCTACAGAAGGTATTGCTCACCATCTTCCTGCAGTGTCTGGTCTATTAATGGAGAAAGAGCTTGATGTACTAGGAAAAGCTCTATCAAATCCAGAACGTCCATTTACCGCAATCATTGGCGGAGCGAAGGTTAAGGACAAGATTGGTGTTATTGAAAACCTATTAGAAAAGGTTGATAACCTAATCATTGGCGGCGGCCTTGCTTATACTTTTATTAAGGCACAGGGTCATGAAATTGGTAAATCTCTTCTTGAGGCAGACAAAATGGACTTAGCGAATTCTTTTATAGAAAAGGCAAAAGAAAAAGGTGTCAATTTCTATATGCCGGTTGACGCTATCGTTGCCGATGATTTCTCTGCGGATGCAAATTCTAAAGAGGTAGCAATCGAAGAAATACCGGCAGATTGGGAAGCACTTGATATCGGACCTAAAACAAGAGAAATCTATCGTGAAGTAATCAAAAAATCAAAATTAGTCATTTGGAATGGACCAATGGGTGTGTTCGAAATTGATAAATTTGCTGGTGGTACGAAGGCAGTTGCTGAAGCACTTGCAGAAGCAGAAGGTACATATTCAGTAATTGGCGGCGGAGACTCTGCGGCAGCGGTAGAAAAATTCAATTTAGCAGAAAAAATGAGCCATATTTCAACAGGCGGCGGCGCTTCACTTGAATTCATGGAAGGCAAAGAACTTCCAGGCGTTGTAGCTTTAAATGATAAATAATAAGAACTTTCTATTTTGAAAGGTTGTGTAACAATGCGTAAACCGATTATTGCAGGTAACTGGAAAATGAATAAGACATTTGCTGAGGCGAAAAGCTTTGCCGAGGAAGTAAAAGGTCTTGTTCCACATCATGAAAAAATGGATTCTGTTATTTGTGCACCAGCTTTATTTTTACAAAGTCTTGTGGAACAAACAGAAGGAACTGATGTCAAAATAGGCGCACAAAACATGCATTTCGAAGAAAGCGGAGCTTTTACAGGAGAAATCAGTCCAAAACCTCTAGCTGAAATTGGTGTTCAATATGTGATTCTTGGACATTCTGAACGTCGTGAAATGTTTAATGAAACCGATGAAAGTGTTAATAAAAAGACACTTGCAGCTTTTAAATATAACTTAACTCCAATCGTTTGCTGCGGTGAAACATTAGAGCAGCGTGAAAACGGTGAAACCAATGAACTAGTTGGTTCACAAATTCAAAAAGCTTTAGCTGGCTTAACAGATGAGCAAGTAAAACAAACGGTTATTGCTTATGAACCAATCTGGGCGATTGGAACAGGCAAATCTTCGACTGCACAAGATGCAAATGAAGTATGTGCTCATATCCGCCAAGTGGTTTCACAACAATTCAATGAAGAAGTTGCTAATGCTGTGAGAATTCAGTATGGCGGTAGTGTAAAACCAGAAAATATTAAGGAATACATGGCACAGCCTGATATAGACGGTGCACTTGTTGGCGGAGCCAGCCTTGAGCCAGGTTCATTCCTGCAGCTATTGGAGGCAGGCAGCTATGAGTAAGTCTCCCGTTGCCCTCATCATTCTTGATGGATTTGGATGCAGGGATGAACAAAAAGGGAATGCAGTGTATCATGCAAAAAAACCGAATTTTGATCGGTATTGGAGTACGTTTCCGCACTCGCATTTAACGGCTTCCGGTGAAGCAGTTGGTCTTCCTGAGGGACAAATGGGCAACTCCGAAGTAGGCCATTTAAATATCGGTGCTGGCCGGGTTGTATACCAAAGCTTAACACGTGTGAATATCGCCATTCGTGAAGGTGAATTTGTAAAAAATGAAACCATCTGCAGTGCGATGGACCATGTGAAGAAAAATGGAACAAACCTGCATTTATTTGGTTTATTATCCGATGGAGGCGTACACAGCCATATTAACCATATGTTTGCCCTATTGAAGATGGCAAAAGAGGAAGGCGTAGAAAAGGTATATATTCATGGCTTCCTTGATGGACGTGATGTTGGTCCGAAAACAGCTGCAACATATATTAAACAAACTTTGGATAAAATGAATGAGTATGGCGTTGGTGAGTTTGCTACCATCTCTGGACGTTATTATTCAATGGACCGTGACAAGCGTTGGGATCGCGTTGAAAAATCTTACTGCTCTATGGTTTATGGTGATGGACCAGCCTACACCAATCCATTAGACGTGGTAGAGGATTCCTACCAGCATGGAATTTTTGATGAATTCGTTATTCCATCCGTGATCACAAAGGAAGATGGTCAGCCTGTTGCGACAATCAAAGACAATGACGCCGTCATTTTCTATAATTTCCGTCCAGACCGGGCAATCCAAATTTCTAATGTATTCACAAACGAAGATTTCCGTCCTTTTGACCGTGGAGAGAAACATCCGAGGGATTTATTCTTCGTATGTTTAACACATTTCAGTGAATCGGTAAATGGATACGTTGCGTTTAAGCCTTCTAACCTGGATAACACATTAGGAGAGGTATTAGCGCAAAACGGATTGAAGCAATTAAGAATTGCCGAAACCGAAAAATATCCTCATGTTACGTTCTTTATGAGCGGCGGCCGTGAGGACAAGTTCCCTGGAGAAGAGCGCATTCTTATCAACTCACCTAAGGTTGCAACCTATGACCTGCAGCCTGAAATGAGTGCTTATGAAGTTACAGACGCGCTGCTTAAAGAAATTCAAGATGATAAATTTGATGCCATTATCCTAAACTTTGCTAACCCTGATATGGTTGGACATTCAGGAATGCTTGAACCAACGGTTAAGGCAATTGAAACAGTTGATGAATGCTTAGGTAAAATCGTTGATTTAATTCTTGAAAAAGGTGGATCAGCTATTATTACAGCTGACCATGGTAACGCAGATGAAGTGATGACTCTTGAAGGCGAGCCAATGACAGCCCATACCACGAATCCAGTTCCAGTTATTATCACAAAGAATGACGTGGAGCTGCGAGAAGGTGGAATCCTAGGAGATTTAGCTCCTACGATGTTAAAGCTGCTTGGTGTCGGGCAGCCAGAGGAAATGACAGGAAAATCGTTAATTAAATAATTTTTATATTAAAAGGAGAGAAATTAAATGCCATTTATTGCAGATGTATACGCACGTGAAGTATTAGATTCCCGCGGGAACCCAACAGTTGAAGTAGAAGTTTTTACTGAATCAGGCGCTTTTGGCCGTGCTTTAGTTCCAAGTGGTGCTTCTACAGGTGAATATGAAGCAGTTGAACTTCGTGATGGTGACAAAGAGCGTTACCTTGGTAAAGGTGTATTAAAAGCTGTAGATAACGTAAACGAAATTATTGCACCACACCTTGTTGGTGAAGAATTCAGCGTGTTAGATCAAGTTGCTGTTGACCAAGCTTTAATCGAGCTTGATGGAACTGAAAATAAAGGTAAATTAGGCGCCAATGCCATCCTAGGTGTTTCTATGGCTGTAGCTCATGCTGCTGCTAACTACTTAGATATTCCTTTATATCAATACCTTGGCGGATTCAACTCTAAGCAGCTTCCAGTTCCAATGATGAACATTGTTAACGGCGGAGAGCATGCTGATAACAACGTTGATATTCAAGAATTCATGGTTATGCCTGTTGGAGCTCCTAACTTTAGAGAAGCACTTCGTATGGGTACAGAAATTTTCCACAGCTTAAAGTCTGTTCTTAAAGAAAAAGGACTTAACACAGCTGTTGGAGATGAAGGCGGATTTGCTCCAAACTTAGGATCTAACGAAGAAGCACTTCAAACGATTGTACAAGCAATCGAAAAAGCTGGCTACAAGCCTGGTGAAGAAGTATTCTTAGCAATGGACGCAGCATCTTCTGAGTTCTATAACAAAGAAGATGGAAAATACCATCTTGCAGGTGAAGGCGTTGTGAAAACATCTGCTGAAATGGTTGATTGGTACGAAGAGCTTTCAAGCAAATACCCAATCATCTCAATCGAAGATGGTCTAGATGAAAACGACTGGGAAGGACACAAGCTTCTAACTGAACGTCTTGGTAAAAAGGTTCAATTAGTTGGGGATGACCTATTCGTTACAAATACTAAGAAGCTTTCTGAAGGTATTGAAAAAGGAATCGGGAACTCAATCCTTATCAAAGTTAACCAAATCGGTACATTGACTGAAACATTTGACGCAATTGAAATGGCGAAGCGTGCTGGTTACACTGCAGTTATTTCTCACCGTTCTGGTGAAACTGAAGATAACACAATCGCTGACATCGCTGTTGCAACAAATGCGGGTCAAATCAAAACAGGTGCACCTTCACGTACAGACCGTGTTGCGAAATACAACCAATTACTTCGCATTGAAGACCAATTAGGTGAAACAGCACAATACAATGGTTTAAAATCTTTCTATAACCTTAAAAAATAAGAACAAAGCTTAGGCACTCATTGACGAATGGGTGCCTTTCTTGTCTGGAGTGACTGTATGATATTTTTGAAAGGATATCTACTATAAGCTGACATAACACTGGTATTGTTAAAAAGGCAATAATATGGTACATTAAAAATACTGTGAAATGTACGTACTACAGGAGGTGTCTTTCATGCATGCATTGGTTGTTACATTATTAGTAATCGTTAGTATCGGACTTATTCTTGTTGTTTTATTGCAATCAGGTAAAAGTGCTGGATTATCTGGTGCCATTTCAGGTGGTGCTGAACAATTATTCGGTAAGCAAAAAGCACGAGGACTGGACTTAATTTTACATCGCATTACTGTTGTATTAGCAGTTCTTTTCATTATTCTTGCTGTCTTAGTTGCATACTTCGAAGTTTAATAAAGAATGCTCAAAAACCTGGCTTATGTCAGGTTTTTTTTATGTACAAAACAACGAATGCTTTTTTCTGGAATGTTACCCCATTGTTTGCTTAAACTAAGGTAATGGATTTGATTAGAGTTGAAGGAGTTTTTATGATGAAAATTGCAGCACCTAAGCCCTTTACGTTTAAAGGAGGAAAACGAGCAGTTTTATTGCTTCACGGTTTTACAGGTAATTCGGCTGATGTTCGGATGTTGGGGCGTTTTTTAGAAAAACGAGGGTATACCTGTCATGCGCCTCACTATAAAGGACACGGAGTTCCGCCAGAGGAGCTTGTACATACTGGACCAGAAGATTGGTGGAAGGACGTAATAAATGGTTACAATTATTTAAAAGACCTAGGACATGAAGAAATTGCAGTTGGGGGACTTTCACTAGGCGGCGTATTTTCGTTGAAATTGGGTTACACTGTACCTATAAAGGGTATTATACCGATGTGTGCACCTATGTATATAAAAAGTGAAGAAGTGATGCACCAAGGAATTCTCGACTATGCCCGCGAATATAAGGTACGAGAAGGAAAAAGCGAAGAGCAAATTGAATTGGAAATGAATGAGTTTACGAAAACGCCAATGAAAACCTTAAAGGCGTTGCAATCTTTAATTTCTGATGTCCGCAACCATGTGGATATGATTTATGCTCCTACCTTTGTCGTCCAAGCTCGCCACGATAAAATGATTAACACAGATAGTGCAAACATCATTTACAATGAGGTTGAGTCCGTAACCAAAGAAATTAAATGGTATGAGGAATCGGGCCATGTGATTACGTTAGATAAAGAACGTGATCAGCTTCATGAAGATATATATGCTTTTTTAGAAAAATTAGATTGGCAGAAATAATCCTTTGAGGAGGGATTTTATTGGAAGATAATATTCAACAGCACGTTGATAAGCTTTTACAATATATGAGGGATGAGGCTTACAAACCTTTGACAGTTCAAGAACTAGAAGAGGCATTTGGAATTTCCGACTCCAGCGAGTTTAAGGAATTTGTAAAAGCGCTTGTTCAAATGGAGGAAAAAGGACTTGTTGTCCGTACGCGCAGTAACCGTTATGGATTGCCGCAAAAAATGAACCTTATTCGCGGTAAGCTCACAGGTCATGCAAAAGGTTTTGCGTTTGTGATACCAGATGAACCCGGTATGGATGATATTTTTATACCGCCAAATGAGCTGAATAATGCCATGCATGGTGATACCGTTCTTGCTCGAATTGCTTCCGAGACTTCCGGTCAGCGAAGAGAAGGAAGTATCATACGAATTTTAGAAAGAGGCGTCCAGCAAATTGTTGGTACCTATGTGGAAAGTAAAAGCTTTGGCTTTGTTATCCCGGATGATAAGAAATTTGCAAGTGATATCTTTATTCCAAAATCAGCCTCTAAAGGTGCAGTAGAAGGTCATAAAGTAGTTGTCAAGCTTACTACCTATCCAGAAGGACGTAAAAGTGCTGAAGGGGAGGTTATAACTGTACTTGGACATAAAAATGACCCGGGTGTGGATATTCTTTCTGTTATTCATAAGCATGGACTGCCAATGGCATTCCCAGACGAAGTTTTAAAGCAGGCAAATGAAACACCAGATACGATTGATGAAAGTGAATTGGCGAACCGCCGCGATCTTCGGAATGAAACGATTGTTACAATAGATGGAGCTGACGCGAAAGACCTTGATGACGCGGTAACGGTAACGAAGCTCGAAAATGGCAACTATAAGCTTGGCGTACATATTGCAGATGTCAGCTATTATGTAAAAGAAGGAACGCCAATCGATCTTGAGGCAGAGGAACGTGCCACAAGTGTTTATTTAGTCGACAGGGTCATTCCAATGATTCCACACCGTTTATCCAATGGAATCTGTTCACTTAATCCAAGAGTGGACCGTTTAGTTCTCTCCTGTGAAATGGAAATTAACAATGAAGGTCGAGTGGTTAACCATGAGATTTTTCAAAGTGTCATTAAAACTACTGAGAGAATGACGTATGCAGATGTAAATAAGATATTGGTTGATAAAGATGAAGAAACACGCAGCAGCTACGATTCACTTGTACCAATGTTTGAATTGATGGAAGAACTGGCTCAAATCTTGCGTGAGAAGAGAATGCAGCGTGGAGCGATTGATTTCGACTTCAAAGAATCAAAAGTCTTGGTTGATGAAGATAGTAAACCTACAGATGTTGTTCTCCGTGAGCGTTCTGTAGCGGAAAGATTAATTGAAGAGTTTATGCTTGCTGCTAATGAAACAGTTGCAGAGCATTTTCACTGGATGGAAGTACCATTTATTTATCGAATCCATGAAGATCCAAAAGAAGATAAGCTAAGAAGGTTTTTTGAATTTATCACCAACTTTGGCTACATTGTTAAAGGTACCGCGAATGATGTACATCCGAGGGCGTTGCAGGAAATTATCGAAGAGGTTCAAGGAAAGCCGGAAGAAATGGTCATATCGACCGTTATGCTTCGTTCCATGCAGCAGGCAAAATACGATCCTGAAAGCCTGGGTCACTTTGGATTATCAACAGAGTTTTATACTCATTTTACATCGCCAATACGACGGTATCCAGATACCATCGTACATCGACTAATCCGGACGTATTTAATTGAAGGAAAGCTGGATGAGACGACGAGAGAAAAATGGAATGCGCGATTGCCTGAAATTGCTCAGCATTCATCAAAGATGGAACGGCGTGCGGTTGATGCAGAGCGTGAAACGGATGAGCTTAAGAAGGCTGAATATATGGAAGATAAGATTGGTGAAGAGTATGATGGTATCATTAGCTCTGTAACCAATTTTGGGATGTTTGTCGAGCTTCCAAATACAATTGAAGGTCTCGTCCATGTAAGTTATTTAACAGATGATTACTACCGATTCGACGAACGTCATTTTGCGATGATTGGCGAGCGGACAGGTAATGTATTCCGAATTGGTGATGAAATTACCGTCAGAGTTGTAAAAGTTAACAAAGACGAGCGTTCCATCGACTTTGAAATCGTCGGAATGAAAGGTACACGCCGCGAGCGTTCAGAGACTCCGAGAGTGTTTAAAACAGGCAGCGATACGAAAAAGCCGCGTCGTAATAAACAAGAAGGCCGTGGCGGGCAAAAGTCAGAAGGAACTGGCCAGGGCTCAGGCACAAGAAAGAAAAAGAAGTTTTATGATAATGTACCTAAGAATAAAAGCACCAAGCGGAAAAACAAGAAAAGATAATTTAGAAGGGGGCCTTATAGAAGGTCCTCTTTCAATTGTTATGAATAGAGTTTTCTGCTAAAATAAACCCATAACGAGGTGAGAGACATGCCAAAAGGTGAAGGAAAAGTTGTTGCGCAAAATAAAAAAGCATACCATGATTACTTTATTGAAGAAACATATGAGGCTGGTATCGTTCTTCAAGGTACAGAAATCAAATCTATACGTGCCGGCAAAGTAAATTTAAAGGATTCTTATGCAAGAATTCACAACGGTGAAATGCATTTATTAAATATGCATGTAAGCCCATATGAACAAGGGAATCGCTATAATCATGACCCATTAAGACAAAGAAAGCTTTTGCTTCATAAGCGGGAAATTAATAAGCTTTTTGGTGAAACAAGGGAAGCTGGTTATGCACTGATTCCATTAAAGATTTATTTAAAAAATGGATTTGCAAAGGTTTTATTAGGGTTGGCAAAGGGTAAAAAGAATTATGATAAACGTGAAGTTCTGAAGCAAAAAGAGGCTAAGCGTGACATCGAGCGAGCATTCCGTGACCGTCAAAAAATATAATTACAAATACTTACAATTGAAAAATTCGCTCAGTGTGTTATAATAAGTTTGTCGCTGAGATACGCGACAGAAAACTTTTGCTCAAACTATTGTTGAGCATCCGAACGCTTGCTAGAATCTTTAACTAGATTTCAGCACATTTTATAATGGGGGCGCTAAGGATTCGACAGGGGTAGTTCGAGCTTGGGTTGCGAGTCGAGGGGATCGGCCTCGTTAAAACGTCAACGCCTATAACTGGCAAAACTAACAACAACCTAGCTTTCGCAGCTTAATAACTGCTTAGCTGTTCGCCCCTCCATCGCCTATGTGGTAGGGTAGCGGACTCACTCTTAGTAGGCTACGCCGGAGTCCACCGTCTGAGGGCGAAGGAAGAGAACAACCAGACTAGCTGACCGGCCGCCTGTCGATAGGCAAAAGGATCAGCGAAACGCCAATATGTCGACTACACTCGTAGAAGCTTAAGTGCCGTTATCTTTGGACGCGGGTTCGATTAGTAATTAGTCGCCTTATGTGGTAACACATAAGTGATAATTCGGCTTTATCGGTGAAACCTACGTCGCTTTAAAAAGGCGATAAGGCAATGCCGAGCGGTATGTGGAGTAATTCAACAGCCGTGTATCGACTTATAGGCTGCCATTTTAGAGTGGTAGTACTAGGATGCGAAATCCTGCCTGTTAAAGGTACAAATTATATTTCGCATAATACGCCGAAGGACCTGTAATTCCTACAGGTTCAAGATATAGTCAGTGCCATGACGAAAGCATGGAAACGCACGTCCCGCCGCTTCCACCATACATAAGGTGGATAACAAGGCTAGCAGAGATGCTAGTCTTTTTTATATTCTAAAAAAGGCTTCTTCAAAAGAAAGTTTTTTCTCTAGTGATTCCAAATATTACTTTCCGTTTCGAGGAGTAACCTCCTCATACTTTTTGAGAATCCATAGAGCTCGCTTCCTTTTTTTATCTACCCTTAGATAAGGGGAGATGAATCCTAGTAAAGATATAACAGCTTCTTTATTCTTTATATTTAATGTAAATGAATCCTTATGTTTGTTAGGGTTGTAATTCTTTTTATTATTTATTGTTCCTCCTGATAAGGACTGAAGATAAATTAATAGCTCTTTATCTGTTGAAGCAATGGATATGCAAGGCCGGCGATGTTCGCGTTCATGCATTCTAGTCAATGAAATAGATCCTTCTCCATCAATAATTCCTGCAATATAAGCAGCTTCCCAGATTTCCATTGCTATCCCTCCCAATTTAATTCGATAATTTAAAAACATATGTTCCTAAACTTATTGTATAATCATCTAGTTCTGTTTTCAAAATAACAATAAAAAGCTATCCTTTCAAAATGAGAGGATAGCTTTTTGGTATTGTATCTTTGAATATCTGTTCTGTTAAGGTGTTACTTTTTGAATTCGACCTTCTGCTGCTTTGTATTCAAATGGTGACGGAAGTGTTTTTACATATTCCACAGTTGCTTCTAAGTCTTCAGGTCCTACTTCTAAGCCGGTTGCTAAAGCACTAATCCCATAGCTGGCATTACCGAACATATAGTTGTTCATTACAACGGAGTATTCTTTAGCCGGATCAATCTTGCTGCCATCCGGTAAGAAAATGTCTACAACTTTACCAGTCTTGGTTACATCATCGTATGTGTAGGTGTATTTAAACCCTGCAATATGGAAATCAAGCCCGCGTGTTGTAATTTGATTATTTAACACTACTTCTAAATCAGCACCGCTTAGGTATGTCTTATTTAAAACATTCCCAAATGGTTGAATAGCAAATAAATCCCCGAAAGTTACTTCACCAGCATCGAGTTGAGAACGAACACCGCCGCCATTCATTAGGGCGAAATCTGTCTTCATAGCTGCTTTCATGCCATCAGCAATTAAGTTGCCAAGACCATTGTCAGCATACTCTCCAGCAGTTGACGGATATCCTTTAGCTAATGTAGTTGCAGAGTTACCAACTACTTCAGCTTTCATCGGCGCTACTAAATCTTCGTACTTTTTCATAATCGCTGAAACTTCAGGATCAGGAGTGTAATCTGATTGATATACGGTTACTACTTCTGCTTCTTTTTTGACAATATCTCCTGTTTCAGGATTAATTACTAAATCCACATCAGAGAATGCTGAACCATAAGAATACGCTTGAACAATTAACTTGTTATCTACTACTTTATCATTGTAAACATGGTTATGTGCAGCAAAGATAACATCTACTTCATCATCTACTTTTTCAGCAATTCTTGAAGCGTCAAATCCATCTGTGTAGCCTTCTTGACTTGTAGGATTATGCGCTAAAACAATAATTGCTTCAATCCCTTGTGCTTTTAACTCTTCTGTATACTTATTAATTGCAGTAGCTTCATCAGTAATTTGAAGATTTTCATTTCCTTTTGTTACAATCATTTCTGGGGTTTCTTGTGTTACGACACCGATAAATCCAATCTTTTGACCAGCAACTTCCTTAACCACGTATGGTACACCTGTAATTAATTCACCTGTTGATTTGTCAAAAGCGTTTGCTGCAATAACAGGGAAATCCATTCCGTCATAGCCTGAAGTGCCTTTTCCAAGCGGATGTTGACCACCACTGATCATACGGCGCAATTCGGTAATCCCTTCGTCAAATTCATGATTTCCAAGTGTACCGACATCCATGCCGATGGCTTCTAGGACTTCCACAGTCGGCTCATCCTGGAATAATGCTGACACTAGCGGGCTGCCGCCAATCATATCACCAGCATTAACAACAAGAGTATTTTCGTTTGTGGCTTCACGTTGCTTGATGGCTGCAGCTGTGTATTCCATACTGCCAGCCCATACATCTTGTCCATCTCTTTTTACTTTTGTGTCTGTATCCAGCTGACCGTGTAAGTCATTTAAGCCTAGTAGCTGAACATTAACAGGAGTAAAACCAATGTCTAATTTAAAAATTCCAAATCCAGAAGGATCAGTTTTACCGGTATAAGAAATGTTACTTCCTTCTTTAAGGTACTTTTCAGCTGCTGGTGATGTTGTAAATGTAACGTTCACATCACCAGGAATTGGAGCAATAGACCAGTTATTATCAGCTGTTGGAGTGATTTCTTTCATCTCCGTAATATAATCCATCAAAATTTGACGGTTTTCATCAGCAGAGTCAACCACTAATTCGCTTCCTTTTACACCAGGGAAGTTACCGCCGCCGCCTGCACGATAGTTATTGGTAACAACAATGAAGTCTTGATTTGGATCCACAGGTTGACCGTTATAAGTTAAGTTAACCACACGGCTTGAATCCGGGTTGATGATATTTCCAGCTGGGTCGTATTTTGCTGGAGTTGTAACATCTATTTGATATTGAACTCCATCAATAACATCAAAGTTATATACTTGGAACTTTGGATTTAATAACTCCTGTTCCTCCGTTTTATTAGGGTCGATTGTATTGAACTTCCCTGCAGTCATTTCAATCCACTCTTTTACAACAGAGCCTTTTACTTTAATCGCTTTCAATGTATTGTCGTACAAATATAAGTCTCCCGCACTGCGGATCGTTAAATCACCTGCTTTGATTTCTGTGTATTCTGCGACACCGTTACGGCCTGCTTTAAAAGGTGCCCCAACAGAAAGGATTGGCAGGTTCTGATATTCAGGCTTGCTTTGGGCAATGTATTTTTCTACATACCATTTTTGTGCATTTGTCACTACTTGGATGGAAGGATCATCTTGTACGAGTGAGAAATAGCTGTGTATGTCGTCAGTTGTTTTTCCGATAGGAGTATTTACATATTCCACCGTTGCTTCATGATCAGCTTTAACGGCATCGACGATGGATTGGACAGGTTTAACCGTAGAAATCTCACGTGTTAAAGATTGTGAGCTTACTACAGACCATTTGCCTTTTTCCTTTTTCAAAGAAAGGTCAATAATTCCTAAAGAACCGCCGCCGTAGCCTGCTTGTACTGCTGGAATTCCATTAATGGTTCCTTTCTCATTGTCCACACCTGGAAGCGGCTGACCATCAGCACCTTTAAATAAACCGTCAAGTGATTTAAGGTCTTTTGCAGGGAACAATTTATGGGTGTGCGAGAAGGTAATCGCGTCGATTCCTGGTACTTCACTTAAAGCGTAAATTACATCTTCTGAATTGTTTTTATTACCGCTAAATCCAGAGTGAGTCATGGCTACAATAACATCTGCACCTTCTTCTCTCATTTGCGGAATAAATTTCTTTGCTGTTGTAACAATGTCTTTTGTAATTACTTTCCCATCAAGATTCGTCTTGTCCCACTCGTTAATTTGAGGAGGAACGAAACCGATAAATCCAACTTTAATTACATGTTTTTTCCCTTGTTCATCGACCACTTTTTTGTTGATGATTTTATAGGGAGTAAAGTTATTTACATCATTATCAGGATTCGTATCATGGTCATCCACATAAACGTTTGCGTTGATAACAGGAAAATTGGCATCATCATATGCCTCATTTAGGAAATCAAGACCATAGTTAAACTCGTGGTTACCTAATGTAGCAATATCATAGTTCATTTGGTTCATCGCCTTAAATACTGGATGAACTTCTCCATCTTCAAGTGGATCAATTTTTGCCTTATATGTACCTAATGGAGTTCCTTGAATTAAGTCGCCATTATCAACTAGTACACTGTTTGCTACTTCAGAACGTGCTTCTTCCACAAGAGCCGCCGTACTTGCTAAGCCAACTTTTAGATACTCCGCATTTTTGTAATAATCATAGTTTAGTAGGTTTGTATGTATATCAGTTGTTTCCATAAGCCGAAGTTCTAAAATAGGGCTTTTTTCTGTTTTCGGTGCAGCTTTGACTTGAATTGATGAAAAGAATGGTGATGCCAAAAGTGTTACAGTTAGTGAGGATGATAAAATTTTCTTTGCACCACGATATTGGTTCTTCTTCAACATGTTCACCTTCCTAGTAAAATAGTTTTTTACTGCAAAAACAATCGCATATCCCATTAAAGAAAAAGTCCCAAAAAGCTGTGTGCGTATTTTAAAAATCGAAAAAGGAAAGTATCTTTGAATAGTTTTCTAATGAAACCTACTCTACCTTTTGCTAAATTTTCTATCTTTTCAGAGACATGCATAAATATAATAAAAAAATTCTCATAGTTTCGTAAGGGGAATAAGTCGTAGGACTATTGGAGGTTAAAATGAGGATTTAAATCGATGAATTTCCTCAAAACAAAAGCCATTCTTCTTCCTAGGATTAAGGGAAGAAAGAATGGCTTTTGTTTTAATGTGGCATATTGTTGTTCATATTCATATTATTATTTGGCATTTGTCCCATTGGCTGTCCCATCATTTGACCCTGCGCAGGTGCGAATGCATTTCTGTAAGTATTCATGTCCTGCTCAGCAAGCTGAGGCACCTGATAGTAATGGTGTTTATTTTGATAAATAGAGAGTTCATAGCCCATTTCTATGCAATTTGGTATGGAATCTGCAAGCACACGGCGAACAACTGGATTCGTTGTTTCTAGTGCTGCCATCGTTTTCATCGAAGCACCTGCTTTACAAGACGCCAGCATACAGTGAGAAATGTACTCATCATTAATTTCTGATACAGATTGCCAAGGTTTCTTTGGCTGGGTTGGCTTCATACCATAAATGAAGTCATTCCCTTGGTTCATCATATATTTTGAAGTAGGGTGCGATGGGTTTTGTCCCGTTTTAAAACATTCCACTGTGATGTTATATTCATCCTGCATAAATTTATATTGGCGATCAAGAATGTCCAATAATTCAGGGTCTTTTACATGTTGGCGTAATAGCATGTAGGAATTCATCGTACCAATTGCTGCACCTAATACTTCATTTAAATCAATTACCTCATGACCGCCATGATTAAGTTGTGGAGGTACATTCCCGGTATGCATGTTTTGGTGCATTTGTCCTTGTTGACCTTGTTGGTTTTGCATCATATTCTTCTCCTCCTAATTGATTGATAACAGCCATAGTTATTATGTTTCAATCGACCAGAGTTATTCAGATAAACCATTTGTTCAAAAGATTGTAATGTAATGGTTTTAGAAAAAACAAACCACGTCAATAATGAAAGGTAGTGAGTATAGGAGGTGCTTGAGAAGTGCAAGAAGAATTAAAGATTTTTTATCAGATATTTACGACAACCAAAGATGCAATTGAAAAATTTATGAACATGCTTGACCCAGTCATTCAAAATGCGGCAGATGAACATGAAAGACTTTACTATCACCATATTTATGAAGAAGAGGAACAGCGTCTATCCCGTTTAGTCGTACTGATCCCACTCATTCAAAAATTTCAACAAGCCAAAGATCAAAAAGAGTTTTCTCCAGCCAACAATGAATTCAATCGACTTTTACAGGAACTCAACCTTGAAAAGTTTGGTTTACATAATTTCGTCGAACACCTGGATTTAGCACTATTTCGCTTCACCGACGAAGAGCGAAGCAGTCTATTAAATAGTTTAAGGGAAGTATCATATAAAGATTATCAGCAGGTTAAACAAATGCTAATTGATATTAATGGTCGATTTGACACCAACTTTGTTGACCCACATGCCCATCATGATGAGCACCATGATCATTTAGACCGGTCACAAACAGTGACAGTTGTAACCCATGCTCCTCAGATTAAACAGAGAAGAGGATTTACGGTGGGAAGCTTAATCTAAGGAAAAGAGAGGATAGACCAATGAACAAATTACAATTATATCCGGATTCACCGTTATCGAGCCAAGAGTTTACGCAACTGGATCAAACAGTGATAGATGCTGCACGAAGACAGCTGGTGGGCCGCCGTTTTATTGAATTATATGGCCCGTTAGGACGTGGCGTACAAAGCATTTTTAATGACATTTTTTCAGAAAACTTAGAAGCAAAAATGGATTTTCAGGGATCCTTCGATACAGATATTGAAGCAAGTAAAAGGGTAAACTATACCATTCCATTGCTTTATAAAGACTTCGTGTTATACTGGCGTGATTTAGATCAGGCAAAGGTATTAGACATACCGATTGATTTTTCAGCGGCAGCGAATGCAGCCCGAGATGTTGCGATCCTAGAAGATCAGATGATCTTTCATGGAACCAGGGAATTTGATATTCCCGGTTTAATGAATGTACCTGGGCGTTTAACACATTTGATTGGTGAATGGTATGAATCCGGCAATGCTTTTCAGGATATCGTAGACGCAAGGAATAAACTTTTAGAAATGAATCACAATGGACCTTTCGCCCTTGTACTATCTCCGCAGCTATACTCACTTATTCATCGTGTCCACCGTGATACAAACGTATTAGAAATTGAACATATTCGAGAATTAGTAACGGATGGGGTGTTCCAATCACCTGTTTTAAAGGGAAGATCGGGTGTGTTGCTAAATACAGGGAAAAACAATCTCGATTTGGCTATCTCAGAAGACTTTGATACAGCATACTTGGGTGTAGAAGGGATGAATCATCCATTCCGTGTTTACGAAACGGTTGTTTTGCGAATTAAACGTCCTTCTGCCATTTGCACGTTAGAATCTATGGGGGATTAATGAATAATCGCGTATTCACTGTCGGGTCCCTGATTCCAGGCAGGTTGATTGTAAAACATCCAGCACCAGAACGGACCGAGAGAAAAATAAACAAGGCAGAAGGCATAATCGTTGAGCAAAACGGTAAAAAGATGGAAATTTACCCTGTTAAAGGAAAGTTATTGGATGCTGCATTGAGTCAAGGTAAGCCAATTCAATATAAATGCCGCAAAGGAACGTGCGGACAATGTACGGTTAAAGTAGTAAATGCTCCAGGATTATCCTTTCCAAACGGGCAGGAGAGGAAGAAGCTAAAGAATGAAATAACAAACGGGTATCGATTGGCTTGTCAGGCTGAAATACTATGAAACATTACGGTTAAAAGCAGGTTTCGCAGAATTATTCACGCTCAAAAAAACGAGGTCCATTTAACAGGACCTCGTTTTTTTTATGCTAATTTTATAATTTTGTCTTCCACTGGGAATGGAAGTGAAATATTGTGTTTGTTTAATTCTTTTATACTGATATCTTGAACCAGTCTCAATGCTTCTTTTTTAAAGGTCTTTGTTACGAATCCAGCGTTAACTTCACATAACTTTTGAAGGTATTGTAAGGTATCGCGGACCAGCATTTGCTTAATAAAAGTGTTATTCAGCTGGCAGATTAATTTATGCTCTAAGCCTTTAATGACAGCAATTTGGTCCACATGGACAATAATGTTTTGTCCTTCTCCATCGATAAAACCGACAGAAACAAATTGTCCTTTAGAGAAATCAACATTCGTAAACACTGGGTTAAGATAAGTTTCGCCAGAAGAAAGACGGATAGAATCTGCTTCTGCAGCACCACCGATTTTCCGTTGATTTGCAATAACCGTATGAATATCCTTTAACCCAAATAGCATGTTAAACATAATGATGATCCCCCATTTCCGAAGATGTTTATAGTGTTAATCTTATAGATAATGAGAATCATTGTCAATGGGATTTATGGTCAATTCTTGACGATAAAATGAACGCCAATTATAGGACTCCTTCTAAATGTTCGTTTCAAAGAGATAATGAAAGTATCTTTATATGTGCTAATGAGAGAATGCTAAGGAATGATAAACTGACAAGTATTGAGAAAGTAAGTCTTAACCATACTCTACGAATAAATGGAAAGAGAAAGGAAGCCAATAGACTAAACCAACTTATGACTGAAAAAATAATAAAGCCATCAAGCACGATATAAGATGGTTGTCCCCAATAAAATAATTCACCTAAAGTAATACTCAGCACAAGCGGAATGAAGAAATCCTGACTCTTGCTTAATACAGGGACACTCTCATTTTCGAGTGATTTTTTTGAGAACAGCGGATAAATAAAATAAGGCAGTACGAATCCAAATGCAACCCCAGTTATTAATCTCCGAGGATTATTGGATTCAAAGAGGTGTGTATACGACCCTAGACCGTCTATTATTAATGGCACAAGGAATAAAAGGAGGAAGAAGCTTATTTTAATAGAAGGTATCGTTACATTCTGTTTTCGTTTTGAAAAATGTAAATAAAAAAGTGTAGAAAAAATGCCTATATAAATCCCAGTATCTCTCGCGCAAACTGCCATGACCTCACCGGATACTTGTAGGGATCTCTCTTCTAATTGATGACAAATCGCCCTGCCGAAGAAATTAAAAAATTCATGAATCAACCAACTCACTCCTACAATAAAAAACCCAATTCTATTATTTGAACTGGGTTCTCATTAAATTAGTACGTCATAAAGGCAGGGATAATGGAAAGGGCTGACGCGGCAAACCAGCAAATACAACTAAGAACAATGGAAACAATACCAACGATTAAACAGGTTTTTCCGATAGCTTTTTTGTCTAAATCTTGATCATTCATCCAAACGATCCCCAGGATGATTCCCACAACAGGTATGATAAAGGACAAAATGTATAATAGTGCTTTTTGGCCTCCCGACAAATATATCCCCTCCGTTTAAAAAAATGCCACCCATAGTTATTTTCATACTCTTTGAATATGTATGATGAGAAGAGAGGGATATTGCCTGTCTCTTTATTAAATTTCCCTATAGGTTCCCATGTCTAAAGTCTGAATCTTTTTCTTAAAAGATTCAGACTTAAAAGTAACAATCATGTACATATTTGTTATAATAAAGTTATTACATAGTTCATCAGGACATAAAAAAATGGGGTTTGGTAAATTCATATGATAAATAAACTTATACAAAGCAGCGGTTTTAAAAGAATTTCGATTTTTGTCTTACTCGCATTAGTTCTATACGGACTAAAAGATATGATTAATTTAATTCTATTTACGTTTATTTTCACCTTTTTAATGGATCGGTTAGTAATATTCTTGAATAGAAAGATACCGCTTAATCGAAAAATACTTGTAATTGCGTCTTATACTACAATTGTCGGTCTTCTCTCTTATGGACTTGTGAAATATCTGCCAATGATTGTTGGTGAAATAACGGCACTCATAAAGCAAATAACAGCATTCTATACCCAAAAGCATGACAATATCATTTTAAATTATTTGGTTAGCAGACTTGAGGAAATTCAAATTTCGAATTATTTGGAGAGAGGCTTTACCTTTTTAATTGCCTATTTTACGGATATTAGTACCTTTGGCTTGCAAATTCTTATTGCTCTTTTAATGAGCTTATTTTATCTATTAGAGAAACCTCGTTTAATTGAATTTACGAAAAAATTTAAAACGAGTAAAATAGCTTCTATTTATGCAGAAATAGAATTCTTTTCCCTAAAATTCGTCGGTACCTTTGGAAAGGTAATCGAAGCGCAATTAATTATTGCTGTCGTTAACTGTATTCTAACAACTATTGCATTATGGATTTTTGGGTTTCCACAATTAGGTGGACTGTCGATCATGATTCTATTCCTGGGCTTGATTCCTGTGGCAGGGGTTATCATTTCCCTCATTCCACTTGTCATTATCGGGTATAGTATCGGCGGAATTATGACTGTTTTATATGTATTTATCGCCATAATGATTATCCATGCAATCGAAGCATATATTTTGAATCCGAATTTGATGTCGTCAAAAACAAATTTACCGGTCTTCTATACTTTCCTGGTATTAATCTTTTCTGAACATTTCTTCGGAGTTTGGGGTTTAATCATCGGTATTCCGGTCTTTGTTTTCATATTGGATGTTTTAGAAGTAACAGATCATAAGAAAGTGTAGAAGGTGATGTAATGAGCGAATGCAAACTTAATCATTCACAGGAAGATGTAAGGAATAAGTATGAATCACAAGAGGCATTTCTTCCGGATGACATGAAGCCATTATTTGAACAATTCTTCTCCAAAGAACATACACAAGACCTATTAAATGAAGTGTTTCATCTGTTAAAAAAATATGACCTAGCTTCAGAAGAAGACAGAATTGAGAGAAGTAACCGTTTATATATGGTATTGAAAAACGTTTAACTCTCAAACCTCCAGCAATGGGGGTTTTTGTTTTGGGAAAATCTTTCTTAATAGGAAATTGGCTATGTCATGAAAATTACCTTTTTTGAAAATAGTAAAGATAACTATAAATAAAGGAGAAAGAAGGGATATAATGGGAGAATTATTTAGACTATTAAGAAAAGGTAACAAGTCTGCATTAATTGCAGCCATCGTTAACACAATTATCTCCATCGCTAAAGGTATTGCTTATATGTTTACCGGAAACGTTGCGATGTTTGCGGAAACGATGCATAGTCTAGGGGATGCTGCAAACCAGTTTTTTGTGTTTATTGGTTCAGCACTTAGCAAGAAATCGCCAACAAATCGCTTCCCAAATGGATTTGGTCGATTGGTAAACTTAGTGCTATTGGGAGCAGTATTAATTGTAGGTATTATGGCGTTTGAGACAATCCAAGAAGGATATCATCATATTCTACATCCGACTGAATCCGAAGGGTTTTTAATTAATATCGGCGTACTCGCATTTGCCCTCATACTTGAAATGTACGTTCTTTATAAAGCCATGAAGGAAATCATGCATGAAGTTGGTGAACCAGCAAGCGGTCCAGGTGTGTTGTTTAAGAGTTTTGCCCATCTCGGCAGAGCTAAGCCAGCAACAAAGCTTGTGTTCATGGAAGATTTAGTCGCGACAAGCGGTGGCTTAATCGCTATTATCGCTGTCGTGATTTCCCATTTTACTTCTATCCACTGGATTGAAGGAGCTGCTTCCATTCTCATTGGTTTAATGATGTTCTTCGTTGTCGGCAGAGTCTTTTTGGATAATGCAGCAGGTGTCCTTGGCAGGGCAGATGAAGAGATGGAAGAGAAGATTGGTCAATTAGTGATGTCTGACCCTGATGTTAAAGATATCCAAGACCTTGCAGTCATTAAGGAAGGGGAAGACTTACATGTTGAATTGGAAATCGAGATTGATCCTAGTCTTACAATAGCCGCAGCAGATGATATTAAAGACCGTTTACAAGAGAAGATCATGGCAGAAAAAGGCGTCGCTGATGTCACGATTGAGTTTGACGAAGAAGATGGAGTAAAGTTGTGGAAAAGTGATCCAATGGTAAAAAAATAAAGATAGGCTAGCTAAACGCCTATCTTTATTCCCAAGGTTTTTCAGTTGTAAAGTAACTCGCAAGTTCTTTACTGTTTTTTCGATGTTCTTTCCGTTTTTCAGCTCGATCCTTGCCTGTTTCAAACAGCTTTTTTTCTTCTTGCGTTTCAGGAACAATCCCAGGAACCTTTGTTGGTTTTCCACTTTCATCCAAAGCGACAAAGGTTAGAAAAGCGGTAGCAGCGATTTTTCGATTACCCGTTATTAGATTTTCTGCAATCACCTTGACGAAAACCTCCATTGAACTGGTTCCGGTATATGTAACGAAAGATTCAATACATATAGAGTCCTGTTGGGTGATCGGACTTAAAAAATCAACAGAGTCTGTTGAGGCGGTAACCACTTCTTTTCTAGCATGCCGTACAGCCGAAATGGAGGCAATCATGTCCATGTCACTCATTAACTTGCCCCCAAATAAGGTGTTATGATTGTTTACATCATTCGGGAAAATTCGGCCGGTTCTAACTACTCTTGATTCATTACATGTTTTTGCGTCCATTTTCTTCCTCCATACCTGGGATAAATCTATTTTAAACTAGAATTATAGTCCATAATCATTTAAAAGGAAAAGAATAGAGTTCAGAATTTAGGCAAACAATATGCAATTATGATAAATTACATTTATATATACATAGAATGGAGGTTCAACATATGCAAAGCTCAATTATGCAGGCTTTAAATGTGAAATCCGAGATTAATCCTAAGGAAGAGATCCGAAATAGAATTGACTTCTTAAAAAACTACTTGTTAAAAACAAAGGCAAAAGGGTACGTACTGGGAATTAGCGGAGGGCAGGACTCCACGCTAGCGGGCAGACTTGTCCAATTGGCAGTCGAAGAATTTCGTCAAGAAGGAAATGATGCATTATTTATTGCTGTTCGTTTACCTTATGGGGTTCAGCAGGATGAAGCAGACGCAGTCCGTGCGATGAATTTCATCCGAGCAGATCGTGAGTATTCCTTTAACATAAAAGGTGCGGTCGATGGTGTAGAAGCAGAATATAATGCGGTTACGAGTGGAGAGCCATTAAGTGATTACCATAAAGGAAACGTAAAGGCGAGAATGAGAATGATTGCGCAATATGCCTTTGGCGGTATGGAAGGTCTGCTTGTTATCGGTACAGACCATGCGGCAGAGGCGGTTACAGGATTCTATACTAAATATGGCGATGGTGGAGCAGATGTCCTGCCGTTAAGCGGACTAACAAAACGTCAAGGTAAAGCTTTGCTAAAGGAGCTTGGTGCAGAAGAACAGCTTTATTTAAAAGTACCCACTGCCGATTTACTTGATAAGACGCCAGGTCAAGCAGACGAGACAGAATTAGGGATAACTTACGATGACATCGATGATTACTTAGAAGGGAAACCTGTTTCAAAAGAAATTGCAGAGAAAATAGAACAACGTTATCAGGCTACAGAACATAAACGCCAGCTGCCAGCAACCATGTTTGATCACTGGTGGAAGTAAGAGAAGGGATGATACCCTTCTCAGGCTGTCGAGAAAATCTCGACAGCTATTATTTTTTGTAATTACTTTAATGATTCACCGCGTTAATATGCTATAATATACATATAAATAACAGGACGGTGGATAGAATGTATAAGCCAAAAAGAGAAATACAAAACGAAGCTGAATTTGTTTTTATTGATGATTTAGTACCGCAAGATCACCTATTAAGGAAGGTGGACAAGTATATTGATTTTTCTTTTATTGGTGAGAAGGTCCGTCCTTTTTATTCAGAAAATAACGGGCGTCCTTCGGACCCTATACAGCTCTTTAAGATGATGTTTATCGGATATTTTTATGGCATTCGTTCTGAACGACAATTAGAGCGTGAAATTCAGACGAATGTGGCCTATCGATGGTTCTTAGGATTAAAGCTAAACGATACAGTTCCCCATCATTCCACCATTAGTTGGAATCGGCGAACCCGTTTTAAAGATACAAATATATTTCAGGAAATTTTTGATGAGATTGTCTTCAAAGCAATTAACCACAAGATGGTTGGAGGAAGAGTTTTATTTTCCGATTCCACACACCTTAAAGCGAATGCAAACAAACATAAATTCTCTAGAGTTGAAGTGGAAGTTGAAACACGTGAATATGTAGAAGATTTAAACAAAGCTATTGAGGAAGACAGGAGAGATCATGGAAAAAAGCCTTTAAAGGAAAAGGAGGAGGTGACCGAGAAAAAGGAAATACGACTGAGCACAACTGATCCTGAATGCGGGTTTATGTCACGAGAGAATAAACAGGAGATGTTCTGTTATCTTGATCATCGAACTACCGACATGAAGTTCAACATCATAACTGATGCGTATGTTACACCAGGAAATGTTCACGATTCTGTCCCCTATCTTTCACGGTTAGACCGTCAGGTCGAACGTTTTGGATTTAAAGTAGAAGCTGTGGCACTTGATTCGGGTTACCTGACAAATCCGATTTGTAAAGGACTTAATGAACGCAATATTTTTGGAGTTATCGCTCACAGAAGATATCAATCAACAAAAGGGTTATTTCCTAAATGGAAGTTTACATATGACAAAGATAGAGATTTGTATGTTTGTCCAAATGGTCAGGAGTTACAATATCGTACAACTACAAGAGAAGGTTATCGGGAATATAAGTCAGATCCTAAAAAGTGTACTAACTGCCCACTCCTGCCTGAGTGTACAAAATCTCAAAATAAAACAAAAGTAGTTACCAGACATGTTTGGGAGGAACATAAGGAAAAGGTTCGACTTAACAGACTTTCAAAGTCAGGTAAAATACTATATAAATTTAGAAAAGAAAAAGTAGAGCGAAGCTTCGCAGATTCAAAAGAACTGCATGGGCTTCGCTATTGTAGGTTACGGGGATTGCAAAATGCGAGTGAGCAAGTGTTACTTACCGCAGCATGCCAAAACATGAAAAAGATTGCCACGCACTTAGCCAGGTTTGAAAAAGTGTGTGGCAATCTCCAGGTTCATTCCCCCTGTTGATTGGAGCGGAAGGTGCGAAGACTCCTGCGGGAGTACGGGGCTGGGGAGACCCCGCAGGCGCTTAAGCGCTGAGGAGGCTCCCCGGCACGCCCGCGGAAAGCGAAGCAACTGGAGCGGAAATCAACAGGCCTTTGGGCAGGCCAGAAAAATAAAAATTGCCGAGAAAGATACCTTTCTCGACAATCTGAGAAGGGATGATACCCTTCTTTTTTATTTTAATAATTCATAAAAATGATATAATTTCTCCGATTATTTGGCAGGCAGGTTTTATAATTAAAGATAAACCAGATGTCAAAAGGATGTGGAGAATATGAAAGCAAAAATGATAGAAAGAATGGGTTGGAATACGTTTGTTAAAGAAGCAAGGCAGCCAGTTTATTTGTACAGCAATAGATGGTGAATTACTGCAAAGAATTAGTGATGATCAGGAGGAAATCACGAAAAGACCAATATCCGAAGTCCTTCCTGCCTTCGGTGCCTCTATGAATGATAATTGCCAACTAACGAAGAAACTTCAAGATGGTCTCACCTTTGAAATGGTTTGTCAGGAAAAAGTTCTGTTAATTTCCATAAAACCGTCTGTTGACGAATTTGGTCAGGATGTTATACTAGGAACGGCAATGGACATGACGGGAGTATTTCCCCTCAGGGTCAATCAAAAGCAAAACCTACCAGAAGAAAATATAAATTTCAAAATAGTAATGTAATCAACGCAAAGGATTACCTTGCTATTTTTTTATATTAAATACTATTGTGTGATATATTTTTCCATTGACTGTGTTGATTGTGGCTCGTATTATTATTACGTTAATATAATAATTATTCGTTCAATCCGCATTACTCGCTAGGAGGTTACATCGTGGGGAATTCAAATAAATTAGGTTTTTGGATATTAACGGCACTAGTCGTTGGAAATATGGTCGGTTCAGGTATTTTTATGCTTCCACGCTCATTATCCGAGGCAGCAAGCCCGGGTGGAGTTATTTTAGCATGGCTTCTTACTGGAATTGGTGTACTAATGATTGCACTTGTTTTCGGTAACTTGGCTATTCGCAAACCGAATTTAACAGGCGGCCCGCAAATTTATGCGAAGGAGCTTTTTAAACCAGGTTCGGGGGCATCGATACTTTCAGGCTTTATGGCATCATGGGGTTACTGGATTGGGAATGTTGCTGGTAATGTTGCGATTATTACAACGTTTGCCGGGTACTTATCAACCTTTTTTCCTATCTTAACTAGTCAGGCTAATTGGTTTACAATTGGCGGTTTTACGCTGAAAGTTGGTAATGGTTTAACCTTTATTGTTTGTTCTGTTCTATTATGGGGTACACATTTTATTATTTTACGCGGCTTAGAAAGTGCTGGGAAATTAAATCTAGCTGCGACAGCTGCAAAAGTGGCAGGATTTTTACTATTTATCGTTGTTGGACTATTTGCCTTTGATAAGACTAATATTCTGCCAATGGTTGACACGAGGATCAGTGATTCAGGCCAAACATTTGGTTTAATGTCACAAGTTAACAATGCAGCATTAGTGACACTATGGGCATTCTGTGGATTAGAATCTGCTGTTGTGTTTGCGTCCCGTGCAAAGAGGAAAATCGATGTAAAACGTGCCACCATTGTCGGTCTATTCATCGCTCTAGGTATTTATATTGGGATTAGTACACTCGTAATGGGGATGTTGGACCAACATACACTTATAAATTCCGAAAAGCCATTAATTGACGCCATTCAAACTGTAATGGGACCGATGGGTGGAAAAGTGTTAGCAGCCATTGGCTTAGTCAGCTTATTTGGTTCCACGATTGGCTGGGTCATGTTAAGTGCTGAAGTACCTTATCAAGCTGCAAAGCAAGGATTATTTCTTCCTGCTTTCTTAAAAGAAAACAAAAAAGGTCTGCCGATCTTTTCGCTTATTTTAACAAATGGGATCGCACAAATCTTTATCTTTTCAACTGTATCGAAGTCAATTTCGGGAGCTTTTGATTTTATTATTATCATTGCAACGTTAGCCTATTTAGTACCGTATTTTATCGCCTCAGTATATCAGTTAAAATTAGTTATTAAAGGTGATTCCTACAACAATTCAAAGTCAAGAATGATAGATGGTGTCATTGCAATTGTTGCGACCACCTATTCGGGATGGGTCATTATATCAGGAACTGCTGACCTAAAGACCTTTATATTAGGAATTGTGCTTTTATCCAGCGGGGTATTCTTTTATGGTCCGCTTAAGAAAAAGCAGGCTGCAGAGCAAGAACGAAAAGAATTATTGTCAGCTTAATAAAAAATAAAAAACACCTGTCTTTCTGGCAGGTGTTTTACATTTTTATGAATCTTATGGGAACGATAACATTATATTGTATTTGCTTCTCCAAGAAATAATATAGGAGGTAACCGTTATGAAGAAACTCACGTTTATTTTTGTCCTTTTATTCAGTACTCTATTGATTCTTTCCGCATGCGGTAAAGATGATAAAGCAAAGGAAGATAAAAAGGAAGAAACTAAGACCGCAGAAAAGACGGAGGATCAAGATTTATTAGCTAAAGTTAAGGATGATGGGAAGTTGTTAATTGGGACAGAAGGTACATATGCTCCATTTACTTTTCATGATGAGAGTGGAAATCTAACCGGATTTGATGTTGAGATTGCGACAGAGGTTGCAAAACGTTTAGGGGTAAAACCTGAGTTCAAAGAAACACAGTGGGATGCTATTTTTGCGGGACTCGATGCAAAGCGGTTTGATATGATTGCGAACCAGGTTGGAATCCGCCCTGACCGCCAGGAAAAATACGATTTTTCCGATCCATATATTACTTCTGCGGCCGTACTGATTGTGCATAAGGACAATAATGAAGTAAAGACTTTTGAGGACATCAAAGGCTTAAATGCTGCTCAGTCGCTGACAAGCAACTATGGAGATTTGGCCAAAAAATATGGTGCCAATTTAGTTAGCGTGGAAGGCTTTACTCAGTCTGTTGAACTACTTGCTTCTAAACGTGTTGACGTAACAATCAACGATCGAATATCGTTTTTAGATTATACAAAACAAAGACCAGAGGCGCCAATAAAAATTGCTGCAACAAGTGAAGATGCATCCGCTAGCGGGCTTATGTTTAGAAAAGGAAGCGATAAGCTCGTAGCTGAGGTCAATAAAGCCCTATCAGAAATGGTTGAAGACGGCACATACAAAAAAATCTCAGAGAAATGGTTTGGTGAAGATGTACTTAAATAGTATTTTTACTGACCCGGAGCGAACAGCACGATTGATGGATATAGCTCAAAGTTCCTTTCTGCCCCTTCTGAAAGGGGCTATTTTTTATACAATTCCGTTAACCATCATTACGTTTATTGTTGGTTTGATATTAGCGATTTTAACGGCGCTGGCTCGTATCTCTCATGTGAAGGTCTTTCAGATGATTGCAAGAGTCTATGTTTCAGCGATTCGTGGAACACCGTTATTAGTACAGCTTTTTATTATTTTTTATGGTCTTCCGAATATCGGGATCATTATCGATTCCTATATAGCGGCTGTAATTGGGTTTTCTCTGAGTGTCGGTGCGTATACTTCTGAAATTATTCGCGCTGCAATTCTTTCTACCCCTAAAGGGCAGTGGGAGGCAGGCTATTCCATTGGAATGAGTTATTCCCAAGTATTGAGAAGGATTATCCTGCCTCAGGCAGCAAGAGTTTCGATTCCTCCACTTTCAAATTCATTTATTAGTCTCGTGAAGGACACTTCCCTTGCTTCCCTAGTGCTTGTATCCGAGATGTTTCGCAAGGCCCAAGAAATAGCAGCAAGCAATTATGAATTTTTATTAGTGTATTCTGAGGCGGCGCTGATTTATTGGGTTATTTGCTTTATCCTTTCCATTATCCAGCAAGTATTTGAAAAGAAACTCGACCGATACGTGTAATAGAAGGGAGGCTAATTTACGATGATTTCCATTCAAGGATTGTATAAGCAATTCGGTAAGTTAGAGGTTCTAAAAGGGATAGACTTAGAGGTGGAAAAAGGGAATGTAGTAGTTATTATTGGGCCTTCTGGCTCTGGGAAAACCACCATGCTTCGCTGCTTAAATGTATTAGAAACACCAACTAAAGGTATCATTTCGATTGAGGGAAACACTCTTGATTTCTCAGGCACTGTACCGAAAAAAAACATTGCCTCCTTTCGTCGCTTAACAGGAATGGTTTTTCAAAGCTATAACTTATTCCCTCATAAAACCGCTCTAGAAAATGTGATGGAGGGACCGGTAATTGTAAAAAATGAGAATAAAGATCATGCCCGAAAAAAGGCGCAAGCCTTATTAGAAAAAGTGGGGCTGGGAGATAAAATAGATTTTTACCCTGCACAGCTCTCAGGCGGCCAGCAGCAAAGGGTGGGCATAGCCAGGGCGTTAGCAATGGAGCCAAAAGTAATGCTATTTGATGAACCGACGTCAGCTCTCGATCCTGAGTTAGTGGGTGAGGTTTTAAAAGTGATGAAGGACCTCGTAAACGAAGGGATGACAATGATTGTCGTTACACACGAAATGCGCTTCGCAAGAGAGGCTGCAGATGAGGTTATTTTTATGGATCAAGGTGTCGTGGTAGAAAGGAACAAACCGGAAATTATCTTTACCAATCCAAAAGAAGACCGAACAAGGAAGTTCTTAAATATGATTCAGTAAGTGCTATGGCAAGAGTCATAGCACCTTTTTTATTATTTAGGTAAAATTTAGTTAAAAAGTGAAACTTTTCCAATTCCTAACCGTATTAAAGTTACATACATAACGAAGGGAGTGGTGCCGATGGAAGTATTCAACCTGCCATTAGAAACAATTTATTTATATGGATTAATTGGTTCAGGTATTTTGACCATTTTGTATGTTTTCTTTGCAGATGTTGTTCATTTTGACGGACCAGATTTTCTTAATCCGGTGGTTATCCTGGCTTTTGTAACCCTTTTTTCAGCAAGTGGGTATTTATTTGAAAAACTTTCTGCGTTTCATTATTTGTTAATCGTAGGAATATCAGCCATTATAGCTTTAATCCTTGTTACTTTTTTAAATGTATTTGTTCTCATTCCGTTGTCGAATGCCGAAGAGTCTTTAGTTTATAAAGAATCTGATTTGCGTGGCAGAATCGGTGCTGTAATTACAGCTATTCCGGCAGATGGATATGGTGAGGTAATGATTGAAAGCATTAGCGGCAGAATTGCAAAACCAGCGACAAGCTTTGATCGTGTACCGATTAACAATGGCACGAAGGTGCTTGTCGTTGATATAAAAGATGGGGTCCTTCAAGTATCGTCCCATCAAGAGATAGAGAATTATTTACTATAGGGGAGGTTGGCTAGATGGAATTAGGTTTTTGGATTGTTATAGGGATTGTTGCATTTATTTTAATCGCTCTAATTGGTGTTTTTATTACGAAGTATCGGACAGCTGGACCAGATGAAGCACTGATTGTTACTGGTAGTTTCTTAGGAAATGGAAATGTTCATGTAGATGAATCAGGGAATAAAATCAAAATCATCCGCGGTGGAGGCAGCTTCATTTTACCAGTGTTCCAACAAGCAAAGCCGCTAAGCTTGCTATCTAGTAAGCTAGAGGTAACGACACCTGAAGTATATACAGAGCAAGGTGTACCAGTTATGGCGGATGGTGTTGCCATTATTAAAATTGGCGGATCCATTAGTGAAATTGCCACTGCAGCAGAACAGTTTCTTGGTAAAGCGAAAGAGGACCGCGAAAATGAAGCAAGGGAAGTTCTAGAAGGTCATTTACGATCGATACTCGGTTCGATGACAGTAGAGGAAATATATAAAAACCGTGATAAATTCTCGCAAGAAGTTCAACGGGTTGCCTCTCAGGACCTGGCGAAAATGGGTTTAGTTATTGTTTCCTTTACGATTAGGGATGTTCGTGATAAAAACGGATACCTGGAGTCCCTTGGTAAACCGCGTATTGCCCAAGTGAAACGGGATGCAGATATTGCTACAGCAGAAGCAGACAAAGAAACAAGAATTAAAAAAGCCGAAGCGGCAAAAGAAGCCAAGCGTTCTGAATTAGAACGGGCAACTGAAATTGCTGAGGCGGAGAAAGTGAATCAGCTGAAGGTTGCCGAATTCCGTCGTGAACAAGATAGTGCGAAAGCACGGGCTGACATGGCATATGAATTGGAAAGTGCAAGGGCGAAGCAGGAAGTAACCGAGCAGGAAATGCAAGTTAAAATTATCGAAAGACAAAAGCAGATTGAACTTGAAGAAAAAGAAATTCTGCGCCGTGAACGTCAGTACGATTCTGAAGTAAAGAAAAAAGCCGATGCGGACAGATACTCCGTTGAGCAGGCAGCAGCAGCAAACAAAGCAAAACAAATTGCTGATGCAGAAGCGAACAAGTACCGTATTGAAGCCATGGCAAAAGCGGAAGCAGAACGGGTTCGCTTAGATGGTTTGTCCAAAGCGGAAGCACAAAAGGCCCAAGGTACAGCCGAGGCAGAAATCATTCGTCTGAAAGGGTTAGCAGAAGCGGAAGCGAAGGAAAAGATTGCAGAAGCGTTCGAGCAATTTGGTCAAGCGGCAATCTTAGATATGATTATCAAAATGCTTCCTGAATATGCGAAGCAGGTAGCAAGCCCGCTTGCAAATATTGATAAAATTACCGTAGTAGATACCGGTGGTTCAGGTGAGAATGGCGGAGCCAATAAAATTACCGGCTATGCAACAAATCTCATGGCAACTCTTCAAGAGTCGTTAAAGGCTTCTAGTGGAATTGACGTTAAAGAATTAATTGAGAACTACTCTGGAAAAGGGAATGTAAAGCGAAGTATTGAAGAACTGACAGACACTATGAAAAAAGCAGAATAATAGTAAGAAAATCCTTATCAAAACTTGATAGGGGTTTTTTTGATCAAAAAAATAGGATACCGCTTGGGCACCCGTATGTAAAAAAGAGAGATTAAAATTTGGGAGAGCAAGTTGGTTAATACCATGTAAAAACCTAAGAGAGATTATGACCTCTTTCATTGCTACAGGTACATCTTATCGATAAATATTGTAGATGTTATGAAGAACTTGTGATGAATTTGTGAAGATGAAAAAAGCCATTCCCCGACATGATATATTATAGTGAAGGGGAGTGATTACGATGAAAATACTGCTCGTTGATGATGAAAAAAGAATTATAGAAGTCCTCGAAGCCTATCTCGAGAGAGAAGGCTATGAAATTCATTGTGCGGATAACGGAATTGATGCTTTGAAAAAGGCGAAAACAATAAATCCAGATTTGATTATATTAGATTTAATGCTTCCGGATATATCTGGCGAAGAGGTATGCCGGTTAGTTAGAAAGGAATCAGATGTTCCAATCCTAATGCTGACAGCAAAATCCGCGGAAGATGATCGCATTAACGGGATTGTTATGGGTGCAGATGATTATTTAACGAAGCCGTTTAGCCCGCGGGAAGTGGTTGTACGGGTCCAAGCTATTCTAAGAAGAGTAAAGAAAACAGAAAAAGTAGAACGAATTGAGTTTAATCATAAACAACTGGCAATTGACCTAAGTAAAAAGGAAGTAACCGTTAAAGGGCAGGATGTTATTTTGACGCCGATTGAATATAAGCTGCTAACCAATATGGCACTTAATCCGGGAAGGGTATACAGCCGGATGGACTTACTCGAAAAAATTCAGGATGAAGGAATGTATTACGAAGGCTACGAGCGCAGTGTCGATACACATATCAAAAATCTTCGAAAAAAAATCGAATTAGATTCAAGACAGCCAACGTTTATCCTGACCGTATTTGGCATGGGTTATAAATTTGGAGGGGTACTAGATGTTTCAAACACTGCGGTCTAGAATTCTCTTTTATTTATTACTAAGCTCGATGATCGGGATCCTCTTTGTCAGCTTTTTTATGCAGTGGGGATTTGAGGAGAGCTTTACGAAATATCTAGATCGTAACAGAGAAAAAAAGATTGATAGAATCATTACAGAGATTGAAAAGGGCTATCAGAAAAATGGCCATTTTACGAGAGATCCAGTTTTTGGCTTTCTCCATGAGCATGCGATGACTGATCAGCTTTACTTCGATTTGTATGATAACCGTGGTCAACTGCAAATGGGGACCTCTAATATTGTAGGCTATTTAAACAGTCTTGGGTTGACCGAACCGGAACCCAATGATGAGGAGTGGCATTCTGCTTCCTATACGCTGAGAGCAAATAATAAAGTGATTGGTAAATTAGTAGTCATTTACCCAATAGGCTTAATTGATGATGAGTATAATTTTTTACAAACGATTCAGTTATACATTTATGCGGCCGTTTGTTTGACGATACTGTTATCGATTCTATTTAGTATGTTATTTTCAAAAAAATTAATCTCTGGATTAAATAAAGTTTCCTTTGCCGCAAATGAGCTCCAGCAGCATAATCTTTCTATCCGAATTCCTCTGACTGGGTTACCTACAGAGGTAAAGCAGCTAGCGATTTCCTTTAATAATCTAGCAGAATCATTGGCAAAGGGGGAAATGTTAAGAAAACAATTTACGGGTGATTTAGCCCATGAACTCCGGACACCACTGGCTACTTTAAGAAGTCAAATTGAAGCCTACCAGGATGGAATATGGGAGCCCACACCAGCACGATTACAATCCAGTCATGAAGAGCTGATGCGACTAGTAAGGCTAGTGAATGAACTTGAAAAGCTGCTTGCTGCCGAAAATCCACAAATTAAATTGGAAAAAGTAGAAGTAGAGGCTGGCGGTGTACTAGCCGCATTATGGGAAATGTTTGTACCACTGTTTAAGCAGAAGGGTGTGCATCTTCATATCGAAGAGCCTGATCAAGAGCTCATTTTCCCAGCTGATAAAGACCGCTTAATGCAAATTCTCTCTAATGTACTAAACAATGCCCTAAAGTATACGCCAGAAGGAAAGAATGTAACGATATCTATATTAACTGAAAAAGAAGGATGCGTTGGTTTTAAAATAGAGGATGAAGGTTCTGGTATGGCGGAGGATGATATTCCCCATATTTTTGAACGCTTTTACCGTGGTGATAAGTCGCGTGATCGAAAAACAGGAGGCGCTGGAATTGGCCTTTCGATTGTGAAAGCCTTAATGGAAGCTCATAAAGGAATGATTATAGTAAAAAGCCGAATTAATAAGGGTACAAGCATCATTTTATGGTTTCCGGTAGAAGATGATTAAAAAAAGCGGAAGCGCCTAAGCTGAAGCTAGACAAAGCGGCCGCTATCTCATTAGGGATAGCGGCTTTTCCTGTTTGAAGCTCATTGGATAAAACTTCTTCCATTCATTAAGAAAGGGAGAAGTGGCCGAATTGGGATGTTCTAAAACCCTTTGAGTAGGTCCATATTGCTTTACTTCACCATTCACAATAATTGCAAGGTGATTCGTTAGATAATTGATTTCCATCAAATCATGACTTACGAAAACGGTGGTCGTTTCCGCACTATTGATAATCGCTTTAAAATCATCCATCAATTTTATTTTGGTTGGAAAGTCCAATGCCGAAAAGGGTTCATCAAGAAAAAGAATTTCTGGTTCAACAATCATGGCACGTGCGAGGTTGACCCGTTGTGCCTCACCGCCTGAAAGGAAATGGGCATTTTTTTTCGCAAGATGGCTGATTTGAAACTGCTCCATCCAAACATTTACTCTCTCTTTGATTACTGATTTTGGTACTTTTCTTAGCTTTAAGCCAATCGCAATATTTTGAAAAACAGTACCTTCTAAAAGTAGTGATTGCTGCAA
The DNA here is from genome assembly GCF_030817595.1 of Neobacillus niacini. Taxonomy (GTDB): domain Bacteria; phylum Bacillota; class Bacilli; order Bacillales; family Cytobacillaceae; genus Neobacillus; species Neobacillus niacini_G. The sequence goes on from NZ_JAUSZN010000001.1 coordinate 5,433,579, forward strand.
GGCAACTGAGAATTTTCTCCGCAGGTCAAGGGAGGGTATTCCATTAGCTATTTCCTGCCCGCGGTAGAGAATTTCACCACGATTTGGGCTGTCAAGCAAAGCCATTACTTTTAGCAATGTACTTTTCCCTGCACCATTTGGCCCTATGATTCCAACGAAATCACCATCTTGAATCTGAAAATCAGGGATGGAGAGGATGTTTCTATTATGGGCTTGATAGGTAATGTTTTTAAGCTCAATCAATGGATTCATGATACTCGCTTCCTTTGCTGCAGAAGTGTTAAGGCCGCTGTTATCAATAAAGCAACCGTCAATAATATGAAGGAAATCGCAAGGGCTACATCGAAATTTCCCTTTGAAACTTCCATTACAATCGAAGTGGTTAAAATACGCGTATCGCCTTGAATATTTCCACCTACCATCATTGCAGCACCAACCTCAGCGATTACCCGGCCGAATCCTGCCATTACGCTTGCGACAATGGCAATTTTGGTTTGTTTTAAGAGAATCAGGATGGTTTGTATCTTGGTTGCACCCAAAGCTTTTATTTGTAAAAGCATTTTTTCATTGATTTGTTGAAAGGCGGAGCTCGTTAAACCTGTTACGATTGGTAATGAAACCAGCACTTGTGCCATGACGATTGCTGTTGGGGAATACAGCAACTGTAAATGACCAAGAGGACCAGAGCGCCATAAAAGCATGGAAATCCATAATCCGGCCACCACGGGGGGAAGCCCCATACCGATATTGATGAATGTAAGGATGATTTTTCTGCCTTTAAATCGGGTCAGCCCAAGTAACATCCCAAGAGGCAAACCAATAAGGGAACTAATAAAGATGGCCATAAAACAAACTCTTAGAGTCAGCCAAGTGATTTCGAAAATCTCTCGATCGCCAGTGAGAATCATCTCTATCGCTTTTCTGAAGCCATCAATAATCAGTTCCATACCATTGCACCCTTTCGTTTGTCCTATTCAGTGTATTTAAAGAATAATGATTGTCCGTAATCTTTCTTACCAAAGCTTTCAATAACATCCTGAGTTTCACTACTAACCATAAAGTCTACAAATTTTTCGGCGTCCTTACTGTTAACCATATCGTGTTTTTCCGGATTTACCTGCATTACATGGTAAATATTCTTTAAGTCTTTGCCGCCCTCAACAACGATTTGGAGATTTGTTAAATTCTTTTCTTGTGCTAACCATGTGGCACGGTCAGTCAAAATATAACCATTCTTCTCATTAGCAATTTGTAATGAAGCACCCATACCTTGACCAGTTGAAATATAAGTGTCGCCAGCAGGCTGGATATTCACTGCTGTCCATATTCCTAGTTCTTTTTTATGTGTACCAGAATCATCGCCACGAGTTACAAAATTGGCTTTACTCTCAGAGATTGTTTTGAATGCTGCGTTAATGTCCTCGCCGTTTACACTCGCTGGGTTATCTTTGGGCCCGACTAAAATAAAATCATTGTACATCACTCGTTTACGATTAATTGCGTCACCGCTTGTAACTAGTTCTTCCTCCGATTTAGGAGCATGAACTAAAAGGACATCAGCTTCACCTTTTGTGCCCATTTCTAATGCTTGTCCTGTACCAACTGCAATTGTTTTTACTTTTACATTGTTTTCTTCTTCAAAGATTGGAAGTAAAACATTTAATAAGCCGCTGTCCTGTGTACTAGTAGTAGTCGCTAAAATTAAATCAGTTGGTTCTGCCTTTTTCTCTTTTGCATCAGCTTGGTCAGTGTTGGTAGTACCACAAGCTGCTAGGAAAAGGAGCATGAATACAAATAGTGTAGCAAGCAAACGTTTACTTAACATTTTGTTTCCTCCAGTTTACTAGTTTGATAGATGATAGTACCTAAATCTTGAATATCATATCCTTCTAAATCGGTTAAGCTGCTTTTAAATCCAGGGGACTGAAGATAATGTATGAGATCTGTAAGTTTCTGTTTGTTTTCATTGGTAAAACGGAACACAAGATCAAACTGTTCCTTAGCAACAGGTATGAAATCGAGTCCTAAATGGCTTGCGGCAGATTGAATTCCAAACGCAACGTCTGCCATTCCTCTGCTTATATAAGAGGCTGTCGATAAGTGGTTCCATTCTTCCGTTGAATAACCATTTATTTCTGTGGGGGCAATCCCGTTCTTTGACAGCATTGAATCAAAAAGAAATCTAGTCCCAGCGCCTTTTTGACGATTAACAAACTGAACATTTTTTTGAACCAGGTCATTAAAGTCATAGATACCTTTTGGATTTCCCTTTCCTACGATAAAGCCTTGCTCCCTTGAGACAAATCGAACAACCGAGATAGACTCATGTACAAAGAGCTGATGAATAAAAGGTAAATTGTATTCCTGTGAAGCCGGATCTAAGAGATGGATTGCTGCGATATCTGATTGACCACGGTACAGCATCATCAATCCTTCAAGACTGCCTATGTAAGTGGGCTGGATTTGCTGCTGTAAATCTTTTGAGGTTTGTTTTACAAAATGCTCTACAAGAAAGTCATGACTGCCGGATAGCCGGATTGGTAATGAAGCATGTGTATCCATCTGCTCAACCTGTATTTTTTTCACAGGGGCTTTTGTACTTTCTTTATATCTTTCAATCTCTGACTGCTCGATTCTCATTTTGTTGCCGACCTTAAAGGCTTGTAATTCACCTCGCTTAATCAGTTCATAAACCGTATGTTTTGAGATTTGGAATAGTTGAGCCACCTCATCAGGTGTGTAAGCCTTTCCATCCATCCGTATGCCACCTCTCTATCAACAAATAAAATATAATACAAATATACTATGATTTGTGTGAGTTTTGTTAAGTTTCGTTAAGTTTTGTTATGTTGTATTTAAAATTGACACGTTTTGTTCACGTGAAATCGAAGTGTTCACACTAAATTCATAAACTTCACTTTTTGTTCATCAGTGAACAATGAAGTATGTTGTACTATAGAAATAGATGAAATTTTATATAAAAGGGATGGGGATCAGATGGCAAAACTTCTATATATTACCGTTAACCCAAAAAATGATATAAAGCTTTCTAAAGGTATGCAGCTAGGTGAGGCCTTTTTAGAAGAATTTAAACAACAAAAGCCTGATATTGAAATAGAACATATGCATTTATACGATATGGATATCCCGCAAATTGATATGGATTTGTTATATGCACGTGCTAAATTATCCTTCATGGGCAAGACCTTTGATGAATTAACCGAAGGTGAGCAAATACAAATTACTGCTATGCATGCACTGGCTGACCGCTTTATTGCAGCGGATTATTATGTATTTGTAACACCAATTTGGAATTTTGGTTCACCAGCTATTTTAAAAGCTTTCCTGGATAATTTATTTATCGTGAACAAAACATTTGTTAATACACATGAGGGAGCAAAAGGGCTGCTCACAAACCGAAAAGCACTTCATATTCAAACGCGAGGCGGTATTTACTCAACGGGACCAATGGTTGACTTTGAATTCGGTGATCGTTTCTTAACAAAAGTACTTGGCTTCTTAGGAATGGAAGTCATGCCAACGGTGTTCGCTGAAGGGATGGATCACTTTCCAAAGCAAGTACCAGAAATTATGGCAAAGGCAAAAGAAAAAGTCATCGAAGCAGCAAGAGAAATGGCAAAAGAAACAGTTATAGTATAATATAATAAAAAAATGCGACTCGAATTTCGAGCCGCATTTTTTACGCTAGAACTTTCCTGTAAATTGAAAAAATAACACCGCAAAACCTAGAACCCAGACATAAATAGCGAACGGTTTTAAAGAATGTTTCTTTAAAAATCCAATCATCCACTTCACTGCAACATATCCGAATAATGCAGAAGAGGCAATACCAACAATTAACGCAGATAGAGAGATTTCCTCGCCTGCACCTCCGAATAAATCCAATGATTGCAGCACAACAGCCCCCGCAATAGCAGGTGTAGATAAGAGAAAAGAAAAGTATGCTGCCGTTTCGCGATCTAGCTTCCTCCATAATGCAGCCACAATCGTGAACCCTGAGCGAGAAATAGCAGGGAAAATAGCCGCTGCTTGAAAGGAGCCAATGATTAGGGCATCGGTATAACTAATATCATCCATTTTCTTATAGCCATTTTTTGCGGAATCAGCAATCCATAGAAATAATCCAGTGACTAAAAATTCCCAGCCAATCGTAACTCCGGTCTTCGATATTTCCTCAAAATAGTCTTTAAAAAGCAAACCAATCACGACAGCAGGAATGGTTCCGACGATTAATAGAAAGGTGAGTTTGCTAAAGGGATTTTTAATAATCTTAACAAACTCGTCCTTATAGAAGACAAAAACGGCGAGCAGGGTACCAACATGAAGCATGGTATCGAGTAATAAACCAGCTTCTTGTAAACCAAATAAATTCCTTCCTAAATATAAATGTCCTGTAGAGCTAATGGGTAAAAATTCAGTTAATCCTTGGATAATTCCTAATATGAGTGCTTCTAATTTGCTTAACATATTTAACCTCTCTTTCTGCACCATAAGAGCCTGTACATAGTAAAGATATGCACGTCCTTCAACAAATAAGCAAGAAATTTTTACTGTTCTAAACTGGTCTGTTGATTTCCGCTCCAGGCACTTCGCTTTCCGCGGGCGTGCCGGGGAGCCTCCTCGTCGCTAAAGCGCCTGTGGGGTCTCCCCAGCCCCGTACTCCCGCAGGAGTCTTCGTGCCTTCCGCTCCAATCAACAGAGTGCATATATTAGGAATTAGCTTGTATTAAGCCAAATTTTTATGTATTACCAAGGCAAAAATAGTGCAAAAGGGGTGAAATCTCCCATAAAATAGAAGTAAGTATTTTGGAGAGGAGCTGCACTTTTGAAAAATCACCATCTACATTTCAATACATCTATCGGAGTGAAGAAACCAGAAAGTATCAGAAATAAACAGCAACCGTGCCCTTTTTGTGCGCGGGAAGAGTTGATCGATCTCATTGAAGTGGATGGACCAATTATACTTTTGAAAAATAAATATCCTGTTCTAGAAAATGCCTACCAAACGGTTTTGATTGAAACAGATGATTGTCATGGTGAATTATCTACCTATGAGCTTTCCTTTCTCCATCGACTCTTACAGTTTGCGATAAGAAATTGGCTTGATTTAGATAAAATCGGAAATTATGAATCGGTCATTTTTTTCAAAAATCATGGTCCATTGTCTGGGGGGACCATCGCGCATCCTCATATGCAGATTATTGGCCTAAATGATATTAACTATAAGGAGAACATATCTGAAGAAGTGTTTGAGGGGATTACTATAGAAGAAAGAGATGGGGTCACATTTACTTTGTCGACAAAGCCGAAGGTAGGCTTTTATGAATTTAATATTGATATGGATGACTCTAGTTATAATGAAACCTTTGGAGTTTATCTTCAAAAAGCAGTACATTATATTCTTAACAACTTTCCATTTAAAGCAAGCAGTTACAATCTTTTCTTTCACCATTATAATAGAAGAATATACGTGAAAATTGTTCCTCGATTCGTAACCACTCCACTTTATATCGGCTATGGGATTCCCCAGGTGCCGAATAATTTACATTGGATGGCCGATGATATTAAAAGTAAATATTTTACAAAAGGAAGCCGCCAAATCTAGAAGCTTCCTTTTCCTTTTGTAGTAATTTAACCCATTCACACTTTAAACGTTGTACTTTGTCGATTAAAAAAATATAATGAGATAATGTACAAGTTCCTTTTTGAAGCTTTGTTATAAAGGAGTGTGAATGATGACATCATCTAAAAATACAACTTCAAAACTTGATTATAGTCTTGTTTTTATTTTACTTTTATTATTTTTGGCCAGCTGCTTATCGATTTATAGTGCGCAGGCAAGCGGTCAATATGACAGTAACTTCCTTATAAAGCAAATTATCTTTTATGGAATTGGCTGCGGAATTATTGCTGCCGTCATTAGGCTCGACTCCGACCAATTAAAAAAGTTGGCTTGGTATGCTTACGGTGTAGGAATAATGTTGTTGGTTTTTTTAATCATAGCGCCAGAAAGCATTGCACCTGTAATCAATGGGGCAAAAAACTGGTTTAAGGTCCCTGGAATCGGGTCACTTCAGCCGTCAGAGTTTGTCAAAATCTTTATTATCGTAGCCCTAGCAAAAGTAATTGAGGATCATCACCAAAAGAATCCAGTTAAAACAATCTCCTCTGACTTTTGGCTATTAATAAAGCTTGGAATCGTCACGATGGTCCCATTAATCCTAATTATTAAGCAAGACTTAGGAACTTCGCTCGTATTTATCGCTATTCTATTAGGGATGATTTTTATTTCCGGCATTACATGGAAATTACTAGTTCCAATCTTTTCAGTTGGAACGGCACTTATTTCGGTTATTTTTTATTTTGTATTGTTGAAGCCAGAAGTTCTTGAAAAATATTTGGGTGTGAAGCAGTATCAATTTAGTCGTATCTACTCTTGGCTGGATCCTTATAATTTTCAAAGCTCAGCAGGGTACCAGCTGACACGATCACTCTTAGCCATTGGCTCAGGACAAACAGGTGGTAAAGGGTACGGGAATAGAGAAGTATATTTACCTGAAAGCCATACTGATTTTATCTTTAGTGTTGTTGGCGAGGAGTATGGTTTTATTGGTGCGAGTGTGCTCGTAAGTTTATTTTTCTTGCTGATTTATCATATTACCAAGGTTGGTATGGAGACGAAGAACAATTTTTATACGTACATTTGCGTGGGAGTTATCAGCATGATTACCTTCCATGTCTTCCAAAATATCGGGATGACGATAGGAGTACTGCCGATTACGGGTATTCCATTACCGTTTATCAGCTATGGAGGAAGTTCATTAATGGGGAATATGCTTGGGTTGGGATTAATCTTCTCAATCAGATACCATTATAAAAAATACATGTTTTCAACAACTGATTAATAAGAAGTGAAAAACGCCTCATTGGCGTTTTTTTATTTGCATAGAAACGGCATAGTAGTATTTGTTCGCTAGAACAGCATAAGGATAAAAAAGAACGAGGTCATGGCAGCCTCGTTCTTTTTTCATTCTATTCTATTCTATTGGAGAAGTATTCTTTTACTTTTCTAGCATGATTTTTTCAAGATCATCAAGCATGATGTTTGCAGCAAGGACGCCGCCCGCAGTATTCCAAGTAGCATCACTAACTTCATAGGCTTTTCCATTTTTTACGGCATTTAAATTTTTCCAAAGTGGATCATTTGTCCATTCTTTTGCTGTATCAAGCGCTGCTTGATCACCATTTGGAGCATATGTGAAATAGAAAAGGATGTCACCGTCCATTTTCGGAATAACTTCTTTTCCAACTTCGATAGCAAGGTTACCCAGTTTGTTATCAGGAGTAAAAAGCTCTGCCTGTTGCGAAGCGCGTTTTAGACCAACTTGATCAAATATAATACCAGAGAAAGAATCAGTATAATAGATACGAGACTTTCCAGCCATAAAACGGACAACCGATACTTCTTGATTTACTTTATCACCAAGTTTCTCTTTCAAGTCTGCAACGTGATTATCAAAATCAGTAAGTACTTCGTTCCCTTTTTCTTCTAGGTTTAAAGCTTTTGCATATAGTTTAAAGTTTTCTTTCCAATCACCTCTAAGGGTTTCGGAAAAAACAGTAGGAGCAATTGCACTTAATTGGCTGTAAACAGCTTCTTGACGAAGCTTGTTTCCGATAATTAAATCAGGTTTAAGTGTAGCGATTTTTTCTAAATTCACTTCACTCTCAACGCCAACAACTTCAACACCGTCCATATCCTCTTTAATATGATCATACCACGGATCTCCAAGCCAAGATTGAACAGCACCAACTGGCTTAATTCCAAGTGCAAGTAAAGCTTCAGTACCTTCATTGGTTAAAATAACAACTTTTTTAGGTGTTTTATCTAATGTTGTGGACCCCATTGCATGTTCTACCGTATAGCTAGTGTCCTGTGTTTTAGTGTCATCATCATTTTGTGTGGCCGGTTTTTCTTCCGTATTACCGCAGGCAGCAAGAAGGAAAAGAGCAATTAATGAAATGACTGCAAATAAATTTTTAAAACCTTTCATCTTATGTAACCCCCAAATAATCTTATTGTTAATGATAATCATTTTCATTTACAAAATTATCATAAAACGTTTTCTCTAGCCTGTCAATCACCAAATTGAAAATGATTATCAACTCATTGACAGTTTTCCACTATTCAAATAGACTGATACATGAAAATACTGATATACAAGCGTTTTATATATAAATAGATTAGAAGGGATTAACGATATGCTGCTAAAACAAACTGGCCAAAGGTGGGCTGGACTTTTTATTGCTATTATTATATTGCTTCTCTTAATGGCAGCAAGTATTGTCTACGGATATACAGATACGACATGGAAAATGGCTATAGAGGCCTTAACCAATTTTAATGGTTCTAATGAACATATTGTTATTCAATCTGTTAGAATCCCACGTGCATTTATTGCCGCAGCGGTGGGGGCAAGTTTAGCGATTTCAGGTGTCTTAATGCAGACAGTAACGAAAAATCCTCTAGCATCCCCGGATATCTTTGGTGTAAATGCCGGAGCTGGGGTTGCTGTTGTTATAGCTGTAACCGTCTTTAGTGTTGGAAGTCTTCAACTGTTTACTTGGTTATCCTTTTTTGGTGCAGCTGTAGCTGCAATAAGTGTCTATGCAATTGGGTCAGTCGGAAGAGAAGGGTTGACCCCGATGAAACTGACTCTAGCGGGTGCTGCAATGACAGCATTATTTGCCTCTTTTACACAAGGAATACTTGTCCTAAATGAAGCAGCCTTGGAGCAAGTATTATTTTGGCTTGCGGGATCAGTGGCAGGGAGAAGCCTTAATAATTTAATAGCTGTACTTCCTTATTTAATTGGAGGCTGGATTATTTCGTTGATTATTGCAACAAAAATGAATGTCTTATCCATGGGGGAGGATGTAGCCAAAGGTCTTGGTTTAAACACAGCTCTATTAAAAATTACGATTGGAATAGTGGTAATCCTCCTTTCAGGTGGTGCAGTTGCTGTTGCAGGACCAATTGGATTTATTGGTATTGTCGTTCCACATCTTACCCGTTCTATAGTGGGAATAGATCATCGCTGGGTAATCCCATTTTCAGGCCTTTTAGGAGGAGTGCTTTTACTGGCAGCGGATATCGCCTCCCGATATATTTTAATGCCTCAGGAAGTCCCAGTCGGCGTTATGACGGCGATTATTGGAACCCCATTTTTCATTTATATTGCTAGAAAGGGGTTCAATGGGCGATGAGTAAATACAAAATCTTTAGAATCAAACAAGGGAAGGTCTCTTATTTAATTGATAAAAAAGCATTATTTGTGTTTATCGGATTGTTACTTGGAACCGCAGCTGTTTTTGTTATAAGTACAGGGTTGGGAGAAATGAAGATAAGCCCTTTAAATGTATTGAAGGTATTTTTTGGCGGAGGGTCTGAAATGGAGGCCCTTGTCATTCAATCGTTCCGATTACCAAGAATCATTGTTGCCTTGATGGCGGGGATGGGATTGGCAGTAGCAGGGGGGATTTTGCAAGGTATGATACGAAACCCCCTAGCCTCCCCTGATATCTTAGGGATTACCGGCGGTGCATCGGTAGCGGTTGTAGGTTTCTTGGCTATTTTTAGTGATAAAAATCATGTATTAACGGTAAGTATTCATTGGCTGCCCTTAGCCGCATTTATCGGTGCAGCAGTCGTGGCATTTCTCGTTTATACTTTGGCATGGAAAAATGGGGTTTCTCCTATTAGACTAATTTTAATTGGCATAGGATTGATGAGCTTAACGAAAGCTCTGACTACCTTTATGATGGTGTTAGGTCCAATTTATCAAGCAAGCCAGGCGAACATATGGATTACGGGTACCGTCTACGGTTCCACTTGGAAAAATGTAGGTGCCCTAGTTCCATGGATAATCGTACTGATTATTATTGCATTCATCTATTCAAGAAATGTGAACATTCAGGAACTTGGTGATGAAGTAGCAACAGGCCTTGGTGGACGGGTGCAAAAACAACGCTTGGTTTTAATGCTGCTAAGTACTGGCTTGGTTGGGGGTTCAGTAGCTTTCGCTGGAGGGATCGGTTTTGTGGGCTTAATGGCGCCGCATATGGCCAGGAGATTAGTGGGTTCTGCTTTTGGTGCGTTGCTGCCTGTATCAGCACTCCTAGGTGGTATTTTGGTAATGCTTGCAGATTTAGTTGGGCGAACATTATTTTCACCATTAGAAATTCCTGCAGGGGTTTTTACGGCAAGTATAGGGGCACCATACTTTATCTATCTTTTATTTAAGACGAGAAATACTTAGTTTTCATATAAGAGAAGCCATTTCTTTTGAATTGGCTTCTCTTTTTTTTACGCAAATACACTTTGTGACACAGTCGTAAATACAAATGAAAATGATTTTCATACTCATTGACAATCATTATCAATTAATTATAAACTTAATAATGAAGAGAATATTAATACTATATAAGACGTAAATACAACCCGCTATAGGGTCTAATTCATATACTAAAAACAAGCCTAATAAACATAAACTTGATTGATTTAAAAAGGAGATGGCAAATGATGAATGCGATTGAAACGAAAAATTTATCACTTTCATACGGGGATACACTCATCATTGATGAATTAAATTTAAAAATTCCTAAAGGTGAAATTTCCGTTTTTATTGGGGCGAATGGCTGCGGAAAGTCTACTCTCCTTCGTTCAATCGCGCGTCTTCTTAAGCCGAAATCTGGTGCTGTTATTTTGGAAGGAGAAGCAATTTCAAAGCTTTCCACGAAAGAAGTGGCAAAGAAAATGGCGATTTTGCCACAGTCACCAACAGCACCAGAAGGGTTGACGGTTTTGCAGCTAGTTAAACAAGGGCGCTATCCACATCAATCATGGTTAAAGCAATGGTCAGAAGAAGATGAGAAAAAGGTCAATGACGCCTTAAAGGCTACAAGGCTAGAGGATTTAAAGGAAAGACCTGTTGATTCTCTTTCAGGCGGTCAGAGGCAGCGTGCCTGGATTGCGATGACGTTGGCCCAGGATACGGATGTTATACTTTTAGATGAGCCCACCACTTATTTGGATATGACACACCAAATCGAGATTCTTGACCTTCTATTCGAATTAAATGAAAAGAAAAAGAGAACGGTTGTGATGGTCCTGCATGATCTGAATCTAGCCTGCCGATATGCACATAATATTGTTGCATTAAAAGATCAGAAGGTGTATGACCAAGGTAGGCCAGAGTATGTAATCAACCGCAATCTTGTTAAAAATGTATTTGGCATGGAATGTGAAGTAACATTGGATCCTTTATTCGGAACACCGCTATGTATTCCTTATGGAAAAGGAAGACGTATTCTCCAAAAGGCGGCTGTGTCCCATGGGTAATATTCTTGCAGAAAATGATTTGAGTCTTTTACAGAAATATAGGCTCCAATTAGAAACTGGCCTATCATTTAATGTTGCAAAACTACTGGATACGTCTTTTGCATTCGACTTCATGAGGAATTTAGCGTATTCAATCGGTTCGCCTTCCGAAAGAGCGGCAACCTCCATTTTTATAAAGAGATATGCATTTATTGCCGTTATTTCTCTTTTTGCCATGACGACCGCTAATAAGAAACTGAATTTATCCTTGGATAATATTGAAATGGAGGAAGCTGAACGTGGTAAAGACTGGCTGCCGATGATTTCGCTAAAGGATCAATCTATAGAGGAATGGAATGGTGAAGACCGTAATGAGTGGAGGAAGGGTGTTTACCGCGACCTTTTTGCACACAATATCTACCCTATTATTGAGCATTTTGAAAAAACGTTCAAGGTTTCAAAACTCATCCTGTGGGAAAATATCGCCGTCTATCTATTCTGGCTATATGAGACAGAATTAAATGAAATAGAAAACCCAAATGTTCAAAGTGACTTCAAATTCTTAATTAAGGAAGCAGAGGGTAATCTGTTTGGTAATTACCATCTTAATCCTATTCAAAAATACTATTCAGTGAAGCATTCTCAAGATGAGATAAGGATGAGAAAAACATGTTGTTTTACCTATCAGCTTGGGACCAAAAGATGTAAAACATGCCCATGTACCCATATTGCAAAGGATGGAGTGTGCTACGATGGAGAAAGTTTTTGCGGAGCAGTTCCAAGCGTTACTTGAAAAGTATAGTGAGCTGCTGGTTGGCGAATCAAACGTGGAGACAACAGAAAAGGTAAAGGCATGGGCTCTGTATACTCATATTGCGAAGTCCATGCCAACCCTAGCGAAGCACTGGAATGAACTCTATCCGGAAGCTAAGGAAGAAATGAAATCAATCATTAATGAAATTAAACTGCTAAATGAACAGCATAGGCAATCTAAGTGATATACAAGAAAATGAATATTTATAGAATGTTTAGTCATTTCATCAGATGAGGTGGCTTTTTTCTATTGCATTTAAAGAAAACGCTTTCTTTTTTATATGCATAAAATATTCAAAAAAATGATAAAAAGGAGTTGTCAAAATTAAATATTCACAATATAATAAATTCAATGTTAGGTTAAGTGACATGAAAATAGGAGGAGAAATAACATGACTGAGGCTATACTTTCAAATGTAAAAGACGAATTTGCAATTATCGAAAAAATTAAAGAAGAAATAAATAAAAAAAATGTTGAACTTCTTCACTTACAGTTTGTAGATATCGAAGGTATTTTGAAACACGTAACGGTTACAAGTGAGCAATTGGAAGATGTAGTCGAAGGAAAAATCATGTTTGATGGCTCCTCAATTAAAGGATTTTCACCAATAAATAAATCTGATTTATACTTACAGCCAGATTTAACAACATTCTCCGTTTTACCATGGACAGTAGAAGAAGGATATTCAGAAGCACGTTTTCTATGTTCGGTTAAAAATCCAGATGGGTCTTGGTACGAAGGTGACACTAGAAATGTATTAAAGAAAACAGTGGAACGAGCTGCGGATAAAGGATACACCATTTCTGTAGGTCCAGAGCTTGAATTTTTCCTGTTTAAGACTGACGAAAACGGATATCCAACACAGGAACTTAGTGATAAAGCTGGTTATTTTGAACCGTCACCTAAAGACCTTGGAGAGCGTGTTCGATTAGAGATATACAGGGCGTTAAAGGCGATGGGTTTCGTTATTGAAGCGTCTCACCATGAAGTTGCTGAAGGACAGCATGAAATTAATTTTAAGTATGCAGATGCCCTAGGTGCAGCGGACCTTTCCACTACATATAAATGGGTTGTAAAAACAATAGCGAAGAAATATAACCTTCATGCTACCTTCATGCCTAAACCAGTTTTTGGGATAAATGGTTCCGGAATGCATGTCAACATGTCTTTCTTCAAAGGAAATGAAAATGCATTTTTTGATCCTGCTGATGATTTGCAACTATCGAATCAAGCGTATCAATTTATTGCAGGACTGCTGGAAAATGTTAAAAGTTTTACGGCGGTAACCAATCCGCTTGTAAACTCTTATAAGCGTTTAGTACCTGGATATGAAGCGCCTTGTTATATCGCATGGAGCGCATCAAACCGTTCAGCGTTAATTCGAATTCCGGCAAAAAAAGGGATGGCCACCCGTGTTGAATTGCGCTGTCCTGATCCGTCAGCAAATCCTTACTTAACCTTTGCAGTGATTGCAGCTGCTGGTTTAGATGGCATCGAACAAGAATTACAAGTACCGTTTCCAATCAATGAAGATATTTTCCATATGACTGAAGAGCGTCGCGGTGAACTAGGTATTGAAAGCCTTCCTGGCAGTCTAGCCGCTGCGGTAAAGGAATTAGAAGATGGAGAGATTGGACGTAAAACATTAGGGAACCATGTTTATGATGAGTTTGTAGCTGCAAAAAAAGCAGAATGGGATAGTTATCGTACAGCTGTTCATGCTTGGGAAATTGAAAATTATCAAGCAAAGTTTTAATATAACGAAGTCAAGCAGGCTGTCATTCAGCCTGCTTTTACAATTTCCTCAGCTATTTATTCAAGGTGTTTTTATTTTTTAAATTGATTATTTTGACTGTTCACTTTGTCTTTTTGTGACTGTTCCCCGCCAGGACCGGCGTTTCCTTGAACGCTAGCGGCGCTTACACCACTTTTAGATGGGTTTTTCTTCATTTTGCCCATGTATCATCACCTCGTTAATAGGATGCCCAATTTGATTTTTTTATGTAAAGTTGATAGGGAAAATGTCTTTTAAAAATTTTTTTTATTTTCCGCTTTTATTTATTGCGCAAATTTTTGAAATATTCTATAGTAATAGATAGCAGAACTCATTCGTTTGTGAATTTTTTTTGACAAAAAAATGAATGAGTATTCATTCAAAGTGTGTAAAGGGGGAGACAATGTTGAACCAACTTATTAAAAAAGCAGCTGTCCTAGGATCAGGAGTCATGGGGTCGGGGATTGCCGCCCATCTAGCAAACATCGGGATACCGACATTATTATTGGATATTGTACCTCGGGAGTTAACCGACGACGAAAAGGCAAAAGGACTAACATTGGAAGATAAGCAGGTCCGTAATCGCATCAGCAGCCAATCAATCCAAAAATTATTAAAACAAAAACCAGCTCCTTTAGCGGTCAAAAAGAACTTGGCGTTAATTGAAGCGGGGAATTTAGAAGACGACCTTGTGAAATTAAAAGATGTGGATTGGGTAATCGAGGTTGTCGTTGAGAATCTCAGTGTGAAGAAACAAGTATTTGAGAAAGTTGACCAATATAGAAAACCTGGAAGCATTATCAGTTCCAATACATCCGGGATATCTGTTGAAGCGATGGCAGAAGGAAGAACAGAGGATTTTAAGAAGCATTTCCTTGGTACCCACTTCTTTAACCCGCCAAGATACTTAAAATTACTTGAAGTGATTCCTACACAGTATACGAGCCAAGAAGTTGTTTCATTCATGAAAACGTTTGGTGAAGATGTTTTAGGAAAAGGTGTTGTTCTTGCAAAAGATACACCGAACTTTATCGCTAACCGGATTGGAACCTATGGTCTCCTTATTACAGTTCAAGAAATGCTAAATGGCGGTTATAGTGTTGGGGAAGTTGATTCTGTTACTGGTCCATTGATCGGTCGCCCTTCAAGTGCAACTTTCCGTACGTTAGATGTAGTTGGCTTAGATACCTTTGCACATGTAGCTAGTAATGTACATGAAAAAGTAACCGGAAAGGAAAAGGAAGTATTTGAAGTCCCTTCATTTATGAAAACCATGCTTGAAAAAGGCTGGCTCGGTAGTAAATCTGGTCAAGGCTTCTACTTGAAGAAAGGGAAAGAAATCCTTGAACTTGACCCAGGTACTTTAGAATATATTCCTCGTAAGAAGCTTTCAACTGCCGCAACAGAAATGAGCAAGCAGGAAAAAGGCACTGCGAGTAAATTGAAAGCGCTTGTATATGCAAATGACCGCGCAGGTGAGTTGCTGTGGAACATCTTCAGTCCAGTGCTTGTATACTCTGCACAGCTTTTGGGTGAAATTGCTGACACAGTGGTCGACATTGACCGGGCCATGAAATGGGGCTTTGGCTGGGAAATGGGTCCATTTGAAACCTGGGATGCAATTGGATTAGAAAAGTCAGTTGCAAAGATGAGGGAAAATGGGCTTGAAATCCCTATTTGGATATCAGAAATGCTTACGAAGGGGCATACATCTTTCTATCTAGAGGAAAATGGCGAAAAATTCTTTTATAAAAATGGTGAATACCGCTTAGTTGAAAGTAATCCAAAAGCAATTGACTTGAAAAAAATAAAGAAACAAAAAGGTGTAATTAAAAAGAATGGCGGTGCCAGTTTAATTGATTTAGGTGATGGGGTCGCTCTCTTAGAATTCCATTCTCCGAACAATGCTATCGGTCTTGATATTATTCAGATGCTTAACTTTGCAATTGACGAGGTTGAGAAGAATTACAAAGGTTTAGTAATTGGAAACCAAGGCAAGAACTTCTGTGTTGGTGCCAACCTAGCCATGATGCTAATGGAAGCACAGGATGATAATATCTATGAGCTTGAAATGGTAGTCCGTCAGTTCCAAAATGCGATGATGAAGGTAAAGTACAGCGCAAAACCAGTTGTTGCAGCACCATTTGCAATGACACTTGGCGGTGGTGCTGAGGTTTGTTTACCTGCAGCGCACATTCAAGCGTCTGCTGAAACCTATATGGGTCTTGTTGAAGTGGGTGTTGGACTGCTTCCAGGCGGCGGCGGAAACAAAGAACTGTATATTAAACATTTAGAAGGTATGCCAAATGGTGTTCCATTTGACCTTCAAGCTGTTGCCAATAAAGTGTTTGAAACGATCGCTATGGCAAAAGTATCAACCTCTGGTGCGGAAGCACGTGAGAATAATTTCTTAGGAGTAGCGGATGGAATTAGTATTAACGGAGACCACCAATTATACGATGCAAAGCAGGCGGTTCTAGCATTACATGAGCAGGGTTATGTGCAAAAAGCCCGCAAAAAGGTGCCGGTAGTGGGTGAAACAGGTTACGCTACACTTTTACTTGGTGCACAATCCATGTTCTTATCTGGATATATTTCAGAGCATGATTTAAAAATCGCCAAAAAAGTAGCTTATGTTATTGCTGGTGGAAAGGTGCCATTTGGTACGGAAGTAGATGAGCAATACTTATTGGATTTAGAAAGAGAAGCATTTTTAAGCTTAATAAGAGAAGGAAAGACACAACAACGTATGCAGCACATGCTTGTTAAAGGAAAGCCACTTAGAAATTAAACAGAAAAGCATATGCGCTTTGTCAAGGGAAAAATGAGTTCAATTTTTCCTAAGTAAAGCTAGACAAATAGATTGCTATTATATGAGGAAAGTGAGGGAACGAAATGAGAGAAGCGGTAATCGTAGCGGGGGCTCGGACCCCGGTAGGTAAAGCGAAAAAAGGAACGCTTGCACATGTTCGCCCTGATGATATGGGAGCATTGGTCGTAAAAGAAACATTAAAGCGTGCCGGAAATTATGAAGGAAATATTGATGATTTAGTTTTTGGGTGTGCAATGCCAGAAGCGGAGCAGGGAAATAACATGGCTCGTAATATTGGTGCCTTAGCTGGCCTTCCGCATACAGTACCTGCCATTACCATTAATCGCTTTTGTTCATCTGGACTTCAGGCGATCGCTTATGCAGCACAGGGAATCATGCTTGGGTCTTCCGACACAGCAATTGCTGGTGGAGCGGAGTCGATGAGTCTGATTCCTATGATGGGCCATGTTGTTCGTCCAAATATCAAATTAGCGGAAACAGCTCCCGAGTATTATATGGGCATGGGGCATACCGCAGAAGAAGTAGCAAAAAAATATGGTATTACTCGTGAAGACCAGGACGCATTTGCCGTTCGCAGTCATCAGAAAGCGGCAAAAGCGATCCAGGAAGGGAAATTTGTTGACGAGATTGTTCCCGTTAATGCAACCTCCCGTTCAGTGGGAAAAGACAACAAGCTTGTCGAAAAAACAATACAATTTTCTCAAGATGAAGGAGTCCGACCAGATACAAACGTACAATCACTTTCAAAACTTCGACCGGCATTTTCGGTGACTGGTTCAGTTACTGCAGGTAACGCCTCGCAAACAAGTGATGGGGCGGCAGCCTTATTGATTATGGATCGTGAAAAGGCGGAATCACTTGGATTAAAGCCATTAGCCAAGTTCCGATCATTTGCAGTTGGGGGTGTACCGCCGGAAATAATGGGAGTTGGTCCTGTAGTTGCCGTACCAAAGGCAGTGAGATTAGCTGGATTAGAAATGTCTGATATTAACCTGTTTGAATTGAACGAAGCTTTTGCATCACAGTCCCTTCAAGTCATTCGTGAGCTTAGATTGGATGAAGAAATAGTAAACGTAAATGGAGGCGCCATCGCGCTAGGTCATCCGCTAGGATGTACAGGTGCAAAACTCACCTTAACCCTTATTCATGAATTAAAGCGACGTCAACAGCAATTCGGCGTAGTAACGATGTGTATTGGCGGCGGAATGGGCGCGGCTGGAGTATTTGAGCTTTTATAAAAGGGCGTTAAAAATTCATTGATAATATTAGGACTATGTTAAATGGAGCGGAAGGCACGAAGACTCCTCGAAAATGCTATCGCATTTTCTTCGTGCGTGGGCGGATTCGAGGATGAAATTCAATGTCCTGCAGGAGGACGGGGCTGGGGAGACCCCGCAGGCGCTTTAGCGTCGAGGAGGCTCCCTGGAACGCCTGCGGAAAGCGAAGTGCCTCGTGACAGGCAGAAACCGCCTGTCACTGCGGTGATTATTCGAAGAAGCATTCCTTAGTGGAGTGGAATTACGCTATAAAAGAATTGGAGGAAAATTAAATGGCACAACAAACTGAAAAAATTATTAAAGGCGGAAGCTTTTTAATCGATGATATTTCCTATGACCGAATTTTAACACCAGAAGATTTTAACGAAGAACAACTTATGATTGCTAAAACAGCAGAAGACTTCATAGAAAAAGAAGTACTTCCACAGTTAGAACATCTTGAAAACCATGAATTTGATCGTACTGTAAAATTATTGAAACAAGCGGGTGATCTAGGTCTATTAGCAGCAGATGTTCCTGAAGAATACGAAGGTTTAGGTTTAGATAAAGTAACTTCCTCGCTTGTAACTGAAAAAATGTCAAAGGCCGGCGGTTTCTCATTATCCTATGGAGCACATGTTGGTATCGGCTCACTTCCGATCGTTTTATTCGGTAACGAAGAGCAAAAGAAAAAATATTTGCCTGCACTTGCTTCTGGTGAAAAAATTGCTGCCTACGCTTTAACAGAACCAGGTTCAGGATCTGACGCTCTTGGGGCAAGAACAACAGCAAAATTAAATGCAGAAGGTACCCATTATATTCTTAACGGTGAAAAGCAGTGGATTACGAACGCAGGTTTTGCCGATGTATTCGTCGTGTATACAAAAATTGATGGTGAACACTTTACGGCGTTCATCGTTGAGAGAGACTTCCCAGGCGTTTCTACAGGTGCCGAAGAGAAGAAAATGGGAATTAAGAGTTCCTCAACTCGTACTCTAATCCTAGAAGATGTACCTGTTCCTGTTGAAAATCTATTAGGGGAATATGGAAAAGGGCATGTAATTGCGTTTAATATCTTAAACATCGGACGTTATAAGTTAGCTGTCGGCGGTGTAGGCGGATCTAAAAATGCATTTGAGTTAGCAGTTCAATATGCCAATGGCCGTAAGCAATTTAATACACCGATATCCCAGTTCAATTTAACAAAAGAAAAATTTGGTACTATGGCTTCCAAAATCTACGCAGCAGAAAGCTCTGTCTATCGTACGATTGGATTGTACGAAGAAAATCAAGGAAAACTTACAACTGAAGAGCAAAAGGATATTAAATTGGTGGCAAATTCAATTGCTGAGTACGCAATTGAATGCTCAGTTAATAAATTTTTCTGTAGTGAAGTATTAGATTATGTGGTAGATGAAGGTGTTCAAATTCATGGTGGATACGGCTTTATGCAAGAGTATACGATTGAAAGAGCATACCGTGACTCTCGTATTAATCGTATTTTTGAAGGTACAAATGAAATTAACCGTCTCCTAGTACCAGGAACTTATATTAAAAAGGCATTCAAAGGAGAGCTTCCATTATTCCAAAAAGCCATGGCGCTCCAAGAAGAAATCATGATGTTAATGCCTGAAGAGCCAGGTGATGAGCCGCTTGCTCAAGAGAAACATTTAGTAAGCAATGCGAAGAAAATTGGCTTGCTGGCTGCTGGGTTAGCTGCACAAAAATTTGGTAAGGCACTAGAGAAAGAACAAGAAATCTTATCTAATATTGCAGATATTGTTTCTAATGCTTATGCAATGGAATCTGCACTGTTAAGAACTGAAAAAGCAATCGCCAAGACAGGTCTTGAGAAAAACAAACAAAAACTTCTTTATACACAAATATTCTGTCAAGAAGCTTTCAACGAAATAGAGCAGCATGCAAAAGAAACACTAGTTGCAACCGAACAAGGTGATACTCTCCGTATGCTCGTATCAGCACTACGTAAATTAACTCGTCATACACCAATCAATGTAATTGGTAAGAAACGTGAAGCTGCTGACATTCTGATTGAAGCTGAATGCTATATCGTTTAATTTATCAACTTCAGGCTCCCGACGATTTTGCGGGAGCCTGAAGTTTTTTCTATATGTTAGCAGGATTTTTGCAGAATTAGTCGAAATTTTAAACGGATGCGTTTTTACTTTTAATCCCGTTATGTTACTATCAAAGTGACGAGAAATGTCATGAATGTTTTAGAGGAGGGTGGACAGATGTCGCTTACTTTTTACTGGTATCCTAAATGCGGGACATGCCGAAATGCAAAGAAATGGCTAGATGATCATCATCTTTCCTACAATGCAATACATATTGTTGAAACTCCACCAAATCGCGCTGAACTTCACGATATCTACGAAAAGAGCAATCTTGAGTTAAAGAAGTTCTTTAATACAAGCGGGCAAAAGTATCGTGAACTGGGTATTAAGGAAAAAGTATCCACTGCTTCTGAAGATGAGCTGCTAGATCTGTTAGCCTCAGATGGGATGTTAATCAAAAGACCATTAGTAACGGATGGAGTAAAAGTGACTGTTGGCTTTAAAGAAGAAGAGTATGAGAAAATGTGGCTGTAACCATTATCATTACTTTTCAAAAAGTTATCGGTACCAATCAATGTTATTAAACAATTCTAGAAAATAATGGAGGGATTTTGTAATGACTACACCAAAGGAATTGCGTTATTCTGAAGAACATGAGTGGGTAAAGGTTGAAGGAGAAACTGTTCGCGTAGGAATCACTCACTTTGCTCAATCTGAGCTAGGTGATATCGTTTTCGTTGAACTTCCTGAAGTTGGTGACGAAGTGACTGCAGATGAGCCTTTTGGCAGCGTTGAATCCGTAAAAACTGTTTCAGAATTATATGCGCCATTAAGCGGCAAGGTTGTTGCTGTCAACGAAGATTTAAGTGACAGCCCTGAATTCGTAAACGAATCTCCATATGAAAAAGCATGGATGATTGTCATTGAGCCTGCTAATAGCAGTGAAATGGACAAGCTAATGACTGCAGAACAATATGAAGAAATGATTAAAGAAGACTAATTTTTCGTAACACCTTGTTTTTACAAGGTGTTTTTTATATGGGAAAAATTCGCACCTTGTATATTCTAAATCCAGGGGATACTAGAATAAACTTTACTTAAAAGGAGCTCTTGGTATGACATTGAAGCAGCAAAAAGTTGATGTGACAGATCGAGTAATTGGAAAAATGAAAAATGGTGAAATGGAATTGTTTCTTGATAACACTTCCATTGGAAAAATACAGTTACCAGGGGACATGACTTTTCAGTTAGATCAACGATTTGAGGTAGAACAGCGAAAGATTTTTCAAAATGTAACAGTTACGGAACAGCCTGATGCAAAATATACAGATTGTGATGATGGTGGCTGGTGTTAGGCAATCAAAGCAAACACCTATTATTAAAAAAGAAAATCGTGGTATAGTTAACATATTCACACATTATTAAATCTGTTGAATATGTTAACATCAAACAAATAACTCTCTTTCGTATAGGTGATGAATGATGAATGACACGTATGGTGATAAAGTTCTGATTGTTGAAGGAAAATCAGATAAGAAAAAGGTAAAAAGTATCCTTAAGGAGCCAATGGAGATTGTCTGTACAAATGGAACAATCAGCATGGCGAAATTGGATGAATTAATTGATACCCTTGAAGATAAAGAGGTGTACATCCTCGTCGATGCTGATGATGCAGGTGAGAAGCTTCGCAAACAATTGAAAAGGGAATTTCCACAAGCAGAACATATTTATATAGACCGGATGTACCGTGAAGTAGCCACTGCACCAGTGTACCATCTTGCCACTGTCCTTTTGGGTGCAAACATCGATGTTCATTCTGAATTTTTAGAAATGGGTTAAAAAAATGAACGAATGGAACCTAGATGAGGTATCATCATTCTTAAATAGTCATTCATCCGGACTCATTTACTTCTATACACCTTTATGCGGAACTTGTCAGGTAGCATCAAGGATGCTCCAGGTCATTGAAAATATGGTTGATGTGAAAATAGGGAAAATGAATCTGAATTTTTACCCTGAGCTTGCAGAAAAATTTCAAATTGAAAGTGTTCCCTGCTTGCTTCTTATAAAGGATGGAGAAATAGTTGAGATGATTTATGCATTCAACTCTGTTCCTTTCTTATTTGAAAAAATTAAACAAACGTTAGTATAAAAACAGATGCAAAAGCGTCTGTTTTTTTGTGAGCAAAAGTAGAAATTTGTCGATGAAATTTTAAAGGTATTCCAATCCATTAACTTGAATATATAACAGAATGGAGTGGAATCGGAGTGATAGAAAATGAAAGAAATGATGCGGATTTTCCTTACGGCTATCAAGAAACGCGGTCATATTCTCAAGTTGATTGAAAAAGTTGATGAACTAAAAATAAAGCTGATTTGTGAAGGTCAAGAGGATTTCCTCATCTTTCAACGTGGCGAGGTTTTTTTACACAGTGATAAAAGCGATACCTCTGTCACTTACGAGATCAATGGTCATCGGGATTCCATTTATCGTCTGCTTGAAGGGAAAGAAAAGTTAAGAATTCTTATTAAAGATGGACAGCTAAAAGTAAAAGCTCCATTCCGTACAATTTTACTTATCGAATCAATCTTTTATTTAACCAAACCAGAGGACCTGTATAAAGAATTTATTTCATAACAGATAAGGAGTGTTTAGTATGGGGGAAAATCAAAAAAATTATCGTTTTGAGACGTTGAGTGTTCATGGGGGGCTAGCTCCAGATCCAGTTACAGGAGCACGCGCTGTTCCAATCTATCAAAATAATGCCTATCAATTTAAAAATACCGAACATGCTGCCAATCTATTTGCTTTGAAAGAGAGCGGATACATATATACACGAATCCACAACCCGACAACAACTGTTTTCGAAGAAAGAGTTGCATTATTGGAGGGGGGAGTTGGGGCCCTGGCAGTAGCAAGCGGAATGGCTGCGATTACCCTGGCAATCTTAAATATTGCAGAAGCAGGAGATGAAATCGTCTCAGCCTCCACTTTATATGGTGGAACATACAATTTATTTGCTATTACACTTCCGAAATATGGAATAAAAGTTAGGTTTGTAGACCCTGAAGACCCAGAAAATTTCCGTGCCGCTATCAATGAAAAAACAAAAGCGGTGTTTGCCGAAACAATTGGTAATCCGTCTTTAAGAATCCTTGATATTGAAAAAGTTGCGGACATTGCCCATGCGGCAGGAGTTCCATTAATTATTGATAATACTTTCGCAACACCATACCTTTGCAGACCAATAGAATATGGTGCTGATATTGTTATTCATTCAGCAACGAAATGGCTTTTAGGTAATGGTACAACAACGGGAGGAATTATTGTAGACGGCGGTAAGTTTGACTGGAATTCACCAAAATTCCCAGGTTTTACAACTCCCGATGCAAGCTATCATGACCTTGTTTATGCAGAAGCACTAGGTGCTGCTGCCTATATTGTTAAAGCACGTGTACAGCTTTTACGTGATTTAGGACCTTCACTAAGTCCGCAAAACGCTTTTCAATTTACACTCGGACTAGAAACACTTCATGTTCGGATGAAAGAGCATATTGCCAATACGAAGGAAGTAGTTGAGTATTTAGTAAAGCATCCGGCCGTAGAGTGGGTTTCCTATCCTGGTCACTCTTCTCATCCTGATTATGAACTTGCCAGCAAGTATTTGCCTAAAGGTGCCGGTTCGATGATTGTTTTTGGTATCAAAGGCGGGAGAGAAGCAGGAGCAAAATTAATTGATTCGATTACACTTTTCGCCCATGTAGCGAATGTTGGAGATGCAAAAAGCTTAATTATTCACCCTGCCAGCACGACTCATCAGCAGCTTGATGCGGAAGGACTAAAGGCAGCTGGGGTTTCTGAGGATTTAATTCGACTTTCCATTGGAATTGAGAATGTAGAGGATCTAATTGAAGACCTAGAAGAAGCGATTGAGACTGCCACAGGTGTTACTTCTTTAAAAGTAAAAGCCTAATAAGAGTTTATTCGAAATTTGTAGATAATTTCGTTGACACCACTTTTTATCCATGTTAAGATAACTTTCGTACCAAAATAATTCATTAAATTTATGAACGAAAATAGAATATAGCTTGCTGTAACTCTTATCAAGAGTGGTGGAGGGATGTGCCCGATGAAGCCCGGCAACCGTCAATAGTAATATTGAAATGGTGCCAATTCACACAAAGCGGATGCTTTGGAAGATGGGAGAAAGGTCTTTATTTATGATGCCTTTCTGCCCTATGCAGAAAGGCTTTTTAATTTTTCTAATATAAGAATGTTTTGTTAAAGACAGTCAAACCCTATATTTGAACAGTTATATTTAAAACACGAATTTTATTGGATAAAAAGAAGGTGATGTAATGATTTCTATAAAAGATGTCCGCAAGGTTTTCCCTTCTAAGCAGGGGCAGCTGAAGGCAGTCGATGATGTTAATTTAGAAATAAAAGAAGGGGAAATCTTTGGGGTAATCGGATATAGTGGTGCGGGGAAAAGTACCCTAATTCGAATGCTTAATGGACTAGAGCTTCCGACAGAAGGATCTGTTACTGTTGCTGGTCGTGTTATTTCAAAAATTAGAGGCAGTGAGCTTCGAAAAGCACGCCAGGAAATAAGTATGATCTTCCAGCATTTTAATCTGCTTTGGTCAAGAACAGTTAGCGAGAACATCTCGTTTCCTTTGGAGATAGCTGGCGTAGGTGCAACAGAAAGACAAAAAAGAGTAAATGAATTAATTAAATTAGTTGGGCTTGAAGGTCGAGAGAATGCTTACCCATCTCAGCTTAGCGGCGGTCAAAAACAACGTGTCGGAATTGCACGGGCCTTGGCAAACAATCCAAAAGTACTTCTATGTGATGAAGCAACTTCAGCCCTAGATCCACAAACCACCGATTCTATCTTAGATTTATTAGTCGATATCAATAAAAGGCTAGGATTAACGATTGTATTGATTACACATGAAATGCATGTCATTCGGAAAATCTGTCATCGGGTAGCGGTCATGGAAAGTGGAAGAATTGTTGAGCTTGGACAGGTGTTAGATGTATTTAAAAACCCGCAGCAGAAGATTACGAAGCGTTTTGTTAAACAGGTTACTGAACCAGAAGAAACAAAAGAAACCGCTGAGCATTTGTTAGAGCACTGTAAGACTGGACGGGTTGTTCAATTAACGTTTATTGGTGAAGCAGCAGAGCAGCCAATTATTACGAATTTAATTCGAAATAATAACGTCACTGTTAATATCCTACAGGGGAAAATTTCTCAGACTCAAAGTGGATCCTATGGGTCACTGTTTATTCATTTAGATGGTCATGATACGGAAGTCGATAAAGCAATAGACTACATCCGTTCTCAACAGGTTGGAGTGGAGGTGGTTACGAATGAATGAAGAACGTTACTTTCAGGATATTGATTGGGAAGAAATGTGGGAGGCTACTCTTCAAACTTTATATATGACAGGGATTTCAGTAGTCGCAACATTTATTTTAGGTATTTTACTTGGAATGTTACTCTTCTTAACTTCTAAAGGGAACATCTGGGAAAACCGGCCAGTGAACATCGTAATCAGTACAATTGTTAATATTTTCCGCTCCATTCCCTTTATTATCTTAATTGTATTACTAATACCATTTACTATGTTCCTTGTTAAATCCATGATTGGTGAAAATGCAGCTCTTCCGGCATTAATCATTGGTGCTGCGCCATTTTATGCAAGAATGGTTGAAATTGGTCTTAGGGAAATAGATAAAGGTGTAATCGAAGCAGCTAAATCCATGGGGGCTACAACGGGCACGATTATCTGGAAGGTTTTACTTCCCGAATCGATGCCAGCCTTAGTATCAGGTATTACAGTTACAGCGATTGCCCTAGTAGGTTATACGGCTATGGCAGGTGTTATTGGTGCAGGAGGTTTAGGAAACTTAGCATACCTAGAAGGCTTCCAACGAAATCAGAATGATGTAACATTAATCGCGACGATCATTATTCTAATCATTGTATTTGTTATTCAGTTTATCGGTGATATTATCACTTCAAAATTAGATAAAAGATAAAGGAGAGGTCAACATGAAAAAATTATTCAGTTTAGTATTAGCATTATCATTCGTATTATTATTAGCAGCTTGCGGTACATCAGAGGAAAAGTCTGATGGAGGAAGCGAAAAAGCAGAAACAACAGAATTAGTGGTAGGGGCTTCTAACGTTCCACACGCAGAAATCTTAGAAGAAGCAAGTCCGCTTTTAGAAGAAAAGGGTATTGAATTAAAGATTGAAACTTTCCAAGATTATGTACTGCCAAACAAGGCATTAGAATCTAAAGAACTTGACGCTAACTATTTCCAACACATTCCTTATTTAACAGCTCAAATTAAAGAAAATGGTTATGACTTTGAAAATGCGGGTGGTATCCACATTGAGCCAATCGGAGTTTACTCTAAGAAATACAAGGATTTAAGTGAATTACCTGATGGTGCACAATTAATCATGAGTAACTCTGTAGCGGACCACGGGCGTCTTCTTTCCCTTTTAGAGGCAGAAGGATTAATTAAATTAAAAGAAGGTATTGATAAAACAACTGCAACTACTGAAGATGTAGTTGAAAATAAAAAGAATCTTAAGTTTGATACAAATTATGAAGCTGCATTATTACCACAGATTTACAACAATGGTGAAGGCGACGCCGTGTTAATCAACTCAAACTATGCTATCGACGCGGGTCTTAATCCATTAGAAGATTCCATTGCGATTGAAAACAGTGAGTCACCATATGTTAACATAATCGCTGTTCGTAAAGGTGATGAAAACAAAGAAGCAATCAAAACACTAGTAGAAGTTCTACGTTCGAAAGAAATTCAAGACTTCATCCTAGAAAAATACAAAGGTGCAGTTGTTCCAGTTTCTGAATAAGAAATATTATATGGAAGAAAAATGAAAAGCCAGTGAAGTAAACTCACTGGCTTTTCGTCCATTTAAATTTCACATGATAGTAGAGATTAGGTAAAAATAGGCAGGAAATAATAATGCTCATATCTTGGCAAAATAGAGATAAATACGATATGATTTTATTCGTATGTGAATACATAAAACGTTCACAAGTTACAAAATTCCGAATTTATTATAGTACAAACACATCTTGTCGACCTATTCATTCTCATTTGGTTTGTATTTAGTGAAAATAAAAATTCTTTCGCTGTTCTTAATTGTTAATACTGTTTATGAGTTGCTAACAGATACTATTTGTTATAAGATTGTAATGAGAATAAAGTGAGAATGAATTTTGCGGCCAAGTGTTTTTAGGCTACAAGATACAAAATTATCTTTGCGGAGGTATATATATGGCTGGGTCAACATTAACGATCAAAGATTTACATGTAGAAATTGATGGAAAAGAAATTTTAAAAGGTGTAAACCTTGAAATAAAAGGTGGAGAAATTCACGCAATCATGGGTCCAAATGGTACAGGTAAATCCACTTTATCATCTGCTATCATGGGTCATCCAAAATATGAAGTAACAAGCGGTTCGATTATGTTGGATGATCAAAACGTACTTGAAATGGAAGTAGATGAGCGCGCACGTGCTGGACTATTCTTAGCGATGCAATATCCGAGTGAAATTAATGGTGTAACAAATGCTGATTTCTTACGTTCGGCATTAAATAGCCGTCTTGGTGAAGGCAATGAAATTTCATTAATGAAATTCATTCGTAAAATGGATAAGCAAATGGAATTCCTTGAGATGGACCTTGATATGGCACAGCGTTATTTAAATGAAGGATTTTCTGGCGGAGAGAAAAAACGTAATGAAATCCTACAATTAATGATGCTTGAACCTAAAATCGCAATTTTAGATGAAATTGACTCTGGATTGGATATTGATGCGCTAAAGGTTGTTTCAAAAGGTATTAACCAAATGCGTGGAGAAGATTTTGGCTGTTTAGTCATTACTCACTATCAACGACTTTTAAATTATATCACTCCTGACTATGTGCACGTTATGATGCAGGGCCGTGTTGTAAAATCAGGCGGACCAGAACTTGCACAACGCTTAGAAGCAGAAGGATATGACTGGATCAAGCAAGAGCTTGGAATTGAAGATGAAACAGTTGGGCAAGAAGCGTAGAAGTTAGCGTTAGGAGGATAATCATGACAACAGAAACGAATTTATCATTTGATAAAGATTTTGTTCGTTCTTTTTCAACAGAAATGAACGAGCCTGCGTGGATGGAAGAATTTCGTCTAAAAGCATTTGAATTGAGCGAAACTCTGCCAATGCCAAGACCTGATAAAACAAAAATCGATAAGTGGAATTTCACTCAATTTGAAACGCATACTGTAAAAAGTAGCAGCTATACATCACTTGCTGAACTTCCAGAAGAAGTACAAGCGTTAATCGGTGATGAAGCTGCGGCTAAAAATTTATATATTCAGCGGAATATGACACCTGCCTATATTTCTTTAGCAGAGGAATTAAAAGGGCAAGGGGTTATTTTCACAGATATCTTTACGGCCATTCGTGAACATAGCGAACTGGTACAGAAATACTTTCTAACAGAAGCAGTTAAGATTGATGAACATCGCTTGATTGCTTTACATGCAGCGCTGGTTAATGGTGGAGCGTTCTTATACATTCCTAAAAATGTTGAAATAAAAGAGCCTATCCATTCTATTTACTTACATGATGATGCTAATACAAACCTTTTCAATCATGTCATTGTGGTTGCAGATGATAATAGTTCTGTAACATATGTAGAAAACTATTTGTCAACACTTGAATCTGCAAATGGTGTTTTTAATATTGTGACAGAAGTCATCGCAAAAGCTGGTGCCAAAGTTCAGTATGGTGCTGTTGATACTCTTGCGAAGGGCATTACAACCTACGTGAATCGTCGTGGATCTGCAGGCAGAGACGCTCGAATTGAATGGGCCCTTGGATTAATGAATGAAGGAAATACCATCTCAGAAAATACAACAAACCTTATGGGTGATGGTGCCTATGGTGACACCAAAACAGTAGTTGTAGGACGTGGCGAACAAACACAAAACTTTACAACAAAGGTTGTTCATTATGGTAAAAACACTGAAGGTTATATTTTAAAGCATGGAGTTATGAAGGATAGTGCTTCTTCCATTTTTAATGGAATTGGTCATATTTTACATGGCGCATCAAAATCGAATGCAGAACAGGAATCCCGTGTGCTTATGCTTAGTGAAAAAGCACGTGGAGATGCCAACCCAATTCTTCTTATCGATGAAGATGATGTAACAGCGGGTCATGCTGCATCGGTTGGACGTGTTGATCCTGTTCAGCTTTATTATCTAATGAGCCGTGGAATTCCGAAAAAAGAAGCAGAACGCTTGGTCATTCATGGTTTCCTTGCACCTGTAGTAAACCAGCTTCCAATCGAAGGAGTTAAAAAGCAGTTAACTGCAGTAATTGAAAGGAAAGTACGATAATGAATGTCCTTGATATTCGTCGTCAATTCCCTATTTTAGATCAAGAAGTAAATGGAAACCCACTTGTTTATCTTGATAGTTCAGCTACATCTCAGAAACCAATCCAGGTCATTGAGACAGTGGAAAGATATTATAAAGAAATCAATTCCAATGTTCACCGTGGTGTTCACACACTCGGAACACGTGCAACAGACGCCTACGAGGGAGCAAGGGAAAAGGTTCGTAAGTTTATTAATGCAAAGTCGACCCAAGAAGTTATTTTTACCAGAGGGACAACGACATCTTTAAATACAGTTGCGGCCAGCTATGCAGCTGCGAACTTAAACGCTGGTGACGAGATTGTTATTACGTATATGGAGCACCATAGTAATATCATTCCTTGGCAGCAGGTTGCAAAACGGACGGGAGCAGTATTAAAGTACATCCCGCTTCAGGAAGATGGAACCATATCACTTGAAGATGTTAAAGCAACAGTTACAGCTAATACCCGCATTGTTTCTGTAATGCAGGTTTCAAACGTACTTGGCGTCATTAATCCTGTTAAGGAAATTGCTAAAATTGCTCATGAAAATGGAGCGATTATGGTAGTCGATGGGGCGCAAAGTGCGCCACATATGAAAATTGATGTTCAAGATTTAGACTGTGACTTCTTAGCTTTTTCCGGACATAAGATGTGTGCTCCTACTGGAATAGGGGTACTATACGGCAAAAAGCATTTGTTAGAAAAAATGGAACCAATCGAGTTCGGCGGAGAAATGATTGATTTTGTTCACTTACAAGAATCAACATGGAAAGAGCTTCCGTGGAAGTTTGAAGCGGGAACACCAATCATTGCAGGTGCCATAGGTCTTGGAGCTGCAATCGACTTTTTAATTGAAATTGGCTTAGATAATATTGCCGAACACGAGCATAAGCTTGCGGCCTATGCATTAGAAAAAATGTCATCTGTACCTGGAATGACGATTTACGGGCCATTAGACGCTGCAAAACGTGCAGGTCTGGTTACCTTTAATATTAGTGATGTACATCCGCATGATGTTGCTACAGTTCTTGACGCAGAGGGCATTGCTGTCCGTGCAGGACATCACTGTGCCCAGCCGTTAATGAAGTGGCTGAAGGCGTCAGCGACTGCTCGTGCAAGCTTTTATTTATACAACACAGAAGACGATATTGATAAGCTAGTTGAAGGACTTGTTAAAACAAAGGAGTATTTCAGCGATGTCTTCTAATTTAGATGCACTTTACCGTCAAGTTATTATGGATCATTATAAAAAACCGCGTAACCGTGGTCTATTAGAGGATGGAAGTCATACCATCAATATGAACAATCCTACTTGCGGAGACCGGATTCAATTAACCTTTAAAGTTGAGGATGGAATCGTAAAGGATGTACGATTTGAAGGGGAAGGCTGCTCCATATCTATGTCATCTGCTTCAATGATGACACAAGCCATAAAAGGGAAAAAAGTAGAGGAAGCTATCCGGCTTTCAAAGATTTTCTCTGATATGATTCAAGGCAAAGATTATGACGAAGATGTTGACCTTGGTGATATTGAAGCACTTCAAGGGGTCTCCAAATTTCCGGCCAGAATCAAATGTGCTACGCTTGCGTGGAAGGCAATGGAAAAAGGGTTAACTGAAGAGGAACAATAATAGAACAAACAAGGGAGTTTTCCCTTTTTGTTTATGAATGGAGGAACAGGTCGATGGCGAAAAAAATGCCGGAAATCGGTGATTATAAATACGGATTTGCCGATAAGGATGTTTCCATATTTCGATCAAAGCGTGGTTTGACAAGTGAAATTGTAGAAGAAATTTCAAAGTTAAAAAACGAACCACAGTGGATGCTTGACTTCCGTTTGAAATCACTCGAGCATTTCTACAAAATGCCGATGCCTCAATGGGGCGGAGATTTAGGCTCTTTAAACTTTGACGAAATCACTTATTATGTAAAACCATCTGAGAAATCGGAAAAATCATGGGATGAAGTCCCTGAAGAAATTAAAGCAACATTTGACAAACTTGGAATTCCTGAAGCAGAGCAAAAGTACCTTGCTGGTGTATCTGCTCAATATGAATCAGAGGTTGTTTACCATAACATGAAGGTAGAACTTGAAGATTTAGGTATCGTATTTAAAGATACTGACTCTGCTTTAAGAGAGAATGAGGATATCTTCCGGGAGCACTTCGGAAAAACGATTCCGCCTACAGATAACAAATTTGCAGCATTAAACTCTGCTGTATGGTCAGGTGGGTCCTTCATCTATGTACCACCAGGTGTTAAAGTCGATACACCTTTACAAGCGTATTTCCGAATTAACTCTGAAAATATGGGACAATTTGAGCGTACCTTAATTGTTGTTGATGAAGGCGCGCATGTTCATTATGTAGAAGGCTGTACAGCACCAGTTTATACTACTAACTCACTTCACAGTGCAGTTGTAGAGATTGTTATTAAAAAGGACGCTTACTGCCGTTACACAACGATTCAAAACTGGGCGAACAATGTATTCAACTTAGTAACCAAGCGTGCAGTTTGTGAAGCGAATGCAACAATGGAATGGATTGATGGTAACATCGGTTCTAAATTAACGATGAAGTACCCAGCCGTTATTTTAAAAGGTGAAGGTGCACGTGGTATGACATTATCGATCGCGATTGCCGGTAAAGGTCAGCACCAGGATGCGGGAGCAAAGATGATTCACTTAGCTCCAAACACATCTTCGACGATCGTTTCTAAGTCAATTTCTAAACATGGCGGTAAAGTAACCTACCGTGGTGTTGTTCACTTCGGACGTAAAGCGGATGGCGCTCGTGCAAATATTGAATGTGATACATTAATTATGGATAATCAGTCTACATCAGATACGATTCCATACAATGAAATCCTAAACGATAATATTTCACTTGAGCACGAAGCAAAAGTTTCTAAAGTCTCTGAAGAACAGCTCTTCTACTTGATGAGCCGTGGTATTTCAGAACAGGAAGCAACTGAAATGATCGTAATGGGCTTTATTGAACCATTTACAAAAGAATTACCAATGGAATACGCAGTCGAAATGAACCGCCTGATCAAGTTTGAAATGGAAGGTTCAATCGGTTAACACTAGAGGAGACAAACTAATCGTTTGTCTCCTCAGATTGTCGAGAAAGGTATCTTTCTCGGCAATTTTTATTTTTCTGCCTGCCCAAAGGCCTGTTGATTTCCGCTCCAGGTGCTTCGCTTTCCGCGGGCGTGCCGGGGAGCCTCCTCAGCGCTTAAGCGCCTGCGGGGTCTCCCCAGCCCCGTACTCCCGCAGGAGTCTTCGCACCTTCCGCTCCAATCAACAGGGGGAATGAACCTGGAGATTGCCACACACTTTTTCAAACCTGGCTAAGTGCGTGGCAATCTTTTTCATGTTTTGGCATGCTGCGGTAAGTAACACTTGCTCACTCGCATTTTGCAATCCCCGTAACCTACAATAGCGAAGCCCATGCAGTTCTTTTGAATCTGCGAAGCTTCGCTCTACTTTTTCTTTTCTAAATTTATATAGTATTTTACCTGACTTTGAAAGTCTGTTAAGTCGAACCTTTTCCTTATGTTCCTCCCAAACATGTCTGGTAACTACTTTTGTTTTATTTTGAGATTTTGTACACTCAGGCAGGAGTGGGCAGTTAGTACACTTTTTAGGATCTGACTTATATTCCCGATAACCTTCTCTTGTAGTTGTACGATATTGTAACTCCTGACCATTTGGACAAACATACAAATCTCTATCTTTGTCATATGTAAACTTCCATTTAGGAAATAACCCTTTTGTTGATTGATATCTTCTGTGAGCGATAACTCCAAAAATATTGCGTTCATTAAGTCCCTTACAAATCGGATTTGTCAGGTAACCCGAATCAAGTGCCACAGCTTCTACTTTAAATCCAAAACGTTCGACCTGACGGTCTAACCGTGAAAGATAGGGGACAGAATCGTGAACATTTCCTGCTGTAACATACGCATCAGTTATGATGTTGAACTTCATGTCGGTAGTTCGATGATCAAGATAACAGAACATCTCCTGTTTATTCTCTCGTGACATAAACCCGCATTCAGGATCAGTTGTGCTCAGTCGTATTTCCTTTTTCTCGGTCACCTCCTCCTTTTCCTTTAAAGGCTTTTTTCCATGATCTCTCCTGTCTTCCTCAATAGCTTTGTTTAAATCTTCTACATATTCACGTGTTTCAACTTCCACTTCAACTCTAGAGAATTTATGTTTGTTTGCATTCGCTTTAAGGTGTGTGGAATCGGAAAATAAAACCCTTCCTCCAACCATCTTGTGGTTAATTGCTTTGAAGACAATCTCATCAAAAATTTCCTGAAATATATTTGTATCTTTAAAACGGGTTCGCCGATTCCAACTAATGGTGGAATGATGGGGAACTGTATCGTTTAGCTTTAATCCTAAGAACCATCGATAGGCCACATTCGTCTGAATTTCACGCTCTAATTGTCGTTCAGAACGAATGCCATAAAAATATCCGATAAACATCATCTTAAAGAGCTGTATAGGGTCCGAAGGACGCCCGTTATTTTCTGAATAAAAAGGACGGACCTTCTCACCAATAAAAGAAAAATCAATATACTTGTCCACCTTCCTTAATAGGTGATCTTGCGGTACTAAATCATCAATAAAAACAAATTCAGCTTCGTTTTGTATTTCTCTTTTTGGCTTATACATTCTATCCACCGTCCTGTTATTTATATGTATATTATAGCATATTAACGCGGTGAATCATTAAAGTAATTACAAAAAATAATAGCTGTCGAGATTTTCTCGACAGCCTGAGGAGACAAACTAATCGTTTGTCTCCTTCTTGCTGTTCCACGAAATTTTTGCCCTTTCGACCTATACAAAAGTGAATATTAGTTCATTTACTATAGTAAGGGAGATGATAATAATGGTGAAAATTATGTTAGATCCTGGCCATGACATTAACACGTCTGGGAAACGTGCCCCAGTTGGAAGTATGCGCGAATTTGAATTTAATAAGGCAACAGCCCTTCATGTGGCCGATATTCTTTCGCAGTATAATGGAGTAGAAGTATTTTTATCTCACGATTTGAACGATGGAATTGATACGAGTCTAGATGCGCGTGCGGCATTAGCAAATCGACTACAAGTAAATTGTCTAGTAAGTATCCATGCGAATGCAGGCGCTGCCTCGGCAAGAGGAATCGAAACCTATATCTACTTAAATACACCTACAAGTACAAATAACTTGGCAAGAATGATTCACGACCAAACTGTTAGCATTACAGGTATGGTTAATCGTGGGGTGAAACGTGCTGATTTTGCTATCTTACGTGAAACTAACATGGACGCACTTTTAATTGAATGTGGGTTTATGACCAATAATCAAGATTTAGCATTACTAAAATCAGATGAATACCGAAGAAGATGTGCCCAAGGTATCGTCAATGGATTGGCTCAATTTTACGGTTTGACTAGGAAAGCAGCACCAGCACCAGCACTAGCACCGGTGCCAGCAGTAACGCGTGCACCCTCTGTTGTGTATGAAGCACATATCGAGAACATCGGGTGGCAAGGACCTAAGAGAAACGGAGAAACAGCGGGAACTACAGGAAAGTCTTTAAGGCTTGAGGCATTAACAGTAAGATTAGAAAATACGGATGCGCAGTTAGTGATGGAAGGCCACGTTGAAAATAAAGGGTGGACAACTGTTAGAACAAACGGTGAAGTCTTTGGAACGATAGGCGAAGGATTACGTTTAGAGGCAATAAGAATAAATAGTGACCAACTTACTATTTTATACAGAGTTCATGTGCAAAATATTGGCTGGACAGATTGGAAGAAAAATGGAGAAGTTGCAGGTACCACAGGGCAAGCGTTACGGATAGAAGCGGTTGAGATAAAATTAGGATAATGAGAAAGACTTCCAGAAAAATTCAATCGAATAATATGGATCCGCTTGTCGTTCTGGCAGGCGGATTTTTGGTAATGAGAGCCCAAAGAACCTGTTGAAAAAGGAAAACGGTCACTCATAAAGTCAATGAGAGCTCGAGAACCTGTATAAAAAGGAGAAACGGTCACTCATGAGGTCAATGAGAGCCCGCGAACCTGTTGAAAAAGGAGAAACGGTCACTCATGAGGTCAATGAGAGCCCAAGAACCTGTTAAAAAAGGAAATAAGGTCACTCATAAGGTCGATAAGAAATATAAAACTAGTCGCCAGAAATACGCTTGAAAATGAGGTTATGCTATTATTATTAGGTGGAGGTGATTTAGGATGATTTACATTGGTGTAACAGGGTGGGGGGATCATGATAGCCTATATCCGGACCACACCTTACCTCGAGACAAACTAAAAGAATATGCAGGTCATTTTCCTACCGTAGAAGTCGACACCGCTTTCTATGCGATTCAACCAAGAAGAAATGCAGTTAAGTGGGTCAACGACACAACAGACTCATTCCAGTTCATAATTAAAGCGTACCAGGGTATGACAGGTCATAAGCGTGGCGAAACCCCATTCGCAACCAAACAAGAAATGTTTCAGGCTTTCAAAGAGTCTCTAGAACCATACATAGAAGCAAACAAATTAGCAATGGTCCTATTTCAGTTTCCGCCCTGGTTCGATTGTAAGCGGGAAAACGTGGAATATTTACGTTGGTGTAAAAATGCAATGGGTGATTTACCTTGTGCACTCGAGTTCAGGCACCAATCTTGGTTTACAACCAGATATCGCCAGCATACACTAGATTTTATGAAAGAGGAAAGATGGATACATAGTATTTGCGATGAACCCCAATCAGGTGAGGGTTCCATACCAGCCGTATTAGAAGCAATTGATTCTGAAAAACTTCTGATTAGATTCCATGGACGAAACGTGCATGGCTGGCAAAAACGTCAGGCTGAAAATTGGCGTGAGGTGCGCTACCTCTATCGTTATAATCAACAAGAGCTCGAAGAATGGGCAAATATTATTAGACAATTAGCCAAGGAATCTGCTAATGTCTATGTTCTTTTTAACAACAATTCCGGCGGCGATGCAGCCGATAACGCGAAAGAGATGATTGACCTTTTAAATATAAAATATGAGGACCTTGCTCCAAGACAACTGGATTTATTTTAAAGGCTCTGTTATAGAAAGATGTTGATTTTTCTCACGGAATTTTGTATGAAGGACTAATCTCATTGGGAAACCTCCTGATTTGTCTTTCATCATGCTTATGAAGGACTAATCTTACTGGGAATCCTCCTAATTTGTCTTTCATCATGCATATGAAGGACTAATCTCAATGGGAACTTTCCTGATTTGTCTTTCATCAACCTTTTTACCGGGGGATTAAGGATCAACAATGAAATTTAACAAAGCTATTTTAAAAAAGGAGAAAGATTATGGAGTGGATTGTTTTAGTATTGATAGGGATCGCGGGCAGTTCCTTAGGCAGTTTAATTGGATTGGGCGGAGGGATCGTGATTGTTCCTTCCTTGCTCTTTTTAGGCTCTCTGTCTACATTTGGTTATATTTCTCCTCAGACAGCCGTGGGCACCTCCCTTTTTACGATGATTTTTACCGGACTTTCTTCCACGTTAGCTTATATGAAGCATAAAACGGTGGATTATAAAAGTGGATTGATTTTTTTGATTGGAAGTGGTCCTGGGAGTATCTTAGGAGCGTGGGTAACAGAGATATTAGATTTAAAATCATTCAATTTATTTTTCGGTATTTTTATCATTTTTGTTTCATTTGTGCTGTTATTGAAAGATATACTAAAGCCGATCCCTTATCGTAAGGATAAAGGGATTGTTCGAAGCTTTACAGATAACACAGGAAAAATCTTTGAATATGGATTTAACCCTGTAATGGGAGTTATTATTTCGCTTATTGTCGGCTTTTTATCCGGGATTCTAGGTGTTGGCGGTGGATCGTTAATGGTGCCGACCATGATCCTATTCTTTTTCTTTCCTCCCCATGTAGCAACAGCCACTTCGATGTTTATGATCTTGCCAACATCCATCCTTAGCTCCATTACCCATATTACTTTGGGGAATGTTGATTGGCTGCTTGCATTGGCGTTAGTTCCTGGGGCATGGATTGGTGCCAGGGTCGGGGTCTACTTAAACACAAGGTTAAAAAGCAAAACAATTGTTTTATTACTAAGAACCATATTAATCATTGTCGGCATACGATTAATTTATGAAGGTATTATGGGTTAAAAAGGATGCGAATCATGCATGGAATACATTCACATATATCATACAAATGATCTTCATAGCCATTTAAAACGATGGCCGCGAATTCAGCATTTCTTAACTAGCCGAAGAACATATCACGAAGCAGCGGGGGAAGAATTTTTACTTTTTGATATAGGTGATTTTATTGACAGGTGGCACCCGCTTTCAGAAGGAACCCAGGGGCAAGGGAATATTGAGTTGTTAAATGAAAGCGGCTATACTGCAGTTACGATTGGTAACAATGAGGGAGTTAACTTCCCTTATGATGGCCTGAATCATTTGTATGACAACAGGAAATTTGATGTTGTCCTGGCTAACCTCTATAACAGTCACAAGCAATATCCAGAGTGGCTAAAGCCATACAAAATTTATAAAACCAAAAAAGGTACTCGAATTGGTGTGATTGGATTAACAGCCAATTTTTCGCTTCTTTATGAGCTATTAGGCTGGCATCTTACAGAACCTATTGAAGAATTAAAAAGCTGGATTCAGACGCTGAGGAATCAATCAGATATCATTGTTCTGCTTTCTCATCTCGGACTTAACCATGATGAACAAATTGCAAGAGAATTTCCAGAGGTCGATATTATTCTAGGAGGTCATACTCACCATACACTTCCTGAGGGAAAGTTGGAGGGACAGACATTGCTTGCCGGGGCTGGTAAGCATGGAAGATATGTTGGGTATGTTTGCATTCAAGTTGATGAGAGAAAACACATTGGCAAACAAGCACTATTATATAATGTGATGGAACTTCCTTCAGTACCAGATGAGAAAGCTATTTCTAAAGAACTTTACCGAAAAGGAAAGAAATTGTTAAATCAAAAAATCACCAAATTTCCAAAGGAATACCCACATGAACCGTTTCAGAAAGCTGAGCTTGCCCAGCTCCTTTGCCAAGCACTTAGAGAATGGTGCAAGGCAGATTGTGCATTTATTAATGGAGGTCTTATATTAGGTCCATTACCAAGTAAAGTGACATTATATGATGTGCTCTCTATTTGTCCACACCCAATTAATCCTTGTAAAATTGAACTTACAGGCAGTGAATTAAAGAAGGTATTGCTTGAAACAAGGGGGCAAGACTGGGCAGACCAGCAGGTAGTCGGGCTTGGTTTTAGGGGAACAGTGATGGGAGAAAGTATATATGACAGGATTAGCTTTAATGAAAACAGTGACATCTTTATCAATGGGGAACAATTAGACTTAAAACAGACCTATACCATTGCGGTACCAGATATGTTTACCTTCGGACACTTTTTCAAAGAAGTATTTCCACGAAAGAAAAAGGAATATTTTCTTCCTGAATTTTTACGGGACTTACTGAAATGGAAATTAGAAAAGTAGTCCTAGAATGTATACACGCTTTTTCTCTCGCTTTCATAAGTTGATAGTGAGGAAGGGAGTGTGTAAATTGATTGAGTTATCACCGGTAGAGATTAATGGTCACACGTTCTTGGCTGTTACTGTCTTGCTACCAAAAACTACACTGCTCTCCATAAGCAATGATAAGGGATATATTATGTGCGGTGCTTTAGATGTGGGGTTATTGAATGAAAAGTTAAAGGATCGTAAAATCATTGCAGCAAGAGCAGTGGGGGTAAGAACCATTGAACAGCTACTTAACGCACCAATGGAGTCAGTTACAGTCGAGGCAGAAGCAATTGGTATTACAAAAGGAATGCTTGGAAAAGACGCTCTGTTGAAAATGGTATGAAAAGCTTGCATTCGTGCAGGCTTTTTCTTATGCACCGACTCACATTATGCCTGTCGCCCCTTGGGCAAGGCGCTGTCGTTTTCTTCGGCCAGGCAAGCTAGTATAAATTTATAGGCTAGTTCATCCCTTTCCCGCATACATATAAAATGTAAGGGGGGATCATTTTTGGCTAAGTTTCGTGTGCGTCACCGAAAACGGGGACCGTTACCTTTCCGATACGTTTTGTTATTATCGTTTGTCTTTTTTATATTGTCTACTGCAATGGGAATATGGCTGGTCAACAAGGGAATTGAACCATCCTTAATGAGATATGCGGAATCAAAAACCAAGCAAATTGCCTCACAGGTTATCAATAAGGCAATTAACAAGAAAACGGTAGAAGTAGGAGATGTTATTGCCGTCGAAGCGGGCCAAAATGGTGCGCAGCCGAGTGCCAGTTTAAAAACGGAAATCATAAATCAGAAATTATCCGAAATCACCAATGAAATACAGAAAAACTTAAATGCAGCAGAAAAAGGAGATCTTGATTCACTAGAGAAATTAACGGATGTTGATATTGAGGTAAATACAGAGCAACAGGATGGGATAGTGTGGAATGTCCCGCTTGGTCAAGCAACCAACATGGCCTTGTTAGGAAATTTAGGTCCTAAAATCCCTGTTAGGTTTCATGCAATCGGGGAAGTACGTCCAGATGTGAAAATTAACCCAAAACCAATGGGAATCAATAATACATGGATTGATGTCGCAATCCATCTAGAGGTTTCCGTGCAAATTATTACTCCGTTTGCTACGGATATAACGAAATTAGAGCAGAATATTCCAGTAGGCGGAAGATTAATTCAAGGGGATGTACCACAATTTTATAATAATGGAGGAAATGGTGTTACACCATCCATTGAAATACCTTCTCCTCAAAATTAAAAGGACTGTCAAAAGAACAGTCCTATTTTTTCTTTGATTTTAACGCCTGTCTTTCTTGTTGTTTCCATAATCTTAAATGTGGAGTTGGGTCAAACGACCATTCGGTATAACCGTTATCTTTATACATACCATAGTGCAAATGCGGCGGAAATTTTCCAGATGTCCCTGGAGGTCCATATCCGGAACTGCCGACGCCGCCAATTAAGGTTCCGGGTTCCACGATTTGACCAACTCTTAAATCTTTAGCAAAACCGCTAAGATGAGCAAAATAATGATACGTATTATTAATATCACGAATTCCAACTCTCCAGCCGCCGAACTTATTCCAGCCCTTCATTTCGACTATGCCATAGTTTGTAGCACGAACTGGAACACCGTAACCTGCAAAAATATCGGTACCCTCATGAATTCTTCTGCCGCCCCAGCCCCTTGCATCGCCCCACGTACTGCGATAACTATGATTGCTGCGTAATGGCAGCGGGAATACATGGGTATCTAAATCTATCCGGCCAAAATGGCGGTAAATCTTCGCCTTTCCGGCTATAATGCCAACAGTTTTGTCGCGGTGATAATAATTCCATAACCCAATTTTAATGTTATCATCGTCTACTCCATATGAGAGAAGATAATTGGCGAAAGTATATAAAACATCTTCATCACTCTTTAAACTGGCTTTTCCATCTCCATCCCCATCGACGCCCATACCATTGAAAAATTGGATAATTGCTGGGTTTTCTTCTTGGGGATTAGGATTTGTTGGTCCAGCCCATTTCTCCGGAGTAAAATAAATGCCAATTACACTTTCCGCTTTAGGTAGATCTTTGCGAACCTGCCGAATAGTCCTTTCATACTGGTCCACGGCGGCTAAGTAATACCAAGGGATTAGTGTAACGGTTTCAACCTTTTTGTATAGCTTCATTCTTTCCTGATATTCATCAGGACCTTTAGCATGAGCATCCCTGAGAGAAAAGCTCATTAATAAGAGGATTGTTCCAATTATCAGAAATGCCCGCACAGGAATCCTCCTTCCGATTATTGTACGCTTTTAGTTTATGAATTCTAGGAGATTTCATTATGGACAATAATTGGAAAAAGTGTTTTCGAAGTTGGTCTGCTTGTTGTTGTGACAAAAAGTATGGTAAAGTGACAAGGTGCAAACTCATTTATAGGGGTGGAAAAAGTGAGCAGAAATAGTGAATACTTAAGAAAACCGGAATGGTTGAAAATAAAATTAAATACGAATGAACATTATACAGGCTTAAAAAAAATGATGCGTGAAAAAAATCTACATACGGTATGTGAAGAGGCGCGCTGCCCTAATATTCACGAATGTTGGGCTGAGAGAAGAACAGCTACCTTCATGATCCTCGGTGATACATGTACACGTGCCTGTCGTTTTTGTGCAGTGAAAACAGGACTGCCAACAGAATTAGATTTGGCAGAACCAGAACGAGTGGCAGATTCAGTTCAATTAATGAACTTAAAACATGTTGTCGTTACTGCGGTTGCCCGGGATGATTTAAAAGATGGCGGTGCAGCTGTTTTTGCAGAAACGGTTAGGGCGATTAGAAGAAAAAATCCTTTTACAAGCATTGAAGTTCTTCCTTCAGATATGGGTGGTAAAGAAGAAAATTTAGCTTTGTTAATGGATGCAAAACCCGACATCCTAAATCATAATATCGAAACCGTAAGACGGCTAACGCCAAGAGTTAGAGCGCGTGCAAAATATGACCGTTCATTAGAATTCTTACGAAGAGCGAAAGAAATGCAGCCTGTGATACCAACAAAATCAAGTTTAATGGTTGGACTTGGCGAAACAAAAGAAGAAATTATTGAAGTAATGGATGACTTAAGAGCGAATAATGTTGATATCATGACGATAGGACAATATTTACAACCATCTAAGAGCCATCTAAAGGTTGAAAAATATTACCGCCCGGAGGAATTCGCTGAATTACGTGAAATAGCCCTCACAAAAGGCTTTAGTCATTGTGAAGCGGGTCCATTAGTCCGTTCATCGTACCATGCAGATGAACAAGTGAATGCGGCCGCGAAACACAAACAATTGCTTGGCGAAGCAGAAGCAAAAGAAGCATAGAATGAAAAAGCTGCAGCCCCTAGGCGCTGCA
Organism: Neobacillus niacini; assembly: GCF_030817595.1. Lineage (GTDB taxonomy): Bacteria > Bacillota > Bacilli > Bacillales > Cytobacillaceae > Neobacillus > Neobacillus niacini_G. The sequence goes on from NZ_JAUSZN010000001.1 coordinate 5,476,182, forward strand.
ACTAGACAATAAAAAGAGTTCAGTCCACTTGGGCTGAACTCTTTTTGTTAGCGATTGTTTGTATTCATATTATCATCAGCGGTAGCACCGTTTTCGTCTTCACTATCGCTCATACGATTGCCTTGTGGCGACTTCTTCATTTGGGTAATTAAACCATTCACTAAATTTCTGGCATTGTGACTAGTGGAATCCAGATTTGCCAGATTTTCCACATCACGCATTAATTTTGTATTGTCTGATACATATACATGATAGTATCTAGGGACAACAGACATAGCTGTTCTTTTTACTTGGTCGGCTGTCTGATTTCGGTCTTTAGAATCTGTATCGTAGGAAACGAGAACTTCTTGATCGGTTACAAGAGTGGCAACATCATCTACATTCGGTATGTCAGTGCTTAACTGACTAATAATATTAGCGACTTGTTCACGGTCTATAGCTGCGTAGTGAGCAGTTCCGCCCCTGTCCCCCTGAATTGGGCTTTTTTGATGACGAACAAAGCCGTAGTCATCACTTACATTTCGAACACCCTGACTGCCGCCTTCATTATAAAGCTCTTCACGTTTATTATTAACATTTGTGGTATCTCCGCTTTCTTTATACACATCACGATTGGCCATATCCCTTGAGCAGCCTGCTGCTGTTAGGAATAAACAAAAAACAATCATTATCGACCATTTTTTCATTTTAAGCACCTCCTTTTTATAGAATAGCCAAATAACTCATTTTTTTTCTTAGTAATTGATGGTGAATCGGTTATAATGAAAGAAAGATTTACTGGTAAATTTGAGGTGATAACATGATCAGTATAAACGGCGCCACGTATGAAATCGTGCAGGAGCATAGAGATGCCTTTAATGAGGAGGCTCTAAAGGCAAGATACAGTGATATATTATCCAGATATGATTATATTGTTGGGGATTGGGGATATGGACAACTTCGGCTGAAAGGCTTTTTTGAGGATCAGAATCAAAAAGCAACATTTGACACCAAAATCAGTACATTAAGTGAATATTTGTATGAATACTGTAATTTTGGCTGTGCCTATTTTGTTTTGAAAAAAGTCAAAAAGTAAATAAAAAAAGGGCTGGCCAAAACGGCAAGCCTTTAATGTGGTATCTTCAAGCCTCAGTGCTGGTTAACGTGCTGAGGCTTTAGTGCGTATAAGGTGGTTGTTCCTCTTTATCAGGGTCGTCATGTGTCGGGTGTGCCCCTTCCATTTGACGAGGGATATCCTGATGAAAGGTTTTATTTTCGTAATTAAAGTTGCTATAATATCGCTGACCTTCTTGCCAAGGGGTGCTTTTATTTTGAACAGGCTCATCTTTACGAATGGGAGATCCAAAAGGGCCATCGGGAAATTCCTCTGCGGTCAGAAAGTTCTTTTGTTTCTCAACATTCGAAAGGTCAAAATAGCTTCTAGATTCTTTTTCCGCCATACTATCACTCCTTTTGTTTTATTATGTTGTAAGGAGTGATAAAAAATTATAGTAGTTCTAATAAAAAGGAACGTAATTCTTCGGCATCCTCTTCATTTAACTGGAAAGCGTATTCTAAATAGCCTTCCTCATTCAAGTCATCCTCACCAATAATTGCAAAGCGACTCCCTTGTAAATCGAGTACAAGATGCTTTCCATAATGACGATCCGTTTTCACAATCGCCAAATCAAATCGCTGGTTGTCACCAACAAAGCTTACAAATCGTGTCTTTGTATCTTCTGTATCATCATATAAGAAATAACGTTCTGCCATGTAAAGTTCTCCTTTAGTTAGTTTATTCAACCTCTTTATATTACCAAATAATCAGGAAATGGGGGAATATTTGGCGATAATAGAATATTACTAAAAACTCACTCAAAGAAAAACGGTTTTTGGCGAATTGTGTTACAATATACTTATTATTTTCGGATGTGTTTCTGAGAGAGATGGAATCAATGGATTGAATGGGATTTAGTTGCAGTTGTTGCGAAGGAGGCAGGATCCTTAGTGGTAGCGGAAGGTATTGAAAACCAAGAAGAAGCCTCCGTACTAACGAGAAATAATGTTGACTTAGCACAGGGCAATTTTTATGCCCGTCCAGCAATGTTTTTTGAGGAAGTTGCAACATGAGTGATAATAAATAAGGAAGTGGATGAAATGTATTTTGTAGACCGCGGAAAGTTGGAGACCACATTGGTGTTTCTAGAAAAACAAATCAGCCTATTTTCTAGCCAGGTAGACTGGTCAACACCGATAGAAAAAGCTGCATTAGAACGGATTACACATCTTATAATTGAATCCGTGTTAGATGCAGGTAATGCAATAATAGATGGGTTTATTATGAGAGACCCTGGCAGTTATGAAGATATCATTGAAATATTAATTGATGAAAAAGTTGTTACCAAGGAAACAGGTACAAGCTTAAAAACGCTTGTCCAATATCGTAAGGTACTCGTCCAGCTCTATACGGAGATTGACCATACAGAACTTCTTAATCAGTTCTCTAGCCTAATTGAAGATTTGGCTTTATTTCCAAAAAACGTCCGAGACTATCTTGAGAATGAACTCGGGCCTGTATCGGCATTTATATAATATATCACTGACCGCGTTTGCGGTCCTTTTTAATTATCGGATATGATACATGTAGGGGTGATTAACATGGAAAAGTATAAAGGTTATTTAATTGATCTCGACGGAACAATGTATAAAGGTTCCGAAAAGATCGAAGCAGCGGGAGACTTTGTTAAAAAATTAAGGGCAAAGGGGATTCCATATTTATTCGTTACCAATAATTCATCCCGCACTCCCGCTCAGGTTGCTCAAAAGCTCAGAGATTTTGATATTCCTGCCGAAGAGGACCTTGTTTTTACAACCAGTCAAGCGACAGCGAATTATATCTATAGCCAAAAGCAGGATGCATCCGTTTTTGTTATAGGTGAGGAAGGTCTTCGAATCGCTATGGAGGAAAAGAAATTCTTATTTGCCGCTGAGGATGCAGAATATGTTGTCATCGGTATTGACCGCGAGATTAGCTATGAAAAGTTAGCAGTAGCCTGTCTTGCTGTCCGCAATGGTGCTTCGTTTATATCTACAAACGGAGACATAGCGATACCAACGGAAAGAGGCTTAGTCCCTGGAAATGGATCATTAACCTCTGTAATTTCTGTTTCAACACAAACTAAGCCGACGTTTATTGGAAAGCCTGAATCGATTATCATGGAGCAGGCATTAAAGGTATTGGGCACATCTAAAGAAGAAACACTTATGGTGGGCGATTATTATGATACCGATATTCTAGCGGGGATGAATGCAGGGCTTGATACACTATTAGTTCACACAGGTGTCACAACGAAGGAATTACTTGCAGGCTATGACAAAAAACCTACATATGCCATTGATTCATTAGACCAATGGGAGCCGTAAGAAAAGGATGGAGCTCTCCATCCTTTTCTAAATATGCTTTATTCTACATGAGCTGCTCGGTGAGCAAGACGACTAGAAGCAGCAGCGGCAATGGCTCCCACAATGTCATCCAAAAATGTGTGGCATTCTCCGGTTGATTTATCATTTAAACGGGCTAAGATTCCAGGCTTTTGCTTATCTATATAACCATAATTTGTAAAGCCAATAGATCCGTACACATTCACGATGGAAAGTGCAAGAATCTCATCAACACCGTAAAGACTTTCATCTGTTTTAATAATAGATTGGATAGGTTCTTCGAGCATGTTTTTCTCAGCTAACATATCAAGTTGAATTCCCGTTATGATGGCATTTTGGACCTCACGTTTTGATATGACGCGTTCAACATTTGCAATACAGTCTTCCATTTTTAAGTTTTCGTGGTATTTTTCCTGCAAAAAATAGACTAAATCAGCGATATCCTGAATTTCTACGCCTCTTTCTTTGATCCATCTTCTTGCAGTTTCTTCTGTTAAATCCATTTTTTTATCTTCTGCCATCCATTTATCACCTTTTCTTTGGAATTTTTTACCATTCTTAATTTTTACAATATGCTCGTTTTTTTGAAAAGGAACGAATGAACCATCACCCTTCTTACAGATTTCTCCTATAACGTTTTTCTTATACTTTATTACGCAAGAAGACAACAAGTTTTTTGGGCTACTACATATATATGACATAGAAGTGGAAAAGAGAAGAGGTGGAAGGGTGCTACAAAAATTACTTGAAAAAAAATATGGAATACAAGTCGATGAATATGTAAAACTAGACTCCTACGACGCGCTTAGAGGAAATGGCTGGCTTTATTTGGTTGCAAAGGCTGATGGAAGGGACGCCGAGGATATTAATGAACTAGAGAAAATTGCGGAACATTTAAGGAATACTGGGGATTCCCATGTGCCAGCATTTCTACAATCGAATGAGGGTGGATTTATTGCATCCTGGGAAGATCACCAATATTGTGTCCTGGCAAATCGGCAAACAGAACAACACGCAAAAGTGAAACTAGGAAGAAAGTTAGCTAAATTCCATGAGCGAGGGAAAACGGTCCCATTCAAAATTGATAGATCAAGCAGAATTGGACAATGGAAGCAATTATGGGAAAAGCGTCTTGATCAAATTGAAAAGGTTTGGAGCGAACTAATGTTCCAAACACCTGAGGATGATTTTGAAAGGATGTTTATCGATTCGTTTCCATACTATATTGGTTTAACTGAAAATGCGATTCAATACTTAGTGGACACAGAATTGGACGATGAGCCAAAAGAATCGGATAGCGGAACTGTGTGTCATGAACGTTTTTCAAATGCTTCTTGGGGAGCTAATTATTACATTAAGGACCCATTTGATTGGGTATTTGATCATCGGTGCCGTGATTTAGCAGAATGGACGAGAGAACGATACTTCCGAAACACACAAACCTACGAGATTGATGTCAGACAGTTTTTCGTTGATTATCAAAGTATTGCCCCTTTATCCTCTTTTTCATGGAGGTTATTATTCTCACGTTTATTATTTCCGCTTCATTACTTTGAGTGTATTGAGAATTACTATATCACTCGATCTGAGCAGGAAAAGAAGCTTTTGGAAGAAAAATTAAGTAAGATGTTAAAACAATCCACAGAGTACGAACGCTTTTTGGGTCATTTTTATCATACTGTAGGTGCCCCATTAAAACCATTAAATATCCCTCAACTAGACTGGCTGTTGATTAGGTAATCGCTTTGTTAAATTAGTCTGTTGATTGGCGCTCCACCAAGGAATGCTCCTTTGAATAGTCATCGCAGAGACAGGCGGTTTTTGCCTGTCACGAGGCACTACGCTTTCCGCGGGCGGTCCGTGGAGCCTCCTCGGCGCTTAAGCGCCTGTGGGGTCTCCACTGCCCCGTCCTCCCGCAGGAGTCTTCGTGCCTTCCGCGCCAATCAACAGAGGTGCAAATCAAAATTTGCTTCTTTACCACATTCTAGTAATAAAAAAAGCGATTGCTCATTGGTAGCAATCGCTTTTTATCTTTATTAAAATACTTGTTCTACTTCGACAACGCCAGGAACTTCTTCTAAAAGTGCTCTTTCGATTCCGGCTTTTAGGGTAATTGTTGAGCTTGGGCAGCTGCCGCATGCACCTAATAAACGAAGTTTAACAATACCATCCTCAACATCAACTAACTCACAATCTCCTCCATCACGAAGAAGAAATGGACGTAATTTATCTAATACTTCCTGAACCTGCTCAAACATTTCTTGTACTTGTTCTGCCATATTTATCGTCTCCTTCCTACCTTATATTATAATGTCATTGAAGGGAAAAATCCATTCTCATGAAATGGGAATTAGCACATTTACAACCATATTTTTATGTTTAATAGTTTAAATGATGTAAAATAAAAGAAAAAGGCAGGATTGATGGAATGACTAATTTTACAGTTGAAATTATCCTTTATGGTGCAGAACAATTATGTCCAAGCTGTGTAAATTTACCCTCCTCAAAGGAAACATTCGAATGGCTTGAGGCAGCAATTTCAAGAAAGTTTCCTAATCAACCATTCAAGATGACCTATGTTGATATTTATCAACCGCCTCAAGAAAGCGAAAAAGAAGCTTTTGCAAAGAGAGTTATTGAAGAAGATCTGTTTTATCCAGTGGTTGTGATTAAAGATAAAATAGTGGGCGAAGGAAACCCGCGCTTAAAAACAATATTTAATGAGTTGGAAAAATGTGGCTATAAATCCATATAAAAAGCATTCCAGCATGTAAGCTGGAATGCCTTTTTTAATTATCCATTATGATACTTGTAGAGCCAAAGAACACCTGATTTTAGGAGGCGTGCCACTCGACCGGTTATCGCTCTGTCGGCCATCATCCCGAAACCATGTTTCTTACCAAGTGAACCAAGAACACCTTTTAACTTAATCGTTGGGAATTCAGCTGGCGGCTCCTCGCCATTCCAGCGCTTTTTCAACACTTCGACGATTTGCTCCGCCTGTCCCTCTGCTAATTGAGCACTAGGGGCATGTGGAAGACTAGCACAATCACCTAACACAAAAACGTGCTCATCATTGGGTAAATGATGACGTGGCGTAATGATGAGTCTTCCTGAACGGTCCATTTCTTCCCCTAATTCACGAACAACCCTATTAGCCTGGATACCAGCTGTCCAAACAATCACATCACACGGGATGGGTTCATCATGATTATAGAGTAAATTCTCTTCAACTTTGGTGATATTTGAGTTGTTGATGATTTCAACATTATTTTTTTGAAACCAATTTTCAACATATTTACTTAAACGATCTGGAAATGCTGGAAGAATGTGTTTGCCACGATCAAATAGTTTAATCTTTAGGTCGCCGCGGCTTTCACTTAATTCACTGGCAAGCTCTACCCCACTAAGACCTGCTCCTACGATCCCAACTACTGACCCAGGTCCTAAATTGTTTAGAACTGAGTACGTACGACGGGATTTTTCGATGCTTTGAATGCTGTAGGTGTATTGATCAGCGCCTGGGACGCCGTGATACTTATCTTCACAGCCCAGACCAATAATTAGGTCATCATAGGAAATCGGCTCGGAATCTTTTAGCAGGACCTTTTTATTTTCTTTTTCTATTCCTGTAACCTCACCATATTTAATTTCTAATTGAGGATGCTCTGGAAAAGAAACGCGCAGCTCCTTATCCGAAACAGTTCCTGCCGCCAAGGCATAATATTCAGTTTTTAAGCAATGGTATGGTACGCGGTCAACAAGTGTAATTCTTACATCCTCGGGTAAATGGTTTGGAAGAAGTTCGCTCAATATCTTCATTCCGCCGTAACCTCCACCGAGAATTACAAGGTTTTTCATTTTTTATTTCCCCTTTGTAAACCAGTAATCATGTCTCTTATTGAATCAAAATTTGAGACCTAGCAAGCTAAGTTAAAGATAAAAATATAGTAATATAGTCATTAAATTCATTAAAAAGTATAGCCGAATTGTGACAAAATGACAACACATATGGGAATTTAATTGACAAGCTGACCTTTAACATGGTATTTGACGTAACGGCTGAAAAATAGTAGGATAATATGTTATGGAGAGGTGATACCCATGTTTATGCCAATTATTGAATTTTGTATGAGTAATCTCGCCAGTGGCGCTCAAAAAGCACTGGAAAGGTTAGAAAAAGACCCAAACCTTGATATTATTGAATATGGATGTCTTGGGTATTGCGGGAAATGTGCTTCCACTCTTTTTGCGCTTGTGAATGGAGAAGTTGTAACAGGCCAAACACCGGATGAACTAGTTGATAATATTTACCAATATTTAGACGATAATCCAATGTTTTAATATATTTCAATACAGCAGAGGGGAGCGTAAACCGCTTCCTCCTTTTATTTTAATCATATAATACTCATAAGAAACGTATTAGTTGAGTCAGGAAGATACAGTGTATATACTATAAGAAAGACCCTCAAAAGGAGGAAAAAAATAAATGAGTAACGATGTAATTATTTTAACAGAAGCTGCGGCTCTCCAAATAAAAGAAATGATGAAACATAACGAAGAAGAAGGAGCTCTTTTACGAGTTAGTGTAAAGGGCGGTGGCTGTAGTGGTTTATCCTACGGTATGGGATTTGACCACGAAGTGAAGGAAGAGGATCTTCATTTTGTTCAGCATGGCATTCAAATACTTGTTGCTAAAGAGGATGCTCCTATATTAAATGGCACAAAGGTTGATTATAAGCAATCGATGATGGGCGGCGGATTTACGATTGACAATCCAAACGCAATTGCGTCTTGCGGCTGTGGTTCATCGTTTAGAACAGCAACAGCAGCAGGAACACCAGAAGAATGTTAATAAAATAGAAAGGCGCCGTAAATGGCGCCTTTTGCTTTTATTTGCCAAACATAGATGAACTGTGAAGAGGCTGGATTTTTGCTTTTGGATCGATAAATGCTTTCGCGTTGTTAACAGCTGTTGGCGCTTCACCAAATCCACAGGCAATCAATTTTACTTTCCCTTCATAGGTACAAATATCTCCAGCAGCATAGATTCCTGGTACATTTGTTTCCATTTTAGAATTTACGACAATGGAATTCTTCTCGATTGCCAAGCCCCACTCTTTTATTGGACCTAGTGAGGAAACGAAGCCATAGTTACAAATAACAGCATCAACATCAATTGCTTCCCTGCCATCACCATTAACCCCAGTAAGGACCACTTGTTTTATACCGCTGTCATCTCCGATTAACTCTGCTGGTACAAAAGGAGTTTTAACGATTACTTTAGAGTTATGCAAGTTCTCAACACTATGCTCGTGTGCTCTGAATTTATCTCTTCGGTGAACAATCGTTACTTCTTTTGCAATAGGTTCTAACATTAATGCCCAGTCAACAGCTGAATCACCGCCGCCGAAAACGACAACTTTTTGACCTGCAAATTTGTTAAGGTCGTCAATAAAGTAATGAAGGTTTTTTCGCTCATATTGTGCAGCACTCTCAAGCTCTAAACGGCGTGGTTGAAATGCACCATTACCTGCTGTAATAATGACTGTTTTTGAATAGTGAACTTCCGAATTGGTTGTTAATTTGAAAGTACCGTCCTCTTGTTTTTCTAATTTCTCGACGGATTGCTCTAAAGCAACAGCTGGTTCAAACTTAGCCATTTGCTCTTTTAGGTTATTAATTAGTTCTTGTGCACGGACTTTTGGGAACCCTGCAACATCGTAAATATATTTTTCAGGGTATAGTGCCGATAATTGACCACCTAATTGTGGCAGGCTTTCAATAATTTTTACAGAAGCTTGTCTCATTCCGCCGTAAAAGGCTGTAAATAGACCGGTAGGACCGCCCCCGATAATGGTAATATCATAAACTTTTTGATCTTCTTGCACGCTGTATCCCCCTTACTTATGTAGTAACAGACTCCATTCCTTATAATATCACAAAAACATAAAATCCTCACAACTTTTGGGGAATATTCAGAGTAGTTAATCAAGGGAAATTTAAAACTATTTTTATAAAAATAATTATATAAATCACTTGATAATGTGAAGAGTTTAGCATAATATGAATTGAGGATAGATGTTAATTTTTTGTGACAAAAAAGGGAAACTTTTGTGTCGTTGTACGTGAATTATATCACAAACTTTTTTCCTCTAAAGAAAATAAAAAAGTAGCAACCTGAGGAAGATAAGAACAAGTATAATACTCTAAATAAAAAAGGTGGAAGTGATCACTTTGAAAAAGCCAAAAATTGTTATTGTTGGTGCGGGTTATGGCGGGCTAATGACAACTGTAAGGTTGCAAAAGCTTGTTGGTGTAAATGAAGCGGATATCGTGTTAATTAATAAAAATGATTACCATTATGAAACGACTTGGCTGCATGAGGCTTCTGCAGGAACACTTCATCATGACCGTGTACGTTACGATATACGTGATGTTATTGATAGAAGTAAGGTTGATTTTGTTCAGGATACAGTTGTAGAAATCAAGAAAGAAGAGAAAAAGGTAATTCTAGAAAAAGGCGAAGTTGAGTATGACTATCTCGTTATTGCTCTTGGTGGAGAACCTGAAACCTTTGGAATTAAGGGATTAAAGGAATATGCTTTTGGAATTACCAATGTAAATTCATCACGTCAATTACGTGAGCATATTGAGTATCAATTTGCCACTTATAACATGGAAGAAGAAAAGAATGACAATCGTTTAGTTATCGTTGTTGGCGGAGCAGGCTTTACAGGTATTGAATTCTTAGGTGAATTAACAAATCGTATACCTGAGCTATGTCACGAATATGATGTAGATTCTCATAAAGTAAAAATTCTCTGTGTAGAAGCAGCACCAACTGTTTTGCCAGGGTTTGATCTTGAACTAGTTAACTATGCTGTATCACAATTAGAGCGTAAAGGGGTAGAATTCTTAATTGGGACTGCAATTAAAGAATGTACTCCAGATGGAATCATCGTAGCGAAAGGTGAAGAAGAACCACGTGAAATTAAGGCAGAAACCGTAGTATGGGCTGCTGGTGTACGTGGGAATTCAATCATTGAGAAATCAGGTTTTGAAGCAATGAGAGGTCGTGTCAAAGTTCAGCCTGACCTACGTGTACCAGGATTTGATGATGTATTTATTATCGGTGACAGCTCACTTGTGATCAATGAAGAAATCAATCGTCCATATCCTCCTACTGCACAAATTGCTATGCAGCAGGGTGAAGTCGTTGCTCGTAACTTAGCTGCATTGGTAAGAGGCAAGCAGGATCTTGAAACCTTTACGTTTGATAATAAAGGAACCGTTTGTTCACTTGGTCATGACGATGCCATTGGAGTTGTGTTTGGCAAAAAAGTAACTGGTGCTAAGGCGTCCTTTATGAAAAAAGTAGTCGATAATCGTTCGCTATACATGATTGGCGGCGCAGGGCTTGTATTAAAAAAGGGTAAATTTAATGTTTTCTAAATAGGAATTTGAAAAAAGGACAGAGAAATCTGTCCTTTTTTTGATACTATAAACATAAATAGGGAGGGTGAGGAGGCTTTACAATGAGTAATAAAGCGAAGCGAGGAAAGGTTTGGCTAGCAGTGGGCGGGTTAGTTAAATCTTCTCAGGGACATTGGCTGGTTGTTAAAAAGCGTTATGGTGGTCTAAAGGGAAAATGGTCACTGCCTGCAGGATTTGTAGACGAGGGTGAAACGGCAGATGAAGCAGTAGTTAGGGAGGTAAAGGAAGAAACCGGTATAGATTGCGTTGTTAAAGGTTTGATTGGGCTAAGAACAGGGGTCATTTCAGAAGAAATTAGTGATAATATGCTCGTCTTTTTACTCGAACCATTAGATGAAGGGAAAATCCAACATCAGGAAAATGAACTGTATGAGGCAAGGTTTATTGCACCTGAAGATCTCCTTCAGGAAAAAGAGGCTTCGATTATGCTGCATTATCTTATCAAACAAAGTCTCACATTTACCAAGCCTGGATATGATGGGCTAAACCCTGGTGATCAGTTTAACTATAGTGCTTATAAATTATTTTTCTAATTTTTAGATAATTTAAGTCACGCTGAGGAAATGAAAGAAAACTTATGATGTATCCGTTTTCTCATCTGAATTTGATTGAATTTCGTCCTTTCCTTTCTGTTAGATTCTTGATATATTATCAGAAAATTTAAATAATATATAAAGGAGCTGATAAGAATGCAATCGACTAGTTTAGATACTAAAAATTGTGATTATTGTTCAGGTACGGGATATTTTCAATTACTGCTTGGGGGTTCTGAAACATGTACCTGCTGCGAGGGCTCTGGCAAGAAACAGGAATAATTTTATAAAGATGCTTCCACGAGATACTTCGGGAAGCTATTTTTTTTGTATATTTTTCCTCGTATAGGTAACGATATTCTGATATGTAAGGATTGACTCCTATTTGGACATTAAGTAAACTAATAAATGGATGTGTAAAGGAGGTATTTCCATGCAGATGAGTATTGTTGTTTTAATTATATCGATTTTATTATTCTTTGTGTTGTTTTTTGGAATTGGTTTTATACTAAATATGCTTTTAAGAATGTCCTGGATTATGGCATTTATCTATCCAATTATTGCTATATTTATCGTTGATAAGGTAAAGTTTATCGAATATATAACAGATAGTAAAATAGCGTTTCAAGAACTTGGTCAAAAATTAGGGTCATTGGCAACAGCAGATGTCCTGATACTACTTAGCGGGTTAGCCGGTGCGATTGCTGCCGGTGTTACAATCAAAATGTTACGAAAAAATGGTTATCAAATGTTTTAAGCTTTTTGCCTGGGTTACTCCGATTTCAGAGTACCTTAGGTAAAAAGCTTTTTTAATGTATAGGTTTTTACTTCTTTTTGAATATTTCCTTGCAGGTTGGGAAATGAATATTTTGGGAGGAGTGAAAATTTTAAATGAATAAATTGAAAAATTGGACAAAGCGTTTTGCGATGGCCGTTCTTTTCCTGATGGCAATTCTAGTGACTATTCAATCTATCACAGGTATTGATGTTAAACTATTCATTAAACAAATGGTAGAACTCGAAGCCCATGCAGCTTCCAACGCCACAACCTCAGAGTCGCCGAAAGCACTAGAGGATGCCTTTGATTGGTCGAAATATCCGAAAAAAACAGTAATCGCAACAGGATATACAGCAGGTTATGAATCCACAGGTAAAAATGAAAACCATCCTGAGTATGGAATCACCTATTCAGGAGTCAAAGTAAAACGAGATTTATATTCAACTGTAGCTGCAGACCTATCGGTTTTTCCGATTGGAACGATTCTATTCATTCCTGGATATGGGTTAGGGGTTGTGGCAGACAAAGGTGGAGCTATTAAAGGAAATAAAGTCGATCTTTATTATGAAACTGTTGAGGACGTATATAACAAGTGGGGTAAAAAGGAAATCGAAGTATATATTATAGAGCAGGGAAATGGAAAACTTACTGAAACGGAGTTACAAGCCTTAAATGAAGACAAATCTATGCAGGTATTCCGTCAGCAGTATATTGGTTCAGAGAGAAAATAGTGCAGGCTTATAGCCTGCTATTTTTATTGAAGTAATGTAATAAAATACTTAGAAAGTCGAAATATATTTATTTTTCCGATATAATGAACAGGTAATTTATACGGAGGTGGGAAATACCATGTTTGATGTTAAAAGTGAATTTGACCTCAAAGAAAGTCACGAGGGATTGCTTATTGGACTTTTTGATAAACCCGAAAAGTTTACGGGTATCTTAGAGAAGTTGGATGAACAATTTGAAGGTCAATTAAGAGAGCTTGTCAGAACAGGTGATATTTCAGCAAAGTTTAAAAATATTAGCAAAGTACATAGCTTCGGAAAAATCGGAGCAAAAAGAATTTGGTTTGTGGGTCTTGGAAAAGAAAAGGATTTCAACTTTGAGAGGCTGTGTGAGGCTTTAGGGAAGGCGTTTAAAGCGTTAAAAGCAAGTAAGCTCCAAGAATGTGGCGCTCTGTTGGATTCCTTTACAGCGGGTTCAGTAAACGAACTAGAAGCAGCACATGCTGTAAGTGAGGCTTTTTCGCTTGCCACCTACCAATTCCAGGGTTACAAGCAAAAATCGAATGAACCGGAAAAAAGAATCGAAAAGATTACCGTCTATAGTGAGAGTACGGATAAGGAAGAAATTTCTGCTTCGCTGACAGTAGGTCTAGCTTTTGGGAAAGGAACCAACTCCGCTCGTACACTCGTAAATATTCCAGGCAATCTGCTTACCGCAAAGGACATGGCGGAATATGCCCGAGAGCTAGCTGCTAAATATGACTTTGAAGTTGAAATTCTTGATAAAGAGGAAATTGAGAAATTAGGTATGGGGGCTTTTCTAGCTGTTAACCAAGGTTCAACAGAGCCTCCTAAGATGATTGTTCTTAAGTACCAAGGGAAAGAACGATGGCAGGACGTTATTGGACTGGTTGGAAAAGGAATCACCTTTGATACAGGCGGCTATTCTATTAAAACGAAAGCTGGTATTGTGGGTATGAAATCGGATATGGGAGGAGCCGCTGCCGTTCTAGGTGCCATGGAAATCATCGGGGAATTAAAACCGGAACAAAACGTTGTCGCTGTTATTCCTTCAACGGATAATATGATTTCAGGTAATGCCTTTAAGCCGGATGATGTCATCACCTCAATGAGCGGGAAGACAATCGAGGTGTTAAATACTGACGCTGAAGGCCGTCTTGTGTTAGCAGATGCTGTCACCTATGCAAAGCACCATGGTGCGGAATATTTGGTTGATGTTGCTACCTTAACAGGTGGTGTTATTACGGCACTTGGATTACATACAACCGGTGCGATGACGAATCACGAAACACTGTATAAACAAGTATTAGAAGCCTCAATGGAGGCAGGAGAGCCGATGTGGCAATTACCGTTGTTTGAGAAGGATAAAGAACGAGTTAGAAACAGTAAAGTAGCAGATTTAAATAATTCTCCTGGTAGTGAGGGTCATGCCATTGTAGCAGGTGCCTTTATAGGGGAATTTACCGAGGGGACTCCTTGGGTTCATTTGGATATCGCTGGGACTGCTACGACATCTAAGGAACACGATCTTGGTCCTGCAGGAGCGACGGGTGTAATGACTCGTACACTCGCCCTATTCGTAGAACGATTTGAACCAATCGAAAAATAACCATTTGCCCAACCCATCCACTCTCTATTCGCATATGAAATAGTGTAGGCAAGTATTGCGAAGGGGAGGTTTGGCTGCATGTATTATTATCGAAGTCCATATCCAAAACACGATCAAAGATTTATTGGTTTTGGGCTGCCATTTTTAGGTGGGTTAGTTGGCGGATTGTTAGGAAGTGCCTTAATTTATCCTCGTCCATTCTATGGATATCCTCAACCATATTATGGTTATCCTGTTTATGGTCCTCCAGTATATGGTTACCCTGGATATGGAACACCTTATTATTAAGATTAAAAAAACAGCTTTCGCGGCTGTTTTTTCTTTGTACTTACATAAAAGGGAAATTCCAGCGTTAAAGAGAATATATAAATTTTAAAGAAAAAATGCATGAAAGGGGAGAGAGGAATGATCAAAAACACATTAATTGAAACATTAGGAATTGAAATAACACATTTAGAGCCAGGAAAAGTTATTGCCACTATGCCAGTGGATGAAAGAACACGCCAGCCATTTGGTTTATTGCATGGTGGTGCTTCCGTGGCACTAGCCGAAACCGTCGCGAGTATTGGAGCTTTTGAATTGGTTGATAAAGAAACAGAAGGAGCAGCAGGTTTAGAAATTAACGCCAACCATGTTCGACCCATTACCGAAGGAACCGTCACAGCGGTAGGAACGATTCTGCACCAAGGAAAAACAACGATGGTTTGGGATATTAAAATTACGGATGAAAAGGATCGACTCATTTGTATTTCAAGATGTACAATCGCAGTTATTAAATTGAAAAAGTGATGGTAAAGAAGATGGGATTTTTTCCATCTTTTTTTGGTTAAATTGATAAAATATTTAAAAAATTTATGTTGATTTCGTGATATAATGTAAGAAATATAGAGAATTAGTACAATACTTTGTACAGGTTTCTTTATATAATGGTAGTAAGAAAACTGAAAAAGGTGGTGAAAAAATGAAGGAAAAGAGACAAACTATCTTTATTGATTTTGAATTTACAATGCCTGAACGAAATGTCCGGATGAAGGACTTTTACGCCGAGATTATTGAGGTTGGACTCGTGGCAGTTGTTGATGATCAAATTACAGAGCAATTCTCGTCCTATGTAACACCACTAAAATTCCCAATTCTAACTGAACGCTGTAAATCATTCTTACATATTTCACAGCAGCAGGTTGACCAGGGAATTTCATTTTATGAACTCGTCCGGAAATTAGGAGAATTCAATAATCAGTATGAAACTACCATTGTCACTTGGGGAAATATGGATATGAAGGTACTAAGGCATAATTGTTTAGAAGCAGGCGTGGCATTTCCATTTAAAGCAACGGAATTAGATTTATCCATGGAGTATAAACGGTTCTTTGGGGACCAAAACCAAACAGGATTATGGAAAGCCGTACAGGAGTATGGTAAAGAGGGAACAGGAAAGCACCATAGAGCGCTTGATGACGCGTTGACTACTTACAATATATTCCGTCTTGTTGAAAAGGATAAACGTTATTTAGAAAAGCCAAAACCAACTACAATTGGGGACCGCATTGATTTTTCAAAACTATTAAATGAGTTCGCATAAAAGGCCAAATCATTCAATCTGATTTGGCCTTATGTTATTTATTTGAAATAATCTTTTTCTAGAGATGCGATACTTTTTAGACTCATTTCTGCCCAGTCTGATGCCTTTTCAGTTAACTCGTTTTTCATTTTTTCAACAGCTTGTTTTAATGACTCTTGATAGTCAGGGACTTCCTCTGTGAAAATCTTGACCATTTGCTTTGGAATGTTAGCTTGCTCCCTATATGATAGAGCCTTTCTTTCATGGAAAATCAATACGTCCACTTCTTTTGGATTATGTAAATCTCCTTGCATAGGATGTTTGACAACAGCTAAAACTCTGACTAAATAATGCTGCGGACGAACTTCGGTTATTTCCCCAATATATTTTCCTGTTTTATAAATTCCGGTAACAATTTCACCAATCTGTAATTCTGACAAAAAAACCACTCCTCAATCTTCTGTAGCCTTTATCCTATTATATAAAAAACGAAGTGCAAAAAACAAAAATATCGGTTAAATTAATAAAATGGAGGGATGATAGTGATGAAGAAAATGAAAATTTGGTTAGTGCTACTGATCGGTACGCTTATCCTGGCTGGATGTGGGACAAGCAAAGAGACAAAGGAAGCAGCTCCTAAGAGTAATGCTTCAAAAACAGAGGAAAAGGAAGGGAGCAAACAAGTGGAAAATGCAGTTTATCCTCAACTTTCAAATGAGGTTTCAGAGAATGAAAAACTGGTTGAAATAGAAACAACAATGGGTAACGTTAAAATTAAATTGTTCCCTGAATATGCTCCAAAAGCGGTAGAGAATTTTGTCACACATGGTGAGGAAGGGTATTATGATGGCCTAATTTTTCACCGGGTTATCAAAGACTTCATGATTCAGGGAGGCGACCCGAATGGAGACGGAACGGGTGGAGAAAGTATTTATGGAGCGCCATTCAAGGATGAGTTCTCAACGAATCTTTTTAATTTACGTGGGGCATTATCTATGGCTAATTCAGGGGCTAATACAAATGGAAGCCAATTTTTCATAGTAACGAAAAAATCAGTAGATCCGTCAATGAAAACGGAAATGGAAAAAGCGGGATTCCCAAAAGAAATTATTGAGGCTTATGAAGAAAGAGGGGGCACACCTTGGCTGGACCATCGCCATACAGTTTTTGGACAGGTAGTGGAGGGAATGGATATTGTTGATAAAATTTCTGAAACTCCGGTGGACGCTAAGGATAAGCCTGAAGAAGATGTAATAATAAAATCGATTAAGGTCTTGAAGTAAATCTCTTAAATTTCAAATAATGGCGGGATACACTTTTTGTTGCTATAATAAATATTTAGTGACATTCCTTTAAAGAAAGGGAGAAAAAGATGATCCAGTCATTTGTATTATCGTTATTTCTATACTTTCCAGAAGATAAATCGGAATACGGCCCAGCAGCAATTACATTTTTGATTTTTATGATTGGAGCCCTACTAACCATGCGGTTTATTATCAAGGTCTCTAAACGGGAAGCGTTGAAAGCGAAAGAACTCGAAGAAAAATTAATGTCTCAGCATAGGCAAGGAAACAGTGAACATTAAGCCGCTGTTTCTTTTTTTTACATAAATTTTCCACTCGAAGTTAAAACTATCACAAAAATGTCTATCTTAGGGGGGATATTTATGAAACGAGTTTGGATCATCATCCCACTTATTCTACTCACGGGTTGTTTAGAAAAGGATATCACAAAACTTGATGTGAAAATGATAAATGATAAGGGAGATTCTGTCGGGAAAGTTAACGTCCAAGAAGTGTCCAGTGGAGTCAAATTGACCTTCGATTTAAAGGGACTTCCTTCTGGAGAGCACGCCGTTCACATTCATGATAAGGGTGAATGTAAAAAACCAGACTTTAAATCAGCTGGAAAGGATTTAAATCCTGATGATAAAAAGCATGGTCTTTTGCACCCAGAGGGCGCGCATGCAGGCGACCTTCCTAATTTAATTGTTGAGGATGACGGAACAGTAAAAGCCGAATTAATGGCTCCGAATGTAACTCTAAAAGAGGGCAGGGCGACGTTAATTAGAAAAGATGGAACTACCATTGTGATACATGAAGAAAAGGATGATGGAATGACCCAGCCAGAAGGAGATGCTGGAGATGGGATTGCATGTGGTGAAATCTCTAAGGAACAATAATAGTATTAGTTACACTTAAGACAGCTAATTTTTTTAAAAAACAACTCCAATAATAGGCCATTTATCTAAGCTTATCAAACAGTCGGACATACACTAGCATGTAGACTGTAAGGAGGCGATTATAAATGGCAAAAAGACAAAATTTAGGCGGCTTTTTTGGACAATCCGGTTATCCGCAAATGGGAGGCTACCAGCAAGGCTATCCGCAAATGGGAGGCTACCAGCAAGGCTATCCGCAAATGGGAGGCTACCAGCAAGGCTATCCGCAAATGGGAGGCTACCAGCAAGGCTATCCGCAAATGGGAGGCCATCATCAAGGCTATCCGCAAATGGGAGGCCATCATCAAGGCTATCCGCAAATGGGAGGCTACCAGCAAGGCTATCCACAAATGGGAGGCTACCAGCAGGGTTATCCGCAAATGGGAGGCTATCAACAAGGTTATCCACAAATGGGCAGTTTTCAACAATATAGAAATTCAAAAATGAACAAGCCAAGCGGTAAGCGAAATAAATAAGTCCGAAAATTAGACGTTTTAAGCCTGTTTCTTCATAATTGAAGGACAGGCTTTCTTATTATAAAGACAAGGAGAATGCAATCATGGAAAATAAATTATTTTACCAAGACCCTTATATAAAAACATTTTCAGCGAATGTTGTAACACAAAGTATAGACGAACATGGAAATTACTATATTGTGTTGGATCAAACAGCATTTTATCCGACAGGCGGGGGACAACCGCATGATGTTGGAACAATTGAAAACATTAAAGTCGTAAATGTAGAGGAAGTTGAGGGAGAGGTTCGTCACTACCTCGAAACGGAATTAGAGGATATAAACGCAGCTGTGCACGGTGTTATCGATTGGGAGAGACGATTCGATCATATGCAACAGCATGCAGGTCAGCATATTCTCTCCGCGGCATTTGAACAACTTTTTGGGTACAAGACAGTAAGCTTTCATTTAGGGAATGAAACGCTGACAATTGATTTGGAAACAGAGAAACTTTTGGAATCTGAAGCATTCCGAGTAGAGGAACTTTCCAATCAAATCATTATTGAAAATTGGCCGATTGAAACAAAGTGGGTAACGGAAGAGGAGTTAGTGAATTATAATCTTCGAAAAGAGACCAAAGTAAAAGAGGATATCCGACTTGTTATTATTCCGAACTTCGATTACAACGGCTGCGGCGGAACTCATCCGAAAGCCACGGGTGAAGTGCAGGCAATAAAAATATTGGACTGGGAGAGGCAAAAGAAAAAAACACGAGTACAATTTGTTTGCGGAAATCGTGTCTTGAAACAGTTAAGCCAAAAACATAACGTGCTGTTGGAGTTAACGAAACTCCTGAATGCCCCCGAGAAAGAAATGCAGCATGCAGTTATTCGATTGTTAGAGAATGTAAAAATTGCTGAAAAAGAGTTAGAACAATCAGTAGAAGCATTGCTTCACTATGAGGCAAATAGCTTATTAGAAAAAGAGGAGAGTAAAATTGTCAGTAAGGTTTTTCAAAACAGAGGTATTCAGGAGCTACAAAAATTAGCCCGTAACATTATAGCAAAAGATGAAGAGGCAATCGTATTATTTGTGTCTCACAATGAAAATAGATTACAGCTTGTTTGTGCAAGGGGTACCACAGAAAAGGCAAGTATGAAAAAGGTTATGGGTGAAGCACTTCCATTCATTAATGGCAAGGGCGGAGGAAGTGATTCATTTGCACAAGGGGGAGGAGAAGCACTGATTTCAGGGGAACAAATGCTCAAGCATTTATTAGATTTCATTCAATAGATGTGGAAACCTCTGAGCTCAGGCGTCAATGTCACACTTTGTTTTTATTGTAAGCAAAAATGAGTATAATAAAAGTTAAAGGTCAAGAAAGGTGTGGGTTTGATGGGGATTTTTGATGGCATGATGGGAAATGCATCTGAGGTGAACCCTGGAGAGGCACAAAGGGAATTTGCTAGAATTCTTGCGAGTGAAGAAAGAATTGATAAAGCGTATAAATTAATTAGAGACTTATTTATATTTACGAATAAACGGCTAATTTTAGTGGATAAGCAGGGGTTAACAGGTAAGAAAGTTGAATATCATTCCATTCCATATAAAAGTATTACCCATTTCAGTATCGAGACCGCTGGGAGCTTTGATTTGGACGCAGAATTAAAAATCTGGATCTCAGGTAACGCACTCCCACTCCAAAAACAATTCAACAAAAACCTAAACATTTATGAACTTCAAACAGTATTAGCAGAATATGTACTGAAGTAGAAAAGCGGAAGCAGGAGAGAATGAAATGGAAAGTGAAATGAAAACAAATCTGCAATTTGTGGATGTATTAAATGAATGGGATCCTTTCAAATTAAAGAATGGAGATTATGACACGGAGATAGCTGACACCATCCAAGCCATTCATGAGTTAGTCAATCCAGAGGAATTAGCTGCAAGAATACAAAGTATATATGAATTTTCATTTGAAGAAATCATACCTCTTGAACAGTGTATTAAAATTGCTAATCAACTGCTGCTGATAAAGGATAACGACTCTTGTACGATATAAAACGACAGCTTAGGCTGTCGTTTTTTCATGCTAAGAATTGTTTAATATGCTGAAAAACATCCTCAGGACGTTCTTCAGGAACCAAATGACCCGTTTCCCTCAAAATAACCAGTTCAGATTCCTTTAAATCATCTTTCAAACGCTTCCCCACAGATAGCGGAACAACTTTGTCATACTCACCCCAAATTAATAAACATGGATGGACAATTTGCTTGAGCACTACAGTTGAGAGGTCACCTTCATGGTCGCGAATCATTCTAGTTAATGCCAGGAAAATTTCATCCTTTAAAAAAGGCTGTAAATAGCCAAACAGCATTTCATCACTAATCAAGGAATGGTCATGAACGACATTTTGAAGATTTTGCATGATACCTGAACGTGCAAGAAAAAACTTTACATAGAGGTGAAAATAGGGAATGTAACTGCCAATAATTAAAGGTAGTTTAGAGCGCTTGGAATAAGATGAACTGCAAAGAAGTACCGCCTTTTCGGCAATATCGGGCTGTTGATGCAGGATATTAAGGACAATTTGTCCGCCCATTGAATGACCAATTAGCGTAATTTCTTTTAAATCAAGTGCCGAAATAAGCTGAATTACAGTTTGTGCAAGATTACGATAGGAATAAACAAAATTGCTGCTTTTCTCGCTTTTTCCAAAGGGAGGAAGGTCAATGGAAACCACTTGAAATTCTTTGTTTAAAAAAGGGATTAATCGTCGATAGCTAAAAGTGGAAGAAAGAAATCCATGAAGTAATACAAGTGTCTTTTTGGAATCAGGGTTTGGATAGAGTTCATAATAAATATTAATATCATTGACTAGCTGATTACGATAAAAAACCTTCTCTTCCACGTGTTCAACCCACCTTCTGCTAATATGTCAGTGATAATAATTTCTCCAGTAGACTCCTATTTAACACTTACAAATACATTTTTTCCAAAAAAAAGAGGACAAACCAATGTGGTTGTCCACTTCAAAAAAGGGGGGAATACTAGAAAGCTTATATAATATTGATTTCCTATTTTTTTGAATTCTATACAGTGTTTTTGAAATTTTAAATATGTTGATCTAGTTGGTCTAATAATAGTTCAGAAGCAGGAATATCAAGAACAGTAGACAATTTAAGAAGGGTTTGAGTACTAGGAATTTGTTCGCCAGATTCATATTTTTCAATGGTTTGAATTCCTACTCTTATTTTTTGAGCTAATTCCTCTTTCGTCATTTTCAAATGCTCACGATAATTTTTGATCGTACTGCCAATTGTGTTCAAAATGATCACCTCTCCTATTTAGACATTATCCCATTTTTATTCTATCATAAAATTCTTTTTTCTAAAAAAAAAACCTATTCAAACATTTTGTTGACGTTTCCATCAGACTTTGAGGAAAACCTTTTTTGATTAAATGTTTACAATGTGCTATAATTTCTTATTGCGTATATAGAAGATAAAAATAATTATTTCTTAGGAGTGTTTTCATGACAGAAAAGATCGAAACTGGAAGTGTATTAACAGGTAAAGTAACAGGAATTCAACCTTATGGAGCGTTCATAGCATTAGATGAAAATACACAGGGACTTGTGCATATTTCTGAAATTACACATGGTTATGTAAAAGATATTAACGATCATTTGAAAGTTGGAGATGAAGTTAAGGTAAAAGTATTATCAATTGATGAAAATGCTGGCAAAATTGGTTTATCTATCCGCGCAACGGAAGAAGCCCCTGTACAACAGGCTGTTGCTAAACCAAAGAAGCCTCGTAAGCGTCAAGCTGCTGCAATTGTACCAGAAGTTGATGGCCAACAAGGTTTTAACACATTAAAAGACAAGCTTCAAGAGTGGATTGACCAATCTCAGCGTGAAGATTTAATTAAGAAATAATACAATGATTAAAAAGCCTAGTGCCTTGCTAATTACAGCGGGAACTAGGCTTTTTTTGAAAAGATTTTTTCATAATGGTTCATTCTTTTTGCAGGCTCGGCTACAATAGGTATGTACGTACATAATTCACCGGTGAAACGGAGGAAAAGGTTTAATGGCGGCAGAAATGAAAACAGAGCAATTAATTGAACAAACCGAGAAATATGGGGCAAATAACTATCATCCACTTCCAATTGTTATTTCACGCGCTGAGGGAATTTGGGTAGAAGACCCTGAAGGAAATAAATATATGGATATGTTAAGTGCTTATTCCGCAGTAAATCAAGGCCATCGCCACCCAAAAATTATTCAAGCATTAAAAGATCAAGCAGATAAAGTAACGTTAACTTCTCGCGCTTTTCATAATGACCAATTAGGTCCATGGTATGAGAAGATTTGCAAATTAACAAAAAAAGAAATGGCGCTTCCTATGAATACAGGTGCTGAGGCAGTAGAAACAGCCGTTAAGGCCGCACGCAGATGGTCTTATGATGTAAAAGGCGTTGCTCGGGACCAAGCAGAAATTATCGCCTGCACAGGAAACTTCCATGGCAGAACGATGACTGCCGTTTCCTTGTCATCTGAAGCAGAGTATAAGCGTGGATTTGGACCAATGCTTCCAGGTATAAAACTAATCCCTTATGGTGATTTAAACGCTTTAAAATCAGCGATTACAGCCAATACGGCAGCCTTTTTAATTGAGCCTATTCAAGGTGAGGCCGGTATTGTAATTCCTCCTGAAGGCTTTATGAAAGATGCCTTTGAATTATGTAAACAAAACAATGTTCTATTTATTGCCGATGAAATTCAGGCTGGATTGGCCCGTACGGGAAAAATGTTTGCCTGTGAGTGGGAGGGAATAGAGCCAGATATGTATATTCTTGGTAAGGCTCTAGGCGGCGGGGTATTCCCAATTTCCTGTGTAGTCGCAAACCAAGATATTTTAGGTGTATTTAATCCAGGATCACACGGTTCTACCTTCGGAGGAAATCCACTAGCATGCGCAGTATCAATCGCTGCTTTAGATGTACTGATTGACGAGAATCTATCCGATAAATCACTGGAGTTAGGACAATATTTTGTAAGTAAATTAAAAGAAATTAAGAATCCGCGAATTAAGGACGTGAGAGGTCGTGGGTTGTTTATCGGTGTAGAGTTAACTGAGCCTGCACGAAAATATTGTGAAGATTTAAAGGAGGAAGGGCTGTTATGTAAGGAAACACATGATACAGTGATTCGTTTCGCTCCTCCTCTGATTATAAGTAAAGATGAACTAGATTGGGCGATTGAACGCATTAAAAAAGTACTTAGTTAATTGAAAAATTTGAGGTGCCAAAATGGGGAAGAATGACGTAACAAATAGTGTGGGTGACAATGGTAAAGAAACATTGAATCTACTGACATCAACACAGATTGTTATTCAAGATGCATTGCAAAGACTAGGACTTCCATTATCTGCATTTGAGTTGTTGAGAGAACCTGTGCGGATGCTTCAAGTGCGGATTCCGGTACGGATGGATGATGGTTCAGTAAAAATTTTTAGCGGCTACAGGGCACAGCATAATGATTCCGTTGGGCCGACGATTGGCGGTGTCCGCTTCCATCCAAAGATTAATGATGATGATATCAAGGCTTTAGCCATGTGGATGAGCATGAAATGTGGAATTGCTGATTTACCATTTGGAGGTGGAAAGGGCGGTATTATTTGTAATCCTCGTACCCTTTCATTTGGTGAACTTGAACGCTTAAGCCGCGGATATGTCCGCTCCATTAGTCAAATTGTCGGACCAACCAAAGATATCCCGGCACCGGATATGTATACCAATTCTCAAGTCATGGCCTGGATGATGGATGAATACAGTCGTCTCAGGAAGTTCGACTCTCCTGGTTTTATAACAGGGAAGCCCCTTGTCCTTGGGGGTTCAGAAGTGAGGGAAGAAGCGGGGGCACTGGGTGCAGCTATTTGTATTGAAGAAGCTGCGAAATTACGCGGATTTCCCCTAAAAGGGGCTCGTATCATTGTTCAAGGCTTTGGGAATGCTGGAAGTTACATCGCAAAATTCATGCATAAATCGGGAGCCATTATCGTTGGAATTTCAGATGTATATGGCGCCCTTTATGATCCGGATGGTTTAAATATTGACTATTTACTTAGTCGCCGCGACAGTTTTGGTACCGTTACTTCCCTTTTTGATGGAACAATCACTAATGAAGAATTGCTTGAACAGGAATGTGATATTCTCGTACCTGCGGCAACTTCAAATCAAATTACAGCCAAGAATGCTCAAAATATTAGAGCAAAGATAATTGTGGAGGCTGCCAATGGTCCTACAACCATTGAGGCCACCAGAATTCTTTCTGAGCGGGGGGTACTGCTTGTTCCCGATGTCCTAGCAGGAGCTGGTGGAGTCACGGTCTCTTATTTCGAATGGGTTCAAAACAAACAGGGATATTATTGGGATGACAAGGAAGTCACAATGAAGTTACGTGAAAAAATGGTTAGTGCGTTTCACCAAATATATGACATCTCAAAACTCAACCATGTGAATCTGCGTACAGCGGCATATATGGTCGGTGTAAGAAAAATGGTAGAAGCCTCAGAGTTTAGAGGATGGATATGAAAAAATCCTTGCAAAAATATGCAAGGATTTTTTTATTATCGTGTTGTGTCTGTTTGTGGTTCTCTAACATGCTGCTCATTTGGCTTGAACAGCAATCCTAGGTTAATAAGTCCAGCTATTCCGACTAACCCATATATAATTCTAGAAAGAGCTGAATTATCGCCAAATATGGCTTCAACTAAATTAAATCCAAAAAAACCAATTAATCCCCAGTTTATAGCACCAATGATTGTCAGGATTAGAGCAATTCTTTGAATTGTACTCAAGGTAAATTCCTCCTATCAATATACTTTCAATAATAGGTTGCTAAAATTGGAATGAAATATTCATCTGTTTAACCTTTGCAAAATATTTTTTTTTCAATAATAATGGGATGTGGAAAGGATGTGCATAGCATGCAAAATTTTACCTTTTGGAATCCAACCAAATTAATTTTTGGAAAAGGACAGCTTGAACAATTAAAATCTGAAGTCCCTCGTTATGGAAAGAAAGTGCTTGTGGTTTACGGCGGTGGCAGCATTAAGCGCAGCGGTCTTTATGACAATGTAATTAACTTGTTGAATGAAATCGACGCACAAGTGTTTGAATTGCCTGGAGTTGAACCGAATCCGCGGATTACAACAGCCCGTAAAGGGGTGGAAATCTGTAAAAACGAAGGGATCGATATACTCTTAGCTGTTGGCGGCGGCAGTGTTATTGACTGTACGAAGTTAATTGCAGCAGGTGCAAAGTATGACGGTGACGCTTGGGACCTGGTTACAAGAAAAGCGGCTGTAAATGAAGCATTGCCATTTGGGACAGTCCTTACATTAGCGGCTACTGGTTCAGAAATGAACTCAGGCTCCGTTATTACCAATTGGGAGACAAATGAAAAATATGGGTGGGGAAGTCCGTTTACGTTCCCGAAATTCTCGATTTTGGATCCTGTACATACTTTTTCCGTTCCACGGGATCAAACCATATATGGAATTGTCGATATGATGTCCCATGTTTTAGAGCATTATTTTCATTTGGAAGAGAATACATTATTCCAGGATCGTATGTGTGAATCATTACTCATTACGGTTATGGAAACAGCACCTAAATTGCTTGAAAATCTCGAAAGCTATGAACATCGAGCTACCATCCTTTATAGCGGAACAATGGCTTTAAACGGTATCTTAAATATGGGCTATCGAGGTGATTGGGCTACACATAATCTAGAACATGCCGTATCAGCGGTTTATGATATCCCACATGGCGGAGGTCTTGCAATTTTATTCCCACACTGGATGAAACATAACCTTAAGGTAAAACCAGAGCGTTTTAAACAGCTTGCTGTAAGAGTCTTTGGGGTGAATCCAGAAGGAAAAACTGCTGAAGAAGCAGGCCTTGAAGGAATACAAAAATTACGTGAATACTGGAACAGTATCGGTGCACCAGAGCGACTAGCAGACTATAATATCGATGACAGCAAACTAGAACTCATGGTAGACAGAGCAATGGTCTACGGCGAATTCGGAAACTTTACAAAACTTAATAGAGAAGACGTGTTAGCCATTTATCGTGAGTCACTTTAAACAGAAGACTATTTTAAACGTTAAATGTTGATTTTGCACCCTGTTGATTGGAGCGGAAGGCACGAAGACTCCTCGAAAATGCTATCGCATTTTCTTCGTGCGTGGGCAGATTCGAGGAAGTAAATCAATGTCCTGCGGGAGTACGGGGCTGGGGAGACCCCACAGGCGCTTCAGCGCCGAGGAGGCTCCCCGGCACGCCCTAAGGTGCGCGAAGTGACTCGTGACAGGCAAAGACCGCCTGTCCCTGCGGTGATTATTCAAAGAAGCTTTCCTTAGTGGAGCGGAAATCAACAGGCCAATTTAACAAAGCTATTCAAAACGGAACGGGCACTTTTTGGTGTTCGTTTCTTTTTTTCGACAAAATCTGATGAATGTAAAAAAAATGGCGAAAATGGGTACGCTTACAAGGGGAGCCCCTTCTTGATAATCTGTCCAGCATTCGTTAAAGTGAGAATTGAAAATAAATTTATTGGAGGACTACATACATGACACACATACGTTTTGATTATTCAAAAGCGTTAACCTTCTTCGCAGAGCATGAAATTACATACTTACGTGATGCCGTAAAGGTTGCACATCACTCGCTTCATGAGCAGACAGGTGCAGGAAGTGACTTTTTAGGCTGGATTGACCTTCCAACAAACTACGATAAAGAAGAGTTCTCACGCATTAAAAAAGCGGCGGAAAAAATTAAATCCGATTCAGATGTTCTTTTAGTAATCGGAATTGGCGGTTCCTATTTAGGAGCAAGAGCGGCAATTGAAATGTTGCAGCATAGCTTCTACAATGCCCTTCCAAAAGAGAAGCGTAAAACACCTCAAATTATATTTGTAGGTAATAACATTAGTTCCACATATATGAGAGATGTTATGGACCTGCTTGATGGAAAAGACTTCTCAGTAAATGTTATTTCAAAGTCAGGAACAACAACAGAGCCTGCGATTGCCTTTAGGATCTTCCGTAAGCTTCTTGAGGAGAAATATGGTGTCGAAGAAGCACGTAAGAGAATATATGCTACAACGGACAAGGCAAGAGGTGCACTGAAGACTTTAGCCACCGAAGAAGGTTATGAATCATTTGTGATTGCCGATGATATTGGCGGACGTTACTCTGTACTTACAGCGGTAGGATTATTGCCAATTGCTGTCAGTGGGGCTGATATTGATAAAATGATGCAGGGGGCTGCGAAAGCACAAGAAGAGTACAGCACTTCTGAGCTTGAAGAAAACCAAGCCTACCAATATGCGGCTGTAAGAAATGCGCTTTATAATAAAGGAAAAACAATCGAAATGCTAATCAATTACGAGCCTGGACTTCAGTACTTTTCTGAATGGTGGAAGCAGTTATTCGGAGAGAGTGAAGGAAAAGACCAAAAAGGTATCTACCCTTCTTCAGCTAACTTCTCAACCGATTTACATTCTTTAGGACAATATGTACAAGAAGGTCGTCGTGATTTGTTCGAAACTGTCATTAAGGTTGAAAAACCACGCCATGAATTGACGATTGAAGAAGCTGAAAGTGATTTAGATGGTTTAAATTATCTTGCAGGACAATCCGTAGACTTTGTAAACAATAAAGCATTCCAAGGTACCATGCTTGCACATACAGATGGAGGCGTACCAAATTTAATCGTATCTATTCCTGAAATGGATGAATACACATTTGGCTACCTCGTCTATTTCTTCGAAAAGGCATGTGCAATGAGTGGATATTTACTAGGCGTAAATCCTTTCGACCAGCCGGGGGTCGAGGCTTACAAAGTAAACATGTTCGCCTTGTTAGGAAAGCCAGGATTTGAAGAGAAGAAAGCAGAACTTGAAAGAAGACTTTAATAAAAAAATAGAGTACTGAGAAATTCAGTACTCTATTTTTTGTTTTTTGGGAAAACTAATAAATAATGATGAAAAAGGGGGCTGTATGATGATTGAAATACCATCAAGTGTAGAAGGTAAACAGTTTGATTTGTATAAGCTCGAACAAATGCTAAAGCCAATCGGATATTCAATCGGAGGTAACTGGGATTATGATCACGGTGCCTTTGATTACAAAATAAATGATGAAGTGGGCTATCAGTTTTTAAGGCTGCCGTTTTCAGCCATAGATGGTCAGTTAGATGCACACAACTGTAGAGTAGAGCTTGGAAGGCCATTCCTGTTGTCTCATAAGTATCAAATCGGCCTTGATGACCATATCAGTGCAGGGACCTTAAATCAGTTCTCTGAACCCGTGGATAAGGATGCCAGTTTTCCTGAACAGTATATTGAAACAGGAAAAGTTCTTGTCAAAGAACTTGAATCGATATTGAGTTCTGACCAACTCTCGTAGAAGGTGAATATTGTACTAGTATAATGTTCACGAAAATTACAAATATTTTTATGTAGACTACTTGTTTTAAAGTGAAAAATTTCCTAAATTAAGGTTAATAATATAAATGTGTTATAAACATGAAAAGAGGTCAGAGCCGTGGAGACGAGCATGAACTATTTGTTATCTGATATTGAAAAAACCAGAATTGAAATGATTGAATTAGCTCAACAATATGGATATTCAAACCCAAATGTTGTTCAATGCAGCCAAAAGCTCGATTTTCTTTTAAATGTTTTCGAAAATAAACAGATAAATCACTAAATCAATAAAAAATACCTTCCATTAATCGGGAAGGTATTTTTTTTGACCGTTCGTTTAGGAAAACTAATGTTTAAAAGGAATAATTTCCTTCCCATATGCAAACTTTATTAAACAAGAGAAAGAAGGCTTACGAGGTGTAATGAGTGTTCACTGATAAGAAAAAAGAGCTAAGATGGATCCTTTTTGCTTTGCTAATTTTAACACTATATCTCTCCCCACTCTTTATTCTCCAAGAAAATGCTCATATACGTGTTCATGATAACTTGGATTCGAATTTAGCATGGTACAAAGTTCTTGCAAAGAGTGGTCAAATGTTTGGGGATGTGGATGCCGTTATACCCCAAATTATTAACGGGGTACCAAGAAATGCATTTGGAACGGAATACAGTATTATCGTGTGGCTTTATGCGTTGTTTCCAACCATGATTGCTTATGGTCTCAGTCAAGCCTTAACCAGGGTTGTGGCATTTATAGGAATGTATTTACTCTTAAAAAAGCATTTCCTTCCTGGCGAAAAATGGGGATTCCTGCAAGTATGTGTTTCGCTGGCATTTGCCTTAACCCCCTTTTGGCCATCAGGAATGCTTAGTACCTTGGGAATGCCGCTCGCACTGTGGGCTTTCCTTAATATCCGAAATGGAGACGGCACTAAAAAAGATTACCTTGTACTTACGTTAATTCCTTTTTACGCTAGCATTGTCTTAGGTTTTTTCTTTTTCTTAAGCGCAATGGGAATCTTTTGGCTCGTCGATGTTCTTAGAGGAAAAGGATGGAATCTGCGTTTCTTTTTATCTATTGCCTATATGACTTGTATTTTTATGCTCGTTGAATATCGATTGGTTAATTCCTTTTTGTTTTCGACGGAACCAAACAGCCGCGATGAATACTTTCATGCATACTTACCCCTATGGAGAGTAGTTAGGCTGACCATTAAAAATTATGTTTTAGGACATACGCATGTAATGACTGTACACGGACTGTTTATTCTGCCTGTCATGTTCATAGCACTTTATTTTGTTTATTCCAATAAACTTTGGAAACAGGAAAAGCTTTTTGTCTTTTTATTTGGATTAAATTTTTTGTTATCACTATGGTATGCATTTTGGTTTTATAAAGGCTGGTTACCTTTAACGAAGAGATTTCATTTTATGGACACCTTCAATTTTGCCCGTTATCACTTTTTAAGACCAATGGTCATTTATGCCGGTTTTGCCCTATCCTTAAGAATTCTTACACTTCAAGGGCGCAGCTGGGCAAATACGGCCAAATGGTTTGCGATCGCACAAATTCTATTGCTTTGTTTATTTAACGATGAGATTATCTATCACAAAAAACCCTCAGTAGGAGAATTTTATGCCGAGGAACTATTTTCAGAGATAAAAGAACACATTGGTGATGAACAAAAAAATTACCGGGTGGCCAGTATTGGCATTCATCCGGCGATATCCCAGTATAACGGCTTTTATACATTGGATACCTATAATAACTTTTATCCATTATCCTATAAACACCAATTTAGGAAAATAATTGATGCGGAGTTGGCGAAAAATAAAACAATCCGCAAATACTTTGATCAATGGGGTGGCCGCTGTTACCTGTTTACTTCACAGCTTGGAAAAAAATATATGATTAAAAAAGACTCCAAACGGAAATTAAAGAATCTGCAATTAAATACGGCTGTATTTAAAGAAATGGGTGGTAAATACATACTATCTGCACTGCCTATTGCTAACTCAGAGAGGATTCAACTAAAACTGGATAAGGTATTTGAATCGAAACAATCTGCATGGAAGATTTATTTATACAAGACTTTGTAAACATCGGGGGTTATAACGGATGATTGAACCTGTCCTGACGATTGTTGTGCCTTGTTATAATGAAGAAGAAGTATTACCTGAAACCATTAATCAGCTCGACCAGCTTGTAAAACAATTAATAAGCGAACAGCTCGTTTCTAACACAACGAAGATCTTGTTTGTGGATGATGGGAGTAAGGACCGAACCTGGGAAATGATTTATAAAGCAGGATTAAGAAATGAGCATGTCCGAGGTTTAAAATTATCAAGAAATGTGGGGCACCAAAATGCTTTATTAGCAGGCTTATTCGCTGCGAAGGACTCTTCAGATTGTGTTGTCTCTATCGATGCTGACCTACAAGATGACATTGCGGTTATTCGTGAATTTATCCATAAATTTAATGAAGGCAATGAGATTGTTTACGGCGTCCGAAAGCGCAGGGATAGTGATACTATTTTTAAGCGGAGCACTGCTCAAGGTTTTTATAAGATGATGAAAAAAATGGGTGTCGATCTTGTTTATAACCATGCAGATTTTCGCTTAATGAGTAAACGGGCAGTATTGGAATTAGAGGGTTTTAAAGAAGTAAATCTTTTTTTACGAGGAATTGTTCCACTCCTCGGATTTCGTTCAGATATCGTCTACTACGATCGTAAAGAAAGACAAGCAGGTGAAACGAAGTATCCGTTAAAAAAGATGCTTGCGTTTGCTTTTGACGGCATTACATCCTTTTCTGTTTCGCCGATTCGGTTTGTCTTGTTTATCGGGTTTATTTCCTTTTTCCTAAGTCTGTTATTCGGCTTATATTTCTTAATGTTAAAGGCACTAGGGGAAACCCAAACAGGCTGGACGTCGCTGATTACTTCTATCTGGTTAATCGGCGGCTTACAATTGATTGCGATTGGGCTAATAGGAGAATATATAGGAAAAATTTATAAAGAATCAAAACAACGGCCAAAATTTATTATTGATATTGATACCTTCTCACTGCCAGCTCCCCGCCATCATTTAATCAGAGATAGAGATGAACAGGAGTTTTATAAAATGGAGCATAGAAAATTATCTGAAACAAACTAATTCCGATACCCAAGTCCCTTTAGAGAGTTTTCTTAATTAAAGAAGACTCTTTTTTTGAAATAAAAGTGGTACAAACCCTCTTTCCTGAATAAAAATTGATAGACAGGCTTCTATTAAGATTCAGGGAGAGATTACAATGAATGTATTTTTGAGTTATATTTTACTAGGATTGTCACTTGCTGCTCCGATTGGTCCCATTAATGCGGCTCAAATTGATAAGGGAATTAGACATGGTTTTATGCATTCATGGCTTATTGGGGTAGGGGCTGTAGTAGCAGATGGTGTTTATATGTTGGTTGTTTATATGGGAGTTGTACATTTTCTTGAAACTCCTTTTATGAAGACTTTTTTGTGGTTATTTGGCTGCTTTGTTTTAATGTATACAGGAATTGAAACCATGCTTTCGGCAAATAAGGTGAAAATCGGAGAAAATAGGAAGGATGAACCACTAGTAAAATCTTTTTTATCCGGTTTCTTTATGTCGATATCCAATCCGTTGACGATTTTATTTTGGCTAGGAATTTATGGCTCTGTTCTTGCCAAGACAGCGGCGACCTATGAAACGAGTCAGTTAATCCTTTATAGCAGTGCCATCTTTATCGGATTACTACTATGGGATATCACAATGGCAGGTATTGCGAGTAATTTCCGTAAATATTTAACTTCCCGGCTGCTTGTGGGGATTTCACTTTTATCGGGAATATCATTGATTGGATTTGGTATTTACTTTGGGTTTCAAGCATTCAATGTATTATTTGGATAACAAAAAAAGCCAGCATAACAAACGCTGGCAATCAGTATTTTAAGCGGTCGGCCAAGGACTAAAGACCTTTCCTTTTTTCTTTTTCTTTTTCCATTTAAGATTCATGATCAAGGTTATGCAGCCAATAATACCAACGAATGCTAGGCTGATAAAGAAGCCTGGCCTGCTTGTGCCATGGAATAAAGTACCGCTGACTGCGATTAATATGAACAATATACCTAATGAGTATTTTATTTTATCCTTCGCTGTGACCTCTAATAGTTTCCATGATGATGCTAAAATAAATATCCAATTGTAGAGAAGCATGAGCCCTGCAGCAGTGGTAATGTACTCATACACTTGCCCCGGCATCAATAATGCACATACAATCGATGCTGATATACCAAGTACGGTAATGAGCAAAGTAGGGATTGGAACCTTTAATTTTCCTTGTTTGCAAAATAAACCAGGTGCGTCTCCTTCTTCAGAGAGTGTCACAAGGATGCTGGTAACAGCAAAAAGGGATGCTACCATGGTTGAAAATCCGGCAATAATTAAAGCTGCGTTAAAAAGATGTGGAATAAACGTTAAATTGTAATTATCTAATGCGTTAACGAAAGGACTTTTCTCGCCATTAAATTGATTCCAAGGCACCATTAAGACAGCGAGACCAATTGAGAGCATGTAGATAATCATAAGGGTTAATAACATTACTTTTCCTGCCTTTGGAGCTTCCTTGGGATCTTTTAACTGTGTAGCCATTAACCCTAATATTTCAATCCCGCCAAATGCATAAAAGGCAAAAATTACACCAGACCATAATCCTAAAACACCGTGTGGGATTAAGTCCTTCTGGCTATCAGGATATTGAATTGGTCTCTCTCCATCGATAACACCGAATATCGCCAGTAAAGCAATAATCACGAACATTAGTATCGCTGCTATTTTTAAAATTGCCAGAACATTCTCTAGTTTGTTTAGGATACTTACTCCGATTAGGACCACAACAAGTCCTAGCATGGCATAAATACCAGCAAAAACCCAAAGTGGAATTTTTGGAAACCAGAAACGGGAGAAAATGGATAGCGCAGTCATTTGACTTCCCATAATTAATACTTCTGACATCCAGTAAACCCATCCGCTGCTAAAACCTGCCCATCTGCCGAAAGCTTTTTTCGCATAGGAACGAAAACCGCCTTTTAAAGGTTCTTGAGCTGTCATCTTTGCAAGGGCATCGAAAACAAAATAGGTTCCAGCAGCTGCAAGAATGAAGGCGATTAAAATGGCCGGTCCAGTCATTTTTATGGCGATGCTTGAGCCTAGAAAAAATCCTGTACCGATTGTGCACCCCACCCCAAATAATGAAAGCTGCCACCACTTCATATTGCCTTTTTCTTTTGCCCCGCTACTCGACTTTCCCATTAGTGCTTCTCCCAGTTGCTCCTACCGTTTTATCTGTAATTTCCTGATTATTATAGTCAGGGTCATTCTTTCCACGCTGCCGATTGGCACCGCCTAAATATACACTTTGATGTTCTTGCTGTTCTTTTCTGAATTTATTAAAATTTTCATTTACCATGTATGTCCCCTCATTTCCTTTCTAATGTCTAGCTCCAGCGCCCTAGCGGCTAGTGTCCGTTGCTCTCCGCCCTACGATAAGTCAAGCACGAATGCGCCTACGGCTCTTCGTGTTTCCTTTATCTCAGTTGGAGCCTTCTAGGCCATACGCCGCTGAACAGGGAGCTTGCGCTTTTCCTAATATCTTTCTATATGTTAAGATACACGCTCACAAAAAACTTATTCAGCAAGTTCATAAGTGCAATTTAGGATTTTGTTGGAATCATGAAATTCATTACATAATCGCCGCCTAAATCAATGAAAATAAAAAGGTACTAGATAAAGTTGAAATAGATAAAATCGGCGAAAAAGAAAAGCAATAAACCTTGAAAGGGGTTAATTATATGTTAACGACAGAGCAGCTTGCTGGGTTTCGTTTGCAATTATTAAAGGAAAAAGAGGAAATTGAAGAACGTCTTGAGCAAAATGACCACTATGGGTTCGAAAGAGGGCATTATCATGAATCGATGGGGGAGTTATCTAGTTATGATAACCATCCTGCCGATGAAGGTACAGATTTATATGAGCGTGAAAAGGATATCGCATTAAATCAACATACCGATTTGCAGCTATTAAATATAAACAGAGCGCTGGAAGCAATGGAGAAGGGGACCTATGGGACTTGTGAGGTATGTGGGAAAGAAATTTCATTTGAGCGATTAGAGGCCCTGCCGAATACCACCTATTGTAAGGAACACAGTCCTGATCAAGTGGTTTCCCACGATCGACCGATTGAAGAAGGCGTGTTAATGCCGCCATTTGGAAAGTTTGACATGGATTCCAAAGATGAGAATGTTGCTTTCGATGCAGAGGACTCTTGGCAGATTGTATCGCAATGGGGAACATCCGATACACCATCAGACCTGGCTTTTCCTCAGGAACATTATAACGATGTTAATAATGAACCGGATGAAAATGAGGGGTATGTGGAGGACTTTGAAAACTTTGTTGGAAATGATATGTATGGAAACAATATCACTGTTTATCCAAACTCGCAACACGAACGCTATGAACAGTCACTTGATGAAGAGGGCATAATGACAAGCTTTGGAGACTTACCAGCATATGAACATGATCCATATGTAGAAGACGATAAATAAAAAAGTAAAAAACAGCTTTCGTTTGGAAAGCTGTTTTCTCTAATTTTATTATGTGTTTCTATATGGCTTTTGGGCAATAGGTAAATCCTTAGCGTTCAAATCATCATCAACATCTTCAATAACGCCGCCAATCTCGCCTTCTGTATAAGCATCGGTTGCCTGTTCATGTGTGGTCGCTAAACCTGTGGAGATAACATCGTTTTTTTGATAGTCACTTGTTTCGAAGATCCGTCCTGCAAGATCTGTACTGTTTGTGTTAGAATTTTTTTTATCCATGCTACACACTCCTTTTAAAAAAAATTAGGTACAACCGTATTTTCTACTTATTATTCGAGGATTACTCATAAAAATATTAGGAGCTGATTTATATGAACAAAGATAAATATCCATCTAGGGAAGAATTAGACGAGGCTTTTCATTTTCTCCATGATGCCATTAATAGGATTACAGTGGAGGAAGAAGAGGAAGAAATGAAGATGGAGGCAAAAGGGAATAATCAGATGGAGAAATAGAATTTTTTTGAGGTGGACTTGAAGGATGAGGGAATCGCTAGCTAAAAAAATTGCCTGGATTAGCGTGATCAGTAATATCATTTTAACATTAGGAAAACTTTTTATCGGCTGGTATGGAAACAGCGATGCGGTTTTTGCGGATGGAATCCATTCAGCAGCAGATGTATTTGCATCAGTCATCGTCCTCTTGGTGATTAAAATTGCCAACAAACCGGCTGATAAAGAGCACCCTTACGGTCATGGAAAAGCAGAGGTTATTGTATCAGGAATTGTAGGAATTTTACTTTTTCTCGTTTCAATATATGTTGTTTATGAGGGAATCATTGGCTTCTTCCATGAAGTAGAAACACCAAGCTTCTTAGCCATGTGGGTAGCCATCATTTCTTACATTACAAAAGTTATTTTGTATCGATCATCATTAAAGGTGGCGAACGAACATAATAGTAAGGCAATCGAAGCAATTGCATTTGACCACAAAGCAGATATTGTTGCGTCGATTGCGGCAGCTATCGGGGTTCTCCTTTCGATTATGGGGGAACGCTTTGATATTTTATTTCTGCATTATGGCGATAAAGCAGCAAGTATATTTGTAGCCTACTTAATCTTTAAAATTTCAAAAGAGATGTTAATTGAAGCTTTTGATATCTTACTCGAAAGAAACATTGACGACGGAACTCTACAAGAATACATTAATGTAGTAAATGAATTTCAAGAGGTAAAGAGGATTGATCGAATCAGGGCGAGGGAACATGGCCATTATATTTTAGTTGATCTTAGAATATCAATTGACCACTTTAAAACCAT
The DNA here is from genome assembly GCF_030817595.1 of Neobacillus niacini. Classification (GTDB taxonomy): domain Bacteria; phylum Bacillota; class Bacilli; order Bacillales; family Cytobacillaceae; genus Neobacillus; species Neobacillus niacini_G. The sequence continues at coordinate 5,513,441 of NZ_JAUSZN010000001.1, forward strand.
TAAGGAAGGTCACGATCTTGCTAAGTTAATAAAAGGGAGATTGATGGAGAGTTATGACAACATTGACGAAGTATTAATTCACTTAAATCCCTATTTTTCAGAATAAAATCTTGTTTGTGCTTTTTTGCTTTTGGGTTTATGATAATGAAGTAATTAAATGTTGAGGAGTTGATATTTTTGAGTTATGCAATAGACCCGGACCCTAGTAGTAAGGGGGAAGTCAGCGTTATCTTTGAATTGGATTCTTCAGGAATATCAGCTCTTAAGAAGGTAGTATGGCTTCCTCGAACAAAGTAAGTGAGGAGGTTTTATCATGTTGGAGATTTATAAAAGCACCGAAACAAAAGTACTGGAACAGGTAGAGAAAATTACAAAGGGCTGCTGGGTAAACATGTATGCCCCAACCGAAGAAGAAATTATCAGAGTCGCAGATGAAGCGAACATCTATGTTGACTTTATTAGAGACGCCCTTGATGACGAAGAACGTCCGAGAATTGAACGTGAAGATGGGCAGGTTTATATCATTGTCGATTACCCCTATATTACGCATGATGATGCAGGATTCCCTATCTATGAAACCATCCCAGTTGGGATTGTTTTAACGGATGAGTGTATTCTGACTGTATCGTTAAAGGATACGCCAATTCTAGAAGTTTTTAAGAATAATAAAATAAAAGAGTTTTATACCTTTAAAAAGAACCGATTTGCTCTGCAAATTCTGGCTATTATTACTTCCTATTATCTGCGATATTTAAAACAAATTAATAAAAGAACAAATGAGATTGAGCGGGAACTTCATCAATCGATGAAAAATAAAGAATTGTATGCATTTTTAGCATTAGAAAAGAGTCTGGTTTATTTCACGACTTCCTTAAAGTCGAACAAAGTGGTCTTAGATAAAATTCTTCGTTTTAGTTATATCAAGATGTATGAGGAAGACAAGGATTTACTTGAAGATGTAATGATTGAGAAAATCCAGGCAATTGAGATGGCCGAGACGTACAGTTCTATCCTTAGCGGGATGATGGATGCTTTTGCATCGATTATTTCCAACAACGTAAATATTGTGATGAAGTTTTTAACATCATTTACGATTATTCTTTCGTTTCCAACAATTGTTTTCAGTTTCTACGGCATGAATGTTGATTTACCACTGCAAAATAGTCCACATGCCTTTTGGATTTCAATAACTGTTGCATGTGTTTTATCTACTTTAACGGCACTAATTTTTTGGAAAAAGAAATATTTCTAACATATAAAAAAATCCGTCACGCATGAGCTGACGGATTTTTTATGCCTTTTTTAACTAAATTGGACAGTCATATAAGCAACTTTTTATTACTTCTGTAGTTTGTAATTGAAAAAAGGAAAGGATCTGAAGGAAATCTTCAGGATCTTTTTTTATGGAATCGAAAAATTTCCCAACTTTTCTAGGTAGATTCTCGTATTTTTATTCTGAAAATTCTAAATATAATAAAAGAACAGGTACAAGCCTGGAGTTAAAAAGAGTAGGGGAGAATAGCGATGAAAAAGAGAAGAGTTGTAGGAGCATCAGTACTTAGCCTTGTTATGGGGGTATCCATGTTTGCAACAGGTGCCTTTGGTCAGCAGCCAAATAGCCAGGATGAATCTTTTCGAGTCATCATTCAAGGGCCAACAGCTGATAAGTCACAAGCAAAAAAGAATGTGGGGGTTCGCTGGGATTTTGGCGCGGATGGGTTCACTACAACAGTTAACAGCAAGCAATACCAGGCACTATTAAAAAACAAAAATTTAACCATTGAAAAAGTAGAGGAAGTTCAGCTAGCACCTAACAAAGAAGCTGCAGCTAAGCCAGGTGGTTCTACTAATACTGGTCCAAGTGATCGAACTCCATGGGGAATTCAAGCGATATATAACGATGCTGCGATTCAAGCAACCTCTGGAGGTAATGGAATAAAAGTGGCAGTCCTTGATACGGGGGTAAATACAAGTCACGCCGATCTAACAAATCAAGTTGAGCAATGTAAGGATTTTACACAAACGAAATCCCCGCTTATTGATGGAAGCTGCTCAGATGGAAATGGCCATGGAACGCACGTAGCGGGTACGGTACTCGCGGATGGCAGCAGCACGGGACAAGGTATTTATGGTGTAGCACCGGAAGCCGATCTTTGGGCATATAAAGTACTAAATAACCGCGGCTCAGGATACTCAGATGATATTGCTTCTGCTATTCGTATGGCAGCTGATGAGGCTACCAGAACTGGTTCGAAAGTAATCATCTCGATGTCATTAGGTTCAAGCGCAAAAGACACACTGATCTCTAGTGCTGTTGATTACGCCTATGGCAAAGGGGTTTTAGTGGTTGCTGCAGCTGGAAATGATGGACCATCAAGCAATACAATCGGGTATCCAGGAGCATTAGTCAATGCTGTTGCGGTAGCTGCTTTAGAAGATGTGCAGCAGAACGGTACATATCGTGTTGCTGATTTCTCTTCACGAGGAAATCCAAATACAGATGGTGACTATATCATTCAAGAACGTGATATAGAGGTCTCTGCACCTGGCAGAGCCATTGAGTCTACATGGAATGACGGTTCCTATAATACAATTAGTGGAACATCAATGGCTACACCGCATGTATCAGGATTAGCTGCAAAAATTTGGGCTGAAAATCCTGCAATGAGTCACACGCAACTTCGAAAAGAGTTACAAGACCGCGCAAAACTATATGATATTAAAGGTGGAACAGGTGCGGCTACTGGTGATGATTATGCTTCTGGATTTGGTTTCCCTAGAGTAAGATAATAGAAATAAGGCTATCTGTTTATGCGAACAGATGGCCTTTTTATACCAGTAAGAAATTTTTTAAATTGTCTGAACAAATAAATGGAAGCGGTGACGTAGATGTTATAAAATGATAGGAAAAGGAAGAGCTCTAGAGGGTGGTTTTGCTATGGAATTTGGACCATTAATCAAATATTACAGGACCCAAAAAGGGATCACGCAAAAGGAACTTGCTGCTGGAATCTGCTCTATCCCTCATTTGAGTAAAATTGAGAACAACTCAAAAGACGCTAACGAAGAGACTATTTCCTTATTACTTGAAAGGCTGGAAGTTAGCTTTGAAGAAATGGAGGAAAAAGAAGAGTTAATAAAAAGCCTGCTAAAAGATTTTGGTGAGAAAATTAACTTTTATTTACGAGATGAAATAGAAATAATATTTAATAGATTAAAAGAAATAGAACATGTTATCCCGTTTTCTGCTCATATGTATTCCTATGAATTATACAAATATCGGTATCTATTATTCAAGGGATTACTTGCAGAAGCAGACACCCAACGAGATATTTTATCCAAGCAAAAGAAAAATTTTTCCCAACAGGAGATGTATTTATTCCGCTATTATAATGCTGTATCCTTAATATTAAAGGGTAATCATAAAAAGGCTGACGAGATTTTTGATGAATTATCTGCGGAAAATAATAACGAAACAACGAATGGAGAATTACTTTACCACTGGGCTTTAGTAAAGAGTGCACTCGATCAACCAGGACATGCCATACATTTTGGCAGGTTAGCACTGCAAATCTTTATGAATCAGCATAACTTTTATCGAATTCTTCATAATTTAATGCTTCTTGGTATTAACTATACGAATTCAAAAATTTATGAGGAAGCACAGGTTTGTTTCAACCATTTAATTCGAAATGCAGAATTGTTAAAGGAAGAAAAAATGCTTCCACAAATCTATCATAATATGGGTTACTTGCAAGATAAAATGAATAATGTGAAAGAAGCATTACACTATTATGAAAAAAGTTTATCTTTACAACCAGTAAAAAACCAACATTATTTAGTAACTTTATATGGAATTGGTGAAATTAACTACAATTTAAATTTAATTGAGAATGCTAAGGAATGTTTTCTTCAAGTTAAATCTCTTTCAAAAGATATTGGGATAAAAAAACAAGGTCTTCTAGCTGAATTTTATTTAATTCATATGGATTCTCCTGAAAAAGCAATCAAATATTTAGAAATTAAGGTAATTCCCTACTTAGAGGGTTCAAAAGAACATAAGGAAGAACTGATCCGATATTATAAGCTGCTTTCTGAGCACTATAATCAACAGGGGAAATATCTAGAGGCAGTAAATTATCTATCTAAAATTACTTGAGGAGGAAGAAAAATGAAAAAGGCAATCATCTTATTATTCTCACTCTCATTACTTGTTTTTGCAACACCAGGAAATGATGTAAACAATCAACATACATCGTATGATCTAGTTAAGACTACTATTCAACCCGCGCAAGCAGATCCCATTTATCCACCAGTAGGGTGATTCTAAAAATCCTGACAGTTGTCAACTGTCGGGATTTTTTTATTTTCTTCCATAACGTTAATGAAAACTATAAATATCGGGTAAAGTAGTTTATATGTGTTTAACAAGGAGGAAAATAAAATGAAATCATTTGTTGTTGGTTTTCATCAAGAAGACAATGTGGATTCGATGCAGATTCAAAAGCTTAGCCAAGAGGATTTTGAAAAAGCGACTGAAGGTGGTACAAGGCATCTATTTGACTTAGACACAAACATTGGCTTTTTTGTCTTTTTTGACGCTGAGGATGCCGATGGTGATGTGTCATACATGGTGCTTCAATATGAGGACCCAACTGGGGAGGATGGAAGTGAAGACCCAGTAGGCTGCTACTCCTTCCAGTTGAAGGATTTTTATGAATTTACTGCCCTTTATTTAAATGATCTTGAATTCAATGAAGAGGTAAGTGAAGAGGAAGAAGAATATGGACCAATTCACCATCTAGCCCATCTTTTATTCCATATTGTTGAAGAAGGAAAGGATTTAGAGGTGTAAAGAGGGTGTCCCATATCGGGACACCCTTCTTATAAAATGCTTAAGCCTTTAATACATCATGGTCAACATAGCGCTCGCCATTCAATTCGCTAACCACGTTGATTGAGACTCTTGCTCCGTCACCAGCAGTTACAATGGTATGTACGCTGACGCCAGCCACAGTTCCAGCTGCCCAAATGCCATCGATATTTGTCTTGCCTTGTGCATCTACATCAAGGATTGTTTTTACTCTTGGCTCAGTTCCAGGCTTGGTAGTTAAACCTGCTTTTTCAGCTAGGTCTACAAGGAAACCAGTAGCAAGGATGACATGCTTTGTTTCATGCTCTCCATTATCAGTTTCTACTTTAAAACCGCCTTCAACCTTCGTGATGTTGGTAACAGTAGTTTGGATGATTTCGCCGCCAAATTTAGTTACCTGCTGCTTGCCAATTTCAACAAGGTCAGGACCAGAGATTTCCAACACGCCATAATGGTTCTCAACCCAAGCTCGCTTCGTAACTGTCTTATCATTATCGAGCAACAATGTTTTCTTTCCTGCTTTAGCAGTCAATAAGGCTGCACTTGCTCCTGCAGGTCCTGCACCAATCACGACAACATCCAACATGTAAAAACCCCCATTCGAAAAATAAATATACAAAAAAAGTGTAACCTAAAGAATCAGAAAAGTAAAAATCACTGCTCAGAACGTAGAAAAGAACCATCAAGTTAATGATGGTTCTAGTCCATTATTGCTCTTTTACATTTAGATATCGCTGGCGTTTCATTTCTGGTTTTCGAACTTGCATGAAGTAGTAAAGAACGGCTCCGATGAGTATATAGAACGAACATAGGAAGTATAAGGAACTAAAGTCCATTTTTGCAGCGATTAATCCTAACAAGAATGAGCCTAATGCAATACCAATATCATAGATTGATAGAAATGTAGCAGTAGCCAAGCCGCGTTTTCTAGGTGCTGCATTTTGAATGGCAATCGTTTGAAAGGTTGGAAAAAGAGTACCCCAGCCTAATCCAATCATCCCGGCTGACACAAGGAAAGTAACTGCCCCGCCGCTTTGACTTAAGACAAACATTCCAATTGCAAACAAGATAATCGAAGGGAACACAATTACATTAGGACCATATTGATCAAGCCATTTGCCTGTAAATGGTCGGGACATTAATAAAATAATCGCATACACCACAAAGAATAGACTTGAAACTTCAGAAACATGGATTTCATTCGCATAAACGGATACGAAGGACAGCAGGGCAGAATATACAATGGCCAAAAAACCACCGACAATCGCAATGGATACTGCTGAAGGTTCGATAAAGTTTTTTATAGAGAAGGCCGGAACAATAACCTGCTTTTTTGTTTCATCAGTCTTTGATAACTTGACTGTGAGGCCAGTGATAAGTGCCCCTGCAGCGACAATGACCGATAGGATGAACATTGTTTTTGCTCCCCATTGTTGGATTGCAGTCAAGCCTATAAATGGTCCTAGAACCATGGCAAGGTTTGTCGACATTACGAAGTATCCCATTCCTTCTCCTCTTCGAGAGCCGGGAATAAGGTCTGCAACAATCGCTCCTACAGCCGTAGTGGCCATCCCAAAGCCCACTCCGTGTAACAAACGAATGATTAGGAATCCTGTTACTGTATTAGGAAAAAAGTATAAAAGGGAAGCAGCCGCGAAAATAATCAGTGCCGTTAATAGCACTTTTTTATTACTGCCTCGTTCAAGCCATTGACCAGCAAGGGGACGAGATATGATCGCAGAAAGCAAGAATACAGTTGTCATTAACCCCGCCTGAGAAGCATTACTGTCAAATTCCTGTAATGCGTATATAGGCAGCGTTACGAGAAGGATATAAAATGTTAAAAATAGAAAAAAATTGCTTAAGGAAATATTAATAAAATCCTTCGTCCATAGTTTAGGTTTGTTCATGTTTTCCACTCCTTTACAAAAGCTGTTTTAACCAAACACTTTGCAATTTTAATAATTCTTTTTGTGAGTCTTCTGGGAATTTCTTTAATAAGTCGTTATTGCAATCCGAAACAGCGTGTTCCCATTTAGGGAACTCTTTCAATGCTTCCTCCGTTAATTGAATGTACTTCTCCCGTTTGTCCTTACCGGGAATTTGCCTTACAAACCCTTGTTTAACCAGCCGTTGAATGGTACGGGTCATGGGAGGAGCTTCGACGAACAGATACTCAGAGAGTTCTTTTTGAGTTAGTGAGCCTTTTGTATGTAGAACAAAGAGGACAGACCACTGGGCACTATATAATCCAAATGGCTTTAGTGCTTCATTAAGGCTGTTGGTCAATTGTCGGGAAAGTTGATGCAGCGTATGAAATAATGCGTGGTTGGTCAAATGTGTTCACTCCAAAATTAATATATGAACATTAGTTACCTGGGTAATTAAAATGTTTACCTAGGTAACTATATAGGATTTGTAGGGAAATGTCAAGGGAAGCAATGGGGACGCTTCTCTTGGTCTAAACTAAAACCAAGAAACCGTCCCCATGGACAAAATAAAAAATCCGCGGAATCTAATCCGCGGACTTCATTTATCTATGGACATTAAAGTATCTTGCTTCTGGATGCGCGAATACCATGGCTGATACGGAGGCCTCTGGCTCCATCATGCACCCTTCTGTTAATTCAATTCCAATTTCCTCAGGGTGAATTAAGGCAAAAAGTTTCTTCTGATCCTCTAAATCTGGACATGCTGGATATCCAAAAGAGAAACGCTGCCCTTGGTACTTAGCGGCGAAACGATCCTGCATACTAAACGTCAGCGGATCAGGGAATCCCCAGCGATCGCGCATTTGACGATGAATTAATTCTGCAAAGCCTTCTGCGGTTTCTAGTGCTAACGCTTGAAGGGCATGGCTTTCAAGAAAACGGCCATCTGCCTTTAATTTGTCAGCTTGTTCACGAATCCCTCTGCCAGCTGTTACTGTAAAGAAACCAACATAATCTTTCTCACCGCTGTCAACTGACTTAACGAAATCAGCCAAGCATAAATGCGGTGCCGATTCCTGTCTTGGGAAATCAAACGTTTCAATGATTGTATTAGTCTCTTCTGGATCGAAAATGAAGATTTTATTTCCTTCTGACTGAGCAGGGAAGAACTGATAGACTGCAGCTGGTAAAATCCAATTGCCGGCCTTAGCGTCTGCTAATAGTCCATCTACCACTTCTTTAACTTTTAGCGCTTTTTCATCCTTTGCAGCAATCAGGTTTGCAATTTTTCCTTTTACACCGAGATGATGACCAATTAACATTTGCATATTGATATATGGCTCAATATGGGATAAAGAATAGGTTTTTAAAATATGTTTCTTCGTATCCATCGGTGTGAAAACTGGTACTTCCGTTGAAACAGACGGTCTAATTTTTACTGCTGTAGAGACCGCTGAACGACTTGGCAGTTCCCGAGGCACTTCCAAAGCAGCTAGTTTTTCATTTTTTTCAGCAATTAGTTTTTCGTGCTCTTCAGGAGATTGAAGCTGATTCGCTAATGATAATCCAGTCATAGCGTCCTTTGCATAAAGAACAAGTCCATCATATTCTTTGGCAATTTTTGTATCGGTAAACTTCCGAGAAAGAGCAGCACCACCTACAAGGATTGGTGTTGAAATTCCTGCTTCTTTCATGTCCTGTGCTGTTATGACCATTTGCTGAGCTGACTTTACTAGCAACCCTGATAATCCAACGATATCTGGTTTCTCCTTTTGAATGGCTTGAACCAATTCATTAGGTGATACCTTGATCCCTAAATCTCGGACATCATAACCGTTATTGCTAAGAATAATATCAACGAGGTTTTTCCCAATATCATGAACATCGCCTTTTACGGTTGCTAAAATGACTTTCCCTTTCGAGGAAGAGACATCGCCTTTTTCCATATACGGCTCTAAATAGGAGACAGCAGCTTTCATTACTTCAGCGCTCTGGAGAACTTCTGCCACAATTAGCTGATTGTCATTAAATAGTCGGCCTACTTCTTTCATGCCTTCCATTAATGGTCCATTAATAATATCAAGTGGAGCAGGATAACTTTCAAGTGCTAAAGCCAAATCAGGCAATAAACCTTCCTTTGTACCCTCTATCACATAGTAAGAGAGGCGCTCTTCTAAACTCATGTTAGGCACTGTACTTTTTGACTCTTTCTTCTTACCTCGATAAAATTCAGTAAAAGTAGCTAACGTTTCATCTGTAGTATTAAAAAGAAGGTCCTCAGCTAATTGAACTTCTTCCTTCGAAATGGATGCGAATCGTTCTAGTTTTTCAGTGTTAACAATCGCATAATCAAGACCAGCTAATGTACAGTGGTATAAAAATACAGAGTTTAGGATTTCTCTGCCGACTGGAGGAAGACCGAAAGATACATTACTGATACCAAGTATCGTTTGTGTCTTAGGAAGATGTTCCTTGATTAACTTGATTCCCTCCACTGTTGCTTTTGCAGACCCAATATATTGTTCATCACCAGTTCCTACTGGGAAAACAAGCGGGTCAAAAATGAGATCCTGTGGCTTTAAACCATATTTATTGACTAAAATATCATGAGATCGTTTGGCAATCTCTAATTTCTTTTCAGCAGTAACACCCATTCCTTTTTCATCAATTGTACCAACAACGACTGCTGCTCCGTACTTATGAATGAGTGGAACAACAGCTTCAAATCTTTCTTCACCGTCTTCAAGGTTAATCGAATTAATAATCGCCTTACCTTGAGAATATTTGAGTGCTTTTTCGATTACTTTTTCATCAGTTGAATCAATAACTAACGGAACCTTTATTTTTTTAACCACTTCTGGAATGAAATTCTCCATGTCGCTAAGCTCATCACGGTCAGGGTCTGCAAGACAAATATCAATGACATGTGCACCGCCTTTAACCTGGGCACGTGCAATCTCTGCCGCTTCTTCAATCTTTCCTTCATTAATGAGGCGTTTGAATTTACGAGAGCCAATCACGTTTGTTCTTTCCCCGACCATAATCGGACGCAGTGTCGGATCATCGTAAACAAAAGGTTCAATCCCAGATACCATATGGAAATCAGAAGACTGTGCCTCACGTGGTGAGTACTTTTTCATTTCTTCTGAAATGGCACGAATGTGATCAGGTGTGGTACCACAGCAGCCACCGACAATATTCAACCAGCCGTGAGCTGCAAAATCAGCAAGCTTTTTCGCTAATGTTTCCGGCGTTTCATGATAATGTCCTTCTTCATCTGGCAACCCGGCATTTGGATAACAAATAATCGCTTTGGAAGCAAGATTGGAAAGGGAACGGATATGATCCTGCATAAATTCCGGACCCGTCGCACAATTTAACCCAACCGCAACGGGATTCATATGCTCTAATGAAATATAAAAAGATTCAATCGACTGTCCAGCAAGGGTTGTGCCCATCGGCTCGATTGTACCAGATACAATTAATGGGAGGGTTTTCCCTGTTTTACTAAATGCATTTTTTATTCCGATAAAACCAGCCTTTACATTTAGCATATCTTGACTTGTTTCAAGAAGAAGAAGGTCGACACCACCGTCAATCAGCCCGATTGCTTGTTCCTCATAGGAAGCGGAGAGGGCTTCAAAGGTAGTCCCGCCTGTAACGCTTAACGTCTTAGTGGTCGGACCCATTGATCCTGCCACATACCGAGGCCATTCAGCCGTGGAAATTTTATCTGCTTCTTTTTTGGCAATTTGTGCGGCAACTTTATTTAATTCATAGGCCCTAAAGCCAAGATTGTACTCATCGAGGACGATGCTTGTGGACCCAAAGGTATTGGTCTCAATAATGTCCGCACCCGCCTCCAAGTATTCACGGTGAATTTTCGCGATCACGTTAGGAGCTGTTAGGTTCAAATACTCGTTACAGCCATCATATTGCTCGCCGCCAAAGTCATCTGCTGTTAAATTTTCCTGCTGCAGCATGGTGCCCATCGCACCATCCATCACAAGGATTCGTTTGTGTAGTTGTTCATTAAATGGAGCTTTCGACATAGCTGTTCCCCCTAATTTGACTAGCACGTTGTCTGGCATAGATAGCTAATTCTGTTGTTAGTTCGTAGCGTAAAAATGGTGTGATTAGATAGATCCCATTGAATAAATCCAGTGCTGTGTCAATTAAAGATTTTGTTATTTCAATTCCTTCGCGAGCCGCTTGAAGCGGATTATCGTTCAATGCGGCCATTCTGTCTCGAATCGATTGAGCGATTTTAATTCCTGGCACCTCATTATGAAGGAATTCCGCATTTCTGCTGCCTGTTAAAGGCATTAAACCAATGTAAATAGGTGCTTTTAGGTGTTTCGTATGTTCATAGACTTCAATTAATTTTTCCTCAGAGAAGACAGGCTGTGAAATGAAATAATCAGCACCGAATTCAATTTTTTTCTCAAGACGTTTCACGGCTTTTTCTACGGAACGGACATTTGGATTAAAGGCACCAGCTATACTAAAAGCTGTCTTTTGACCAAGGTCTTTCCCGGAGAATGATAAGCCTTCATTTAATTGTTTTATCATTTGAATTAACTCAAAGGATGATACATCATAAACTGAAGAGGCACCCGGAAAATCTCCGACACGGGCAGGGTCACCGGTGATTGCGAGTACATCATGCATACCAAGGGTATGAAGCCCCATTAGGTGTGATTGCAAACCAATAATATTGCGGTCTCTGCAGGCAATATGGATCAGCGGCCGCATCCCTAATTCTTGTTTAACAAGATAACCTAAAGCTTCATTGGAAATCCTCACCTGAGCTAACGAGTTATCTGCCATTGTTATGGCGTCGATTCCTGCTTCTTTCAACGCCTTTGCACCCTCAAAAAATTTGCTCGTATCAAGCTTTCTTGGGGTATCTAATTCTACGATAACGGACGGACGTTCCTTCACGATTTGCTCAAGAGGCTGTAGATCCCTTTTCGCTGTACGATGTTCAATGACGATTTTCTTTGATTGTAATTTAACTACTTTCTCGGTGACAGGCACGCTGTTTTTCAATTCTGCTGCAAATGCCTGGATATGGGCAGGAGTCGTTCCACAACAGCCGCCAAGCAAATGAACTCCCTCCTGACGGAAGCTTTGTGCCGATTTTTTAAAATAATCTGCATCCCCCTCATAATGGAATTTACCATCTGTATAAGCTGGCAAACTCGCATTTGGGTAGGCTGAAAGGTATGCATGTTTAGGCAGTTCAATTTGCTCCAGTGATTTTAACATATGATGAGGTCCAAGCCTGCAGTTCAAGCCGATGACATCAGCACCGAGGTTTTCAAGACGGGTAAAGGCCTTATTAATCGGTGTCTGGTCTTGTAAAATACCTGGCTCATGAAGAGAGACTTGGGCAATGATTGGCAGCTTCGTTTCCTTTCGTGCAATCGTAAGGGCCGTTTCCAGTTCCTCAAGGTCATAAAAGGTTTCTAAAAGAATGCCGTCAACACCTTCTAGTAATAAACAGTACAACTGTTCACGGAAACTGCGCTTTAATTCTTCTATTGATAAAGTACTAGGTTTAATCCCGCGGTTACCGCCGATTGTTCCCAGCACATAAGCATTTTCTTGCGCTGCTAATTTTGCGTTCTGGACAGCGGCACTGTTGATCGCTTTAACGGAGTCCTCGAGACCATATCTCTGTAATTTTAAATAATTCGCTGCATAAGTGTTGGTTTGAATGACATCCGCACCAGCTTTAATATAGGCATTATGAATCTCTTGAATTTTTTCCGAATGGGAAAGGTTCAACTCTTCCAAGCAGCTATCCTTGCCGAATGAATAAAGAAGGGTGCCCATGGCACCATCCCCTATTAAAATTTGGTTGTTTAATTTTTCTAAAAAGGTCATGATTATTCTCCTTGCTGCAAGACCAGTAGTTTTTCTTTCACATGATGTAAAGCCTGAGAAAAGTCATGAATGAGATCATCTGGGTTCTCTAAGCCAACGGATAAGCGAATGAGGCTGTTTTTAATTCCTCGTTTTTCTCTTTCTTCTTGGGACATAGCTGCATGTGACATTTTTGCCGGATAGGATAGAATGGATTCGACCGCACCAAGACTAACGGCAAAAACAGGGATTTTTACATTGGAAAGAAAGACTTTAAGTGCTTGTTCATCCTTAAATTCAAACGATAAAACTGCACCAGGTCCAGCAGCCTGACTTTTTTGAAGCTCGTGCTGTGGATGATTTTTCAGTCCAGGGTAATAAACCTCTTCAATCAACGGATGATCTGCTAAAAATTCTGCGATTTTAATCGCTGATTTTTGTGACTGTTCCAGTCTGACATGGAGGGTTTTTATTCCTCTAAGCACAAGCCATGCATCCTGTGGTCCAATTACAGCGCCAAAGGAATTTTGTAAGGAATAAAGCCTTTTACCTAATTCTTCATCCTTTACAACCGCAAGACCTGCAACGACATCACTATGTCCTGATAAAAACTTAGTTGCACTGTGGAGTACAATGTCTGCACCAAGCTCTAAAGGTCTTTGGTACTCAGGAGTTAAAAAAGTGTTATCTACATAAGTAATAGCGTTTATCTTTTTTGCCAAATCACAAACAGCTTGAATATTGGTAACCTTTAATAGCGGATTTGACGGTGTTTCAACATAAAATGCTTTGGTGTTAGGCTGAATGGCCGCTTTTACCTGATCAAGATATGTCATATCTACAAAGGTATGTTCAATTCCAAACCGAGTCAGTACTTGAGTGACCATTCGATATGTACCGCCATACACATCGTCGGTAATAACGATATGGTCACCAGATGAAAGAAGAAGGAAGGCTGTTGAAATAGCTGCCATTCCTGACGAAAATGCAAAGCCTCTCGTTCCGCCCTCTAGTTCTGCGATAACATCCTCTAACGCTTCTCTTGTAGGGTTTCCACTTCTAGCGTAATCGTATTTTCCGTAACTTTCTATATCAAATTGATGGAAGGTTGAAGCATGTTGGATCGGCACGCTAACCGCTCCCGTGGCCGGATCGACTTTATGCTGATTATGAAGGAGCTTGGTTTCAAAACTATAATTTTCTGAACTCATTACCCAATCACTCCTTCTTTTAATTTAGCTAGTGCATGTTCAAGATCTTGAACGATATCTGATGGGTCTTCCAAACCAACTGAGAATCGTAATAATCGGTTGCATACACCAGACTGGATACGAACTTCTTCTGGAATATCCGCATGTGTCTGTGTTGCAGGATAGGTGATAAAGCTTTCAGTTCCACCAAGACTTTCTGCAAAGCAGATCAGTGAAAGACTTTGAAGGAATGGATTGACCCATGCTTCATCTTGTAAGCGGAAGGATACCATTCCACCTTTTCCTGGATACAGAACATCTGTAATACCATCATGGTTAGACAGGTATTCAACAATCGCTTTCGCATTGCGTTCATGTCTTTCCATTCTTAGTGACAATGTTTTCATTCCGCGCATTACTAACCAGGAATCAAATGGACTCAAGACACCGCCTGCACCGTTATGGTGGAAGGCAAGAGCCTCGCAAAGTTCTTTCCCTTTGGCAACAACAAGACCAGCAAGAACATCATTATGACCACCTAAGTATTTGGTTGCACTATGGATGACAATATCCGCACCTAGCAGGATTGGCTGCTGAATGAGTGGTGTGTAGAAGGTATTGTCGACAATCAGCAAGATTCCATGTTTTTTTGCGATTTCTGAAACAGCCGCAATATCTGATTCCTGCATAAGCGGATTCGTTGGTGTTTCTAGGAAAATTGCCTTTGTCTGCGGAGTAATGTTACTTTCAATCAACTCAGGATTACAGGTATTTACATATTGTGTTGTTAATCCCCATTTTTTGAAGCCTTGTTCTAGAAGTCTATATGTTCCTCCGTATAAATCTTCACTTACAATCCACTCGTCTCCAGATTGGAACAGAGAAAGTATCGTGAATATTGCCGCCATGCCTGAGCTACAGGCAAACCCTTGATCGCCACCTTCTAAATCAGCGATGGCTTGTTCAAGTAGCTTTCTTGTTGGATTTCCAGTACGAGTATAATCAAAACCTGTTGATTGACCGATGCCTTCATGACGATATGCAGTTGAGAAATAAACAGGCGGGTTTACCGTTCCTGTAACCGTATCACTTCTATTACCAATTTGAGCTAACTTCGTATCGATTTTGTAAACCATTTTTTTATCCTCCTTATATAAACAAAAAAAGCCTTCTATAAGAAGAAGACTTTTGGCTGCTGGTACGCATAGGTCATTCTCCTTATCTCACAAGTTATCAAGTAACTTGCAGGACTTAGCACCTTTTCAATGAAAAACAACATTGAAGGTTGCTGAGACTTCATAGGGCCATTCCCTCAGCCTCTCTTGATAAGAAAGTATAATATTTAGACTTTTTATAAAATTTACTACAGTTTAGGCATTGTGTCAATTCCTTTTTGTTGTTCCTTTAAACCGTTAAAACCTATTGGTGAAAATTCGCTTAAATATAAGGAATATATTCATTAAAAAATAGTTGACACTTAAAATGGGAGGATTTATTATTGGTATAACGAGTTGTTCTTTATTGAGAACCAACAAGAATGAAAATAAAGAATTTATCAACATCTTATCAAAGCTAATGATATATTTGCACTATTTAGGATTGTTTTTTGGAATCCTTGTATTAAATATGCTCTTGTTGTTCAGTTTAAAGAACTAGACGTTTGCAATTAATGCTATGTTTAAAGTGGATAAAGATAAACAGTAAGGTAGAAGTAGCAGGAGGAAGAGATGAGCGCTATTGCAGGTATATATCATTTAAACGATGAACCTATTAACCTCGAACATGGCAGGAGATTAATGAAGGATTTAGAAAAATATCCGGCCGATGATATTCAAACTTGGCATAGTGACAAAGTCTTTCTAGGCTGCCATGCACAATGGATCACACCGGAATCTATTGGAGAGGAATTGCCATTCTATGATTATGGGAGACAATTGGCAATTACAGCAGATGCTATTATCGATAACCGTGAAGAATTGTTTGAAAGATTACAAGTACATAAAGATGATTGGAATAAAATAACTGATAGCCAGTTGATTTTACTTGCTTATGAAAAGTGGGGAAAAGAGTCACCAAAGTATTTGATAGGTGACTTCGCTTTCATGATCTGGGATGAAAGAAAAAGAATACTTTTTGGGGCTAGGGATTTTTCAGGTACCAGAACACTTTATTACTTTTATGATAATAATCAACTTACCTTTTGCACTACTATTAAACCATTACTCACTCTACCAAAAATAAGAAAAATTCTAAATGAATCTTGGCTTGCAGAGTTTTTGGCTATACCAGTTAACTTTGAATCAGTGGACTCTTTCAGTACTATCTACAAAGGGATTGAACAGGTACCTCCATCACATTCTATAACAGTAGAAAATGGACGTTTATCTTTTAATAGATATTGCACACTAAGCAAAAGTGGGAAAATATACTTGAAATCTGATGTGGATTATGAAGAGGCATTTCGTGATGTTTTCGGTAAAGCAGTAAGGAGCAGAGTACGTACGCATCGCAAGGTAGGGGCACATTTAAGTGGTGGGTTAGATTCTGGTTCAGTAGCTTCTTTTGCTGCAAAGGAATTAAAAAACTCCAATAAATTATTGCATGCTTTTAGTTATGTCCCTGTAGATGATTTTGTTGATTTTACCCATAAAACCAGAGTTGCCAATGAAAAATCATATATTAAGGCAACGGTTCAGTTTGTAGGCAACATTAATGACCAATATTTGAGTTTTGATGATCGAAATCCATTTACAGAAATTGATGAGTGGCTAGAAATACATGAAATGCCTTATAAGTTTTTTGAGAATACTTTTTGGTTACGAGGAATTTATGAACAAGCGAATCTACAAGGAATAGGTGTGCTCCTAAATGGACAAAGAGGTAATTGGACAATATCTTGGGGACCAGTACTAGACTACTATGCTGTTTTATTAAAAAAGATGAATTGGATTACTCTTTACAAAGAGTTGTCTCTATATAGTCAAAATATGAAGGTTAACAAGCCAAGAATAATGAAGGAAGTTCGAAAGAAGGCATTCCCGTCTATTTATAATATTATTCAGAAACAAGAACCCTTCCATTTTCCAAAAATAATTAATCCAGAATTCGCAAAAAGAACAAATGTATTAAATATGCTCCATGAAAATGGGGTAGATATTTCTGCCTCTGAATTACCTAGCGCTTATGAGGTTAGGAAAAGACAATTTGAAAAATTGTATTACTGGAATACAACCGGTACATACAGTTCAAAGTTATCATTAAAATACGCCTTGTGGGATCGCGACCCTACAAATGATTTACGGGTTATAAATTTTTGTCTGTCGGTTCCTGAAGACCAATATGTCAGAAAGGGACTAGATAGATCATTGGTTAGAAGATCTACGATAGACTATTTACCTGATAAAGTTAGACTAAACATGCGAAGTCGAGGAGTACAAGGTGCTGATGGGGTTCACCGAATGACTAGTAATTGGGGTAGTTTCATAAAAGAACTAAATCAATTAAGTTCTAACTCTGTAATTGGTGAATATTTAGACTTAAATATAATAAAAGAGGCAACCTCGAAGATAGAAAAAGAAGCAAAGCCAGAGTACGCTTTTGATTTTGACTTCAGAATTCTAATGCGTTGCTTAATAGTATCACGATTTATTAAAAATTTCTAACTGAAAGGAGGTGGTAAGAATGAAAAAGGAATGGCAAAAACCAGAAATAGAAGCACTTGATATTAATATGACAATGGCTGGCCCAGGGATTAAAACTCCTGATGCGGCACAACCTGATATCGATGAAGTAGTACATTTCAGTTAATTTAAATGTTAGTTTAAATGTTAGTTTAAATACTGCCCTTATACACAATAACAGTATGAGGGCTTTATTTTTTTAAGAATTATTTTGGAGGGCTTATAGTGGCTACAAAAACGATAAAGGGGACTATTTATAGGGCCTTCGGTTTAAGTATATTAAGTGAAATTCCTCTACCAGAAGTGATGGATCTGAGTGAACAAAATGGGGATATTGATGTTTATATAAAGTTAGATATTAGTTTACCTACATTATGGGATAGTTTGCAAAATGAGAAAAGGAAACTGATAGTCTATGAAAACCTCGTATTATTTGAGGTGCCTCAAACCGCGATTTTTGGGATAAAGGATGGTAAAAACATTCTAGTCTGTCCATTGAAAGAAGCCGATTTTGACAAAATAAGACTATATATTTTAGGTACTTGTATAGGTGTTCTTCTTATGCAAAGGAAAATACTTCCACTGCATGGAAGTGCAGTGGTAATAAATAATAAAGCTTATGCAATAATTGGAAAATCTGGAGCGGGAAAGTCAACATTAGCTACTGCTTTTATTAAGAATGGATATCAACTCTTAAGTGATGATGTAATCGCGGTAGGGTTTGAAGAAGGGGATATTCCTTATGTTATGCCTTCCTATCCTCAACAAAAATTATGGTCAGAAAGTATGAGTATATTTGGGATGGAAACGAGTAATTACAGTCCTTTATTTGAAAGGGAAACAAAATTTTCCGTTCCAATTATAAATGATTTCTACTCCAATCCTTTGCCGTTATCTGGGATTTTTGAACTTATAAAAACAGAGGAACGGAACATTAACTTTCGTAAGATAGAAGGATTGGAAAGGGTACAAACTGTATTAAGACAAACATTTAGGGGTTCTCTTTTAAATCAAATGGGATTAACTGGATGGCATTTTAATATTTCATTAAATTTAATAAATAAGACTCCTATTTACCAATTGCAGCGGCCATCAAAAGGATTTACTGCTTCTGAATTATTATCAATTATATTAGGTCAAATAAACTCGGAGGGAATTAATTCATGATTAAAGAAAAACTAACACTGAATAGCCGAATTTCTCAGGAGAATGGAAATATCGTTAGTAACATGGATGGAGATAAAGTAATGATGAATATTAATAAAGGGAAATATTATAATCTTCATACAATAGGAGGAGAAATCTGGGATTTAATTGAAAAACCAATATATATTCAGCAAATAATTGATGAGTTGTTGGCAAAATATAATGTTGAGAGATTAGAGTGTACGGAACAGGTACTATTATTTTTAGAAAAATTAAATGACGAGGGACTAATTAAAATACTGGCAGGAACCCGTTCCTAATTAGGGTGGATAAGTATGATTGTGAATAGGATAAGAATATTTTTTTCACTTAAAATGACAACTAAAATGTTATTAATTGAAGCTTATATTCTACTTGCTTGGGCTCGATTAATTAAAATTTTACCATTTTCTAAGGCTGTCCCTTATTTAGGTGTATCGATGAAAGAAACATCTTTCTCATATAATGATGGAGATCTTAAATTAATTAGAGATGTTTCCTTTGCAATAAACGTAATGAGTCGTTATACCTTTTGGGAAAGTATGTGTCTTGTAAAAGCAATAGCAGGTATGAGAATGTTAGAAAAGCGTAAGGTTGAAAGCACGATTTATCTTGGGACTGGAAAAGACGGAGACGGTAAAATGATCGCACATGCCTGGCTGCGCAGCGGACCTTTTTTCTTAACCGGGGCAGAGGAAATGAGTAGATTTACTGTTATTGGAAAATTCTCGAAAAAAAATAGTATTGTCAGTGAAGGGAACTAAAATGGATAAAAACTTTAGGCTTGAATTAACCGATTTTCCAAAAGAGTTAATTTTGTTGCTTGAAATCATGAAGCTAGAGGATAATGATAGACTTCAAACTTTAAAGACTGGAAATTTAGAAGATTTTAACTGGGACATTTTCCTTCAGCAAGTAAAACACCATCGGGTTTATCCTACTATTTATTTGAAATTGAGAAAATTAAATCTTGATTGGATTCCTACTTATGTAATAAATGAGTTATCGTTATTATACAAAAATAACACCATTAAGATGTTGTATCTGAGTGGGGAAATGGAGAGGATTAGTAAATTATTGACAGAGAACAAGATTGAAACACTTTTTTTAAAGGGCCCAATACTGGCTACAGCATTATATGGGGATTTATCACATCGTACTTGTTCTGATTTGGATATACTTATACCAATGAGTAAATTAGAAGAAGCAGAGAAACTTCTTCTAGAGAACGGGTATATCAAAGATGATTATATTGTTTCTGTTCTGAATGATTGGAAATGGAGACATCACCATATAACTTTTTACCATCCTGAGAAGAAAATTAAATTAGAAATTCATTGGAGGTTGAATCCAGGTCCATCTAAAGAGCCGAAATTTGCTGCCTTATGGAAGAGGAAGAGGTTAAGTTCTCTTTCTAATAGTTATCCCATCTACTATTTAGGGAATGAAGATCTGTTTGTATTTCTTGTTTCGCATGGTGCGAGACATGGCTGGTCAAGACTCCGCTGGTTAATAGATATAGTTG
The DNA here is from genome assembly GCF_030817595.1 of Neobacillus niacini. GTDB lineage: Bacteria > Bacillota > Bacilli > Bacillales > Cytobacillaceae > Neobacillus > Neobacillus niacini_G. The sequence goes on from NZ_JAUSZN010000001.1 coordinate 5,533,696, forward strand.
AATTATCAAAACAAGACTTAAATATAAGAGAAATTATTAATCTATTAAAGAAATATCAATCCCGCCATTTAGGTGGTCAAGCAATCATATTAACCTCTGAACTCTTTAATATTAACGTAAAGAATGAATTGCTTGAATTAATAGATGGAACACGTTCAGAACAACTAGCAACAGAAGCTTTGTTTTATATTAGACAAATGATTAATCTTCATACCTACCCTCTTCCGTTAGAAGTCGATGAATATCATAAAAAACACTTATTCTCACTTATGTCCAATAGACAAAAGTTTTTTTATATTTTAAGTTTCCTTTACCCCTTTGCAATCGATATGGAAACTTTACCGTTACCAAAGATTCTACACTTTTTATATTTCCCATTACGTCCAATATTGTTACTTTGGAGGAAAACAAGGAAAGGTGTAATAGCCAGGAGGGTATGATATTGAATCAAGTCCTTTATTTTATCAAGCGTTTATATTCCTATTCGGGAAGTATACTTTATATAAATCTCTTAGGGATGGGAATAGTCAGTTTTTTAGAGGGAATCGGATTAATTTTATTAATTCCAATGCTAAGTTATTGTGGATTGGTTGATATACAAGTAGGAGAAACTAAATTTATTGATATGTTTAGCTTCCTAAAGGATTATCCAAAACAGGTAGTATTATTATTTATCTTAGGATTTTTTATCCTTTTTGTAATAGGCCAAAATCTATTGCAAAGGAATCTTTCAATTAGAAATGTTAAAATTACTCAAGGTTTTGTACAACAATTAAGATTAGAAATATATGGTTCATTATTAGGATCCAATTGGAGTTTTTTCTTAAAGGAAAGAAAGGCAGATCTTATTAATGTAATGACCATGGAATTGGCCCGCGTTGCTGGAGGAGTGAACCATTTATTAAAATTATTTACTTCACTCATTTTTACTCTCATTCAAATTGGAATTGCTTTTTGGTTATCTTCAAAATTAACTATATTTGTATTATTATCAGGTCTAATACTTACATTGTTCTCTAAAAAATTTATAAAGCAATCAAGAATAATAGGTTCAAAAACCTCGGAATTAGCACAAGAATATCTAGCAGGAATTACAGACCAACTTAATGGAATAAAAGATATAAAAAGCAATTCTTTAGAGGAGTCACGGTTAATTTGGCTTAAGTCTCTGACAAATGGGATGATAGAAGAGCAGATGGAATATATAAAATTAAAAACTGCTTCCCAAACCTTTTATAAAATTGCTTCGGCAACATTAATTGCCATTCTCATCTTTACATATGTTATGTTGTTTGATGCTAACCAAGAGCAATTTTTATTAATATTTATTATTTTCTCGCGGTTATGGCCCAGGGTTACTGAAATTCAAGCAAGTTTGGAACAAATTGCAACAACAATACCAGCATTTAAATCTTTATTAGAAATGAAATCAAATTGTCAAAAATCTAAAGAAATTATAGGTGAAACAATATACGAGGAAATAGGACCACTACAAATTAAAAAGGAAATTGAATGTAGGGGTGTGTTTTTTAAATATAATCAATTGGAATCAACCTATACTCTTCAAGATATTAATTTAACGATTCCTATTAATAGTATGACTGCTATTGTGGGTCCATCAGGGGCGGGAAAAAGTACTTTAATTGATATACTAATGGGACTAAATAGACCTGAAGCAGGAAGTGTTCTAATAGATGGGGATACCTTAACAAAACAAAATCTTTTGGCATTAAGGTATTCAATTAGTTATGTATCACAGGAGCCATTTTTATTTAATGCAACAATTCGGGATAACCTCCTACTAATTAAACCCAATGCAACTGAAGAACAGATAAAAGAGGCACTAGAATTCTCGGCTGCGGCAGAATTTACATCAAGACTTCCGAAGGGGATTGATACCATTGTAGGTGATAGGGGTATTAAGCTTTCGGGAGGGGAGCGTCAAAGACTTGTAATTGCCAGAGCTATTTTACGTAAACCATCTATTTTGATATTAGATGAAGCAACAAGCGCACTTGATACAGAAAATGAGTCGAAAATACAAGAAGCCATTGAAAGGCTTAAAGGTAAGATGACCATTATTGTTATTGCTCACCGATTATCTACGATCCGAAATGCTGATAAGGTAATTGTATTAGAACAAGGAAAAATTATTCAACAAGGTCAATTTAACCAGCTAGCAACTGATAAATCAGGAATGTTCAACAATCTTCTTAAAAAACAAGTTGAATTGAGTGGATGATAACAATCTAATAAAAAACAGGTATTATTTTTAAGTATATCATTGACATGTTTCTTATAAAGAACTAATATTGTGTATAAATAGGTTAGTATTTACATTTTTAAATGTAATATCAAAGAAAACATCTGATGTTTACGGAAAAGTTGTTTTTTTTTATCAATTCGTTCTTTATCTAGAACAAAAAACTTAATACAATATTAGTCTCCTATATAAGAAAAGGTGGTTTCTATGAAAAACGTAAATCAAATACAAGGACAAGAAAATCACAGAGTAAAGGACATAAATTTAAAGGAATTATTTCTTGTTATTAAAAGGCGCTTTTGGGTCATTGTGATGATCGCTATAATTGCTAGTATCATAGGCGCATACCTTAATAACCTTTCAACAACTCCATTATATCAAACTTCATCAAGAATTATTATAGGTACAGATGCGGAATCCCAAAAAACGTTACAGGTTATTATTAAAGACTCTGCAATCTTAGACAAAGTGATTGAAGAACTGAATCTTGATAAGTCAGCTGAAGAATTGGCTGGACAAATATCAGTTGCCAGTATCGATGGCTCCCAGGTCGTAAGTATCAGTGTAATTGATAGAGACCCTATCCTAGCAGCTAGCATTGCAGATAAAACTGCACAAGTTTTTAAGGATGAGGTTCCAAACATAGTTGGAGAGGACTATATAAGGTTATTATCCAATGCTAAAGTGAATACTTCCCCAATAAATCAGGAAAATAATAATAAGCTGTATTTAGCTATAATTGCCGGTATTATTGTGGGTATTGGATTTGCGTTTCTTATTGAATCTTTGGATGATAGGATACGATCTGAGAAAGAGATTGAAGCATTATTTGGAGTCCAAGTTTTAGGAAAAATTTCAAAAATGAACAATAGGAATATTAAGAAGAAAAAAAGTGGTCGATTGGAAATAGAACTAAGGGGTGAGACAATTGGTTATAAATAAAAAAAAGAAACAGACTGCTTCTAAGAAAAGAACGTTAATAACCTCTTCTTATCCAGATTCTATTATTTCAGAACAATTCCGGATGATTCAGACAAATATTAAATTTTCTGTGGCAGGAGAGAATAGTAAAATCTTCCTAATAACCTCACCAGGTGATGGGGAAGGTAAATCAACCACAGCATCTAACCTAGCTATAACGATTGCACAGCAGAAGGAAAAGGTGCTTTTAATTGATGCAAATTTAAGAAAGCCTTCATTACATACATTTTTTAGAACATCAAACACTAATGGTCTGACAGATATTTTAAATGGAAGAATTTCATTCTACGATGCGATTATCCATACGGAAATTGGTAGATTAGATATAGTCCCTAGCGGCACAGTTGCTAATAATCCGGTTGAATTATTAAGCTCACCAATGATGCGCGATCTTCTGATTTCAGCTTTAAGATCATATGATGTAGTTTTAATTGACTCTAACTCTATCTTGGACGTTACAGATACAAAGCTTTTAGCAAAGCAATGTGATGGGGTAGTATTGGTCATTCAAAACGGTAAAACCAAATTTGAAAAAGCTGCTGAAGCTAAAAAGGTGTTGGAATTTGCAAAGGTAAAACTGGTTGGAGTTGTAATGAACAAATAGCAATAATTCTTTAATTTTTTTTAGATCACTGTTCTTTATTAAGAATGATTTGAGAGTAATAACGAAATTTTAGGTGATGTCTCCTTTCCTTTATCCAACGGAGGCACTCGATCATGCTGTGGGTCATTTGACCTTAGACGCTAGTCGTCAATAGTGTGGTGTGAGGATGGGTTAAATGCCCAACTATTTAAAAAATTTTTAATGATGTGGTCTACAGAAAGAGCATATGATTAAAAATTTTTTAAAAAGGAAGTGGTATTTTGAAAAACTTCGACCAATATCCAAAATCTGTTAAAAAGGCAGTCAGATATATTAAACAAGATGCACCAATAAATGAGTTAATGGAAATTAAGAAACTTATTGAGAACGCAATCAGGATAAGGTATCAATCCACTAAGTAACTATATTTCATAAATCAATCTCTTATATAAGGAGGAAAGTATGACCTATCGACAAAGATTATCTCTATTTATATTTATCGACTCATGTATTGTCATATCAGCAATTTTCTTCAGTCGTTTTTTAGTAGATGGTACAATTCATGTTTTCACTTTTCCTGTTGTACTAAGTGCTATTGTTATTTTGCTGAGTCATCATTTTCTTTCGTTTCATTTTCATCTATATAAAAAAGCATGGGAGTATGCAAGCATTGGTGAGCTAATTAGTATATTAAAGGCAGTCACAATATCTATTTTTATTGCAGCGGTTGTACAGCAAATCATTGTTCAAAGTATTCAATTTCGATTGCTTACCATAACATGGCTACTTAATATGTCTTTTATCGGTGGTTCTAGATTTTGTTGGAGAATGTTTAGAGATTCGTACCTTAATAAAGTTGAATATAAACAGAGAACCTTGATTGTTGGAGCTGGATCTGCTGGGATGATGGTAGCAAGGCAGCTAAATAAAGCGAATGAAGCAAACCTATTACCAGTGGCGTTTATAGATGATGATTATAAAAAACATAGGCTTGATATTCTGGGATTACCTGTTATTGGTGGAATAGATAAGATTGAGGCAACCGTAAGGGAATTAGGGATTAATAATATCGTTATTGCAATACCATCCCTTGGTAAAAAGGATTTAAATAAGATATTCCTTGAGTGTGCCAAAACAAAAGCTAAAACACAAATTCTTCCAATGTTAGAAGACTTGGTAACTGGGAAAGTATCTGTAAAACAGTTTCGTGATGTACAGGTAGAAGATTTACTAGGTAGAGAGCCGGTAGAATTAGATATTAATAGTATTTCAGAAAATATAACCGGAAAAGTGGTATTAGTAACGGGAGCAGGTGGATCGATTGGTTCCGAAATTTGCCGTCAAGTTTCAAAATTTGATCCTAAACAGTTAGTATTGCTTGGACACGGGGAAAATAGCATCTATTTAATTGAGATGGAATTAAAAGAGACATTTAAAAATAAAAGTACTGAATTTATTCCAGTAATTGCTGACTTACAAGATGAAAGAAAGATGATGCAGGTTATGAGTACATATCAACCAGATACTGTTTATCATGCGGGTGCTCATAAACATGTTCCACTCATGGAAGCTAATCCTGAAGAAGCCGTGAAAAATAACTTAATAGGTACACTGAATGCAGCCAAGGCAGCAAGTTGGAATGGAGTTAACACTTTCGTAATGGTCTCGACGGATAAAGCGGTTAATCCTACAAGTGTTATGGGTGCAACAAAGAGACTTGCAGAAATGATGATTCAGTACATGGACAGTGAGAGTAATACGAAATTTGTTGCCGTTCGTTTCGGAAATGTACTAGGAAGCAGAGGAAGTGTAATTCCCTTATTCAAAAGACAAATTGAAAAAGGTGGACCGGTTACGGTTACCCATCCTGATATGGTTCGTTATTTTATGACGATTCCAGAAGCAGCGAGATTAGTCCTTCAAGCCGGGGCGCTGGCAAAAGGTGGAGAGATTTTTGTATTAGATATGGGGGAGCCAGTCAAGATAGTTGACTTAGCAAGAAACCTTATAAAACTATCGGGTAATTCTATTGAAGAAATAGGAATTGAATTTTCAGGAGTTAGACCTGGAGAAAAGCTTTTTGAGGAACTATTAAAAGCGGAAGAAGTTCATGAACAGCAAATCTATCCGAAGATATATATTGGTAGAAAATCTGAGATTTACTTAAAAGAAATAGAAGATCTTCTCTCAACATTCCCAAATTTAGATAAAGGAGAAATAAGGGAGAAGCTTTTAAACCTTGCTAATAATAAAGTAGGACCACAAACCAAATTAACTGTAACTGTATAAATAGATTTAATAAAAGGATGGATAGAAATGCAAAAGAAAGTGCTGTTCTGTGCAACAGTAGATTATCATTTTAAGGCTTTTCATTTGCCCTATTTAAAATGGTTTAAGGAACAAGGTTGGGAAGTTCATGTTGCGGCATGCGGTGATATGGAACTTCCTTATGTAGACCAAAAATATAATATCCCGATTCAAAGGTCCCCATTTAACAAAAGGAATATATTGGCTTACAAGGAACTAAAGGCAATAATAGACAAGAATCAGTATAAAATTATCCACTGTCATACCCCAATGGGAGGAGTTCTTACTCGGTTAGCTGCAAGGAAGGCGAGAAAAAGTGGAACAAATGTGCTATATACAGCTCATGGATTCCATTTTTGTAAAGGATCCCCGTATAGTAACTGGATTCTTTATTATCCAATTGAAAGAGTACTTTCAAAGTTTACCGATTGTCTTCTTACAATTAATGAAGAAGATTTTAACCTTGCGAAAAAGCATAAATTTAAAGCAAATGATATTGAACATATACACGGTGTTGGGGTGAATACAGACTTTTACAAACCAGTTGATGTAAAATATAAATCTAATTTAAGAAAAGAATATGGGTATTTTACCCATGATTTTATAATGTTTTATGCTGCAGAATTTAATAAGAATAAAAATCAAAACTTGCTGATTGAAACATTAGCCCTATTAAAAGATAAAGTTCCAAATGCAAAGCTATTACTTGCTGGGGAGGGACCTTTACTACAGCAATGTCAGGAACTTTCCATTAAGTTAGGCCTCGAAGGGATGGTTGAATTCCTCGGTTATAGGAATGATATTGATATATTACTAAAAATGAGTGATATTGCAGTTGCTTCTAGTCTAAGAGAGGGACTTCCTGTTAACATTATGGAAGCTATGGCTTGTGGTTTACCGGTTATAGCTAATGATAATAGAGGACATCGGGAGCTAATTGAAAATAACAAAAATGGTTGGTTAATAAACAATAATCCAGAGGATTTTTCTAATAAGATTAAAATTCTTGCTAGCAATATTGATATAATAACTAAATTTGGATTAGAAGGACGGACAATTATTCTGAATAGATTTTCTATCCATAAGGTACTGGAAGAAAAAAGATATATTTATAGAAAATATACAGGGGATATGGAGGATGTAATGTGGGCAATCCATTAAGAATATTACATGTGGTTGTCAATATGAACCGGGGGGGTGCAGAAACATTAATTATGAATCTGTATCGGAATATGGACAAAACAAAGGTTCAATTTGATTTTTTGACATGTAAAGAGGGGGTATTTGATTCTGAAATCCTAAAAATGGGAGGTAAGATTCATAGAATTCCTTACATATCAGAAATAGGTCACTTCAAATATGCAAAGAAATTAGACGAATTTTTTAGCACAAATAAAGAATATAAAATTGTGCATTCGCACATGGATAAAATGAGTGGAATAATTCTTCTTGCAGCCAAAAAGGCAGGAGTTTCGATTCGAATTTCACATAGTCATAACACTAGAAGTGAAGGTGGTCTAGCAGCAAGGCTTTATAAGTGGTATGTCGGAAATTTAATTATTAAAAATTCCACAAATTTATTTGCTTGCTCAACACAAGCAGCTGAATGGTTATTTAAAGAGAAATCACAATCAACAAAAATATTAAAGAATGGAATTGAAATCGAAAAATTTACATTTTGCCCTAAAACTAGAAATGAAGTTAGGGAAGAGTTGAATCTTGATAATGATAAATTCGTTCTAGGTCATGTTGGAAGATTTGCTCATCAAAAAAATCATTCATTTTTAATTGATTTATTTGCGGAATACCACAAAATAAATAAGAATTCTGTTTTGGTATTGGTAGGCGATGGACCGTTACGTCTTGATATTGAGAGGCAGGTAAAAAAACTAAATATTGTTGGCAATGTAAAGTTTGTTGGAATAAGAAGTGATATTCATCGTTTACTTCAGGCATTTGATTTGTTTGTTTTTCCATCTTTGCATGAAGGATTACCTGTTTCCTTAGTTGAAGCCCAGGGATCTGGATTACCATGTGTAATATCGGATAATATCTCTAAAGAAGTGGATATTGGGAGTAACTTAGTTGAATTTATATCTTTAAATAATAATAGTCAATGGATTCAAAAAGTTAAAAAGATTGCCTCAATGCAATTGAATAGAAATATTATTTCACATTCCATATCCAAGCAGGGTTATGATATAAGAAAAACAGCTGGGAAATTGGAGAATTTTTATATAAGTATATCGGGGTGATATCATGAAAAAATTAACCGTTTTTACTCCGACTTTTAATCGAGCCTATTGCCTTGGTAATTGTTATCAAAGTCTTCTTAATCAAACCAGTACTGATTTTGTTTGGTTAATTATCGATGACGGCTCCACCGATAATACAAGGGAATTAGTAAGTAGTTGGATTCATGAGAATATGATTGATATTAAATATCATTGGCAAGAAAACCAAGGAATGCATGGTGCACACAATACAGCCTATGAACTTATAGATACTGAATTAAATGTTTGCATTGACTCCGATGACTTTATGCCGGAGCAAGCAGTTGAAAAAATCATTCGATTCTGGAATGAAAATGGAAGCGAGAAAGTGAGCGGATTTATCGGTCTGGACTCCTATACAGATAATAAAATCATAGGTACGAAACTACCCGAGAATATAAAAAGCTCAACCTTATTTGAGCTATATAATAAGTATGGTGTTACTGGTGATAAAAAGCTGGTCTATCGTACCGAATTAACGAAGAAGTATCCATATCCTGTATTTAATAATGAGAAATATGTAGGTTTAGCTTATAAATATTATATGTTAGATAGGCACTATGAAATGTTGTTGGTGAATGAAGTATTATGTTGTGTTGAATACCTTCCAGATGGATCATCACAAAATATGTTTAATCAATACCGGAAAAATCCAAGAGGGTTTGCATTTTATCGTAAAGTGCTAATGCAGATACCATTTGCTAGTATAACCTTTAGATTCAGGCAGGCCATTCATTATGTTTCCAGTAGTCTAATGTGGAAAAATTGGAAATTTATTAGCGAGACTCCAGTCAAGTCACTTACAGTTCTTGCTATTCCATTCGGCATTTTACTATACTTTTTTATTAATATAAAAACAAGGGCTACCCTAAAATAATTATTATTTCATATTTACATTCAAAATTTCTTAAAAAATAATGAACTTTTTGAAAGGAAATAATTATGACTATTCTATGGATCAATCTTGCCATAGTTTTTATTTTGTCATTTTTCTCAAGATATTTTGCTGTTTCAACAACTGGAATGCTCTCTTCAGTTCCGATAAAACCAAATAAAGCCCTTGTTTTTGGAACGATGGTATCATTAGCACTAGTTGCAGGTCTCCGTTCAAATATAGGAGATACCTATTTTTACAAGCACTCTTTTGAAATGAATGATTTTACTTGGGAATTTATTAATTCTCAGAAAGATATTGGTTTTGGATTACTCCAAATGGTATTAAAAAGGTATTCTAATGACCCACAGATTCTAATCTTAACAACTGCCATTATAACAAATATACTTATTGTCCTTGTATTGTACAAATACTCGCGAATGTTTGAGCTTAGTATGTTTGTCTATATTACAGGTGGTTTATTTTTAATTTCTATGAATGGTATTAGACAGTGTCTTGCTGCAGCAGTTATTTTTACGGCAACAAAATTTTTAATTGAGGGAAGTTTGCTGAAATATATCTTAGTCATACTTGTTGCTTCCACGTTTCATCAAAGTGCACTAGTATTAATCCCAATCTATTTTTTAGTTAGGTATAAAGCTTGGTCAAAGGCAACTTTTATCCTGTTATTTTTCTCAATTTTAATAGTGTTAGGATTTGATAAATTTTCAACCATATTATTCTCCGCAATTAAGGACACTGAATATGGTCATTATCAAAACTTTAATGAAGGCGGAGCTAGCATTATTAGAGTTGCTGTAAATCTTGTTCCGATTGCAATCTCCTACTTTGGAAGAGAAAAGCTACGAAAGATTTTCCCTGAAAGTGACATTATAGTGAACATGTCAATTATTGGATTTGTCTTTATGATTATTTCAACCCAAAATTGGATATTTGCTAGATTCTCTATTTATTTTACTTTATATCATTTAATTCTGATTTCTTGGATTGTCAAAGTTTTTTCTGAAAAGGATCAAAGAGTCATCTATTATGCACTTTTAATATGCTATTTTATTTTTTATTATTATGAGAGTGTAATATCTTTGAATATCATTTATAAAAGTGATTATTTATAATAACAGTTTTATATATGGAGGTAGTAATTGTGGGAACATCCCCCAAGAGGATTTTGCATATTGTTAGTTCAATGGAACGCGGTGGAGCGGAAACCTTAATCATGAATATTTATAGAAACTTGGATAGGTCAAAAATCCAATTTGATTTTATATCACACTCAAACAAACAAGGGGATTACGAGAAGGAAATTATTGAACTTGGTGGAAGGATTTTCAAAATTCCAAGTTTGGGGCAGCTTGGTCCATATACCTATATAAAAGAATTAGTAAAAATTATGTCTGCAAATTCTTTTATTGCCGTTCACGCTCATACAGACTTTCAAAGTGGATTTCCAGCATTAGCTGCTAAAATAAGTGGGATTACAAATAGAATTTGTCATTCCCACAGTAACAATTGGCATAAAGGGAATAGATATTATGAAAAAATCACTTTAAAAGTCCTCCAAACAATAATTAGATTTACTGCAACACATTATTGCAGTTGTAGTAAAGAAGCAGCTGAATTTCTATTTGGCAAAAAAATGTTTAATGATGGAAAAGTTAGAATTCTTAAAAATGGAATTGATATTAACCAATTTGAAAGTAAAAAAAACTATAGAAAAAGTGTTTCCGAGGAATTAGGGATACCCGATAATTCCAAAATTATCGGTCATGTAGGAAGGTTTTCAGAGTCTAAAAATCATATATTTATATTGAAAATTCTAAAGGAATTATTAGAAAAAGACAGTAGTTTTTTTGCCTTATTAATAGGTGAAGGCCCATTAAAAAAACAAATTGAAAAAGATGCACAAACCCTAGGAATTCTAAAACACATTAGGTTTTTAGGGGTCAGGGAAGATATACCGAGATTGATGAAAGCCTTTGATGTATTTCTTTTCCCTTCACAATTTGAAGGTTTTGGTATAGTTGCGTTAGAGGCGCAAAGTGCAGGAACACCTTGTGTCATCTCCAATAAAGTGCCCATTACTACAGATATGGGATTAGGATTAACTTCTTATCTCAGTCTTGATGAGAGATTGGAAAACTGGTGCACTGAAATTAATGATGCTTTAGAAAAGGATAGACCCAGCAGCAGGCTGATTAAAGAAGAAATATCCAAACGTGGTTACAACATTCAAAGTAATGTTAATGATTGGATTAATTTATATGGGGCTAGTTGACAATGGTAAATCCTGAAGGTAGGTAATAATAATGAAACATAATATTAATATGGCGGGGAACGTAACATGAAAAAGAAGTTATTAATCGCATCTTTTGACTTGGCTATAGGTGGGGTAGAAAGAAGTCTTATTGGTTTACTAAATAATATTGATTACACTAAATATGAAGTGGACTTGATGTTATTTAAACATGAAGGAGAATTCCTTCCTTTTCTCCCGACTGGTCCAAAATTATTACCAGAACTACCTCAATATACAACCTTCAGAATGCCAATTGCTCAAATCGCTAAAGAGGGACAAATACCCGTTGCAATCTCGCGCATGATGGCAAAATATATAGGTTCCTTTCACGGTAAAGTGAAAAGTATTGATGAACCAGGCTACCTTGTTATCCAATATGGTTGGGAAATGGCAACTCCTTTTCTTCCAAAACTTAATAAAGAATATGATGTGGCCATAGGTTTTCTATGGCCACATCATTTTGTCGCTGAAAAGGTAAAAGCAAAAAAGAGAATTGGATGGATCCATACTGATTATTCCAATATTCATGTAAACCAGAAACTTGAAACGAAAATGTGGAATAAATTGGACAACATTGTTGCTGTTTCAGAAGAGTGTTCAAATACATTCTTAAATATCTTCCCAGAGTTTAAACCAAAAACAACCATAATAGAAAATATTTTGTCACCTGAGTTTATTAGGAAACAAGCCAATGATGATTTCTCAGGGGTATTCAAAAAGACACCAGGAAAAACTATTTTGTTGACAGTAGGGCGTCTAACACATGCAAAAGGGTTAGATTATGCAATAAGAGCTTGTAAAGAATTATTAAAAGCTGGATACGATATTGAGTGGTATGTGGTTGGATATGGTCCCCTTGAAGCTGACTTAAAAGAACTTATCAAACAATTAAATTTGTCTGACAGTTTCTTTCTGCTTGGTAAAAAGACAAATCCATATCCATATATTAAAAATTGTGATATTTATGTACAGCCATCAAGGTATGAAGGAAAGGCTGTGACGATTAGAGAAGCCCAAATATTAGGTAAGCCAGTTGTCATCACCAATTTTCCCACAGCTAAAAGCCAAGCAATTAACGGAGTGGATGCTTTAATTACTACACAAGATGTATCAGGTTTAGTAAATGGAATTCAAAGTTTAATAAATGATGATAACCTTAGAAATAGGCTTATATCAAATGTACTGTCGAAGGATTATGGTAACGAGAATGAAATTGAAAAGTTATATAACCTATTAGGTTAGAAAATAAGGTAGGTGTTATGTAAATGGCAATACTTATTACTGGAGGAGCTGGCTACATCGGCAGCCATACATGTGTTGAATTATTGAATGCGGGCTATGAAATTGTAGTGGTGGATAACTTTATTAATAGTAATCCAGAATCTTTGAACCGAATAAGAGAAATTACAGGTAAAAGTTTCAAAAGTTATTATATTGATTTACTGGATGAGGAGAAATTGAATAAAGTATTTTGGGAAAATGATATCGATTCGGTCATCCACTTTGCTGGCTTAAAAGCAGTCGGTGAATCGGTTAACCTTCCGCTTAGATATTATCATAACAATATTACTGGTACGCTTGTCCTATGCCAAGCGATGAAACAAAATAATGTTAAAAAGTTAGTTTTTAGTTCATCAGCAACTGTGTATGGTATGCCAGAGCGGTTTCCAATTTCAGAGGATTTTCCTCTTGGGACATTGAACCCGTATGGTCGAACCAAGTTAATGATTGAAGAAATCTTGCAGGATCTTTACGTTTCAGATAGTGATTGGAGTATTGCACTTTTAAGATATTTTAATCCAATCGGAGCTCATACTAGTGGGCTTATTGGCGAAGACCCAACTGGTATTCCCAATAACATTATGCCTTACATAACACAGGTGGCAGTAGGAAAACTAAAAGAATTAAATGTATTTGGAAATCAATATCCTACCAAAGATGGAACTGGTGTCCGGGACTACATTCATGTAGTGGATTTAGCCAATGGTCATCTAAGGGCACTTGAGAAAGTTACAAACTCCTCTGGTATTGATGCCTATAATCTTGGTACTGGAAAAGGCTATAGCGTATTAGAACTGGTATCAGCTTTTGAACAGGCAGCAAAGAAAAGAATACCGTTTAAAATTGTAGAAGCACGACCTGGTGATGCAGCCATATGTTATGCTAATCCATTAAAGGCGAAACAAGAGTTAGGATGGGAGGCAGTGAAAAGTATTCAAGAGATGTGTATTGACTCTTGGAGGTGGCAGATGAAAAACCCAAACGGATATAACAATAGAATCGCTGACTTAGAAAATCGCCACTTAGTGAAGAGTGGCGATTTTAATTTGTAAAAATTATTTGTGGCTGTGGGGTAGAGAAGTGAGTATGACTAGCTTATTAACACAACAGAAGCTTGAACAAATTTTAGTAAAAACATTTTTTAAAGTTCAGGAATCAGAAAAGATAAATATCATAGAATTAATCGAAGAAATAAAACAACAAATTATTTCTGAAAAGGAATAATGATGTATTAGAAAGTTTATAGGAGTTGGCTAGTAATGAAGCGTTTGTTTGATATCATAGTTTCATTAATTTTATTAATATGTTTTTCTCCCATCTATGTCATTTTTGCCTTTTTGGTGAAGGTAAAGCTAGGGTCTCCGATTATATTTAAACAGATGCGGCCAGGTTTATATGGTAAACCATTTTACCTTTATAAACTTAGATCGATGACTGATGAAAGAAATCATAAAGGTCAATTGCTGCCAGACGATAAAAGGCTGACCTCGTTTGGTCAATTCCTGCGAAAATATAGTATCGATGAGTACCCTCAGTTAATAAATGTAATTAAGGGTGATATTAGCTTAGTTGGTCCAAGACCTCTGTTAATGGAGTACTTACCCCTTTATACAAAGGAGCAATCAATGCGCCACAATGTTAAACCTGGTATAACCGGTTGGGCACAGATCAATGGTCGAAATGCAATAACGTGGGAAGAAAAATTTAATTTGGATCTCTGGTATGTAAAAAATCAATCGTTTTTACTGGATATTAAAATCCTATTTTTAACCGTTTATAAAGTAGTGGTCTCGGAAGGAATAAATCAACCAGGAAATGCTACAGCGGAAAGCTTTACAGGTTCGAATTCTACGGTCAGAGGGGGACATGGATGAAAATTGTGGTAGTTGGTCGTGGAGGTCACAGCAAGGTAATAGTCGATATGATTTTATCTAATCGGGAACATGACATTGTTGGTTTTTTGGATGACAAATATGATGAGTTAGGATTAATAGAGGATATTTATTGTGGACCCATTTCATCAGCCAAAGGACTAGTCGAAAATTCACATGATATTAAATTTGTCATTGCAATCGGGGATAATAAGATTCGTCATTCAATTGTACATAGACTAAATCTCACATATAAAAATTATATAACCGTGATTCACAAGTCGGCAGTTATTAGTCCTACTGCCAAGATAGGTCATGGAGCTGTTATTATGCCTAATTCTGTAATAAATGCTGATAGTAGAATCGGCAATCATTCCATTATTAACACAAGCTCAGTGATTGAACACGATAGTATCGTAGGTGATTTTTCTCATGTTTGCCCTGGTGCCACATTAACCGGTACTGTCCAATTAGGTGAGGGTGCCTATGTTGGCGCAGGATCCACGATTATCCCTAACATTAAGATTGGTGAGTGGACTATTATTGGTGCTGGGGCAACAGTGATTTCGGATATTCCCGCTTTTTGTACAGCCGTTGGTACTCCTGCCAAGGTCAAAAAAGTCAATCAAATAAGTTTGAGGGTGAATTAATTGTTAAATACAACTTTTAAAAAGAAAATTTTTCTTTCATCACCACATATGAGTGGGAATGAGCAAAAGTATATAGATGAGGCATTCGAAACCAACTGGATAGCGCCACTTGGTCCAAATATTGATGAATTCGAAAAAAAAATTGCGAATTATGTGGGAGTCAATGAAGCTGTTGCCGTTAGTTCAGGTACCGCAGCAATTCATTTGGCTCTTTCTTTATTAGATGTGAAAAAGGGTGACAAAGTTTTTTGTTCTAGCCTCACCTTTGTTGCTAGTGCCAATCCTATTATATATCAAGGTGCAGAGCCAGTATTTATCGATTCCGAGTTAGATACATGGAATATGTCTCCTGAAGCTTTAGAAAAGGCTTTTATAGATGCAAGTAGTGAAGGAAAACTACCAAAAGCTGTGATCGTTGTGAATTTGTACGGACAGAGTGCAAAAATGGATGAGATCCTTTCTATATGCAATCAATACGATGTTCCTATTATTGAAGATGCAGCAGAATCACTTGGGTCAATTTATAAAGGTAAAGCAAGTGGAACATTCGGAAAATTCGGGATTTATTCGTTTAACGGCAACAAAATTATTACCACATCCGGTGGGGGAATGCTTATTTCAGAGGACATTGAAGGGTTAAGAAAAGCTCGCTTTTTGGCAACCCAAGCACGTGATCCTGCACCACATTATCAGCATAGCAATATAGGGTTTAATTACCGAATGAGCAATATTTTAGCGGGGATTGGCAGGGCTCAATTAGAAGTTTTGAACCATAGGGTTGAAGCAAGGAGGCTAATCTTTGAAAAATATTATCAAGAGTTAGCACATTCGGCAGGGATTTACTTCATGCCGGAATTAGAAAATACCCTATCAAATCGTTGGTTAACAGCTCTTACGATTAATGAGGCAGAAGCAGGAGTTTCTGTTCAAGATGTATTAAATGCATTAACAGAAGAAAATATTGAAGCCCGTCCAGTATGGAAGCCGCTTCATATGCAGCCAATTTTCCAAGGAGCTAAATATTATTCACATAGTAAGAGGGAAAATATCTCTGAATATTTATTTGAAAACGGCATATGCTTACCATCTGGTTCCAATATGACCATAGAGGAACAATTAAGAGTTATTAATTGTATTAAAGAAACTTTAGCATTTGCAAATGGTAGGAAGAGATGTGTTTGAGGCAGAAAAATTTTAAAAGACTAAACGGGGTATGAGTGATGATAGGAAAAAATATCTATGAAATACGTATGAAAAAAGGGCTAACATTATCAGCTCTTGCAGAACGTGCAAATATCTCAAAGTCATATCTTAGTAATATTGAGAGAAACTTAAACCAGAATCCCTCAATTCACGTTATAGGAAAGATTGCAAATGAATTGGGTGTTGATATAAAGGAACTTTTAAAAAGTGTAGAAACTAAGGACCAACAATCTAATGATAATGAATGGCTTGAAATAGTAAATGAGTTAAGGGAAACGGGCATTGAGAAAGGGCAATTGAACGAATATAAAACATTGATTGAATTTATAAAGTGGCAGAATCAGAATACGGAAGCAAAAAAATAAGTTATTTGGAGATTAACATTAACTCATATGAATATTTTCTGGGCTTGGCCGACTTCCAGCATTTCATTTATGAACCCAAAAATATGTAGGGAGGCGGATGTAAGTTGAACCAAAAAGTAAGTGTGGTTGTTCCGATATATAAGGTTGAGAGGTACCTATCAAAATGTGTCGATAGCATTTTAAATCAAACCTATAGAAATCTAGAGGTTATTTTAGTGAATGATGGGTCTCCTGATGATTGCGGTAACATTGCAGAAAATTATGCATTATTAGATAATCGAGTCAAGGTTATACACAAGGAAAATGGAGGTTTATCTGATGCTAGGAATTATGGGATGAAGTATGTAACAGGGGAATATACTCTTTTTGTTGACAGTGATGATTGGTTGGATAGAAGTATGATAGAGGAACTTGTGAAAACTAGTAGTAAATTTCAAGCTGAGGTTGTGCAATCAGCTTTTTATTATGCGTATAATGATCATTTGTTATTTGACAGTAGGGTTTATAAACAGAATGCTTCTCCAGTAGTATTAGATAATAAATCATTAATGTATGAACTTGTGAAAAACAACATAGTCAAAAACTTTGCCTGGGGTAAGCTCTACAAAACTAAAATAATCAAAGACATTCCTTTTAAAAAAGGCGTTTTGTTTGAAGATGTATTTTGGGCCCATCAAGTGATGCAAGGAGTAAAAACGTTTGTTTGTGTAAATAAACCCTTTTATTTTTATCTCCAAAGAGCAGACAGCATTGTAGGAACTTATACACCAAGAAACTTGGATATTCTTGAGGGGTTAAAAGAAAGACATCGTTTTATTGAAAAGTATTATGAGAATCTAACAGCTGAATCATATAAGGCACTATTAAAAAACAATTTAATCCATTATATCCTTCTCTTGCGGAACAGGAAAAAGGATCGCAACGGGTTGTATCGAAAAGAAATTTTCGAGTATATCAAGGGGAACTACTCAGAATTAAAAAAAGCAACGGTCGATGATAAACTATTAAAAAAGCAACTAATTATGTTTAATATTCATCCCTATCTTTATACAATATTTCTGGTTTTCCAAAAGGTATTAAGAAAGATAAGGTTCCTTCCTCAACCGATTGGGCTGGAAAGAAGAGATTTATAAGTGGAAACAAGAAGATAGGTATTTATAAGTATGGCAGCTCTTAGTATATGGAGGTGCTTTTTTTAATCCAACGGGGGTGAAAAAGATTTGATTAAAAACTATATAGCACTTTTCATAATTTATATTTTCAACCTTCTTCCAATTAAGAAAAATAAAATATTCTTTTTTAGCTACTATGGAAGTCAATATGGATGTAGCCCTAAATATATTTCAGAATATATTCTCAAGAATTATCCTAAAGATAAATTTGATGTGGTATGGGCTTTCAATGATCTTAATGGTAAAGAACATTTAAGCGACTTTAGAAAAGTAAAGATCATGACATTTAGGTATTTTTATGAATTATGTACTTCTAAAATTGTGATTACCAATTTTAGAACAACAGATTTATATGTTAAAAGAAAAAATCAGTATTATATTCAAACCTGGCATAGCTTTTTGCGTTTAAAACAAATAGAAAAAGATGCGGAAGAATCTCTGCCATCAAACTATATTAATATGGCAAAAAAGGACTCTCGAAAATGTGATCTATTACTATCCGGTTGTGATTATAGCTCGGATATTTTTAAAAGAGCTTTCTGGTATGAAGGAGATATCTTTGAACATGGTACACCAAGAAATGATTTACTGTTCAAAGATAATTCCTTTTTTAGAAACAAAATTCTAAAGGAACTAGACGTTCAGGACAATCAAAAGATAATTCTTTATGCACCTACATTTAGGAAAGATAATAATTTAGAGGTTTATAACATTCAATATTCAAACATCATGGAACGGTTGAAAAATAAATTTGGAGGGGAGTGGGTTTTCTTAGTTAAATTACATCCACACCTAATGTCCCAGTCTAGTCAATTAACTTTCTATAACAACGTCATTGATGTCACGTCCTATGATGATATTCAGGAGTTACTAAGTATTGCTGACGTCTTAATTACTGATTATTCATCACTTATGTTTGATTTCGCTATTACCCAACGACCCTGCTTCTTATTCGTCCCAGATTTAGTTGAATACATAAAGAAGGATCGGAATTTATACTTTGATATAAAGGAATTACCTTTTATTTCCGCAGAAAATACTCAAGAGTTACTTGATAAAATTGAAAGCTTTGATAATACAATGTACAGTCAACGCTTATCTTATTTTTTAAAAAGAGTGGGATCATTTGAAAGTGGTAAAGCAAATGAACACCTTCTCAAGCATATAGAAGAGGTTTGTTTTAACGATGATAGGAGGAAAGGTTATGAAAAAGAAGCAGTATAAAATTGGTTATACAGCAGGAGTATTTGATTTATTTCATGTAGGGCATCTAAATATTTTAAAAAAGGCAAAAGAACAATGTGAATATCTTATTGTTGGAGTAAGTACGGATGAATTAGTAATGGAATATAAGAAGAAAAGCCCAGTAATACCACATCATGAAAGAATGGAAATTGTCGAGGGAATAAAATATGTTGATAAGGTTGTTCCTCAAACCAATAGGGATAAATTTTCCGCTTGGGAATCCCTACAGTTTGACGTAATGTTTGTGGGGGATGATTGGAAGGGAAACGTACTATTTAATGAGGTTGAAAAGGAGTTCAATCTAGTAGGGGTTGAGATTATTTATTTTCCTTACACTCAGGGAGTGTCATCAACAATTGTAAAGAAGAAAATAACATTATAAGGTAATTAATAAAATTCGAAAAAAGAGTGAAGTGAAATATAACATTATGAAAAAACAACTATTATTTGTAATAGACTCTTTACACTGTGCGGGGGCAGAAAAAAGTCTGGTTACACTTTTATCACTTCTAGACTATTCCAAGCATTCGGTAGACTTGATGCTGTTTGGCCACGGTGGGGTGCTTGAGGAATTAGTTCCTAAAGAAGTTAAGATACTAAAGCCATTAAAGTATACAGAATTTGCAGCCTCAGATGTAAAAAGTGCAATTAAAAGTTCAATTAAGGAATTTGACTTTAAAATGTTATCTTCCAGAATGAAATACTCAATGGGAATTCGTAAGAAAAAATATAGCAATGCCCAGAAGGCGAGAATATTCTGGCAGAGTGTTTCTAATGTTATAGAAAAAAATCCTAAAGTATACGATGTTGCCATTAGTTATGCTCAAGGAATCCCTACATTCTATGTAGTAGAAAAAATAAAGGCAAAGAAAAAGTTTGCTTGGGTTAATGTAAGTTATAGATTAGATGGAATTGAGAAAGAATTTCAAAGTAGATTTTATGATAAATATGATAGAATCGTGGCTGTATCTGACTCTACGAAAGAGATATTACTGGAGACATTTCCTGCTTACTCCAAAAAGGTTGATGTTATATATGATATAAATAATCCTGATTTTATTACCAAGATGGCAGGTTTCGGGGAGGGCTATAAGGATGATTTCGATGGATTAAAGATTCTAACTATCGGTAGATTAGCTCACCAAAAGGGATATGATTTAGCACTGGATGCCTGCAAAAAGCTTAAAGATAAAAATATTAAGTTTAGATGGTATGCTTTAGGTAAGGGACCTTTAATAAAAGAAATTCAGGAAAAAATAAAAGAAAATGACTTATCTGATTACTTTATATTGTTAGGAGTCAAATCCAACCCATACCCATATATAAAAAATGCTGATATATATGTACAGACTTCGAGATTTGAAGGATTTGGACTAGCGATTGCTGAAGCCCGAATGCTTAATATTCCTGTTGTAACTACAAAATTTGATGCAGTTTACAATCAAATGGTAGAGGGGAAAAATGGGCTAGTCGTTGATATGAATTCGAATGCCGTTTGTAATGGGATATTAAAATTGATAAATGAGAAAGAATTAAGGGAAAGTATTGTTGATTACTTACGTGCTGAGAAAAAAGGAAATATAGAGGAATTAGAAAAATTTTATAATTTAATAGGATAAGTGAAAGCGAGTAATCATATGAAGAAAAAAATATTATTTATGCTTATTAACATGAATGTTGGTGGAACTGAAAAAGCATTGCTCAACATGATTGCAGAAATCCCACAAGAAGAATACGAAATAACAATTTTTATGTTGGAGGAATACGGAGGATTTTTGAATTCAATTCCAGATCATGTTCATATCAAATATTATAATGGTTATAAGGATATAAAACATATATTGAACCAACCACCACGTACAACTGTTATAAATTTTCTTAAAGCAGGTAAGGTACTACAGGCTTTGAACATCACATTAATCCATCTTTTTTCAAGTATATTAAAGGAAAGAACCTTGTTATTTAAGTTTCTTTTAAAAGAATACTATGAAAATGATACTGAATATGATCTTGCAGTAGCTTATGCTGGTCCAATGGACTTCATAAGCTATTTTGTTATTAACAAAATAAAAGCTAAAAAGAAAGTTCAGTGGGTTCATTTTGATGTAAATAAAATAGGTTTTAACAAAAAGTTTGCTGCTAAAATTTATAAAAAATTTGATAAAATTTTTGTTGTTTCAAATGAAGCAAAATCGAAATTAACAAATTTAGTCCCGACCTTAAGAGAAAAATTTGAAGTTTTTTTCAACATTGTTTCTCCGGAAATTATTCGAAACCAAGCCAAGGATGGCAGTGGGTTTAAGGATGAATTTAATGGATTCAAAATATTAACAGTCGGTAGACTAGCAACGGAAAAGGGTCAAGATCTAGCAATTCGTGCATTAGCGAAATTAATTAATGATGGATATAAAGTAAGATGGTATTGCATTGGCGAAGGAATTTCACGGAAAAATTATGAAAAATTGATAAAAGATAACAATTTAGAGGATAGTTTTATTTTATTAGGAGCAGATACAAATCCGTACCCATATTTGGAACAATGCGATTTATACGTACAACCATCAAGGTATGAGGGATACTGTATTACCCTAATTGAGGCCAAACAATTTAATAAACCGATTGTAACTACTAATGTAAATGGAGCAAAAGAACAGATTGAGAATGGAAAAACGGGATTAATTGTGAATATTGATGAAACTGAGATTTATTATGCAGTAAAAAATTTAATAGATAGTAGGAATTTACGATATCAATTTTCAAGTAATTTATCTAATGAAGACTATGATAACTCTTTCGAAATGAAAAAGCTTTTTAATGTGTTTTGAATCAAAAGTAAACTAAAAGCAGTGCGTAAAAATCAATGTTCGATTATTTTATTACTCACGGTTTTCAATAAATTAGAACTCCATAATTTAACATAATCTTGGTTTATCAGAGTTTTTTCATAAAATTGATTAGAAGTTATAAAAAATATTTTGAGGTGGATGCTATCTTGAGAAAAAAAAATATTTTAGTTAGTGCATATTACTCAACAAATTTAGGAGATGATTTGTTTTTAAAAATTTTATTTGATAGATATCCAAACATTGAATGGTTTTTATTAACATCTAATGATAAATATATAAAGACTTTTATGAATTATAATAATGTCCATATAATTAAAACACTTAGCGTAAAACTAGGAAAACGGAACATTAATTTATTTTATAAACTAAATGAAATCCTTTTAAATTTTAGAAAGTATGATGCTTTTTTGAATATTGGTGGATCTATCTTTATAGAAAATAAAGATTGGAAAAATGGGCTAAAAACAAGAAGTTTTTTACCAGATAGATTCAAAAAATATAATAAGAAAACATTTATAATTGGTTCTAATTTTGGACCATTTAGGGATGAATTGTTTATAGAGAGACATAAAGAGTTTTTTGCAAAGTTTGATGACATATGTTTTAGAGATAGTTATTCTTACAATTTATTTAGAGAGCTTGAAAATGTAAGATATGCGCCTGATGTGGTATTTAACCTAGAATTAGAGAATAACGAAAAGCTAGAGAAATGCATTGGGTTTTCTATTATAGATTTGAAAGAAAGAAAGGGATTGAATCAATATTATAATGAGTATAACGAAAAGGTTATCCAACTAGTTGAGAAATACGTAGACCTAGGATATAAAATAAAATTCTTTTCATTTTGTGAAAATGAAGGGGATCTCGGGATTATTAATTATATTAGAAGTAGAATGAACAGTCATTATTCTCCTTCAATTAAAGTCATTAATTATGAAGGAAATATAGATCAATTTTTAGATGAATATAAAGCATGCGAAGCGATAGTAGGTACAAGATTCCATTCAATAATTTTAGCACTTCTACTTAATCAAGCTGTTTTTCCAATAATATATAGTGATAAAACATATAATGTTCTTAAAGATTTATCAATCGAAGATAATTGTTGTTATTTAAAGGATATTGAAAACCTTGATATAAATGAAGTTGTATCTATAACAAAAGTAAATAGACTAAAAGATAAAACAGTCTTTTCTAATGCTGCTAGACAGTTCGAAAAGCTAGACGCATTTATTAGATAAGAGGTCTTAGTATAAAACTAAGTTTTATGGAAAGGAAAGGAAAAGTGCCAAAAATAAGTATAATTGTACCTATCTATAATGTAGAACAATACCTACCCAAATGTATTGATTCAATACTTTCTCAAACATTTAAAGATTTTGAAGTTTTATTAGTTAATGATGGTTCCCCAGACAAGTGCGGAGAAATCTGTGACAACTATGCAAAAATGGATAATAGAATCAAGGTAATTCATAAGGTGAATAATGGAGTATCATCTGCACGAAATAAAGGGATTGAACTTTCAAAAGGGGAATATATTGCGTTTATTGACCCCGATGATACAATCGAGCCAGAAATGTACGATGTATTATTGCAAACTGCTCTTAAAAATGCAGCAGATATAGTGGTATGTCCGATTAAAACAATAAATTTTAATAATAATACAACATCTATATCAGCTGTTTGGAAAGACGTCAATTGTTCTTTAAATAAAAATACGATACAAAGATTTTTAATACCCTCGATATTACAGGAAAAGACTTATAGTTTAGTATCTTGTGTAAACAAGCTCTATAAAAAATCCCTTTTCA
This sequence comes from Neobacillus niacini, assembly GCF_030817595.1. Lineage (GTDB taxonomy): Bacteria > Bacillota > Bacilli > Bacillales > Cytobacillaceae > Neobacillus > Neobacillus niacini_G. The sequence continues at coordinate 5,557,738 of NZ_JAUSZN010000001.1, forward strand.
ATAGCTTAAGTTTAAGATTTGATGAACAAAAACAGCATAGTGAGGATGCAAAGTTAAATTTTACATTACTTACCCTAATTAATAATTTAGTTTTTGTGGATACACCTCTATATAATTATTATATCTATAAGAGAGACTCTTTAACTCAGATTTTTAGAGAAAACCTATATGAGTATGTTCGGGATAATAAAAAATTCATGTTAGAAATCTGTAAAAAATATAAATTAGAACAATACTCAGGTATAGTTAGGAACCATTATACATCAGTTACTCTTAGTTTTATGCAAGACGTAGTATCTAGGAAAATACCCATTATTGATAAAAATAATATAATAAACGAGATTTTTAATGATGAAGAATTCTGCCAAGATATATTAATGTATGAATGTCCTTCTAAATATTATATGATTTTAAGAATGGTTTGTATTTGGGGGAATATTAAATTATTCTATAGAATTGTAAAATTTAAAAACAAGGTACAATATTATTTTCATAAGGTAGTGTAAAATGAGAACCAAAAATTCTTTAAAAAACATATTGGTGAGTATAACATCCCAAGTGATTATCGCATTATTGGGGTTTATTTCAAGAAAAATTTTTCTGGACAGCTTAGGGCCACAATATTTAGGCGTTAACGGATTATTAACCAATGTCTTAGCTATGTTAGCATTAGTTGAGAGTGGAATTGGCACCAGTATCATTTTTTCTTTATATAAACCATTGGCTGAAAATGACAAACCTAAAATTATTGCACTTATTCAATTATATAAAAAAGCTTATTTTATTATAGCAATATTTATTCTTATTCTAAGTATAGTGCTATTTCCATTTTTAGGATATTTAATAAAAGATAGTGAATCTATCCCCTATTTAGCGACAGCGTACTTTATTTTTGTATCAAAAAATTTCATAACATATCTAAATGCACATAAATTATCGTTAATTAATGCAGATCAAAAGGGCTATGTAATATCTAGCATAAACCTAACGTTTCAAGTGATATCTACAATTGCAAAGATTATAGTATTAATATTAACAAAAAACTATGTACTCTATTTATTAATAGAACTTTCTTTATATTTAATACAAGTGTTATTTATAGGGAAAGTTGTTGATAAAAGATATTCCTATATTAAAACTAGAGAAAAGCATTCTATCGATGAGTATGAGAAAAAGAGCATCATAACTAAAATAAAAGCACTACTTTTACATAATATCGGTGGCTATGCACTAAATGGTACAGATAATATTTTAATATCTACGTTTGTGGGGATAGTAACTGTTGGTATATATTCTAATTATTCAATGATAATAGGTCAACTTAGCCTTTTATTAGCTCCAGTGTTTAATGGTATTGGAGCAAGTGTGGGAAATCTAATAGCTACAGAAGATAATGATAAGAAATATTCTGTTTTTAAAGTAGTCTTCCTAATTAACTTCTGGATTTATTCGATAGGTGCAATAGTATTATACATTTTATTAAACCCGTTTATTATATGGTGGCTTGGAGAAGAATATTTACTAGATTCACTTACAGTGATAATAATACTTGTTAATTTTTATATTTCAGGACTAAGAACTGCTATTTTTACTTTCAAAGTAAAAGGCGGAATATTTGTTGAGGATAAATATATGCCATTAATTGGAGCTACCGTCAATTTAGGGTCATCAATATTATTGGCTAAATACATGGGTGTTTCAGGTATATTTTTAGGAACAACTATTAGCATACTCGTTGTCTTTTGGAAAGCTCCTAGATTAGTATATAAAAATATCTTTAATAAACCAATTCATTTATATATCAAATGCTATTTATTTTATATTGCATTAACACTTTTCACTGGTCTAATTTGTGTGGAAATTTGTAATCTAATTTTAATAAAAGGTACTTTTTTAGCTTTAGTTGCAAAGGGGTTTACTTGTTTATTAATTATTAACATAATATACATTCTTGTTTTTTATAAAACCAAAGAATTTCAGTATTTAAAGAATATTGTTGGAGTTTTAAGCCTAAATCAGTCTAAATTTAGTAGTTCGAAAGGTGTGTAATAAATATATGTTCCAACAATATTACAACTCAAAAGAAAGAAACCAAGAAGAAGGGAACTTACATTTGTGCTTATTTGAGCAATATATTAGATAGTTTGAAATTGCTACTGTAAAAATGATTTTAAAAATTAGGAGTATGGTTAAAATGGAATTTACAAAAAATGATATGAAAATGATGAAGGGAGTAGCCATATTATTTATGCTGCTCCTTCATCTTTTTTGCAGGAAATAAATTAATGGATTATATGAAACTTTCTCGATAATAAATGGTGTTCCATTGATTTACTATATTGGCTTATTTGGTGATGCATGTGTCCCAATGTTTTGCTTTGCAAGTGGATACGGCTTATTTTTAAGCATTAATAAGGCAAAGGGTTCCAGTATAAAGAAGATTCTAAAGAATAATTAAATTACTAATTAACTATGGATCGTTTTAATAATTTTTTTAGCTTTAGGCGGCTATTGTTGGAATGTCTGATTTATTACCAGGTAGTCCAACTAAATTTCTTCTTAATTTCTTTGTCTTATCTAATTCATATAATGGTGCATGGTGGTTTGTACAAACCTATATTATCCTTATACTTTTGGCACCACCACTTTTTAAGGGAATTAGTAAATATAATACTATTATTAACTTAGATGAAGCTAACTGTAAACCCTATATTAAATTGGAAGTCAGGGGAGTTTTTTATGATAAATCGATACGAGGAACTAGATTCTTTGAGAGGACTTGCAGCATTATCTGTTGTCTTTGGTCATATGTATTTAATTTATGACGAGACCATATTATCTAAACTGTTATTTGAATATGGACCACTACGTGCAACAATAGCTAGTAATGAAGCAGTTACATTGTTTTTTGTTTTAAGCGGTTTTGTTTTGTCCCTGCCTTTTTATGATAAGAGGAAATTTAATTATGGAGGATATTTGGTTAAACGAATATCAAGAATTTATGTTCCATACATTTTTGCTATATTTATTGCATTTATATTAAGGGGAATTTTCTATACTGAAAATATTAAGGGGTTATCTAACTGGTTTAATATTAATTGGTCGTTTTCTATAAATATAAATACAGTAATAGATCATATAATACTAATTAAAACATTTTCAAGTAATTTAAATAATGTTGTTTGGTCTCTAGTCCATGAGATGAGAATATCCCTTATTTTTCCATTAATCATGATGATAATCGTTCGATTAGACTATAAGAAAGGCATAGTTTTCAGTATTGGAGTATCAATTGTAAGTGTAATTTACTTTAATTTATTAAATCCCTTATTTCTGGGAACCGAGCTATATGTTTCTCTTCATTACTGCTCAATGTTTATTATTGGAGCATTAATAGCAAAACATAGGGAGAAAATTATTAATTTGATTTCAAATTTAACCATTAGGATAAAAATTATCCTTTTTCTTATCGGAATTTTATTATTTTTATATGCTCATCCTTCATTTGTACTAAACATTATCATTACTGATTTTGAGCCTTTTTATAGAACTGTTATTGATTCGTGGTTTACATCCATTGGAGCAGGAATCTTAATTATATTTTCAGTTTCATCTTTGAATTTAGCGCGTATTTTAAAGAACAAAATGATAAGGCATATTGGAAAAATTTCATATAGTTTATACCTTTCACATTTACCAATATTACTTTCATGTATCCATTTTTTGAATGACATGTTGCCTATGTGGGTAATTTTATGTATCGCAATAATAGCAACAATAATAGTATCAAGTATCATGTATTATTTTGTGGAAAACTCAGCTATTAAATTGGGGAAATATCTTACAAGGTCACATTCCTTAGTTAAGGATAAACAAAGTAAAGTTGGAATAAAAGTTAAGATAATGTAATGAGACCAGTTTAACTATGAAAATTTTAAGCTATATTTCAATAATACCTAAATTTATATCAATTTAGGTAATAAGGATGTGTAACAATGAATTTTGTTTGATCGATTTATTATGAAAATTCCCCATTTATTATTCGTGTTCTTACTTTGGCAGCAAACCAGTCACTTTGATTCTGAATCAGTTAGTGGGTTATCAACAGTACGGCTTTTGAAGTGATCACTCTGGCAAAAATTAATATTGACAAATACAACCCTTCCCATCTCTGGATGTTCTTTAATAATGTGAATATGGTAAACAGTAGTGGCTGGGGGAATCATTCCTTTACGAAAATATTCCTGGCATAAATAATTGTCGTGGAAAAGTTATCTTCTGAAATACATTAGTGAAAGCTAGGCCACTTAGTTTATGTTCCTATTTGTCGTAGTATTGTGTAAATTCATTTACTAACCAAAAAACATGTACTTATCATCTCTATTCTTTAAATAAATGATTAACAATTCTTTTCGACTACCTTGATATACAAAAAAACACCTGCTTTAACAGATGTTTAAAGATACCTTTTATATTGCAAAGACAATAGGAAGTATTTATTTAATACTTATTTTATTCTTATTATTGTTTTATACTGTACTGTTATTTAAAAACTTGTTAACAAACAGAATCATTATATTTTAATTGTTTTAAGTGTTTGGGAAATTGTTAAAAATTTTAGTTAATTGAAGTTTTTAACAATTTTATTGACTCGAAAAATGTTGTTAATTGTATAATTCCTTAATGTTTTACTGTTTTTTCCTAACTTAATGTTCCAAATTTTTTAAATAAAGCTTTTGCTCCAACTAGTTTCCATACCTGAATGGTTCTTCTTGTCCAAACTATGGATCCATCAGTTACAGTAGAGGAAGTACCCCAAGCTGGTTCTATGCCACCACTAGTCCCAGCTTTAGTACATTCATAGTAGTAATTTGTTAATATTGACGGTAAGACTTTGTCCCCAACAGTATGTGTCGTGTTCGCTGTCCATATTGGCATCCCAGCTATATCATTTACAGTAGAATATAGCGGCGAGGTTGGAAATACTGGCATCGTGGTTGAGGTTTTGGCATTCCAAACAGTAGAGTAATAAACATATCCATTTACTGAGATTTTATCGGCTATGTTATATACCTTTGAAGCTTGCCAAGTAATGAAATTATCAGTAAAGCCTTCTTTTGTGCATGTCCAACCCATAAATCCGTCTATTGCCATATTTCTATTTAGAATCTGTTTTCCTAATTTGAAGTATCCAGATGTTGGTACCGAAGTTGACCAGTCATAAGGGTCAATAATCCCGTTAATGGTGTTATTACGGAATGATGGCATCTGAGTTTTATCAACTGAATAAGTAATACTTCCCTCTAATGTATTGTTGATAAAGGTTATCTGTAATTGATCTGGGGTTAAGCTAGGACAGTCAATTGCTTTCATGGATAACTTGGACTTGAATCTATTCCCATCAATTATAATAATGCCTCCAGAAACATTTCCCCAAGATCCATCAATTATACCTGAAGAAGTTGAAGTTGCATTTGTATATTCGAATAAGCTATTTATTAATTCCACCCGTCCTTGGGTTATGGCCGAAAAATAGAAGGCTGTACTAGATCCACCATAAAAAATACAATTTATGAATCTTGCTAACTCATTACTTGAGAAGTTAAAAAGATTATAACCATCCCAAGTAAAGGTACAACCTATAAATTCTATTTGTTTATTAGTCGACAATATACCTGTATTATTAAAACGACAATTGGTATAAGTACCTCTTGGTATTTTTATACCACCATTATTATTTACAGTCTTCTTAGTATTAAGGAATAATACATTATTATATGACCATCCTTCAGCAGCATTATTATCACCATTAAATATTAAGCTAGTAGATGCTAAATATCCTTCAAACATACAACTTGTCATAGTTTGAGGATATGTTCCAGCAGTAAATCCAGCACCTGAAATAGCCTTATTATAGTCCGAGTCAATAGTAAATTTACAGTTGGATACAGAAACACAATAAGCTTTAGGTCTTCTTACACTTAATGAACTATTCCAGAACATATTATTATCGACAAGTGCAGGTTCTGTTGTACCATTATCTATAATAACACTTGACCTGTGTAGGTGATTATTACTTATTACACATTCACCATCTATGTTAATACCTGTATCTTTAATATAATTTCCCTCTATAAATAACTTACTTACACCTGGGTATCCAGTGATTCCAATACCTCTTTCAATCTTATTATTCCTCACGTGAAAGTTTTTCCCTTTTACAAATATCAATTGTAACTTATTATCATGAAGAAAGTTATCTTCAATCCATAGGTTTTGATTTAAAGCATAGTTATCTTCAACATCCAATGCGGCTGATGGACCAGTACCATTTATATGATGGATATCATTATTTTTAACCCAGACAAACTTAGCACCCTGCAGTGCAACACCTAGTCTGCGATTGTGATGTATATGGCACTTTTCTATAAATGTAAATTTAGGTATTGTCATACTTCTTAAAGTTAATCCGTTTCCTGTAGATGAAGGGATATTTGATTGGTGCAGTACAATTTTTGCGCTTGTTGCTCCATCAGGTAGTGGTATCTCATCAAAAAAATCAATGTTTGTTAAGGAGGAGTTAAATGTGCCGTTAGAGTTATAAAAAATGATATCAAATGGTAATGTATCATCAATCTCCGAACCAACAGACTGATAACTAATATCGCCATAAATACCAAAAGTATTCCATTTTGTTATCTTAGAATTAGTTAAATCTATAAATATATTAGAACGGATTTTACTTGAATCGGCTAGTAATTTACCATCAGTGGTACTTATAGAACCCGATTCAAATGTTATAGCATAAGTCTTAGTTGGGGTTGTTGTAGTGTACAATGCTCCACCTGTGGAAAATAAAGATACGCCATCCCCTGTAAAGTCTAAAAATTCTATGTTATCAATAGTGATAAAGCGAGTGTTAGTACCTTCACCTTTAGTTGTATCTACTATATTGGGGAATAAAACACCCATTCCCCATTCATGTGTGCTAGCCTGACCAGGTGTTGTATAGTCATGGTTATATCGATCACCTTGAATAATACCGTTTGTAATTCGGGAAAACACTTGATTTTTTTTATAACAAATAACAGAATAAGAGGCTAATCCATTGTTCCGAATTCTTAGAGTAGATCCACCCAAATTAATTGTCATAAAACTTTGTGGTTGAATCGGGATTGTTTCATCAATTAAATAAGTTCCTTTAGGAAATACAAATTCCGTATATCCCTGCTGTGCTGCCCATAATATGGCATTATTAATCCCATTAGAGTTTTTTGTTGATAACGTTTTGTCTCCGTAATTGGTAATAGTATTAGAAACTCCCCAATAATTTAAATCCAAGACATAAGCATTGGACATATGAACAACTCCTCCTTTTTAAGTTTTCAGACAATATTTTTTATTACGAAATATAGTAGAAAAACCTGTATCAAAAATGAAATCAAGACTAGTATGTCTACAAAAATTTGTTAAGTCGCTCAGTAAAGTTACTTCTACATAATATTTTTTAAAATCAAATATCTTGTCCTTTTTTACGATAAACGGAATATTTAACCTGTTGTTCTCTTGTAAGATAAACAATCGTTCTCACCTCAATTCGCATTCATTGCCTCATTTATATAAATATTCAAAGCAGCCAAGGATGCTTATATGAATTACATATTAGATAAGCCTTTTTTTATGTGCACTAAGCTAGTTTAAAACATAATGACACCTTTACTTTTGCTGATTCAGCCGTGTAGATCGATCCATTGTAATGATCTAATGAGTCAATATAAAACTAGAAAGAAAGATATTTAAATCGATTTAATCCTCATATAAAATTTTTTCCAAGGTCTCTTAAAGTTAGAATGTATCTTTTGATGAATAAAAAGAAAGAAATGATATTGTGCCAATTAATCTTTCCATCGTCCAAAAGGAGTCATGTAATGAAAAAATGGATTGTTTCATGCCTAGCCATATTGATTCTAGCAGCAGCTGCAAATCTTCCTGTTGAAGTTATTATTAAAGCTACTGCTAATTCCAAAGAACAAATACAAAATAAGGTACAAAGCCCTGTTTATGAACTAGAGCTAAAAAGATGGGGAGTTCACAATAATGGAACCCATGCGAATGAAACGACGAAAGGGATTAATTCAGCCCTTAAATGGGCGAAAGAAAAGGGGTTTAAAACCTTCAAGATACCTGATGGAACCTACCTCATTGCCAAAGGAACACGACAAGCTGATCCTGATGCAAGAATAAATCTGGTCAGCGATATGACCTTTTTTTTAAGTGACAAAGCAGTTTTGAAAAAGGAAACCAACGAATTTGAAATTTATTCGGTTCTTTACCTGGGTACTGATGTGAAAAACGTAACCGTCAAAGGAGGTACTTACATAGGGGAGAGAGATACACATGATTACTCAAAAAAAGGTTCCGAAACAGGAGGGACGCATGAGTGGGGAACTGGAATTGAAATTGTTGGAGCAGAAAATGTGGTGATTGACGGTGTAAAACTTAAAAAGTTCACTGGAGACGGAATTATTGTAAGCGGAACTACCATTACGGGTTCAACGATTTCGGAAACATATTTGGAAGCAGGCGGAATAGACGACAAGGGTAATCTTATTGCAGCTAAAGGAAAGATCCGTACCAATAGTAGAAAAGTTACTAATTTTGACAATCCAGAGTACAATACATATCGAAATATTTATTTTTGGCTTCCTAAGGGAATTGATCAAGGAAGCAAAGTGGATGTCTTTTATTATAGGAAAGATGGAAGCTTTATTAAAAGAGAAAAGCAGCTTAGTTTCTATTCAGGGGAATCAACCATTCCGAATGATGCTGATTATTTCAAAGCTGTCTTTGAAGCTCCCTCAACAAAAGGAGTTAAAGTAAACCGGATGACAGTAGACATCTCAAAAAATATCACCATCAAAAATTCCGATATAGGGTTTAACAGAAGGCAGGGTATTAGTTTAGTCGGTTCAGATGGTGTTAAAATATTGAACAATCATATACATCATACAAATGGAACAGCCCCCCAAAGTGGAATTGACATCGAGCCGGGATTTTACCCAGGGAAAAATACAGTCATTAAAGGAAATACATTCACGGATAATAAAATCCAAATCGTACTTGCCTACGGTGAGAATGCCAGAATCGAAAATAATAGATTTGAACAATCCCTGAAAGGGACTGTAGGGGTTCACGCCCATAAAGGGTTTAGAGGAGAATTGGTCCTGAAGAATAACACTTTTAATGGAACAGGTTTAACGTTATTTTCTAGAAATTCCGAAGTGATTAATAATCAATTTACAAAAGGAGAAGTTAAACTCCTTGGAAAAAATATAATATTTAGAAACGCAAAGCTCTTGGATGCGAGTCTGAGTGTAGGAAGTGAGGAAGGACAAGAAGTATCAAATGTAACCATCCAGCATAATGGGATTCGACCTGGGGTCCTGTATATTTGGAATAAGCAAGTTCATCTGAAAGATGTAACTATCAAGGCTGAGACGAAAGGAAAAGGCATCCTTTTTGGACCGGGGAACAACGAAAATGTCTATGATCGCTTAACAATGAATGATATTGATAGAAAAGGAACTGTTCTTCCTGCGGGAACTTATAATCGATGCTCTTTAGAGGTGGGAAAACTTGAAATAAACCGCGAAGGAAAATATGTACTTAATGGATGTGCAGTAAAAGACAAAGCCAATCTTCTTTCTGTCAACGATTTATATGGGAAACCAGTAGTAACAATAAAGAAATCAAAGTTAGTAGTAACGGAGAACATTGGGTATGGCGCAGCAATCTATATTCTTGGAGCACAAAAATTTGAGCTCTTGGAAAATACAATTTTAGCATCAAAAAACAAAAGTAATACTCCGCTAATCAAGCTGGGACCAAATGGAACTCCGAATTCAACAAACGTGTTTGCTGCAATCATCAAAGGAAATAAAATATATTCTAAATCAGCTTTATATGTAGTAAACCCAACCAACGGTGGAAAGAACGCCCCATTTTATAAGATTGAAGGCAATACCATCAATAATGCAAAATAAATATTGACACCTATGACGGTAATGACCCGAACAAGTTATTTTTTAATATGTGAAGAAACTGCCCTAGATATAGGGCCTTTTTAATTTTTATTCTACTTTAATTTTTTAAGTCCAGAAGAGAAAGAAATAAATACTTAAAATAGAATTTTGTCGAATGATTGTTCTTTAAAAAGAATTATTTCTGGATTATAATTTTTAGGTAGAGATAGAATAAAGAAAAAGTGTGAAAAAGATTAGTTTAAGTGTATTTTTTTTAATCTACTCGTTCTTTATAATGAACGAAAGATAAAAGGAGGTGAAAACCGTGATAAAAGAAAAAGCTTATAAAAGCCCAAGGATTTTAAGTCATCTACCTATTCGTTTTGAAACAGCGCAAAGCTGGAATAAAGGACATGGAAATCTAGAACATCCAGGTAAAGGGAATGATGGTATACATTACCCAAATGATCCTTACACTGGACCTCGGCCTGACAATAGTGATGGTCCAGGTAATAATAATGGTAAGGGTAAAGGTAAATAGTGTGAAGAAGACATAAAGTTTTCTATGGAAAGTCGATGGTGAATCCATTGATTTTCCTATTATAAAAAGGGCTCTATGGGGGATTAAATATGAAGGAGATAATTACAAAAATTGGTGATCATTTCATACACATTATTTGCGATTCTAACAAATTAGCGGAAATGTTTAACGTAAACTTTCTAACTATTAATAATTATAACCTCAAGTTCGATCTCTCTATTACAATTAAAGAAGGATATGGTGTTCCATTTCTTGATTATAAAGTTGATATTACAAAAAACAATGATCAAATCGTATTCCGAAGAGCAGATTATTTAATTGAAGTTGATTGTGAATATAAGGTTGCAACTATTTTAGTTAATAATGGTTTGGCATTAAAGCATGCACTAATGAATATATATAGTTCCTTTATTGTTTATCGTAATTGGGGGTTGCTCATTCATTCCTCAAGTGCCATGGAAAAAGACAATGTACACGTTTTTGCTGGACAATCGGGTGCCGGTAAATCAACTGTAGCTAAACTTTCATATCCAAGAGTCCTGCTTTCAGATGAGGCTACTTTAGTAAAAATATCTCCAAATAATGTAACGGTGTTTAATTCTCCATTTAGAAGTGAAATTGAAGCCGATAAATTAGAAAGGGAAATTACATTAGATAGTTTAAATCTACTTTACCAATCCCATCTAAACAAAAGAAATAGCCTAACAAAATCAGAGGCCATTCTTCGATTAATGAATAAGGTATTTGCTTGGCAACATAGTCAAGAAGAGACAAAAAATATTATGAAGTTATTAACAAACTTAGTAAATATGGTACCTGTCTATGAACTTCATTTTCAAAAAAACAACACATTTTGGGAGTTGATCTCGTGATAAAACAATATATTCATAAAGGCAACTATGATGCAACTGAGCTAGATGGTGAGTGGATTATTCTTAATACCGATGATTACACCGTTACCAAAATCAATGAAGTGGGCGGAGTTTGCTGGTCATTACTTAATGAATCACAAACAGCGGATACCCTTACACAATCCTTGATGGATATGTATGAAATAGGCGAAAACGAAGAACAGGTTAAAAAAGATGTGGAAGAATTTTTACACAATCTAGTAGAGTGTGGGCTGATTCAAAATGTTAATCGATGAAACCACATTCAAACTATTAAAAAGTGCTATTCATAAGGATGGATGGTTAAATCTTCCTGCATATGGAAATAGCATGTATCCCTATATCCAACAAGGAGATTTATGTAGGTTTACTCCATGTGACCCATCCTTAATAAAAACGGGCGATGTCATCTTGTTTTTTTCGGAAACAGGCCAGTTAATTGCCCACCGATTTGTTCAGAAAAAAACAATCAAAAACAAACAGATATTTCTTTTTAAAGGAGATACGAACCTCGGATTAGATCAGCCTATTGAAGCTGGAAAAATTCTTGGAAGATTGATATCCATCGAGAAACAAAATTTCAAAATAACTTCTAACCAAATCACCGCCCGGTTATGGGCAAAATTGATTCTCATGGTTCCCGCTCTTTCAGGTATTTTGCGGAAACTTATTAATATGAAATACAAATTACAATTCTAGTCATTTATGGAGTGTCCTTATGATGAAAGAACAAATGGCAGCATTAATAAAACGGTATTTTACCATAAAGGATATTCGCCGGACGTTTTCTTTGTTGAGGCCTTTCTTACTGAAACAGTGGAAATCCTATTTGGTCTTGAGTATTTTATTAATATTGAATATCTATTTAACAATCTCCTTTGCGAAATTCTATGGTGAAGTTACGGACTCAGCTATCCATGGAGGATTTCAACAAATACTGTCCTTAATTCCATTTGGCGTATTTCTTATTCTATTAAATATCTTTTCAGATGTAACTTATTCATATTTTGATACAATTGCAACCAATGGGGTGAAAATGGACCTGAAAAACCATTTGTTTCACCATATTCTACGTTTGCCAGCAGGGGACGCTTCAAATCTGCGCACTGGTGAATTAATGTCCCATTTTTCTAACGATATTCATGGTGTTGATGGTGTAATTGGAAGTAGTCTTCTAAGTCTCATTAGATTACCAATCATATATATTGTTGTATTTATTTATTTGGCAAACATAAATTTAACACTCTGTTTGGTAAGTCTGATTATTGCACCTATTGCCGCACTAGCGGGGCTCGTGTTTGGTTTATTGCTTCGGAAAAATGGCAGATTGATTCACAGGTTAGTAGGGGACATCAATAGTCTATTAAATGAGACCTTTCACGGCTTCTCCGTGATTCGATCCTTTACACTTGAAAAGCTTCATTATAAAAAATACGAAAAAAAGAATCTAGAATTGTTAAAATTAGAATTAGATAATACAAAGCTTCAATCATGGTATTACACAGGTGGGCAGATTATTGGATCGGTCACCTTTCTAGTAAATCTGACCGTAGGCGCCTTATTCGTTTCCAAAGGTGTACTAACGGTGGGAGCTTTGTTAACATTTCTGAACTTAGTCAATCATTTATATTATCCATTAACTGGACTTGCAAGTCTTTGGGCCGGTTTCCAACGATCTGTTGCCGCACTTGAAAGAATACTAGATGTTCTCGAAAAACCGGCTGATTTAAAAGAATTACCTTCTTTTGAGCCTACAGTGGAACAGGTTGAGTCTATTCAGTTTGATAACGTTACCTTTAGTTATGTAGAAAATAATCAGGTATTAGACCAATTTCATTTAAGAATCCCTGCTGGAAAAGTGATTGCTTTAGTGGGGCCGAGTGGCGCAGGGAAGAGTACTTTATTTAACCTCTTACAAGGATTCTATAAGCCTCAATCGGGTGAAATAAAAATTTCAGGTAAATCTCTAAATAAAATATCGGCTTCGAAGTTGAGGAGTTCAATTGCACATGTTCCTCAAGAAACATTTTTATTTGCTGGAACATTTCGAGAAAACCTTTTGATTGCAAGACCGAATGTAACGGAGAAAGAAATGGTTGAAGCTGCAATTAGTGCTGAGATACATGATTTTATCCTTTCACTTCCAAAAGGGTATGACACTCAAATTGGTGAAAATGGAATCAAATTATCTGGTGGTCAAAAACAAAGAATTGCAATCGCACGGGCTATTATTAAAGATGCGCCCATTCTTTTGCTAGACGAGGCTACATCAGCCTTGGATGGAGAGATGGAGTTCCATGTAAAGGAAGCACTCGAGGAATTGATGAAAGGCAGAACAACGATTGTTATTGCTCATCGGTTGTCTACCATTCAAAATGCGGATCTTATTTTAGTTATGAATAATGGAAAAATCATTCAAAGCGGAACGCATAGCGAGTTAATGAGTCAAAATGGATTATACCGCAAACTCAATAAAGCATCATTTAACTCAAAAAAAGGAAGCCCATTAGCTTTGGTCTCGAAATCTTAAAGGGGAGGTGGGTGCTGTGAGTTTTGATTTTGTTTCAACCTTATATAAGTCTCAAGCAAAAATGCAACTCGATGATCACTACTATCATAAAGTCCTGAGGGATATTGAGCACGATGGAATTCAATCACAGGTTTACTTTTTATTAAAGCAGAATGGAATGCTCACACAAACCCCGAACTTCTTTCAAGCCTATTTAAAGGAAAAATATGATAAAGGACTTTTTCAAAACCTATTTATTAAAAATCAGACAGATTTACTATTAAAAAGGTTTGAAGAACAAGGTATTAATGTAATTCCGCTTAAAGGGGTTTATTTTGCAGAGAAGTACTTTGGACATATTGGTGCAAGAGCAACCTCTGACATTGACTTATTAGTCCGGTTACACGACGTAAATCATGCCATTGAGTCAGTAATAGCATTAGGCTTCGTGGTTGAAGAGGAGCCTATTCCTGGACATTTCCATTGCAGTTTTAGTAAAAGGCTCCCCCATTCTCCTGTTCCATTAGTAGTGGAATTGCATTGGGGAATTGTAAAAGAAGAAACATCAAAATTTGATATAAATGAAATATGGAACGAGTCGAAAGCTATTGGAGAATATTCACATGTCCGAGAACTTTCCCATATGCATTGCTTCTATATGATTTGCCTACATGGCTGGAGACATAATTTAGACTCCTTGAAATATTTCATTGATATTATCCAAATGGTTCACCATAATAGGGATGAATTAGATTATGAGGAACTTTTTAAAATGGCTGAATCTCACCAAACGTTAAAGAGGCTGACCCGGACTTTGTCCGTTGTATATGAACAGTTTCCACATTTAAATAAAGTAGTAAAGCTTCCTTTTCTAAGAAAAACGTTATGGAGCCACCGTAACGTTAAGGGTTTTAAACAATATATGGATTTCTTTGACTACCAATTTTTGAGCTATGATACCCTCAAGCACAGTATGATTGAAATCCGCCATTGGATATGGCCTTCTAAATTCGAACTCTCATGTGAACTAGGGGAGCTTCAACAAGAAACCTCAACCGCTAAACTGTACATATCATTATACAAGAAAAGGATTTTAGGACTAGTAAAGGTGTTTTTTTAGAATGTTTGTATTAAATAATTAGCCCGCGTAAGGAATCATTCCTAACGCGGGCTAATTTATTTATATAAAAAAACCTTTAGATTCATATTACGATCAATCGTAGCAAGTAAGATGTTGGTGACATCCGTATGATGTTGATTTTTTATGTTATTAATAAGCCAATCCTCATTCTTACCGATCTGATTCAATTCCTGAACATTAATCCTGCCTTCTTTTATAATCGTTCTCGGTAGGTCAAATGGTTCAACTTTTAGGTTGTAGATTTCAGGTGTGATTGGCTCGTACTTTGGATCTAAGAAAATAGAGATTTTTCCGTTTGATTCCCATAATGCTAACGCTACTTTACTAATATCTTCAATTTTTTCTACTCTTAATTCAGCTAATAAATGGTGAATCGTAATTTTTGCCTTTTTTAATCCTTTATACATGATCTCACCATTTTTTATAAGAGGAAATGGAGGTGGGTCTAGGAGCTTCTCAATAAAGGTAAACTTTAAAGTAATCCATAAACCTCCTGTGTATAAAACAACCAATACAATGGTAGTAATCATCGAACCCTTCATTCCAAGTTTTTCATCTGATAACGGATGGGCGATAATATTTCCTAGAACCAATGCCATGACGAAATCAATCAATCGAAGTTGTGAAATTGCACGCTGTCCCATAAATTTGGCCACAATCAGCAAAAATAAAAAGCCAACTACAGCTCTTAGAATCCACTGTATTGTAGACAATGTTTCCTGGCTATGAAAGAAATCCATCGTAATTCATCCTTAGATAGTAAGTTCTAATTACTTAAAAACTTAACACAAACAGGGTGTGGAACCGTAATATCAGCTTGTAAGAGAGTCAATTTACCGGTGTCTTCATCTCTTGAATATAAAACGATATTGCTTGATTCTTGATTAGAAGCAACAATGAATTTTTCAGAAGGGTCAATCTCAAAATCCCTTGGCCAATCTCCTTCTGTTGAGGTGTGTTCTACAAAGCTTAGTTCACCGGACTCTTGATTGATTTGGAACAGGGCAATACTGTTATGACCACGGTTACCAGCATAAACAAAACGACCGTCCGCAGAAATGTGTATGGCACTTCCTTGGTTATTTTCTGTAAAACCTTCCGGCAGAGTTGAAATATATTGTATTTCCGTAAAATGACCGTTTTCTGGGTGATAGTTTAAGGCGATTACCTCTGAGCTAAACTCGGTCATGATATAAGCATATTTTCCATTAGGATGGAATGCAAGGTGTCTAGGACCGCTGCCAGCCTTTATTGGCAGAAGATTTACTTTTTCAAGTGTGCCATTGTCATTAACTTTATAGGTAATTAGGGCATCAGTTCCTAGTTCAACAACGGCTAAATATTTTTCATCAGGTGTTACTCCTGCATAATGGGTATGCGCTTTTTCCTGTCTTGGGTCAGGACCTGATCCCTCATGTTTAAAAATAGACACAGCAGGCTGTACGGAGCCGTCTTCTTGATTTAACAAAGCGGATTCTACTGTTCCTTTATGATAATTAGCGCTAAAAACATATTTGTTGTTAGTGTCCACACTAACATGACAAGGTGATGAACCTTCTGAGAATTGGCTGTTTATAGCTGTTAACTCACCCTTATCGTTAATAGAAAAAGCTGCTAATCCTCCAGTGTTGCCTTCTTTTACAACGGAATAAAGGTAACGATTATTTGAGCTAATCGTTAGATATGTAGGGTTTTCTAACTTAGCTGCAACTTTAACGTCTACTATAGTCCTGTTATCCGTGTCTAGTGTGAAAGAATAGATTCCTTCGCTTTCACCTTTGGTGTATGTTCCAATATAGCCTGTGTAATGTTTATTTTCGGTCATCATTTAAACTCCTTTAATGAAATATCATCATTTTATTTTATCGAACTACCCTAAGAATTATTAACCACTGTACTTGGCAAATAAAACATGCTCTTGTGAGTGTATGTTTTATGAATACATTAAAAGACAAAAATATACAAGTAATAAGTATCACTAGTCTATGTATTTTTGACTTTTGATCATCTTAACTTTCTACCTCCGACCTTCTCCCTACTATCTATTACCTGTAAACTGTTTCCTATTAAATCGGAAAATATACTTTATAAAGAACTTGGTTGAATTTAATATTTTTTTATAATTAGGAACTTACTCACAGGTAAAGATAACTGTATTTTTGTACAATTAAACATTTTGATTGTTTTTAATACCCTAATTTACTTTATTATGTTTCTTTTGAATATATTTGTAACAGATGTTTGGAATAAATGTAAAATTTTGTCGATATTTTTAGAATTGTTTATGTTCGATATAAAGAATAAATGTGGTACTATTTCCTTATGAACTTTAAAACTTTAATTAGATAAAGGCAAACCTTTCGAAAGATTGGGACGCAAAGCTACAGGTCTAAAGTGCTAAACTATGACGGCTGAGCTGCCTAAAAACAAATATTTTAGGAGGACACCCAGTACTATGTTAACCACTCTATTAGATGAAAATGAAGTAGATAAGGAATGGCTAGAACTCATCTTAGAAGCTCGAAATTTAGGAATTACAGTGGATGAAATTAAGGACTTCCTAAAAGATCCTTCTATTACATAAACTTGTCCTCCTTTGATATTTACCTGCGCAGCAATGCTAGGATCTGCGCTTACAAAAGAATAAAAATGTTTTAACAAAAAATGTCCATTAACGTGGGCCTTTTTTAGTTAATAGGGAAAATCTAATAATATGCGTTCTGATTAATAGGCATTTTTATTTTCATTACAGGATAAGTTTAGTAAAATTTAATCTAATATTACTGTTTGTAAGTTAAAACTATCACATAAATAAGGAGTTTGATTATGGCTCAAGGAAAAAAAAGTACGAAAAAAGGCACGACAAAACCGCCTTCGTCATCATCTAAGTTTGTTTTTTGGATTATTGGATTGATTGCAATCGCTATTATTGGATTCATTTTTCTCGCCAACAACCAGAAATCTGATGATAGCGCAAAAGAAGAGATTGATTATTCCAATCAGCCTTTTTTAGGCGAAGAATCGGCACCTGTTTCAATTGTAGAATTTGGCGATTATAAGTGCCCGAATTGTAAAAACTTTGCGGAAAATGTTGTACCGCAAGTTGTAAAAGAATTTGTTGATACAGGCAAAGCTAAATTTTATTATTTCCATTATCCTTTTATTAATGTTGATTCAAAGAGGACAGCTAAATTTTCTGAGGCGGTTTTTCATGAGTTGGGTAATGAAAAATTTTGGGAGTTTCATGAGCTTATATTCGATAAGCAGCCGGAAGATACACGATACGAAAAGATTGATGTTTTTACCGAAGAATTTTTAACCGAAACATTAGGTGAAATAGCTAGTGAGGATGAGGTAAAGAAAGTAGTTGCTTATTTTGACACAAAAGCTCCAGAAGATGCTTGGGAAAGTGATGAGGATCTTGGAGGGAAATTAGGAGTTAGTGGAACACCAACCATATTTGTTAATGGTAAGCGATTTGATGGACAGACAATGGATGATTTAAATGAATTAGTGGAGGAATCGGCAAAGGAGAAAGGGAATGAATAAACCTTTACTGCTTGCATGGGTTGCAGCACTAGTTGCAACCATAGGGAGTTTGTATTTCAGTGAAGTTCTCCACTTCATTCCATGTACATTGTGCTGGTATCAGCGTATTTTTATGTATCCATTAGCAATCATTCTAGGAATTGCATTTTACCGAAATGATAATGAAATTGTGAAATACACCTTACCGTTGTCGATTATTGGAATGATCATTTCAGGCTACCATACGGCTCTTCAAAAAATTCCTTATTTGCAGCAATTTGAAATGTGTAAAAGTGGTGTGCCTTGCTCAAAAGATTATATTAACTGGCTTGGTTTTATCACTATTCCAATCCTGGCGTTTACCGCGTTCACGATTATTACCATTTGCTTAGTTATCATTGCACGAAACCAAAAAAATAAGGCTCAAGCATATGCTTGAGTCTTTTTTATTGCCGGTAATTTAGATCGATTTGCCAAGGAAGGCTGTTAGCATCCATACATGTTTTTCTAAACCAGAATGAATAGCAAGGAGCATATCACCTGTTGTTTCATCGTCTTTTTCTTCAGCAATGCTCATACCTTCTTTTAATTCCCCTATAATAATCGAAAAATCATTGATTATGGTTTGAACCATTTCTTCAGCAGTCTCGCTGCCTTGTGCTTCTTGAATCGATGAAAGTTCAAGACATTCTCTCATCGTCGCAACTGGATTTCCACCGATTGCAAGTAATCGTTCTGCTAATTCATCGACATGCAATCCTGCTTCGTTATAGAATTCTTCAAATTTAGCGTGCAGGGTGAAAAACTGACCACCCTTCACATACCAATGGTAATTATGTAACTTGATATACAACACAGACCAGTTTGCAATTTGTTTGTTAAGTATATTCACTAACTGACTTTCCATTTATAAAACCCTCCAACGTTTTGTCTTCTATTATATTATTACCAAAGATTGAGGGAGAAACCTGTGTAAAATTGAGGGATATTTTGTCAATTTAGTGAAGACTTTCCTTGTTACAATGATATTTCATGAAATAGGCCTGAAATAGTTTGTAATAATATTTCCTTAAGATTCCATTAGTGGAATTTATGTGGGAATGATTGCGAGTTGGTTGATTATTCCATTTAATAGATAAATGCTTTCATAGCAGGAGCTACTTATCCTATTTTTATACTGGTTTTTTTTGGTTAATGAATAACTATGTTACAACTGATAGCCTTATTAGTAGAGAAAACAACGAGAATACTAGGAGGCTATAAAACATGAATAAACTAAAAAAACTTGTTATTGCAGCGGGATTAATTTTTTCAATGTCAGCATTTACAGGTGTTACTAAGTCGGAGGCGGCTACAACTCACAAAATTCAATATGGTGAGACATACTGGAAAATAGCAAAAGGATTTGGTATTCCTGTTAATAGCTTAATGAGCGCAAACAATAGTAAACCACTTATTGCAGGACAATATATGACTCTGCCAAACTCTCCGATTTCAGCGGCAGATGAAGAATTAATGGCAAAATTAGTTCGAGCAGAAGCAGTTGGCGAGCCATATGCCGGAAAGGTAGCTGTTGCAACTGTTATTCTTAATCGAGTGAAAAGTCCTGACTTCCCTAACACAGTTCGTGGAGTCATTTATCAAATTGCAAATGGACACTATGCATTTACACCTGTTGCAAATGGCGAAATCAATAAGCCAGCTGACGCAGAGTCAAGAAGAGCTGTTAATGAAGCAATTGCTTTGATGGGTAAAGGGAATGGCTCTTTATTCTTCTACAATCCAAAAACAGCAGTAAGCGATTGGATCTTTTCACGTGAAGTAACCGTAACAATCGGAAATCATCGTTTCGCTCGGTAATTTTGGGACGCTTGGATATATATCCAGGCGTTTTTTTTTATTTAAAGGGTATCTGACCAATTGATTCTTTTTTAAAATGAACCTTCATCATAGGATAGTGGCTATCAGAGCAAAATAGCTTTGTCAGCCAAATAACAAAAATGATGAAGGAGGTTTAAGAATGGATCAAGAATTGTCTTATGGCAGTGATTACAAATTTATACCGGCAACTTCAATAGGAAGCGGTATTGGCATAGAGGTCCTGCCTGATATATACAGCCATACCATTCAAATTGTAAATATTTGTGTAGTTGGAAATGCAGCAACGAAAAATTTTGTTTTAGTTGACGCAGGGATGCCTGAATCAGCTAATGAAATAATATCTGTTACGGAAGAACGTTTCGGTGCTAATAATCGTCCCCAAGCGATCATATTAACACATGGTCATTTTGACCACGTGGGAGCGATTATTGAATTAGTCAAACATTGGGATGTTCCTGTATATGCACATGAGTTAGAGTTACCTTTCCTGACTGGAAAAATGAGTTACCCAGAGCCAGACCCTACTGTAGAAGGTGGTTTGGTTGCTAAAATGTCCCCGATGTTCCCAAATGAACCAATTAATTTAGGAAGTCATATACGAACGCTACCTTCTGATGGAAGTGTTCCGCATTTATCAGGTTTTCGCTGGATACATACACCTGGGCATTCTCCTGGACATGTGGCACTATTTAGAGAAGAAGATCGTTTTCTAATAGCGGGAGATGCTTTTATTACAGTTAAACAGGATTCGCTTTATAAGGTACTTACACAAGAAATGGAAGTAAATGGACCGCCTAGATACCTTACAACAGATTGGCAAGCTGCTTGGGAATCCGTTAAAACATTAGAGGCCTTAAAGCCAACTGTTGCTGTAACAGGTCATGGAATCCCTTTGTCTGGTGAAATACTGGCAAATGGCCTTAAAAAGTTAGTGAATGAGTTTGAACAAATAGCCATTCCAGACTACGGTAAGTACGTAAGTAAAAATAAACATTAGCAAGGGACTATTTTGTAACTAAATAAATGAATGGCCGTTATCTATGGTTTTTATCAAAAAAGCAGTGGACTCGTAAATAAAGAGTTCACTGCTTTTTTAGGTTTATTTAATTTTTAATGCAACGAGGCTGGCAAAATCATGGATGATAGTTGCCGCTAGTAAGGAGGTAATCTGGGTTGGGTCGTATGGAGGTAAAACCTCAACAAGATCAAAGCCAATAAAATTAAATTGTGTTAGGGACCGAATGATTTGTAAGGTTTCAAAGCTATTTAGCCCGCCAACCTCAAGCGTCCCTGTTCCGGGTGCGCAGGATGGGTCAACAAAATCGATATCAAAACTGAGAAAACATGGTGTATCCCCAATCTTTTCTTTCATTTCCCTCACAACATTTTCAAAGCCACGTTCTTTTAATTCAGGAGTTGTAATCACATGATATCCTAAATCACTACTTGAATCGATATCTCCAGGATGATTAAGGGTTCCGCGAATACCAACCTGAAAAACCTTATCAGGAATCAATAAATTTTCTTCATATGCACGAATGAATGGTGAGCCATGCCAATATTTTTCTTCATAATAAGTATCCCATGTATCAGTATGGGAATCGAAATGAATTAATGCTACAGGGCCGTGGATTTTGGCTGCTGCTCTAAGATTTGCTAATGTAACGGAGTGGTCTCCACCTAGTCCAATTGGGATAATCCCTTTCTCCATTAACTCCATTACTGCTTTTTCCATTACCTCATAACTTCGATGGATATTATGAGGAATAACTGATACGTCGCCAATATCAATGGCGTTGCATGCATCAAATGGGTACACCTTATGAATAGGATGGTAAGGGAATAACGTCATGGAAGCTTGACGTATTGCTTGAGGTGCAAAGCGAGCCCCTACTCGAAATGAAGCCGCTGTATCAAATGGCAGTCCAACAATCGCTAATTTAGCATTTTCTCTGTTTGATGGTAACCTCATAAAGGTCCCTGTTGTACAAAACTCTGGTTTAACATCAGGTGTTAATGGATATTGCATCTCTTTTTCCCTCATTTCCTATTTTACTTTTTAATAATGCAATTTTTGTGCCATAAACAAATCGTGCCCGTGCAGCGATACTTCTTAAGAGAACGGTAACGAATAGTAGTTATTCGTGCCGGTGCAGCGACAGTTTTATAGAAAACGGTAACGAATAGCCCTGTTTCATGCCGATGAAGTTACTTTTTCTTAGTTGACGGAAACGATTATATATGTACATTCCATAGTGACAAGTCGTTATTTAATATGGAATAATGTATGCATGGTTGAATAATTCCCAAAATTCAAAACCTTCTATTATTTGTTCGTTATAACCCATTATTTTTTTTAAAACGGATAAACACAACGGTATTTTCATGAAATTAAAATTTGGCATATAAATTGCATAAATACATAGTGAAATTAGAAATAAGTGGAGGGGGAATAAAAAATTTATTGTAGACAAATGGGTAACATCAGAATGAAAACGCTTTAATTTAAGAGGAGGAATGATATGTGGAAAATGGCGTAAAGTTGAAAAGATCGTTAAAGCTATGGCAGGTTGTCATTATGGGTTTAGCATATATGACACCTATGGTAGTATTTGATACATTTGGAATTGTTTCTGGTGAAACAAATGGGCATGTACCTGCTGCTTATGTCATTGCCTTGATCGGCATGCTTTTTACTGCGGTTAGTTACGGGAAGCTAGTACGGGTTTTCCCACAGGCGGGGTCAGCCTATACCTATACCCAAAAAGCAATGAACCGGCATCTCGGTTTTCTTGTTGGATGGTCTTCTTTACTTGATTATTTATTTTTGCCAATGGTAAATGCGTTGTTAACCAAACTTTACTTAAATGCTTTGTTTCCGTCCGTTCCAGATTTTATTTGGGTATTATTATTTGTTGGAATTGTTACCCTCCTTAATTTACGAAGTGTCAATGCTCTGGCAAATTTCAATACACTTTTTGTTCTTGTACAAATACTAATCATGGTTGTCTTCATCATCCTAGTTATTAAAGGGCTTAATGCAGGAGAAGGAACGGGAACGGTTTTTAGCATGCAGCCGTTTTATGTTGAGGGTATGAACATTCCAATCCTGATAACAGGAGCAACAATACTCTGCTTTTCATTTCTTGGCTTTGATGCTGTTACAACATTATCGGAAGAAACGCCAAATCCAGAAAAAACAATTCCAAAAGCAATTCTTCTTACAGCTGTATGGGGAGGGGTAATCTTTATCACCACCTCATTTTTTATCCAATCATTTTTTCCAGATAATTCGAGGTTTATTGAATCAGAGGCAGCATTACCTGAAATTGCCCTTTATGTTGGCGGGAAGCTGTTTCAGTCGATCTTCTTATGTACAACCTTTGTGAATACCCTTGCATCGGGACTTGCCTCCCACGCAAGTGTTTCCCGTCTCTTGTATGTTATGGGGCGCGATAAAGTATTCCCCGAAAAATGGTTTGGATACGTACATCCAAAATGGAGAACACCTGCGATAAATGTGTTAATTGTAGGGGTCATTTCGTTATCTGCCTGGTTCTTTGATTTAGTGACAGCCACTTCACTCATTAATTTCGGAGCATTGATGGCCTTTACATTTGTTAATCTTTCAGTGATTAGTCATTTTGCTGTCCGTGAAAAAATGCACCGTACTCCAAAGGGATTTTTTGATTACATTATCATGCCGTTAATTGGAGCCGGATTAGTTGGAGTTCTTTGGATCAATCTTGAGCTTAGCTCTTTAGTTATGGGAGGAAGCTGGTTCCTAATCGGACTTGCCTATTTAGTATTTTTAACAAAAGCCTTCAAGGTTGCACCTCCTCAATATAAGGCAGAAGAAGCTGAAGTATGATTAGATGAAAAAAATACGCATTCCACCATCAGGAATGCGTATTTTTTTATGTTTATCATTTATGCAAATTTGAATAATACAGTCATTTTTTCATAATATCCATTCTTTTACACTAGGAAAAACGTTAATAAATCATTTGGCACGGAACTTGCTAATTAGATTAATAACAATAAAAAATGGGGTGTTATGATGACTATCGAATCATTAGATTTGAAAAAGAATGAGAACGAGGGTGTAAAGGAAAAAGATAATTCACTTACTGAGTTTCAGGAAATTCTTAAGGAAGCAGTTGACATACTAAACTATCCTCCTCAAGTCTTCGAATTTTTAAAGAAGCCAATGAGATTTTTGGAAGTGAGTATTCCTATTCGCATGGATAATGGGCAAACAGAGATTTTTCAAGGCTACCGGGCACAGCATAATGATGCTGCAGGACCGACTAAGGGAGGTATTCGCTTCCATCCAGATGTTACGCCAGAAGAAGTAAAAGCACTTGCAGGCTGGATGAGTTTAAAATGCGGCATTACGGACCTTCCATATGGAGGGGCAAAAGGAGGAATTGTCTGTGACCCGCGGGAAATGAGTTTAGATGAGCTAGAACGCTTAAGCCGGGGGTATGTAAGAGCAGTCAGCCAAATAGTCGGACCGACGAAAGATATTCCGGCACCTGATATGTATACCAATTCGCAAATCATGGCATGGATGCTCGATGAGTATGACCATATCCGTGAATTCGATTCGCCGGGCTTTATTACCGGGAAACCGATCGCTTTAGGAGGATCCAAAGGTAGGGAAACAGCTACTTCGAAAGGTGTACTATATACCCTTCAAATGGTATGCGAATTGAAGAGCATTCCGTTAACGGATATGCGAGTCATTATTCAAGGCTTTGGAAATGTAGGCAGTTACTTGGCTCATTATTTATATGACCTCGGGGCAAAGGTAATTGGGATTGGTGACGCACTTGGTGGTTTATATGACGAAAATGGCTTGGATATCCCCTATCTCCTAGAAAATAGAGACTCTTTCGGTATCATAACAAATCGCCCTGCTATCAGTATCACCAATCAAGAACTGCTAGAAAAAGAATGTGATGTCCTGATTCCAGCAGCCATTTCAGGCGTAATCAACAAGCAAAATGCGAGCAGGCTTAATTGTAATATTGTGATTGAAGCAGCTAATGGACCTACAACCAAAGAAGCTCTAAAAATTTTGGATGAGCGAGAAATTCTTGTTGTTCCTGATATTCTGGCAAATTCAGGTGGTGTCATTGTTTCCTATTTTGAGTGGTGCCAAAACAACCAAGGCTATTATTGGACAGAGGAAATGGTGGATACTCGATTGAAGGAAAAAATAATAGACAGCTATAAGAATGTGTATAACACCTCCATAAAGTATGGAGTGAATATGAAAATTGCTGCTTATATTGAGGGAGTTAAAAAATTGGCAGAAACCTCAAGGTTAAGGGGTTGGTTAAAATATTAATAATGTAAAGGGGGAAGAGGAAATGAAGCTTGATATTCTGTCTGAACAAAAAGATCAACAGCTACTACATTACTTTTGTCTTATATCAAAAAACCACCGCTACGATTTGGCCATTGGTTATTCGAGTCATTTTTATGGAAAGGCAATGGTCACTTCGATGCAAACAGGGAATATGGTTTTACTTTGCCAGGAGGATACCTATAATCCCCATTATTGGGCTGATCGTCTAGGAATTGAAGAAGAGGATATTACAGAATTTCAAGATTTTTTTGGCCTGGTATTACAATCAGGGCCCTTTCAGGAACAATACTAGCAAAAAAAAAGGGGAGTGATACGATGTATTTTGGAGTGGTACTTAGTCCATGTCATGGGGTTGTTGAAAAAGTTTCAATACAAAGTGAAACACGGATATATGAATGGGAACCATTATTTCAAATAAAAACGGCTGAAGGCAATATTCAAATGATTCAAACAGGTTTAAGCGGTGAGGTAGAATCACTGGAGGTTCAGGAAGGGGACCAAGTTATTCCCGGCATGGTCCTTGCCTTTATAAAAGAAGATTTATTTGTAACGGGCAGTGATTAAATACAAAGAAAGAAGATGGATACTGCATCTTCTTTTTTTCTATTTAAAAAATTCGAAATAGTGATAATATAAGAGTGGAAAGGGGGATAATAAGATGTTTTCCGTCGCAAAAGATAAGATTAAGCCAATAATATCTATCACTATAGGTGATGAAGTTGTATTGAAATCGACTTTAAGCCAATGCAAAGAACCCTTTATATTCTTAAAAAAACAAGGTCAATTATTTGCCTATGCAACAATCAATCATCCATTACTCGAGCTGCTTGAAAGCAAAAATTATTCCATAGAGGCTTTGTTAAATCAGGCCAAGTCTATTAAAAGTATTTGTTTCCTAAGCAATAATATTTCTTTCCCCTCCTTGTTCCAGATTATTGGTGAACCTTTCGCGATCATAATAGGTGACGATGGTGAACCAATAGGATACATACGAAGAGAAGATGTTTTGGCTGAACTTTTTAAACAAGAAAATAAAAGTGTAGATTTATTGAAAATCCTTCTTACCTCAATACCTATGGGGATTTTTGTATTAGATAAGGAGAAACAAATCATTAATTGCAACGAATCAGGGTTAACAATGATTAAATCTACTATTGAACAGGTGCTTAATTATCCAGGGGGAACTATTTTTAGCGCTCAACAGATTAACAACGTATTTGCTACAGGAAAAACGATTTTAAATCATCTAGAAATAACGAATGACACGGGAGTTCTCGTCGATTATTGTCCTATTTTATCCGATTCTCATGCAGTTGAAGGGATGATCATAGTTGTTCAGGATCTGCCAATGGTCGAGGATATGGCCAACGAAATAGAATATATTAAAGATTTGAATAGAGATTTGAATGCGATATTGTCGAGTATTTATGATGAAATTCTTGTGGTAAATGCCATAGGGGAATTAATTAGATACAGTGACAACATTATTCAAGATTTCTGGAAGGTAGATCTTAAAGAGTTGATTGGAAAAAATATCCTCGAACTTGAGGATCAGGGACTTTTTACACCATCAGTAACAAGATTAGTAATCGAAAAAAGAAAAAAAGTTTCGGTCGTCCAGGAAACAAAATCAGGCAGAAAAATTCTTGCCGTTGGTAATCCTGTCTTTAATGAAAAAAATGAGCTGGACCGGATTATCATTGCCTCAAGGGATATTACGGAAACTACGCGATTAAAAAGTGAACTCCAAGAAATACGGAAAATAACGGAACAATATAAAAAAGAATTAGATGATTTTAAAAGTAAAGATCGCTTTTTAAAAAAGCTCATTTATTGCAGTCCTAAAATGGAAAAGATTATGAATCAGGTAAAGAAAATTGCAGACTTTTCTTCGACAGTCCTCCTTAATGGTGAATCGGGTGTGGGTAAAGAAGTAATTGCTCAAGCAATCCACCAATTAGGGAAACGCTCTGGAAAGCCATTTCTTAAACTGAATTGTGGGGCGATTCCTGAAAATCTCTTAGAAAGTGAATTGTATGGGTACGCTAAGGGGTCGTTTACAGGTGCCGATAAAAACGGAAAAGAAGGTTATTTTAAACAAGCGGATGGCGGAATATTGTTTCTAGATGAAATCGGTGAAATGCCGCTGCATCTTCAAGTAAAGCTTTTGCGTGTTCTTCAAGAGCAAGAGGTTATTCCGATTGGCAGTACAGTGCCTATTAAGGTGAATGTCCAGATTATTGCTGCCACCAATAAAAGGCTTGAAAAAATGGTGGAGACTGGGACTTTCCGAGAAGACTTATTCTACCGTTTAAATGTTATTCCGATTCAGATTCCGCCGCTCAGGGAACGGACTGAGGATATCTCGTTACTCGCCTTTCATTTTTTACAGCAGCTGAATGAAAAGTATGATCGAAATTATCATTTAACACCAGATGCAATTAATGTGCTTGAATTTTATTCGTGGCCAGGTAATGTTCGTGAATTACAAAATATTATTGAAAGATTAGTGGTTACTGCTGATCATCCTGCCATTGATGCTGAGTTTGTCAGCCAGTTTTTATCACTGGGATTTGATAATAAAAAGATAAAGCCTATGATTACTAGAGTTATTCCTCTACAAGAGGCGATTGAACATGTAGAGGAGCAGCTGATTGTTCTGGCTATGAACCAATACAAGACAACCACAAAGGCTGCAAAAGCATTAGGAATCAGCCAATCCTCAGTTAGCAGGAAGTATCAAAAAATACTAAATGAGAAAAATATTAAAATTGAAAACTTATCTTCCATATAAATTAAAGCTGTTTCAGAATACATTCTGAAGCAGCTTTTTTATCTATGCAAAAATAAATACAGTTATGCAATTTTGAATAACTATAAATGTTTTTTGGGGTAAACACACGATTATGGCCACTTTTCTTTTTTGGCACAGTTCTTGCAACTATAGATAGTAAGAGAGAATAAAGGAGGACTTGATAATGGTCGAGATTAAAAACCGCATTGCTAACCTTAAGATGTTTATTGATGGTGAATGGAAAGAGTCTGAAACTCTGGAAACACGTCCAGTTATTAATCCAGCAAATGGAGAAGTGATTTCATATTCCCCTGAAGGAACAGCTGTTGATGCACGAGCAGCGATCTTTGCTGCTCGGAGGGCTTTCGAAGAAGGTATATGGTCAGGAATATCAGCCCAGGAGAGAGCCTCCTATTTATTTAAAATTGCTGACAAAATTGATGAGTATGCCGATGAGTTAACTCAGCTTGAAACGATGGATAATGGAAAAACATTAAGAGAAGCTGGATTTGATGTCGGTGATGCAGCAGCATGCTTCCGCTATTATGCAGGACTGATTACAAAGCCAGACGGCTATACCTATCACGTAGCCGACCCGATGCAGGCAATGGTTGTCCGCGAACCAGTTGGTGTCTGTGGCCTGATTACTCCATGGAATTACCCTCTTTTAATGAGTGTTTGGAAAATTGCGCCGGCTTTAGCCGCTGGAAATACAATCGTTTTTAAACCGTCAGAAGTAACACCGGTTACACCGAAGAAGCTTTTTGAAATATTTGAAGAAGTGGGACTGCCAAAAGGAGTTGCCAATATGGTAATGGGAGCCGGCCCTGTTGTTGGTCATGAAATTGCTTCCCACCCTGAAGTAGATATGATTTCGTTTACCGGTGGTACGAAAACAGGTAAACATATCATGAAAACAGCAGCGGACACAATGAAGAAGGTATCCTTAGAATTAGGAGGCAAATCACCCAATATTATTTTTGCGGATGCTGATTTTGAAACGGCAGTGGATTATGCACTATTTGGAATATTTTCTGGTTCAGGTCAAGTGTGCTCAGCAGGGTCGAGAATTCTAGTAGAAGAAAGTATTTATGATAAATTTGTTGAACGCTTTGTTGAAAGAGCGAAGAAGATTAAGGTTGGAGCAGGAGATGATCCAGTAACTGAGATGGGGCCGCTCGTAAGCGAGCAACATTTGGAAAAGATTTTACATTACATTGAGGTTGGTTTAGAGGAGGGTGCAACCATTGCTTGCGGCGGGAAGCGAATTGTAAGTAAAGGCTTAGAAAAGGGCTTTTTTGTTGAACCAACTGTGTTTATAAATGTAAAACCAGAAATGAAAATCGTTCAAGAAGAAATATTTGGACCTGTAGTTGTAATCCAGAAGTTTCAGGATGAAAGTGAAGCTGTAAAGCTTGCAAATAATACGATTTATGGACTTGCAGGCGCTGTTTTTTCAAATGACGGGGCAAAAGCATTAAGAGTAATTAAAAAGCTTCGTGCCGGAATTACTTGGGTAAATTCCTACCACCCAACCTATAATGAAGCACCATGGGGCGGATATAAGCAAAGTGGAATTGGACGGAGCCTTGGAACATTCGGGCTTGAGGAATTTCAAGAAATTAAACAAATCAATATTAATTTACAAGTAGAGCCAATTGGCTGGTTTTCCAACTAATAAATAATGAGGAGCGATCATATGAGTATCGATTTAACACGAGAGACAAAGACTGAGCAGAATCAACAAGTAAGCGAATACATTAATAAGGTTTTAAGTTTAATAGAAAAGGAGGAAGTTAATAAGGAAGAGGCGGCCTGGATTACAAAGGAAACGGTCGATGGATTCCGCGAACATGTTAACCCAGGATTTTTAACCTACCGTAAATCGGTAACAAAGGATGGACAATTTGCAGCAGTAGAATGGTCAGACAATGGTTCCTGCTTTAAGGATGTAAACGGCAAAGAATATATTGATTGTCTCGGCGGCTTCGGTATCTATAATGTTGGCCACCGTAATCCCAAGGTCGTAAAGGCAGTAACAGATCAACTGAAGCGTCAAGCTCTCCACAGCCAAGATCTGCTTGATCCATTGCGTGCAATGCTGGCGAAAATTTTAGCGGATATTACCCCTGGTGATTTGAAATATGCGTTTTTTACCAATAGCGGAACAGAAAGTGTTGAAGCAGCATTAAAGCTCGCGAAAATGTATAGTGATCGAACGACCTTTATTTCAACAACACGTGCTTTCCATGGCAAAAGTCTTGGGTCTTTATCTGGAACGGCCAAAGGAATGTTCCGTAAACCATTCCTGCCATTAATCCCTGGGTTCCGCCATGTACCATTTGGTGATATCGACATGATCAGAAAAACATTTGAAGTATGTGCGTCAGTCGGAGAAGATGTTGCTGCGGTGATCCTAGAGCCAATTCAGGGGGAAGGCGGAATTATCCTGCCTCCAGAGAATTACTTAAAACAGGTTCGCGAGCTATGTGACCAATATGGTTCTCTGTTAATTTTTGATGAGGTCCAAACGGGTATGGGACGGACTGGAAAAATGTTTGCAGCTGAATTATATGATGTGGTCCCGGATATTATCTGTCTAGCTAAAGCGTTTGGCGGCGGTGTTATGCCAGCAGGGGCGATTGTTGCTAGAGAAGAAGTATTTAAAAGCTGGTTCCCGAACCCATTTATGCATACAACGACATTTGGGGGCAATCCACTAGCATGTGCAGCTGCTATTGCCACTATTGGTGTTTTAATCGAGGAAAATTTACCAGAAAGGGCATTAGTAGTTGGCGAGTATTTCCTCAAAGAGCTAAAAGAAGCAGCGAAAGGACATGAAGACAAGGTCCTTGAAATTCGCGGCCAGGGATTGA
Source organism: Neobacillus niacini (assembly GCF_030817595.1). Classification (GTDB taxonomy): domain Bacteria; phylum Bacillota; class Bacilli; order Bacillales; family Cytobacillaceae; genus Neobacillus; species Neobacillus niacini_G. Next base: position 5,589,297 of record NZ_JAUSZN010000001.1, read on the forward strand.
TGATCGGCATTGAATTCCATAAGGATGAAATCGGCTATGAGGTTTCCAAAGGGATGTTTGACCGTGGGATCCTTGTGGCAGGAACATTAATCAACTCGAAGACGATACGAATTGAACCGGCATTAACGATTGGCTATGAAGAGGTTGATAAGGTAATCAGTACCTTTAAGGAAGTTTTAAGTCTGGTAAAAGCATAAGGGGGGAGCAAGGAGTTGGAAAAGAAATTTGTTAAGATCCAAACACAGATACCCGGACCAAAATCAGAAGAAATGTTGGAGCGGAGAAAGAAATATGTCCCAAAGGGCATCAGCAATAATTGTCATTCCTTTGTGAAAAAGGCACATGGTTCTCTAGTTGAGGATGTGGACGGTAATATTTTGATAGACTTTGCTGGAGCGATTGGAACATTGAACGTTGGCCACACCCACCCGAGAGTGGTCAGGGCCCTGCAGGAGCAGGCAAGTCAATTTATCCATACAGGGTTTAATGTCATGATGTATGAGTCCTATATAAATCTTGCCGAGAGGCTGTGTCAGCTTGCACCGGGGGATTTTAATAAGCAGGCAGCTTTCTTTAACAGCGGTGCCGAGGCTGTTGAAAATGCCGTTAAAATCGCTAGAAAATATACAAAACGCCAAGGAATTATTTCCTTTACACGAGGATTCCACGGCAGAACGTTAATGACGATGACGATGACGAGCAAGGTCAAGCCATACAAGTTTGGCTTTGGACCGTTTGCTCCAGAAGTTTACAAGGCGCCATATCCATATGTTTACCGCCGCCCTGAAGGATTAAGCGAACAACAATATAATGAAATGATTATTGATCAATTTGAAACGTTTTTACTAGCGGAAGTGGCTCCTGAAACGATTGCTGCGGTTGTAATGGAACCTGTTCAAGGAGAGGGAGGTTTTATCGTTCCAGATAAATCGTTTGTTCAAAGAGTTAGAGAAATTTGTACACAGTATGGAATTTTGTTTGTAGCAGATGAGATTCAAACGGGATTCGCCCGAACAGGTAAATATTTTGCGATTGAACATTTTGGTGTTGAGCCAGATTTAATTACCATTTCAAAATCAATGGGGGCAGGAGTGCCGATTAGTGGGGTCATTGGCCGAACGGAAATTATGGAAGCAGCAGATGTTGGCGAGATAGGTGGAACCTATTCCGGAAGTCCACTAGGCTGCAGGGCCGCACTTACCGTCCTCGATATTATTGAGAGTGAAAACCTTAATGAAAGGGCAAAAAAAATAGGTACAAGAGCTACGGAAAAAATGAAAGAGCTCGCTGAACGTTTCGATAGCATTGGAGATGTCCGTGGTCTCGGGGCCATGTGTGCAATGGAAATCGTTAAAGACCGACACAGCAAAACTCCTGATAAAGAGGCAGTTGGAAAAATAGTTAAAGCCGCAGGGGAGCGGGGACTAATGCTGCTAAGCGCGGGGTTATATGGAAACGTGATACGCCTTCTTATGCCGTTAACCATCACAGATGAGCAGTTGGAGGAAGGATTACAAATTCTTGAGGAAAGCTTTGAGGCTGTATATTTGAACAACTCTGCTGTTCCCGTTGGGAGGTAAAAAGAATATGGATATCGTTACGCAAAAATATCAAATCTATCCAATGTATCTTGATGGAAAATGGGTGGGGAATGATTTTGAGGTGTTTACCGAGATTATTAACCCAGCAACCAAGGATGTTTTAGGGGCGGTCCCAACTGGTGGTGCTTTTGAAGCGGAGCAGGCCGTTGATGCAGCCCATAAAGCCTTTAAAACTTGGTCGAAAAAAACAGCTGACGAGCGCTATCAGCTCATGATGAAATGGTATCAATTGATTGAAAAGAACAAACATGAAATTGCTAGGATTATGACGATGGAGCAAGGTAAACCATTAAAAGAAGCATTGGGTGAGGTTCAATACGCGAACGGCTTTATCTCATGGTATGCGGAGGAAGGGAAACGAATCTATGGAGAAACGATTCCAGCTTCCCACTCAAATAAACGAATTCTTGTTAGAAAAGAACCTGTAGGGGTGGTTGCAGCGATTACCCCTTGGAACTTCCCTGCAGCGATGATTACTAGAAAAGTAGCACCAGCCCTTGCAGCAGGGTGTACCTGCGTGGTAAAACCGGCCAATCAGACCCCGCTTACTGCGTTAAAGATGGTAGAGCTTGCTCATGAAGCAGGAATCCCTAATGGAGTAATCAATGTAATCACGGGCAGGGCAGCAGAAATCGGCGAAACGTGGCTGAAGGATCACCGTGTAACCAAGATAACCTTTACAGGATCGACTGAAGTAGGGAAAACGCTGATGCGCGGTGCTGCTGATAATGTTAAAAAGGTATCGCTGGAGCTTGGAGGAAACGCACCGTTTATTGTCATGGATGATGCGAATCTAGAGAAGGCTGCAGAGGGATTGGTACAATCGAAATTCCGTAATGCAGGTCAGACTTGTATATGCACGAATCGTGTATATGTGCATGAAGGGATAGCTGATGATTTCCTCAAGCTTTTCCAAGCTGAATTAGAAAAGTTGAAGGTTGGCAACGGACTCGAAGAAGGGACCGACATAGGACCATTAATTGATAAAGCAGCATATAAAAAAGTAGAAGCTCTAGTGAATGATGCAGTTAAAAAGGGAGGAAAAGTCACTTACAGCGGGGTAAAACCTGCTGAAGCTAATGGCTATTTCTATTCTCCGACAATTTTAACCGCTGTTCACGACGATATGGAATGTATGAAAGATGAAATTTTTGGTCCGCTGGCACCGATATCGACCTTCAAAACCGAGGAAGAAGTGATTGAGCGGGCAAATAATTCCCGGTTTGGCTTAGCTGCTTATGTTTATACAGAAAATCTAAGCCGTTCATTCAGAATTACAGAACAGCTTGAATATGGAATCATTGGTCTTAATGATGCCCTGCCATCAGCTGTTCAAGTTCCATTTGGCGGCTATAAAGAGAGCGGTCTTGGCCGTGAAGGCGGTCACTTCGGAATTGAGGAATTTTTAGAAGTAAAATATATTTCAATAGGGTTAGATATATAGTCTTCATTTTGTAACTAAAAAGGAAACTGCCAAATTCGTTTCATCCTCCAGCCAGAGGAAGATTCACGAATAAATGCCAGTGAAACCTTCAGTGACTTTATTTGTCATTGAAAGATTTCACTGGCTTTTTTCAAATTTCTATTAAAAATGAGGTGGGCAGGAGTGCCGGGACCATTAAATGGAATGAAAGTAATCGATTTATCCAGAGTTTTAGCCGGACCATATTGCACGATGATCTTAGGAGATATGGGAGCGGAAGTAATAAAGATTGAAAGTATTGATACAGGAGATGAAACGAGGGGATGGGGACCGCCTTTTGTAGAAGGAGAAAGTGCCTACTATCTATGTGCCAATCGAAATAAGCAAGGAATCACTCTAAACTTGAAGTCGGAACAAGGTATAGAAATTTTACAAAAACTTGTTTTGGGTGCTGATGTAGTTGTCCAGAATTTTAAGCCTGGAACTCTCAAGCGTTTAGGCTTCGATTATGATGAAATGAAAAAGTGTAATAAGGGAATTATCCTAGCATCGATCAGCGGTTTTGGCTCTGATGGACCATACTCCCATCTGCCAGGCTATGATTATATTATTCAAGCAATGTCAGGATTAATGAGTATAACTGGAAATAAGGAAGCCGAGCCTGTCAAAGTCGGTGTAGCAATTGCTGATGTACTAACCGGGTTGTATACCTGTATCGGAATCTTAGGGGCGATTCACCATCGAAACATGACAGGAGAGGGACAGGAAGTGGATATCTCCTTATTTGATTCCCAGCTGGCTGCAATGGTGAATGTTGCGAGTAATTATTTATGTTCCGGTCAGATTCCAGAACGTCTTGGCAATGCCCATCCAAATATTGTTCCCTATCAGGTGTTCACAGCCAGCGATGGTGATTTTGTGATTGCGGTTGGAAATGACCAGCAATATCGAAAGCTGGCTGTTCTACTTGAAGACCCATCACTACTCTCACAAAGGTACGAAACTAACGCCGGCAGACTGCAATATAAGGGCGAATTAGTAAGCCGTATTGCCAAGAAAATAAAAACGAAATCAAGAGCAGAATGGAAACAGCTTCTTGATGTGGCAGGTATCCCAAATGGCCCGATTCATAATGTCAAAGAAGCATTAGAGTCAGAGCAGGCGATTTCAAGAAATATGATTGTAGATGTAAAGCATCCGAAAATTCCTGATTTAAAGCTGGTCGGTTCGCCGTTAAAGTTTTCAAAAACAGCGGTAAATATCGATCGTCACCCGCCATTGTTTGGCGAACACACAGACGAAGTCTTAATAAAACTGGGATATTCTAGATCTGAAATTCAAGCTATGAAACTAAACCAAATTATATAGGGGGAAAATACAATGAATTTTTCATATACCGAAGAACAGAAAAGTGTAAGGAAGGTTGTTCGATCATTTGTTGATCGTGAAATTATTCCTTTTATTAAGGAGTGGGATGAGAAGGGACATTTTGAAACCAATATTTTAAAGCGCTTAGCCGATATACAGCTTATGGGTGTATGTATCCCTGAGAAATATGGCGGTGTTGGTATGGATTATAATACGCTAGCTATCATTTGCGAGGAATTAGAGCGGGGGGACACTGCCTTCCGTACCGCGGTTTCTGTTCATACCGGCTTAAACAGCATGACGCTATTGCAATGGGGAACAGAGGAACAGAAACAAAAGTATCTTGTTACCCAGGCTAAGGGTGAAAAAATAGGGGCATTTGGACTCACAGAACCAAACGCTGGCTCTGATGTAGCGGCAATGGAGACTACGGCTGTAAAAGACGGAGATGACTATCTATTAAATGGCTCGAAAACATGGATTTCCTTATGTGACGTTGCCGACCATTTCTTGATTTTCGCCAAAACGAATCCGGGAGCGAAGCATAAAGGGATCTCCTGCTTTATTGTTGAACGATCCTTCCCAGGCGTGTCGACAAAAGCGATTAAAGGAAAGCTCGGCATCCGCGCAGGGAATACGGGGGAAGTATTTTTAGACAATGTTCGGGTTCCCTCAGAGAATATGCTTGGATATGAAGGCGAGGGCTTTAAAATTGCCATGGCTGCGCTTGATAACGGACGGTTTACTGTTGCTGCAGGGGCATGTGGGACAATCATGGCATCGCTTGAGGCAAGTGTAAAATACTGTGAAGAACGAAAAACATTTGGCAAAGAAATCGGAAGACATCAGCTTGTCCAGCAAATGATCGCAAAAATGTATGCAAACCTTGAGATTTCCCGCCTGTTAGTCTTTAAAGCTGGCTGGTTAAAAAACCGCGGTAAACGCAACACGCAGGAAACTTCATTGGCAAAATGGATTTCCTGCGATGCCGCCTATGAAGCAGCCAACGATGCTGTGCAAATACACGGTGCATACGGTTTCTCTAATGAATTTCCGGTTGAGCGCTATTTACGGAATGCAAAAGCTCCCGTTATTTATGAAGGGACTAGAGAAATTCATACGATTATGCAGGGGGAATATGCGCTTGGTTACCGCGAGGATAAACCACTTCGAAAAATGCTGCCTGCCTGGCCATTTGAAGAGATTTTAATAAAAGGATAGGTGGAAATATGTCAGGAATAAAAACCTATTTCCTCGCTGGTCATGCCCGCCTGCCGCAGGGGATGGCAGCCCAAAGTGTATTTGACACTTTAACGATTACCGTTGAGATTGATAAAAAATATGGTGTCATTATCCAGTCCTCCTGCACCCTTGCCACTGACCATGGGAGAGAATATATTCAACAAATTTTAAAGGGTCATAGCTTACAGGATGGGATTGATGAAATCGTTGAAATGATAAGAGAGGGATATCGGGGGAAAGCGGTCAATGCGCTTATAGCATCGGTAAAAGATTTATACAGTCAATATAGCGAATAAAATATACGAACAGCTTAACAAAAATCGTTAAGCTGTTTTTGCGTTACAGTGTTTTTTCAATCATTATTTACTTTAAATATAGGTCTTCGCTGTGTTACGATAACGGAATAAAGTGGAATGGAGAAGGGGCGGTTAGATGATTAAAACAGTATTGTTTGACGTGGATGGAGTGTTGTTAAGTGAGGAGCATTATTTTGACGCATCAGCTTTAACCGTTTGGGAATTGTTAATCAGCAATAATTATTTGGGATTGGCTCTTGAAAAATTCAAAACAAACTATAGTGCAGCAGAAATTAAGACTATTCGAGAAAACGTGTTTGGAAAAAATGATGATGTCCTTAAGCTAATGAAGTCAAGAGGACTTAATGCGAATTGGGATATGATTTATTTGTCCTTTGGTCATCAATTAATTCATCTTTTATCTCAAATAAAGGAAAAAGAGGATGACAGAATCAATAGTTGGCTGCAGGAACCAATTGATAGAGAAGTACTTCTTGAAATGGGCAGGGTATTACAAAAATATGAGGTTAACATAGATTTCGATAGATTTATTTCCGATTTTGCACAGTCAACGGAAACAAAGCAGGAATTGTTCAATTATCTAAATCAATTAGCTTCAGTGCAGCTCGGGGTTCAAACAACCATCTTTAGTGGAATCAGCGCGCTTTGGTCAGTATGTGAACATACCAGTCAGGAATGGTATGTTGGCGATGAGAATGTGGAAAAGTCCACTGGCAGACGTTCTGTGCAGCTGGGAAAGAAAGGTTTTTTAGCAAATGAAACCACATTGGCAGATAAAGCAGAGATAGAAGCTCTCTTTTCATTCCTTAAGGAATCTGGGGTAAAGATCGGGATTGGAACGGGGAGACCTGAGCTTGAAACGATTCAACCCTTCCACCATCTGGATTGGCTAAAACTCTTTGATGTAAATTATATTGTCACAGCCGATGATGTCCTAAAAGCAGAAAATGAGCTTGTTGAAAGACAGTCATTATCTAAACCACATCCTTTTACATACATTATGGGTCTTAATGGAAGGAAAACATCAGTCGAGACATGTTTAAATACACCACTGCCAATTGAAAAAGGTGAAGAGGTTCTAGTGGTGGGTGACTCGTTGGCAGACTTGCTGGCTGCGAGAAAAATGGGCTGTCAGTTTGCAGCGGTTTTAACAGGGCTATCAGGAAAAGATGCGAGAAGTGACTTTGAAAAGTACGAGGCAGACTATATTCTCGATACAGTGCTTGATGTGAGGGGATTAATCGAGAAAAACTAAGAGGGATTGCTGAGCACCCCCTCTTTTTTCTGCTTTAACGGACTTCAGTTGGTTGATCTGATTCCATCTGAAGTGATACTTTAGTGGTCGAAACCTGGTTCCAGCTTGAGCGAGCGAGATTAGCCTCTATTCGTAACAGTTGAATCGCTTTTTCAGTTAGTACCGACACGAATAGCTCCTATTCGTTACCGTTGAACCGCATTTCCAGTTGGGACGGGCACGAATAGCTCTTATTCGTTACCGTTTAACCTCTTTTCCAGCTTGAACGGGCACGAATAGGTCTTAGAACCACTCCTCAGCCTCAACCCTCAAAATATAAAAGACCAAATCCATAACAGATTTGGTCATCATCAATTAGTTATTTAATTTTCTCTAACTCAAGTCTTCCTGGATAAAATGAATCAACATTATCTAACTCTAAAGATTGTGCTTCGTTTAAACCATTAATGAGTGTAAGGGCGCGGATCACCTCTGGAGTAAGCTGCTTATCAAGTGTCAACACCATGATCGCTTCTCCTCCAACAGTGGTTCTGCCTACTTGCATCGTTCCGATATTAATCTGATAGTCCCCAAGAAGAGATCCAACTTTACCAATCATACCAGGCACGTCCTGATGTTTGACAAGTAAGAGATGGCTTTCAGGTCTTACATCAATACGATAATCGTTGATTTTCACGATTCTGGCACCATAGCCGTTTAAGACTGTCGCACCTATTTTAGCTGTTTCAGAGCCTTTTGTAATAGATAGCTCCATATAATTGGCGAAACCTTTATTAGAGGCATTTTTTTGCACATTATAGGAAACACCTTGCTCCTTTAAAAGATGAAGAGCATTAATCAAATTAACGGAGTCACTTAAATGATAGGAAAGAATTCCTTTAATCATGGTTCGAGTTAATAGTTCTGTATCTTCTTCAATTAAATCTCCATAATAATTAATTTCGATTTTAGAAGGAGCATGTTTTAATAGTTGGACCACCAGCTGCCCCACATGTTCTCCAAGCAGTAAGTATGGCTGCATTTTTTGCTGGGTTTCACCTGACATTTGCGGCATATTCACCGCATTGCGGATGGACTGCGTTTCAAGGATTTCAATAATTTCTTCACTAACCTCTTGTGCAACTTTTTCCTGTGCTTCTACAGTAGAAGCCCCTAAATGTGGAGTAACAATAATATTTGGATTATCCAGCAATGCTGGGTCGGCAACTGGTTCCTTTTCAAAAACATCGAGTGCTGCACCTGCCACGTGGCCTGCTTGAATCGCCCGTACCAATGCCTTTTCATCAATAATTCCGCCTCGTGCGACGTTGATAAATCGTACGCCCTTTTTAGTCTTGCTTAAGTATTCGTCGTTAACTAAACCTTTTGTATCATTTGTAAGTGGTGTGTGAATGGTGATGAAATCTGACTCACGTGCGATTAAATCGAGACTAGCTTTTTTCATTCCAAGTTTCTCGGCTCTTTCCTCTGTTAAATAAGGATCGTAACCTAAGATATTCATGCCAAAGCTCTTCGCACGCTTCGCTACTTCCGTTCCGATTTTACCCATGCCAATGACACCAAGCGTTTTTTTGTATAATTCTACTCCCTTGAAAGAATTTCGATCCCATTCTCCTCCAACTGTCTTTTTGTGAGCTTGAGGAATCATCCTTGCCATAGAGAGCATCATCGCTAGGGTATGTTCTGTAGCAGCGATCGTGTTGGCACCAGGAGCATTTATGACGATGATTCCTTTCCCTGTTGCAGCATTCACATCGATATTATCTACCCCTACACCGGCTCTAGCAATTACCTTAAGCTTGTCAGCATATTGAAGCAGTTCTGCACTTACTTTTGTCTGGCTCCGTACAATTAAAGCCTCGTAATCTCCAATAATATTCTTTAGCTCTTCGAACTTTAATGTAGGCTGACGCTCTACAATAAAATTAGGGTGGTCAAACAAACTTTTTAAACCAGTATCACTAATGCCATCAGTTACTAATACTTTAAACATTGTCATTCTCATCCTTTCAGCTCTTAGTATAAAAATAATAAATAAAAAATCCCCCATAACAGGACAGATTTGTCTTGTTATGAGGGACGTGATCTACGTGGTGCCACCCTCTTTTGCTGCAAATAGATACGCAGCCTCAATCGGTTAACGGGTATCCCGGGCATTCCTACTGAATTTCAGTCTGCCAGTTCAGAAGGGCTGGGCGAAAGTTTAAGAAATTGCACCGGTTCACAGCAGCCACCGGCTCTCTGAAGCATTCTCTTAATGCCGTCTTCATCATCACTTTTAATTTGAGTATTTACCTGAATTTAAAGAATATTCTACATGGAGACCTTTAATATTGTAAAGGGTTAAAAAAAATAATTTTTCGATTATTCAAATTTAAAAATTTTTATTAAAAAGCGAGGCCAATACTGGTACAGCAGTAAGCGATTACATTGAATTTTTAAAAAAATTAGTCTATTGTAAATATATTGAGAGAATAATATAATGTCTACTATATATAGACAATTGTACGTATGTAGGAGACAGAGCGGGAGGGTTCAATAATGAAAGCAATCCAAATTGGGTTACTCGGTTTAGGAACAGTTGGTTCAGGGGTTGTAAAAATTATCAAAAATCACCAAGATAAATTAATGCACCAGGTCGGTTGTCCTGTTGTCATCAAGAAAATCCTGGTCCAAAATATACATAAAACAAGACCGTCTGAAGTGGATCCAGCGTTGTTAACGTCTACTCCATCAGATATCCTGCATGATCCTGAAATAGATGTTGTGATTGAAGTGATGGGCGGGGTCAAGGAAACAAAGGAATATTTGCTTAGTGCCCTCCGTCAAGGAAAGCATGTTGTAACGGCAAACAAAGATTTAATGGCCCTTCACGGATCAGAATTGTTAACTGTTGCTTCTGAAAACGGCTGTGATTTGTTTTATGAAGCCAGTGTAGCTGGAGGTATTCCAATATTAAGAGGGCTGGTTGATGGTCTCGCCTCTGATCGGATTACGCAAATGATGGGTATTGTAAATGGAACTACTAATTTTATTTTAACAAAAATGAGCCAAGATGGGTTAAATTATGAAGATGTTTTGAAAGAGGCACAAGAGCTGGGATTTGCAGAAGCTGACCCAACATCAGACGTTGAGGGGTTAGACGCCGCTCGTAAAATGACCATTTTAGCGACTTTAGGATTTTCAATGAATATAGAGCTTGATGATGTACAGGTTAAAGGAATATCCAACATCACAGAAGAAGATTTACGATATGGTAAACAGTTAGGCTATACAATGAAACTATTAGGATATGCTCACCGTGAAGGGGAAAAAGTAGAAGTAAGTGTACAGCCTACATTTTTATCTGACAACCATCCTTTGGCATCGGTTCAAAACGAGTATAACGCTGTTTATGTGTACGGTGAAGCTGTTGGTGAAACCATGTTTTATGGACCAGGCGCAGGAAGCCTGCCAACTGCGACAGCTGTTGTTTCAGATTTAGTCGGGGTAATGAAAAATCTACGACTTGGAGTAAATGGACGCAGTGCGGTTACACCACAGTATCCTAAGCGCTTAAAGGATGATAATGAAAAGTACTCTAAATACTTCTTAAGAATCCATGTACAGGATGAGGTTGGTGTATTTGCTGAACTTACCTCTATTTTTGCGAAGTATGGTGTCAGCTTTGAAAAAATACTACAGCTTCCAGTGAAGAAAAACGAAACATCTGAAATTGTCTTAGTGACACATAAAGCATCACTCACAAATTATGATGCAATCCTTTATGAATTAAATGATTTACCAGCCGTTAAAGAAGTTAAAAGTGCATACAGAGTGGTGAGAAAATCAATATGAGATGGCCAGGATTGATTGAGGCTTATAAAGAATTTTTACCAGTGAGTCATGAAACACCTGGTTTAACATTAAATGAAGGGAATACCCCGTTAGTAAAGTTAGAGCGTCTTTCAAAGGAATTGGATGTTGAGCTTTACGTTAAACTTGAAGGAGCAAATCCAACGGGTTCTTTCAAAGACCGCGGAATGGTTATGGCTGTAGCAAAGGCAGTTGAATCCGGCAGTAAAACCGTTATCTGTGCTTCTACCGGAAATACTTCTGCCGCAGCCGCTGCATATGCAGCACGTGCAGGTTTACGCTGTATTATTGTTATTCCTGAAGGTAAAATTGCATTAGGAAAGCTTGCACAAGCGATGATGTACGGGGCTGAAATTATCTCAATCGAAGGAAATTTTGACCAAGCCTTACAAATGGTCCGTAATATTAGCAAGGAAGAACTAATTACTTTGGTTAATTCTGTTAATCCATTTCGTTTAGAGGGACAAAAAACCGCGGCGTTTGAAGTATGCGATCAACTAGGGTTTGCACCCGATATACTAGCGATACCTGTTGGAAACGCGGGTAACATTAGTGCTTATTGGAAAGGCTTTAAAGAATACGCAGCCCACAAGGGGACGGGACTGCCGAAAATGTACGGATTTGAAGCAGCAGGAGCAGCAGCACTTGTTCATAATACCGTGTTTGAAAATCCTGAAACGATTGCAACAGCGATACGAATTGGAAATCCTGCCAGCTGGGATCTAGCTGTTTCTGCAGTCGAAGAATCCGATGGTCTATTTGATGAAGTCAGTGATGATGAAATCATAGCCGCCTATAAAAAAATTGCCTCCTCTGAAGGAATCTTTGCTGAACCAGCATCATGTGCGTCTATCGCTGGTGTGATGAAGTCCATACAAAAAGGCAAGATTGAAAAAGGATCAAAAATCGTCGCTGTTCTTACCGGAAATGGCTTAAAAGACCCGGATACTGCTATTCAAAGCAGCTTGGTAGATGTGAAAAAATTGCCAAATGACGAGCTTGCCGTGACACAGCATATTAAGGGAGTTGTCACCGTATGACACTAAATGATTCGAAATTTGTAATTAAAGTTCCAGCGAGCTCTGCTAATCTTGGCCCGGGCTTTGATTCAATCGGTGTGGCACTAACACTTTATTTAACGTTAGAAGTAGAGAAAAATGAGAAATGGGAATTCTATTCCACAGCCGAGGAATTAAAGGATCTCCCATCAGATGAACAGCATTTTATCTGCCAAATTGCTCTTCAAACAGCAGCAAAGTATGGCAAGGAATTGCCCCCTTGTAAAATAAAGCTTGAGAGTGACATTCCGTTGGCACGCGGTCTCGGTTCAAGTGCTTCAGCTATTATTGCTGGAATAGAGCTTGCTGATTACATCGGTGAGTTAGGATTAACAAAACAAGATAAGCTATTGCTCTCAACAGAGATAGAGGGTCATCCAGATAACGTCGGTGCATCTTTATATGGGGGTCTTGTCATCGGCAGTTATCAGCATGGTGAGGTGGATATTATCCCTATCACAGACGTTTCTTTTGAAATGGTTGCTGTAATCCCCAAAGAAAGCTTATTAACGAAGGATTCCCGTGGTGTCCTGCCGACAGAATTTTCGTATTCAAATGCGATTCAATCTTCGTCTATTTCTAATGTTTTAGTTGCAGCACTTCTTAGTCAAAACTGGGAGTTAGCGGGTAAAATGATGGAAAAAGACCTTTTTCATCAGCCCTATCGGAAACCATTGATTCCTTTTTACGGTGATGTAGAAAACTTCGCTAAGACTGAAGGAGCCTTCGGTGTCGCCTTAAGTGGTGCTGGTCCAACTGTTTTATGTTTTTGTGAAAAAGGAAAAGGTCGATCACTTGAACAATCCATTCAATCCACTTTTCCTGAAATGACAGCTAAACTGCTTAGCATAGACTATACAGGAAGCAGTATATTCACAATTAATAATTGCACAGCAAATTAGGGCCGAGAAGAATCGGCCCTTTAATTATTAGTTAAATTAATACTACCCTTTTACTCCTTGCAGCCACTCCTGATAACACTCATCACAAAGAATCTCATCTCTTTCGTTATTTGAGCTTAAAAAAGTAACATAGTGATGTTGCTTTTCCTCGATTTCATTGACACAATAAAAGCACTTTTCCGGCATATTCCTTTCTCCTTTTCTTAGAGGTTTCCTTAGTTTTTCTTGAAAGTGATTTTTGTTACATAGAAAAAATCGCCACTTTATTTCCAATTAATTCACTTTATAAGTTAAACTACATGTAAACCAGATTGAAGAGGTGGATTTGCATGGATTTTATTAATAAGGTAGTCGTTATAACCGGGGCAGCAAAAGGAATTGGGCGCGGCATCGCAGCTGCTTATGCCGAAAATGGAGCAAAAGTTTTGATTGCTGATGTGGATGAAACTGCAGGCCTTCAGACAGAATCTGAACTCAAAAAAATAGGGTTGGATATCGTTTTTGTGAAAACAGATGTAAGAAAAGAAGAAGATATTATTAACCTTATGGAAACTGCAAAAAAGACTTACGGTAGGATAGATGTGTTAATCAATAATGCCGGCAAAGGGTTATTTAAATCACTGTATGAAGTAACTGTGGAGGAATGGGATGATATTATCCAAACCAATTTGAGAAGTGTCTTTCTCTGCTCGCGTGAGGGTGCAAAGTATATGCGTGAGAATCAAGAAGGAGGATCCATTGTTAACATTGCTTCGACTCGAGCGCTCATGTCTGAACCAAATTCTGAGGGATATGCAGCAACAAAGGGAGGAATTGTGGCAATCACGCATGCTTTAGCCTCCTCTCTAAGCAATGACAGGATTACTGTAAATGCGATATCGCCTGGCTGGATTCACACAGGTGACTACTCACAATTAACAGACATTGATCATAATCAGCATTTTTCTAAACGCGTTGGTAAGCCGGATGACATTGCAAGGGCATGTTTGTATTTAACAGCAAGAGAAAATAATTTTGTAACGGGGATTAATCTAGTAGTTGATGGTGGTATGACGAAAAAGATGATTTATGAAGAATAAGCTCTGCTTAACTTTTTAAAAAACCTATTTCTGCCATTTAGGCTAATTATATGATAAAATAGACTAAAAATTGAAAAAATAGAAAGGAGGATTATAAATGAAGCTGCCTATTATACAAACAAAACTGCGAATCCCCGTTATTAAAGATGAATTTATTAGGCGTGCCACTCTTACTAGGAAAATGAAAAAAATACCTGAGTACCCTTTGACCATTATTCATTCGGGTGCTGGTTTTGGGAAAAGTACGGCACTCGCTTTGTTTATGAGGGATGAAAAAATCCCGGGCTGCTGGTACTCCATTTCATCCATGGATGACGACATCCTTCCATTCCTTTCCTATATCATTCATTCGATTAGAGTTTTGGTTCCTGATTTTGGTCAGGAAATTGCAAAACATATCGAAACTATGGACCGGTACATACGGGAAGAAGATTTGAGTTATTTATGCACCTTGTTTATAAATGAAATCTTAGAAGTTGATTCTGATATCACGTTAATTTTGGATGACTATCATCAAATCGAGCATTCCTATACGATCAACAGCTGGATTGAAAAATTACTGCAGCATATTCCGGCTAATTTACATTTAGTGATCTCAAGCAGAAGTCGACCTAACTGGAAGCATTTAACGAAAATGAGGATTAACGGGAAGTTACTAGAAATAACCCGAGAAGATTTAGTTCTCACTATAGATGAAATGGAATTATTATTAACCGACCTTTATGGACTGGAAATAGAACCCACACACTTACAAAGTATCTATCAATTAACAGAAGGCTGGATTATCGCATTGTGTATGATTGCACAGCAAATCCCACTTACTGGAGATATCTCCGCACTCTTTGAACACTCTACTTATTCACTTCAGGACTTATTCGACTACTTAGTAATGGAAGTCTTTTCAAAACAGCCGCCAATCATTCAGCAATTTTTGGAGCAAACATCCATTTTAGATGTAATGGAAGAAGAGCTTTGCGATGAAGTAATTGGAATTCATGGCGCTTCTAACATGCTCGAGCAATTAAAGGAAAGAAATTTGTTTTTCCAAAAGATTGGATTAAAGCATTATCGCTACCATGCGCTTTTTAAGGAGTTTTTAGAAAACGCTTTCCTGAAAAATAACCCCTCTGCCTATTCGGCGCTGCATGAGAAATGTGCAAGATTCTATGAAAAAAAGTCCTTGTGGGAAGAGGCTCTCTATCACTATAAAAAAATCAATCATTATAAAGCAATCGCATCCATTTTACAGGACCAGGGTGTTAACATGCTTGAGGGCGGCAAGCTAAAAAGCCTGTCTGATCATTTAATGTTGGTTCCTGTTCTTGAGATGGATACGTACTATCTTCTCTGGTTTCTTAAAGCAGAGGTCCTCAGGTATCGCTCCCAATATCAAGAGGCAGAGAAATGTTATGATAAAACTTACTTTGAGGCCGGGAAAAGGAATGATTATCTCGGGATGAGCAGGGCGTTAGAGGGTAAAGCAAAGATTTATTTAGATACCATCCAGCCTCATCAAGCCGAAAGATTATTGTATGAAGCGATTGAAGCAAGAGAAAAAAGTAATAGTCCAGAAGCGGAAAAGGTGAAGCTATATTATTTGCTCTCTGAAAATCTTCTGAATGCTGGAAAATCAACCAACGCGGAAAAATGGCTGCAAAAGGCTAAAGAATCCAGCCCGTCTATATTAGATGGAAATATTGAAGCAAGATTGTATTTAAGAACAGGCAGGTTTGAGGAAGCAAAAAAGGTTTTGTACAACCAAAAGGTTGAATTGTTGGGTAAAAATGGTTCTGCTCTTCCGAAGTCACATCGAGAAACAGATCTGCTATTGTCCTTAATTGAAGCCTTTATGGGCGAAGGATTGAATGCAAAGGATTTAGCACAGGCAGGCATTCAACAAGGTATTAGTTTAAAAGCACCCTTTGTGGAGGCATGCGGTTGGATTCGGATGGGGCATGCAGTACAAATTCTTAATAAATATGACTCTGATTTAGCAGAACAATGCTACTATACGGCTTTGGGTATTATGGATACGCTTAATGTAGAAAGGGGAAAAGCCGAACCTCTAATGGGGCTTTGTATCCTGTATGGAACTAGAGGAGAATACGAGCGTGCCCTAGACGCCGGAAAAAAAGCATTGCTAGAGACGGAAAAGGTACAGGATATCTGGCTTTCCGCTCTTATCAGCCTATGTATGGGGATTACTTGTATTTATAACGATAGAGTAGAACATGGACTAGATTACTTAGAAAAAACAAGGGAATTATTTTATCAGTGCGAGGATTCTTTTGGACAAATGTTATCCAGTTTCTGGCTCTCCTATAGTTACTTTCTAAAAAAAGAAGAAGATATGTTTAGGCAGACAATCGATAAGTTTTTATATATGATTCAAACCTATGAATTTGAGTTCTTTTTCCATAATGTGTCATTATTTAGCCCAAGGGATTTACAAATGGTCGTTCCGTTATTAATACAGTGTGCAAAAGGGAATATTCAAAGGTCATATGCGGTAAAAATCCTTCAGGATATGGGGATTACTGGATTGGATTCACATCCTGGCTATTCGATCAGAGTTCAAACACTGGGACAATTTAAAATTTGGCTTGGGGATAAGGAAGTAGCTGAAAAAGATTGGCAGCGCGAAAAAGGCAAGGAATTGTTTCAGCTCTTTATTACCGTTAACGAACTGATTTCCAAAGAAGAGATATTCCAAATTCTTTGGCCAAATCAAGATACTAAAAATGCAGACCGTGATTTTAAAGTTGCATTAAATAGTCTTCATCATGTTCTAGAGCCAATGCGGAAGGCCAGGGCAGCCCCTTTTTTTATTATCAGAGAAGGAATGTTTTATGGATTAAATCCTCATGCAAAAATTGAACTAGATACAACTCAATTTCAGACATTGATTCAGAATGGGCTAAATGAAACATCCCAAGAGAAGGTTATATCTCTTTTGGAAAAAGGCTTAAAACTTTATCAAGGGGAATACCTGCCAGAACGAAGATATGATGATTGGTGTATTAGTAAACGAGAGAGTATGTTAGTTTATTTCTTACGAGCTGCTGAAAGAATCGCTCAAATAATGGTCCGTCAAGAGAAATATGATCATGCTATCTATTGGTGTGAAAAAATACTAAAGCGCGACCGTACGTGGGAAGAAGCCTATCGATTGTTAATGTATTGTTTTTATCGTAAAAACAATCGTCCACAGGCAATGAAATGGTATCAAAAATGCAAGGTGATATTAGAAGAAGAGCTTGGAGTTTCTCCTCTAGAGCCAACAAAACAAATGCACGACATGATACTTGAATCAGAAAAGTATATTGATCCAATCGAGCAGCCTTAATACAGGGCTGTTTTTTTTTGTCTTAGTCTGACTTCTCCAGAGCGCATTCCACGCCTTGTAACTTCTCTGTAACTCTACTTTTCTATTATTAACTCAAAGCTTTGCATGTTTTTATTTTAAATTACAAGGGGGAAAAGAAGTGAAGGCTTTTCGTGGAAAAGGGGTTTTGTTAGGATTTCTTATTTTTATCATGATTTTTGCTACAGCATGCAGCTCAGACAAGACTGAGGGAGATACAAGTGGTAAGGGAGAAAAGGCCGAGAATAAGGAGCCAATTAAAATTGGTGTACTGGCCTCAACAACTGGTGCCTTAGAATCCTATGGTAAACAAACGTTAAGAGGTTTTGAGCTTGGACTTGATTATGCAACGGAAGGAACAATGGAAGTTGCTGGAATAAAAATTGAGTTTGTGGTTGAGGATACAGAAACAAAGCCAGAAGTTGCTGTCCAAAAAGCAACCAAGCTTTTAGAAGAAGATGAAGTTGACTTCTTAGTTGGATCATCCAGCTCTGCAGATACATTAGCAGTACTTCCTCTTGCTGAAGAATATCAAAAGATTATGATCGTTGAACCTGCTGCTGCCGATAGTATTACAGGATCAGAATTTAATAAGTACATTTTCCGTTCAGCGCGAAATTCTTCACAAGATGCCGTTGCCGGGGCAGCAGCGATTGCAGGTAAAGGCGTAAAAATTGCTACTCTTGCTCCTGATTATTCATTTGGACGTGACGGAGTTGCAGCCTTTAAAGAAGCAGCTGAAAAACTTGGTGCAGATATTGTATTAGAAGAGTATGCAGACCCTGCTGCTACGGACTTTACATCCAACATTCAAAAAATTATTGACGCAAAGCCTGATTATTTATTTGTTGTTTGGGCGGGTGCTAACTCTCCTTGGAAACAAATTTCTGATATGAAGGTTCAAGATAAAGGAATCAAAATTTCTACAGGTGCTCCGGATATTGCAGCTTTAGCTACAATGGAGCCGCTTGTTGGCATGGAAGGCTTCACTGTTTATTATCATGATCTTCCTAAAAATAAAATTAATGATTGGCTCGTCACTGAACATAAGAAACGATTCAACGGAGATGTCCCTGACTTATTTACGCCAGGTGGTATGAGTGCTGCCATTTCAATCGTGGAAGCTCTGAAGAAAACAAAAGGTGATGCGGATGCGGATAAACTAATTGAAACAATGGAAGGCATGAGCTTCGAAACACCAAAAGGAAAAATGACCTATCGCGCAGACGACCACCAGGCCCTTCAAGTACTATATGCCATCAAACTCGAAAAGAAAGATGGCGTACCATACCCAGTACCAGTCCTCATGCGAGAACTAACACCAGAAGAAACCGCACCTCCAGTACGTAATTAGGAAGGTGTTCGTCAATAATCACTGTATCGAAGCTAAATGCTAATTAAGGCACACTGTTGATTGGAGCGGAAGGCACGAAGACTCCTGCGGGAGGACGGGTCTGGTGAGACCCCACAGGCGCTTTAGCGCCGAGGAGGCTCACCGGACCGCCCGCGGAAAGCGAAGTGCCTCGTGACAGGCAAAGACCGCCTGTCCCTGCGGTGATTATTCAAAGAAGCTTTCCTTTGTGGAGCGGAAATCAACAGCCCGAATCAAAGCACAGCCTAAAAAGTATGAGGGTATGACCTGTTATATTGGTCACCCTCTTCCTTATTTCTATCTACAAGATCGGTGGTGAAAGCATGACAACCTTAATCGAAACAGAAAATTTATCGATAACCTTTGGGGGACATACCGCAGTGGATTCCGTCAGCATTTCAGTTCCAGAAAAACACTTTAAATCGATCATTGGACCAAATGGCGCCGGAAAAACAACATTCTTTAATCTTTTAAGCGGTCAACTGGCGCCTACGAATGGAAAAATATATTTTCGGGGAAAGGATATCACAAAATTTTCCTCAACGAAACGAACGAGAGAAGGGATTGGACGTTCGTTTCAAATTACAAATGTATTTCCTAATCTAACTGTCCTTGAAAACGTAAGGCTTGCCGTTCAATCTCACGCCGGAGTTCGCTATCAAATGCTATTCCACTATAAAAAATATCGTGAATTTGAAGAAAAGGCCCTAGAGTGGCTAAGGCTGGTGCTTTTAGACGATAAAGTCGACTCTTTTGCCATCAATTTGGCACATGGAGAAAAGAGAAAGCTCGAAATGGCTATGCTGCTTGCACTTGAAACGGAGGTCCTTTTATTAGATGAACCGACGGCAGGTATGTCATTAGAGGATGTTCCTGCGATATTAGAAGTGATCAAAAGAATAAAAGAACAAGGGAATCGAACGATTATTTTAATAGAGCACAAGATGGATATGATTTTAGACTTATCAGATTCTGTCATGGTGTTATTTAATGGCAGGCTGTTGGCGGACGGAACACCTGAAGAGATTATGAAAAATGAAACGGTACAATCTGCCTATTTAGGAGGTGTCAGCGTATGAGCGAGCTGCTGAAGCTTAATAATATCGAGACGTATATTGGACAATATCATATTTTACAAGGTGTTACTCTTGAAGTGAAAAAAGGTGAGGTAACAGTACTGCTCGGTAGAAATGGCGCCGGAAAAACGACAACATTACGGACCATCATGGGTCTAAATCCAGCTTCAAAAGGAAGTATTGTTTTTAAAGGAGAAGAAATCCATTCCCTACCGACATATACCATAGCCCAAAAGGGAATAGGATATGTTCCGGAAGACCAAGGTATTTTTGCTGGTTTGACAGTCGAAGAGAATATGAAAGTAGCCATTCAAAAGGAAAATGAAGAAACAAATAAGCGGCTTGAATATATCTTAAATTTGTTCCCTGACTTAAAAAAGTTTTGGAAAAAACCTGGCGGGTTATTGAGCGGCGGTCAAAAACAAATGCTTTCTATCGCCAGAGCCTATGTAAATGATAACCAATTGTTATTAATTGATGAGCCTAGTAAGGGGTTGGCCCCTATTGTTGTCGAGAAGGTAATGGAATCGATCCTTCAAATGAAGGACCAAACCACGATCGTCTTAGTGGAACAAAACTTCATGATGGCCAGTACCATCGGTGATTACTTTTATATTATCGATGATGGAAGAACGGTAAGCGCTGGACCAATGAAACAGTTAAAAGAGGATGAGGAAATGAAACGAAAGTACTTGGGAATTGCTTAGGGAAGGAGGCTAGAGTTGAATGGAGCTATTGTTCAATTTGACGTTAAATGGACTTGCAACAGGCATGCTCATTTTCTTATTAGCAGCAGGCTTGACGCTGATTTTTGGACTCATGGATGTGCTTAACTTTGCTCATGGCGGATTGTTTGCTTGGGGAGCTTATAGTGGGATCTGGATTTATACTACGACTGGGAGCTTTCTTTTTGGTATCATTGGGGCCATTCTAACCGGTTTTTCACTGGGGATTATCACTGAAAAGTGGATTATTAAGCCAGTTTACGGCAATCACGTTCAGCAAATTTTAATCACACTTGGCTTAATGCTGGTTCTATCAGAAATGTTAAAAGTCATATGGGGACCTAATCAATTAACAGCCAACCCTCCTGAATATTTGAGAGGCAGCTGGGAGATTGGCGACATGATTATCATTAAGTATCGAGTATTTATTATCGTTGTTGGGCTGCTCGTTTTTGCAGGCGTACAATTCTTGCTGAAAAATACGAAAATAGGTCTGGTAGTCCGGGCTGGAGTTATGAATAAGGAAATGGTTCAGGCGTTGGGCATTAATATTAAGAAAGTATTTATGTTTGTTTTTATGATTGGTTCTGGAATGGCTGCATTAGGCGGAGTGCTTTTTGGACCTTACTCAGGAGTTATCCACGCTGGCATGGGGATGGAATTTGCGATATTAGCTTTTATTGTGGTTGTTATTGGCGGGATGGGAAATTTCACTGGATCTGTTATGGCCGCTATTTTGGTGGGTTTGTCTGGTTCGTTCATGGCGTATTATGTACCGGAATTATCCTTAGCAGTAAATATGCTTTTAATGGCCGTTGTGTTAATCGTTAAGCCACAGGGACTTTTTGGCGGAAAGGGGTGAGGGTATGAAGTGGGTTGTAAATAATCGTATGAATGCTTTTTATCTGATCATTGCTGCTTTTTTGCTTCTTCTTCCCTTCGTCTACGAATCAAGGAATATGCTAATTCTCTTAACTCAAATTTTTGTATTTGCCATCCTTGCGATGAGCTATGATTTATTATTGGGCTTCACTGGAATTGTTTCCTTTGGTCATGCGATGTTTTTTGGTATCGGGGCCTACTCGATTGGGATATTCATGAAGCGTTTTGAACCTACTATGCTTCATTTCATTTATGCCGTACTGGCCACCATTTTAATTACTGCAATCGTTAGTTTTATTGTTGGTTTGCTTACTCTAAGGTTGAAAAGTCATTTTTATGCGATGCTAACCATGGCATTGGCGGGTTTATTTTTAGTATTAGCGGAAAAGTGGCGGACATTGACGTTCGGAAATGATGGATTTACGTTTCGGGTACCGGAGATTTTTATTGATCGGACCAATTTTTACATCATATGTTTAGTCTCCATGATAGCTATATTTATGATTCTAAAACGCTTCACGAATTCCCCGCTTGGGAGAGTTTTACAGGCGATTCGAGAAAATGAGCAACGAACAGAGTCTTTAGGTTATCAAGTGTTACATTATAAAATTGCCGCTAGTGTTGTTTCTGGTGTTTTAGCGGGAATAGCGGGTATCTTTTATGCAATGTCCCTTCGATATGTGAATACGAGCGTATTCACGATGGATATAACCTTAGATGCTTTATTAATGACAATCATAGGTGGTGTTGGTACCTTAGTTGGTGCCATTATTGGAGCAGGATTAATTGAATTTGCCCATGATGGGTTAACAGAACTGGCAAAAGAACATTGGATATTTGAGCGTTGGATTATTTTCTTTGGCATTATTTATATTCTAGTTGTCATTTTCTTCCCATTAGGTATTGTGGGAACGCTAAGGAAATTCACCTGGAAACGAAGAAAACTGGAATCTGCTAAGAAAAAAGAAAACCTAGCAGGATAGGGGGAGGCTAATGGAATCATTACAAATTGCATCCTTCGTCGTTCGCTTTCAACTAGCAGCTGTTGAAAAAGAAACAGGAAAAAAACAATGGAGAATTAAAGTAACTCATGTGCAAGAAGAAAGAGAAACATTATTTGAGACAATTGAAGAAGCAACTGCTTTTATGATGTCAATGGTAGAAGACTCTTAGTTTAGGAGGAGGTGAGAGTTTTGGTGATAGGAATTGTTAGTACGGGTGTTTACCTTCCAGATGAATATATGACTGGTAAAGAGATAGCAGAAATGGCAGGTATCCCCACACATATCGTTGAAGAAAAGATGGGAATCAAGAAGAAACATATACCGGGCCCTAATGATCATACTTGTGAAATGGGGATTAATGCTGCTAAGCAGGCGATTGAAAGAGCAGGTATCGACCCCTTGGAAATTGATGTTGTCATTTATATTGGTGAAGAGCATAAGGAGTATCCACTTTGGACGGCTGGAATTAAACTCCAGGAAGCTGTTGGAGCATTAAATGCATGGGCGTTTGATGTGGCATTACGATGTGGAACAACGGTAATGGCGCTTAAGGTAGCGAAGAGTTTGATGATGGCAGATTCTTTAATTAAAACGGTATTGCTGGCAGGCGGATACCGAAATGTTGATTTCATAGACTACCAGAACCCGCGAACTCGCTTTATGTTTAACTTAGGTGCAGGCGGTGGAGCCATTCTATTGAAAAAAAATCATAACGAGAATGTTTTGTTAGAAACGGAGCTCATTACGGATGGTTCTTTTTCAGAGGATGTTGTGGTTGTTTCTGGAGGTACAAAACATCCTATAACAAAAGCGGCTATTGAACAGCGGTTAAATAAACTCGACGTTCTTGACCCAGAAGGAATGAAGCAACGTTTGGAACAAAAGTCTATGGTTAATTTTATTAAGGTGATTAGGGAGTCCGTTAGTAAAAGTGGTCTGAAAGAAGAAGATATCTCTTATCTTGCCATGCTCCACATGAAAAAGTCTGCACATGAATATGTATTAAAAGAATTAGGATTATCACAGGAACAATCAATCTATCTAGAGGACTATGGACATATCGGGCAAATCGATCAAATTTTATCATTAGAGCTTGGGCTAAAAGCAGGGAAGGTAAAAGAGGGTGACCTAGTCGTTTTCGTTAGTGCTGGGATTGGCTATGCATGGGGAGCAGCGGCAATAAAATGGGGGAAGGTGAGCTAAATGGCTAATGTAACAATAAAAGAAGTACAGTTATCAAATGGGGAAACAATTGCCTATCGTGAACGGGAAGGTGGGGAAAAAAAGGTATTACTCATACATGGTAATATGACTTCTTCCAAACATTGGGATCTTGTTCTAGATAATATGTCTGAGGAATATAAGTTATATGCCTTGGATTTACGCGGGTTTGGTTTATCTAGCTACAATAAACTGATCACATCGATTAAAGATTTCTCCGATGATGTTAAGCTTTTTGTGGATGAAATTGGCTTGAAGGATTTTGCGATTATTGGCTGGTCCACTGGCGGTGCTGTTGCCATGCAATTTGCTGCCGATTACCCAGGGTATTGCAATAAGCTGATTTTACTTGCCTCAGAATCAACTAGGGGCTATCCATTTGATGGAAAGCTAAGTGAAAACGGGACGGCTCGAAGATTTTCATCTTATGAAGATATTAAACGTGATTTAATTCGGACCATACCTGTGCAAGCAGCCTACGACACAAATAATGTTGAATTATTGAAACTGATTTGGAACGCTGTCATCTATACTCACAATCAGCCGGCTCCAGCGCTTTATGATGAGTATGTTCAGGATATGAGAACACAGCGAAACTTAGCAGAGGTCCATCATTCAAACAATACATTTAATATCAGTCATCATCATAATGGACTTGTAGAAGGAAATGGGCTTGTGGATAAAATTAATGTACCTGTTCTAGTTTTAAGAGGAGAACGTGATTTTGTTGTTACGGCAGAGATGACAAGAGAACTGGTAGAGGATTTAGGACCAAAAGCTAAATTCGTTGAGTTGAAGGATTGTGGTCATTCACCTCTTGTTGACGACTTACCGCAATTATTACAAGAGGTTACTAATTTCCTAAATACTGAGGTGTTCAAATGAGATTAAAAGATAAAGTGGCCATCATTACGGGAGCAGCTAACGGTATTGGATTTACTGCAGCTGAAACCTTTGCTAAAGAAGGTGCAAAGGTTGCCATGGCAGACTTTAATGTAGAACAAGGTGAAAAAAGGGCGGAGGAATTAAGAAAAAAAGGCTATGAAGTGACCTTTTTCCAAGTAAATGTTGCACAGCGTACAAGTGTGGATGAAATGGTTGCAAAAGTCCGCGAGACATATGGAAATATTAGTATCCTTATCAATAATGCGGGGATCACAAAAGACGGCATGCTTTCCAAATTACCTGCCGAGGATTTTCAAGCAGTTCTGGATGTTAATCTAACAGGAGTATTTCACTGTACGCAAGCGGTTTTACCTTCAATGCTTGAAATAGGAAAAGGAAGAATTATTAATACTTCTTCTGTTTCAGGAGTGTATGGGAATATCGGTCAAACGAATTATGCAGCAACGAAAGCTGGCGTGGTTGGTATGACGAAAACATGGGCAAAAGAGCTTGGGAGGAAAGGAATTAATGTGAATGCCGTGGCACCCGGTTTTATCGAAACGGGAATGACTGCGAAAGTTCCCGAAAAAATATTAGACCAAATGAAACAGATGGTACCATTGGCAAGGCTTGGAAAGCCCGAAGATATTGCAAACGCCTACCTGTTTTTAGCTTCTGATGAATCAAATTATGTAAATGGAACCGTCCTTCATGTAGATGGGGGAATAATGATGTAGCGAAGCGGCCTTTAGCGGCCGTTTTTCTCTTTTTAAAATATTTTTGTAGATATTCACTAGAAGTGTGTAGATATATTTCAAAAATGTGTAGATATATTCCGAGAATATGTAGATATAAATTGAATCCGTGTAGATATACCTAATTAGTGTGTGATATATTTTCTGATACTTGCACAGTACCAAAATATTTGTAACTACCCTGTAACTGAAATTAAATAGAATGGTGTCATCTAGTTGTGAAGGAGCGATTGTGCGGTGAGGTGGGAACTCGATTGGCTGGAAAATAGAGCAAGATTATCCCCAAATAAGATTGCAGTAATCCTTGAAGATAATAATATGAAATGGACGTATAGAGAATTAAATAATCGTTCAACCTCAGTGGCTGGCTGGTTGAAAAATAAAGGTGTGAAAAAAGGCGATCGGGTAGCACTATTGTCGCCAAATGATATTAGTTATTTTGATTTGCTCTTTGCCTGTGGGAAAATTGGGGCAATTTTTGTTCCGCTCAATTGGCGTCTGTCAGTGCATGAATTACATGAAATATTGTTAGATTGTACCCCAGTTTTGCTTGGAGTTCATCAAAAGTTTGAGAATATGTTTACTTCGTTGGAAACAGCTATACCCCATTCTTTTTATATTGGGGGGGTTGAGTATGAGAGAATAGTGAGCCAAAGTTATGATCACATATTTTTGGATAATATTTCCGAACTTGATCCATTAGCAATGATCTATACAGGAGGAACGACTGGCAAACCAAAAGGAGTTGTATTAAGCCACCAATCCATACAATGGAATGCCATTAATACCATTCTCAGTTGGAACTTAACCCAAGAGGACGTAACAATTAACTATATGCCGATGTTTCATACAGGCGGACTAAATGCCTTATCACTGCCAATATTAATGATTGGCGGAACCGTCGTTTTGGGATATCAATATACGGGACAAAAAGTGGTTCACTCAATCCAACAATATAACTGCACCATCATTCTCCTTGTACCGACTATGTACCACCTACTCATTCAAACAGAGGAGTTTTGGAAAAGTGATTTCCCCACTATGAAAATATTCTTATCAGGAGCGGCACCTTGTCCATTACAAGTATACGAAGCCTTTCAGAAAAAAGGATTGGCTTTTAAAGAGGGCTATGGTTTAACAGAGGCAGGACCGAATAACTTCTTTATAGATCATACTGACGCGCAAGTGAAGCGGGGTTCAGTAGGAAAGCCAATGTTATTTAATGCCGTAAGACTTGTTAAGGACAATGGTCAGGAAGCAAAGGTCAATGAAGTTGGAGAACTCTTAATTAAAGGGAAACATTCTTTTTCGCATTATTGGAATAACGAATTGGCGACGCTAGAAACGAAAAAGGAAGGCTGGATTCATACTGGAGACTTAGCCAAGAAGGATGAGGAAGGATTCCATTATATTGTCGGCAGGAAGAAAGATATGATTATTACAGGAGGTGAAAACGTCTACCCTCTAGAGATTGAACATTGGATCGCTGCACACCCTTGGGTTGATGAAGTGGCAGTGATTGGACGGCCAGATGAAAAATGGGGGGAACTTGTTACAGCATTTATCGTCCCTAAACATTCTCACGTGATTGAGGAAGAAGAACTTATCGTTTATTGTGAAAAAAAACTAGGAAGATACAAAATTCCAAAGAAGTTCATTCAACTAGAAGAACTTCCAAAAACCCATGTTGGTAAAATTGATAAAAAGAAATTAAAAGAATTTAGTAAGCAAACATAAAAGGAGAACCCCCGTGGTTCTCCTTTTCGCTATTTTTGGGCAAGTTTTAGGGCTGTATCAGAAACATTCAAATCAACTTCAAGCTGTTGACTCAAGTCATGTGGATGATAAAAACCTCGTGCAATCATATAATTCGTTATTTTTTCGTGAGTGGCAATGGCGGTATTTAATTGTTCTCTCAAGGTAGCCTTCAACTCTGGTGTACCTGCCTCAGTAATCGCGACAGCATAATTTCTTACCCCTGCTTTTGCAGAAATCAGAAAATCTGTTGCAATGACCTGGTCGGTCATACCGCCCATCCCCATTAAACTTTGAATGAGTTGATTCATTTTGACTCACTCCTATCTGTTAAAAACTTCTGGAGCTGCTGTATATGCTGTGTCCCGCTTGCCGCATCTTCAGAAAGAATTGCCTTCAATTCTGGATCTTGAGCCAAGACACTCATTGTAGTTGCTTTTGTTAAACAAAGATTTTTAAAGGTTAATAATTCATGAAGGTCAAGCGTCTCGTGAAGACCAAGATATTTTGTCATTGTTTTCCCTCCAAAACGTACAAACTTAATCCTCTTTATATTTTCTAAGTCCAATGAGGTTTATTCATTTTGCATAAATGGAAAAGCATATTGGAGAAAATACAACTATTACTTGGAGGTGAGTGTGATGGTCAACAAAACCTTAGCCTTACATGAAACAATGGAAACTCATGAAATCCTCAATTTTAAAACAGTTTGTTTACTTCGTTCAAAACTAATGCAGGGAATCTGTTTTGATAATGAGTTAAAAGTACTTATGGAAAAGGATGTACAGCAATCTATCAAAGATATTAATGAACTCGTAAGCTTTTATAAAGAAAGTCAATTGTTAAAATAAGTGAGGTGGAATGTATGGAAGATTTTTTAGATCCAAGAAACGCTGAGGGTATGCCGAGTTTGGCTGATTCGGCCTTTGCTATGGATTTTTTATTAACAGTAAAAAATGGAATTCGCAATTATGGTTTTGCGATTACAGAGACTGCAAACCCAGAACTTAGAAGAATTTTTCACAAGCAAATGGAGGCAGCCATCGATTTGCATACAGAAATTGCTGATTTAATGATTAAGAAAGGCTGGCTGCACCCACATAACTTTAAAGAACAGTATCCGGTTGATATGAAGGCGGCAGAGACTGCGGTCCAGATTGCTAAACTAAACCTTTACCCTAACGATACGGATCGCCAAGGGATGTTTGCAACACCAAACCAGTAAAAGGAGGGGGATTAAGATGAAGGCTGTTACATATCAAGGAATTAAGAATGTAGAAGTGAGAGAAGTAAAAGACCCCAGTATAAAAAATCCAGATGATATTATTGTTAAAATTACTTCCTCAGCCATTTGTGGTTCTGATTTACATTTGATTCATGCGATGATTCCAAATTTGCCAACAGACTTTGTAATCGGTCACGAGCCTATGGGAATTGTCGAGGAAGTGGGTCCAGAAGTCACGAAGTTAAAAAAAGGGGATCGAGTCATCATCCCGTTTAACGTCAGCTGTGGTCACTGCTGGTATTGTACCCACGACCTAACCAGTCAATGTGACAATGGTAATCCTCATGGTCAAGGAAGTGGTTTTTTCGGTTATTCGGAAACAACTGGCGGCTATGCAGGCGGACAAGCCGAATATATGAGGGTTCCTTTTGGCAATTTCACTCCATTTAAAATTCCGGAAAATTGTGAAGTGGAAGACGAGAAACTTGTGCTGCTTGCTGATGCAGCGCCTACGGCATATTGGAGTGTTGACCATGCAGGGGTAAAGCCTGATGATACGGTTATCGTATTAGGGTGCGGTCCTGTAGGATTACTTGCACAAAAGTTTGCCTGGTTAAAAGGTGCGAAGAGGGTCATAGCGGTTGATTATATCAACTACCGCCTGCAGCACGCAAAACGGACAAACAAAGTAGAAATTGTAAATTTTGAAGACCATGAAAATGTAGGGAACTACCTGTTGGAAATTACTCAGGGTGGAGCAGACATTGTAATCGATGCAGTCGGAATGGATGGGAAAATGACCCCGATGGAGTTTTTAGCATCGGGAATGAAGCTTCACGGCGGTGCAATGGGAGCGATTGTCATTGCCAGTCAGGCAGTGAGAAAAGGTGGAACCATCCAACTAACAGGTGTTTATGGGGGAAGATATAATGCTTTTCCACTAGGTGACATCTTCCAGCGCAACGTTGATATCAAAACGGGACAGGCGCCAGTCATTCCTTATATGTCATTTCTCTATGATATGATTAATCAGCGAAAGATTGATATAAGTGACATCATTACCCATGTATTGCCACTTGAGCAGGCCAAGCATGGATATGAAGTGTTTGATACAAAGACGGAAGATTGTATTAAGGTTATTCTGAAACCGTAAAAAATGGGCTGGTATATATCCAGCCCTCCTAATTGATCCATTCCCTAGCCCCTTCAATAAATAGCTTGGATAACATGGACTGCGTTTTGTTTTTGTTATAAACAAGATAGAAATATCGTTCATCATGAAATTCATTGATTTCATGAATCGTTAATAAATTTCTTTCAAGATATTCGTTAGCTGCCATCTTAGAAATAATGGCAATACCGATATCCTGGAGTACAAACTCAATCAGACTTTGTCCGTTTTCAGTATAGGCTACAATATTCATTTTCTCCTTTGATATCTGATTTTTTTTCAGAAACTTTTCAATCAGAGAGTTGGTTCCTGAGTCAGAGTTTCTCATAATGAATGGGTAACTTAAAAGGTCTTGAATATTGACAGGTCCAACTATGTTAGATTGTTTTGATGTGATGAGTACTAGGTGTTCCTTCAATAAAGGAATATAGCATAACTTTTCGTTATCGTATTTTTCACCTAATATACCGAAATCAACTGAACCGTTTAGGACCTTATCAGCTATGTTTTTGGAGGAAGATTGGTTTATATGAAATGTTGCTTTT
Organism: Neobacillus niacini; assembly: GCF_030817595.1. Classification (GTDB taxonomy): domain Bacteria; phylum Bacillota; class Bacilli; order Bacillales; family Cytobacillaceae; genus Neobacillus; species Neobacillus niacini_G. Next base: position 5,619,377 of record NZ_JAUSZN010000001.1, read on the forward strand.
GGATATTTCTGTCTAAATTGTTTAACCATTTTTGGAATCATAAATTGCCCGGGTACAGAACTGGCACCGATTCGAATCATACCTCTTAGCTCTGTTGCTCCCTCTTTTAAGTCCAGCATCGCCTGATCCTTCATTAATAAAAGCTTTAAAGCCCACTGATACAAACGTTCACCTGATGGTGTAAGAATAATTTCTCTGCCAACTCGGTCAAAGAGATTTACATTTAGTGTTCTTTCTAATGCCTGAATATGCGAACTAACCGTTGATTGACTTAAAAATATATCTTCAGCGGCTTTTGAAAAGCTCTTATGTTCAACTACTTTTGTAAATACATACAATTGATGTAAATCCATTGGTTCTACTCCTTTACTATTTGCAAAAACGATTTATAATCATTGATAGAATAGATAAATTGAATTTACCTCATCATATCATTTTTTTATAATGAAAGTAATACTGTGATCGGGAGCTGAATAGATGTCACTTCAATATGTGCCGGACATAATCTATGATGCAGGCAAAACCGGATATGAAGAGCTCGTAATTAACCTATCCTTCACTATGAAGCGGTTGAACAAGGGACATATACTCGAAATCATATCCACTGAACCAGGTTTGAAAGATAAACTGCCTTCCTGGTGCAGCCTAGAAACGCATCTATTGCTTGATCGGAAAGATTTTGGTGAAAGTAGTTATTACTATATAGAAAAGCGCTGACAGACCTTTCATTTAATAAGGTCTTTTTTCGTTTATAAAAGAATATTTGCCTTTTCGTTGTTAAACACTCAATATTAATAAGGCAAAATATTGTTAGTGATAGAGAAAGTAGGGATTTTGTTGCCAGATTTTAAATCATTAGGTATTTCTGAATCAACTGTAAATAAATTAAGGAGCTACGGTGTAGCTCAACCCACACCAATCCAAGAAAAAACCATACCAACCGTGATGGATGGGAAAGATGTGATCGCACAAGCTCAAACAGGAACAGGAAAGACGTATGCGTTCATACTGCCAATTTTAGAAAAAATAAATCCGAACGCTTCATATGTACAAGCTCTTATTGTTACACCGACTAGAGAATTGGCTTTACAAATTACGGATGAATTTCAAAAATTGACAGATGATATTCCAGGAGTCGATGTACTTGCTGTCTATGGAGGGCAGGATGTTGATAAACAGTTAAAGAAGTTAAAGAAAAATGTTCAGATTGTAGTTGGTACCCCTGGAAGGCTGTTAGATCATATTGGCAGAGGAACGGTTGATTTATCGGAAGTATCCTTTTTAGTTCTTGATGAAGCAGACCAAATGCTCCACATTGGTTTTTTAAATGAAGTGGTCGATATTATCAGTGAAACACCAGAAAAACGGCAGACCATGCTTTTTTCTGCAACCATGCCAGAAGAAATAAGAACGTTAGCTAACAAGCATATGCATAAACCACAATATATCCAAGTAGAAAAAACGCAGGGACCTGCAGAAAATGTTAAACTCATTGCCATTCACACGGTTGATAGAGCGAAACAAGCGACACTTATTCAATTGGTGGAAACACATCGGCCCTATTTAGCTGTCATCTTTTGCAGGACAAAACGCAGAGTCTCGAAGTTGTACGAAGTGTTAAAATCACATAAATTTTTGTGCGATGAACTGCATGGTGATTTATCGCAAGCCAAAAGAGAGCAAGTGATGAAACGTTTCAGGGATGGGGAAATTCAATTATTGATAGCAACAGATGTTGCAGCCAGAGGGCTGGATGTTGAAGGTGTAACACATGTTTTTAACTATGACATCCCACAGGATGCTGAGAGCTTTATCCATCGAATCGGAAGAACAGGAAGAGCTGGCACAAAGGGCATGGCTATTACTTTATACTCCTCAGATGATCGACCTACTCTGGATATAATTGAGAGAGAATTAAATATTAATATCCAAAAACAAAACATCGGTAACACTGGAAGTAATCAAAAAAATGACCAAGAACCATCTAAGCAAAAGACTTACCAAGGTAAAAAGGATGAAAAACAGAGACGCGCTGGAGGGAATAGGCGGGATAATAAACCTCAAGCTTCGTCTAGACATAGCGGAAAATCAGGATTAAGTAAAGGTAAGCAATCTACCTCTAATCAGGCTGGCAGCAGAAGGGATAGGAAAAGCACAACTACCGGATTAGCGAAGAGTAGGCGGAGCAAATAGACAAGGGACTGAATCTACTTTCAGTCCCTTGTTTCGTAATTATTGTCCAATTCCTAGGTTGGATTTAACCAAAACTTCATCATACTTCTTTAAGTCAGCTTTCTGGCTGGAGAGTTTCGTTCCTAGGTACCCTGCAATAAATCCTAATGGGATTGAAACAATACCTGGTGTCGTATATGGGAAAAGTGGGTTCCCAACGAAGATGGCTTTTCCAACTTCAGGACTGAAAACATTCGGGCTAATGATTACAAGTCCAATAGCTGAGATAAGTCCCACCACCATTGCCCAAATGGCTCCGGTAGTATTAAAGCGTTTCCAGTAAATTGTATAAATAATAACCGGTAAATTTGCACTGGCTGCTACAGCAAATGCTAGTGAAACAAGGAAGGCTACATTAAGGGTTTGAGCCCCTAAAGCTAAAACAATGGATAGCACAGACACACCAATTGCAGCCCAACGTGCCATACTTACCTGTTGTTTTTCTGTGGCCTTTCCTTTTTTTAGAATTTCGTTGTAGAAATCATGTGCAAATGCTGACGCTGCTGTTAGAACAAGCCCTGCAACGACTGCAAGAATGGTAGCAAATGCCACTGCAGAAATAAATGCGAATAGCATATTTCCACCCAGTGCCTGTGCTAAAAGTGGAGCTGCCATGTTTCCTGCTGCATTTGCAGCTACTATATCAGTTGTCCCAACAAAAGCAGCAGCACCAAAGCCAAGGAATATGGTCATTACATAAAATATCCCAATAATCCACGTTGCATAAACAACTGAACTTCGAGCAGTTTTTGCATCTTTAACCGTAAAGAAACGTACCAGAATATGAGGCAGCCCAGCGGTACCTAATACTAGTCCTAAATTTAATGAAAGGGTGTCTATACCATCCTTGTATTTTACACCTGGATTTAAGAACGCTTCCTTTAATGGTGTCGCTGTTTTCATTTGGTCGAACATATCCGTAATACTAAAGTTAAATTTAGCAAATACAACAATCGATATTAAGAAGGTACCTCCCATTAGAAGGACAGCTTTAATGATTTGAACCCAGCTTGTTGCATGCATACCGCCAAAAATAACGTATACGGTCATTAATACCCCAACAATTAAAACAGATGTAGTATATTCCAATCCTAATAATAATTTAATAAGTGCACCTGCTCCAACAAGCTGAGCGATCATATAAAAGATAGAAATGGTTATGGTGTTCATAGCAGCAAAACCACGAACCTTTTTGGCTTCAAAGCGTGCTGCAATCATATCAGCAAATGTATATTTTCCTAGATTACGCAAAGGTTCCGCCACCAAATACAGAACAACTAGATATGCCACTAGGAAACCGATACTATAAAAGAATCCATCAAATCCTGTAAGTGCGACTGCACCAGCAATACCAAGAAATGAGGCAGCAGACATATAATCACCTGCGATAGCCAATCCATTTTGCCAGCCAGTAAGTCCTCCTCCTGCAGTGTAAAACTCACTTGCATTCTTAGTACGTTTCGAAGCGTAATATGTAATAACCAACGTTACGAAAACGATACCAAGAAACATGGTAAAAGCAGCAGTATTCATTGATTTGTACCTCCTTCTTTGACAACTTTTTCAGCTAACGCGTCAAATTTGGCCGCCTTTTTGGAGTAAAGCATACATAAACCCCATGTCATAACAAACTGAAGAAATGCGAATACCCATGCCCAGGAAATACTGCCTATGAATTTGTTATTTAATACCGTTGAGTATGAGGTTAAAATGGGTAATGCAAAATAGAAACAAAAGAAGAAGATCGTGATAGGAATAATGAATTTTTTCTTTTCGGAGAGTAATCTTTGGAAAGAAGATGATTGAACGATAGCACTGTAATCGCTTTCAGAATTTGCTGTAATTTTCCGTGCCTCCATTGGAAGCTCCCCCTTTCAATGTAGAAAATGTACAAATTACTTATAAGGATAAAAATAACTACAAACTAGTTTTATTTACTCGTTCCCTCCTTAGAAAACAGATTTTTCGAAATATTAAATTTTTTGTTTCGTTTATTATTATAGGAGCAGAGTAATACATTTAGCAATAGGGAAAATTTCATTTTTTTGGAAAAAATATTTGTTACTATGTAGATAGTAAAAACTATTCGAGGTTAACATTAGGCGTGGAATTGTTTGAAGATAAAAAGAAAAAACCTTTGCAGCGCAAAGGTTTTTGAGATGGAGACTATCGGGATCGAACCGACGACCTCTTGCATGCCATGCAAGCGCTCTCCCAGCTGAGCTAAGCCCCCGTGTGGTACAAGAAAAATTATATCTTTCTCATACCATTCTTGCAATAGTATTTTTCATTTTTTTGTTAAAAATTTATTGACCCATACTTTCTATTTCAACCTTTTGCACTCCGTCTAGATTTGAAACAGAATCATATACATCTGTTGTTTTTTCACGGTAATCTACTGCTACTAATATCTGAACGAGATGGTCACCATTGTCTAAATCCTTTATACGTATCCGTCGGATTATATATTTTCTCGCCATTAAGAATGAAATAGCATTTTCGATTTGGATTTTATCTCTGATAAATAATTGAAGACTGATTTCCTTTTCTCTCAATTGTTTTGGACCAATAAATTTCATGACGTACGGGACTAATTCAACACTAATGATGAGTAATGCAACACCAACAAACGCTTCAATAAAAAATCCGGCTCCAACAGCAATTCCTATTCCGGCTGCTCCCCATATCATTGCGGCTGTTGTTAATCCGGAGATACTATCATTTCCCCTTCTAAGGATTACACCTGCTCCTAGAAAACCGATTCCAGAAACAATTTGTGCCGCAAGACGAAGAGGATCCATCGTAATTCTTACATGATCAGAATCCGGAAACATATAAGCTGATTCTATTGAGACGATGGTTAGCAGGCAACTTACTACAGAAATAACAAGACTTGTTTTTAGTCCTACAGGTTTTCGTTTTAATTCCCGTTCTAGTCCAATGATAAGTCCCAAGACAGCTGAAATGCCGAGCTTTATTAATATATCGTAATCAATATTCTCCATGGGTCTCACGTCCAATAATAGTAAGTATAGTAATGCTTAAATAAACATTCACTTTTATCATACGAAATCCCTTCTATGTTAATAAAGAATTTTCCTAATTTCTATATATGCAAACGGAGATTATGTATATTTAATAAGTTTTTACACTCTGCTTATATAAATAATTAAGGCAAACTACTTTAATTACATATAAAGCAAAGGTAGATTCTATGCTCATCCTTAAATTATCCTTTGACAGTTGAATATACTTTATTCCCTTGATAGTGTTAGGGTCGATTTATAAAAGAGGATTGTTTAAAAAAACTTTTAAAATTATATTGCAATCATTTTTATAACATGTTATATTAAATCTCGTCCTCTTCGAGAGAGTTAAGCAACGAAAATTAAATTTAAAAAGTTGTTGACATCACGATGGTGGTTGTGTTAAATTAATGAGGTCGCTTTTGAGCTACTAAGTAGTACAGACTCACTGGTGATTTAAATTGCTCTTTGAAAACTAAACAAACAAGAACGTCAACAAAAAATATTAGTTTCTTCTATAGAAACTAGCCAACGTAACAAATGAGCTATATCAACTTTCTTGGAGAGTTTGATCCTGGCTCAGGACGAACGCTGGCGGCGTGCCTAATACATGCAAGTCGAGCGAATCAAAAGGTGCTTGCACCTTTTGATTAGCGGCGGACGGGTGAGTAACACGTGGGCAACCTGCCTGTAAGACTGGGATAACTTCGGGAAACCGGAGCTAATACCGGATAATCCTTTTCCTCTCATGAGGAAAAGCTGAAAGTCGGTTTCGGCTGACACTTACAGATGGGCCCGCGGCGCATTAGCTAGTTGGTGAGGTAACGGCTCACCAAGGCGACGATGCGTAGCCGACCTGAGAGGGTGATCGGCCACACTGGGACTGAGACACGGCCCAGACTCCTACGGGAGGCAGCAGTAGGGAATCTTCCGCAATGGACGAAAGTCTGACGGAGCAACGCCGCGTGAGCGATGAAGGCCTTCGGGTCGTAAAGCTCTGTTGTTAGGGAAGAACAAGTATCGGAGTAACTGCCGGTACCTTGACGGTACCTAACCAGAAAGCCACGGCTAACTACGTGCCAGCAGCCGCGGTAATACGTAGGTGGCAAGCGTTGTCCGGAATTATTGGGCGTAAAGCGCGCGCAGGCGGTCCTTTAAGTCTGATGTGAAAGCCCACGGCTCAACCGTGGAGGGTCATTGGAAACTGGGGGACTTGAGTACAGAAGAGGAAAGCGGAATTCCACGTGTAGCGGTGAAATGCGTAGAGATGTGGAGGAACACCAGTGGCGAAGGCGGCTTTCTGGTCTGTAACTGACGCTGAGGCGCGAAAGCGTGGGGAGCAAACAGGATTAGATACCCTGGTAGTCCACGCCGTAAACGATGAGTGCTAAGTGTTAGAGGGTTTCCGCCCTTTAGTGCTGCAGCTAACGCATTAAGCACTCCGCCTGGGGAGTACGGCCGCAAGGCTGAAACTCAAAGGAATTGACGGGGGCCCGCACAAGCGGTGGAGCATGTGGTTTAATTCGAAGCAACGCGAAGAACCTTACCAGGTCTTGACATCCTCTGACACTCCTAGAGATAGGACGTTCCCCTTCGGGGGACAGAGTGACAGGTGGTGCATGGTTGTCGTCAGCTCGTGTCGTGAGATGTTGGGTTAAGTCCCGCAACGAGCGCAACCCTTGATCTTAGTTGCCAGCATTCAGTTGGGCACTCTAAGGTGACTGCCGGTGACAAACCGGAGGAAGGTGGGGATGACGTCAAATCATCATGCCCCTTATGACCTGGGCTACACACGTGCTACAATGGATGGTACAAAGGGCTGCAAAACCGCGAGGTTAAGCCAATCCCATAAAACCATTCTCAGTTCGGATTGTAGGCTGCAACTCGCCTACATGAAGCCGGAATCGCTAGTAATCGCGGATCAGCATGCCGCGGTGAATACGTTCCCGGGCCTTGTACACACCGCCCGTCACACCACGAGAGTTTGTAACACCCGAAGTCGGTGGGGTAACCGTAAGGAGCCAGCCGCCTAAGGTGGGACAGATGATTGGGGTGAAGTCGTAACAAGGTAGCCGTATCGGAAGGTGCGGCTGGATCACCTCCTTTCTAAGGATAATGCAGTCCTTGTAGACTGATAAACCGTTGACTGTTACTTGTTTGTTTAGTTTTGAGAGTGCAATTTCTCTCATTACATTTTGTTCCTTGAAAACTAGATAATCGTAAGAAGAAGTCAAAGTAAAACCGAGAATCGCCACATTAGTTTTTCTCTCTTAAGTAATTAAGAAGAAAATAACCTTTTAGGTTAAGTTAGAAAGGGCGCACGGTGGATGCCTTGGCACTAGGAGCCGATGAAGGACGGGACTAACACCGATATGCTTCGGGGAGCTGTAAGTAAGCTTTGATCCGGAGATTTCCGAATGGGGGAACCCATTGCTCGTAATGGAGCAGTATCTTTACCTGAATACATAGGGTATTGAAGGCAGACCCGGGGAACTGAAACATCTAAGTACCCGGAGGAAGAGAAAGCAAACGCGATTCCCTGAGTAGCGGCGAGCGAAACGGGACATAGCCCAAACCAAGAGGCTTGCCTCTTGGGGTTGTAGGACACTCAACATGGAGTTACAAAGGAACGGGGTAGATGAAGCGATCTGGAAAGGTCCGTCATAGAAGGTAAAAACCCTGTAGTTGAAACTTCGTTCCCTCCTGAGTGGATCCTGAGTACGGCCGGACACGTGAAATCCGGTCGGAAGCTGGGAGGACCATCTCCCAAGGCTAAATACTCCCTAGTGACCGATAGTGAACCAGTACCGTGAGGGAAAGGTGAAAAGCACCCCGGAAGGGGAGTGAAAGAGATCCTGAAACCGTG